>CANPZI010000001.1 GCA_947588995.1 uncultured Lachnospiraceae bacterium
AACTTTGAAATGCATCATTTTTTCTCCTCACAGCCACCGATTTTGACTTCATTTAGAACAGCAAAAAACTCCCGATATAAAGTCAATTTCACACTTTATATCAGGAGTTCTGAATATTTTCTGTATTTAATTATTCACATTCCGAAGTCTTATTCTTCCCAATACAGCCTGAGATTCTCCTCCGCCGCTTCGCTGCTTAAGGAGTACAACTCCACCAAGTCGGCTTTGGTAGCTTCTCTGGAAATGCCATGCCTTTGATTCGATTTTATAAAAATGCGGAGAGCTTCCATCTTGCCTTCTTTTCTGCCCTCTGCCCTGGCCTCACGCCTCGTCGCCTGCACATCATATCCCTGAAAATGCGCAAATAACTCGCCCACCTTACGCTCCTTTACCTGCTCCGCATACCTCTGCGCCTCCTCTCTCGGCACATTCAGCCTGCCTAACAGGATTTCCACTGCCTGCCCTATGATCCCCAGCAGATACTCCGGCGTCCCCGCCGTCACCCTCTCCAGGTATTCCGCAGGCACCTCCTCCTGCAGCACGGCAAAGTCCGCTGTTTTCTGCAGGCGGTTTAACATCATCACGATGGAAAGCTCGTCCTCTTTCTCCATCAGCATCCGGTTGCTGTACCGGTTCAGCTGCACCATCAGGCACCGGTAATCGGGAATGTACTCTCCCAGCATATCGCTTAAATAGACTCTCTCATGGAGCCTCAGTGCTGCCGTCCACCTGCCTGTCCCCTCGTAGTATACGATGGGCAGTACCGGCGGGTAGCGGAACCCTTTCGTCCTGCTGATGCCTTTCCGTTTCCTCTCCTGCCTTTTTTCATAGTCTTCCCAGATGAACACCATGTAACGCAGTATCTGCATGACTACATTATAGTCCACATCCGACTTATGTTCAATAAGGGAAATAAGATAAAACGGTATTTCACCATTCCCCTTATCTTTCAAGCGGATGCGTTTCACCACATCTGAGTTCCTCTCTTCCGTGAACAGGTGGACGAAGCGTTCCGTCTCGTCCTCGATGTCTTCCGGCTGCACGTCCTTTAGGATGGGGATATCCACGTAGCCCCGCAGGAACTGTGCGCACAGGATCGGATCTTCAAAGATGATCTTGGCGGAATTATCCCGCAGCCCGGTATTCCGCACACCGGGATTCCCTTTTGCCTCCTGTCCGCTTCTTACGTCTTTGGTTTTGTTTGTCTTCCGTGTCACTTACACCTCCCTTTCCGCATGGGAAAGCCGAAATGCCGATTGACCGAAAAATCGTTTGTACTTCCTGTCTTCCTGTTTTCTGAGAAAACAAGCTGCCGCACCACTGCACTTTCCCACGCTCTGCTATCCTGTTGTCTGTTTCTTTCGCTGGGGTATCTGCTCTCGAATGGAGATGTGCGCAATGGTTTGAACTCATCGGACGCCATCTCTCTGAGCCTGATCCTGTGACGAAACGGCGGGATATGGAAAATCTCCTATCCGCAGCCGGATCCGGCAGCCAGATCGCTGCCGACAGCTATACTATAGCAGATGCGGGCAGGGATTGCAAGCGGTTTTTCGTTTACTGTTTTTTGTCTCTTCTGATATAAAGTATGAAATTGTCAAGGTACTGCGCTGTGATTCTTTCCCCACAGCCATATCTAAACACGCAAAAGTTACCGCGTGATTAAATTTCTTTTATTATATAATACTATATATACACTTTATGCTTCTGAGTCATTATATCACAGGTATTTATCATATTTCAATACATCAATCTCTGAACATCCCTGCTTTTCTTCCGACAATCTAATCCGCATACACTTCCGGCTCATTCAGGAACAGGTCCGTAATCCCTTTCGCCTCCAAAGCGCTCAGGTCCAGCCGCGTTCCTGTAGGCTTCTCAGGATACAGATGTCCGGACAGCCATGCCCGCACCGTATATCCCCGCAGGCGCTCCGGCGGCAGATCGATTCCCTGCCAATAGGGATGCAGAACATTTGCGCCGCAGCCGCCCTGCAATTTGAAGAGGCAGTCCGAGACTTTCGTATCCAATATGCCTATTTCCGTCTCAGGATCCAACTCTCTTACCTTTTCCAGAGAGCGTGCGCTGAAAGAAGAATAGACCACCTGCTCCTGCAATTCTCTTGTATGAATCAAATCTACGATCTGTCTCTCCATCCCCTCATATGGGTATATACTGTTTTTCAGCTCGATGTTCAGCCGCAGCCCCGACCGCATCGCGGGCTCTATCAGATCCAGCACTTCCCCTATGGTCGGAATCTGCTGCGTTGGATTTTCATCCGCATAGATATGCAGTTTTTTCAGCTCCGCCAGCGTATAATCCCTGACATAGCCAATCCCTTCCGTCGTGCGGTCTACCCGCTCGTCATGGATCACGACCATATGTCCGTCTCTGGTCAGCTGGATATCCAGCTCAATACCGGTCAATTTGCTGACATGGATTGCCTTTTCAAAGGCTAACAGCGTGTTTTCCGGATATCTCTGGCTGCAGCCCCTATGCGCCCAGATTTTCATCATAGATTCACATCCTCTCCCCACAATAATTCTTGATCCCGATAGATTGTTGTATTCAGCCTCTCTGATTTTCTTTCAGGAACTTCTCCATCACGCTGGCAAATGCCACCGACTCGCTGCGCGTCAGCTTAAACTTGCTCTTGCTGCTCCCATTGATCATAGACAGGAAGTCGCTGACCTCATATCGGAGCCCTTCCTCTATGAATCTGTCCGAATACTTCTCCACTTCGCCCGGGTTCTCGTGATGCACCTCGAAATATGTCGTCTTCCACCACGGCGGCTCTGCCACAATATATCCTTTCGTCCCCGAGATCAACAGTTTTCCCTCCGCTTTCACGCCCAATCCGCACGTGGCCGTCGCCATGCCGTTCGGGTATGTGAAGAATGCCTTGGTAAAGAGATCCAGCCCGTTCTCCGCCTTGATCATATCAAAACGGACATCCGTGTAGTTTTCTCCAAAGATCTTCATAATCGGCAGCATGCAATAGCTTCCTAATTCTACGAAGCTGCCGCCATATTTTAAGTCCGTCAGTTCCCTGCCGTCCGTTCTTTCCAGCTTGGTAAAGCAGGCCTCGATATTCCTGATATTGCCGATCATCCCGCTGCACGCGATTCCCATCAGCTGATTAAACCCCGGGCAATAGGCAGTCTTAATCCCTTCGAACAGGATTTTCTTTCGCTCCTTGGCCATGCGGAACAGCTCGTCTGCCTCTGCTTCTTTCAGCACCATCGGCTTCTCGCAGAGCACATGTTTATCATGCTGCAGGGCCGACTTGATATAATCATAGTGTGTCTCGTGCGGCGACGCAATATAGACGGCATCTACCGCCGCGTAGAAATCATCCAGTTTATCATAGCAGTCCAGCCCCCACCTCTCGGCGAAACGGGCGGCGCTTTCTCTGTGCGGATTGTATACCGCCTGCGCGTTGACACCGCTTACCTGCCTGACCTCCGGCATGAAACGCTGCGCGATCCGCCCCGTGCCGATGACACCGATCCGCTGAATCTGCATATTCTGCTCACGCAGCATCGTGCTGGAAATATTCTTGGTCCTGTCGAGGTAAATCACTTTACAATAATCTTTCAGGTAGTCAAACTGACCGACCCAATCCGAACCGACGGTAAAAATATCCACCTGATATTTCTTGATATCCTGAATTTTCTGTCCGATGCTCTCCTCTATGATAATCTCATCGGCAAATCCTGTCTTTCTGATATTCTCGATTCTGGTCATCAGCGAGTCCACCACGTTGAGTTTTCCCCTGGTCTGGTCATAACTCTCCGTCGTCACGCCCACAATCAGATAATCGCCCAGATCCTTTGCGCGTTTTAACAGATTATAATGTCCTTCGTGGAAAAGATCAAAAGTGCCGTATGTGATTACTTTGATCATGTCTTTCTCCTTCTCTCCGTCATCCTGTCTTTCACGAAGCGATGAACATGCTCCCCGCAGGTTCCGTCATGGTTTGCCGTGACGCTCTCAAACGCCGCAAGCTGTTTGTCCTTGTCGTACGCCTCTCCCACCGTCTTACCGTCCACAAATTCTCCGAGAGAATAGAACGCGCTTTCAATCGCCGCATAGGGAATCCACTCGGACTGTACGCAGAAACCCGGCTCATGTGCTTTCAATTCCGCCTTGTCATACACGATGGGGATTTCCTTATAAGTGTTCGCCGCCAAATCCAGCGTGTACAGTTTTCTGTCATAAAAAGAAAAATAACCGTAACCTTTCAACTCGCCATTTTCATCGGCATATCCCACAAAATTTCCTCTGGTATAGTCATTGTAATAGCCGTTTGCAGGTTCTTTGGGCAGCGGAAACGGCGGAATCCATTCTTCCATCCTGCCGGTGCTCCGCTCCATGCGGATGAACATGTTGCCCCACAGCGGAGCGATGTAAGCATAGTCCCCGTCATAGACAATATTGGCAAACGGGCGTTCCATGTTCTCACATTTTTTGACTCTGTCATAACACCGAAAACTTTCCGGCACGCCGGAATATTCTTTCAGTTCCCCGTTTCTCATATTCCATTTTGTAAGCACATAGCCTTCATACGGAAAGAGCCATAAGCTTTCCCCGTCAGGGTCAAGCGACATGCCCATACATCCGCCGGTCAGTGCCGCCCTGCTGTGGAGAATCTCCGGCTCCGCCGTGCAGTCGTCGATATCCAGCGAAACCACCGTGTCATTGACCGGAGAACACAGTAACAGCTTTCGGTCGACAATCCCTCTTGCGCCCCAGCGCTTTTCTCCGTTCACCTCTGTCTGATGAATCTCCGTATGGGGATCCAGATAGACAATGCTCTCGTCGTCCGTGTCAAACCTGACAATATATGGGTATTCATTGGGCCACAAAAAGATATAATGTTCAAACTCTCCGCCGCCGCCGAATGCCCACCGGTTTTTTCCCACATCCATCAGCGGGATGCGCTTCTCTACTCTGCCCTCCGCCACCACCAGAATCTCCCTGGCATTGGCCGGACACACATAGACTTTCCCGTTTTTCTCAAACGCGTTGGCATAATAGCCGCCGGACGCGTAAGGAGACAGATCGCAGTAATAGTGATAGTGATAATCGTCGTCCGGGGAGTGATAGAGCTTATTTCCCTGCGTGACAACCCATCTGTCACGCCGGTATCCTCCCATAGGCCCCCTGACAATGTCCCCTCTCCAGTCGTCATCCCCGGGCTCGTTGTGGATGGCATTGTTCAGCAGAAACATGGGCTTCCCCACAACGCCAAACAGAGAAGTGACGCTTGTCCCGCTGTCGCCGATGTAGGCATCGGACAGCGCGATCGTCTTCTCAATACCGGGCGTCTCATCCAGAATGCCGATCTCATTCTCCACGAACTCTCTTTTCAGCGCATCGTACTGCTCTCTGTATGATGCGCGCATGGAATCAAACGTGGATTCCAGCAGAGGATGCGGCCGCCATAGCAGGCAGGCATCCTCCCTGTCTCTGAACGTGTCAAAGACATATCTCATCTTCTTCAGGAAATTTTCCGTATTGGCCAGCATACCGTTAATGCTGGTGTTGTAGAAATATACTTTTTTGCCGTCCATATAACGCCGCCATGCCTCCGGCGGTTCCGGCGGATTCTGACATCTTCTGACGACGCTGTCGAATTTCGGACTGCCAAAGGGCAGGAACTTTTCATCGGGAATAATTTCGTGAAAATATTTCCTGATTCCCGAAGACTGAATCACAATATAGTCCGTGTGTAAATAGGCAGGACAGAATTCCTGCGCCGCGCTCATGCCTCCCGTCGTAGAATAATAAGGTATATATACTAATATGTCCGCATACTTTTTCAGGTTCTGGGAATAGTACATCGGATGCACGCTTGTCACATGATTCCACTGATCATACGGATTATGGATATAGGCGGCGTCCGGCCTGCGCTCTTCCAGGTTGTAGCTGCGCCAGTCCGTCACTTCGACATCATCGGGATACTCCGTACCCTCATAGTACTCTCTGCCCAGACTGCCGTCCGGATTCTTGTCATAGTAGGGAATCGGCACACAGTACACATCGCAGTCCGGATCCTCTTTCGCCGCAAGATACACGCTCTCCAGGCTGTCCCACATCGATACCTTGTAAGGGAAGAACACGATCTCCCATCTGACCGGGATATCATGCTTCGCGCTGTTTTCCACTCTGATCAGCTGTCTGCGCAGCGTTTTTAAGACCTTGTCCGCACCGGCGCTCCCCTGATCAGTCGCTTCATATACATGGAACAGAGTTTCACAGTATTGCTCCAGATAAGACACCGTCACATGCCCTTCTCCCTCCAGCTTTTCAATGCTCTCACCGAGAGACACGGCAAACTCCTGACATTCGCCGAGCATGGCGCGCGCTGACTTCACGTCATCCTTATGCAGAGCCTGTCTGATTTCTTCGTGGGCCTGGTGCAGACTTTCGATACATTCCAGCACTTCCCGTTTCTGTGCGTTTCTCATGATTTTCTGTCCCTTTTACCGCCTATATGGCATTTTAGACAATATTCTTAATTATTATATGCTCAGCGGACAGATTTGTCAATTTGCGCGCGCCGCCAAGTTCACGCCCTGCCGGCTAAAGCTTCCGCGTATCTTTATGGTATCTTTATTGTTTCTTTATTGTTTCCTTTTCGATTTTTGCTATAATAGAGTATATCGCTATAAGGAGTGACCGCCATGTCCGTCATCGATGAGATCAGAGAAGAACAGAAGAAAGCGTTAAGCACCATGACTTTTTCTCAGAAACTCTCCTACTTCTGGGACTACTATAAAGTGCACACCCTCGTTGTGCTGGCCGTTCTGGCTTTCGCGGCTCTCTTTATCTACCAGTTCGTGACGAACAGGGACTATGGCTTCTACGCCGCTTTCGTCAACGCCAACGTGACCTACGAGAACACAGATCTCTCCACGGCCTGGGCCGAGGAATTTCAGGAGTTCGCCGGGATCGATCCCGACGAGTACCAGGTGTACTTCGACACTTCTGTCGCGCTCTCCGAGAACATGGGCTCCCAGTATGCCATCTCCAATCAGGAAAAAATGCTCGCCATGATGCAGGCCAACATGGTACACGCGATTGTCGCGGAGACAGAGACTTTTGAGAAATATGCCCAGAACGAGTATTTCTATGACCTGACAGCACTCTTCTCGGAGGAGGAACTGGCCAAATACGGGGCGTATTTCTACTACACGGATGCCGCCACCTTTGCGGGCGACGACGACACTTTCTACAGCGAGGAGGAGCGCGTCAACCCGAAAGACTTCGTCATCAATCACCGCGATCCGTCCACCATGGACAAGCCCGTGGCGGTGGGCATCATCCTCACCGAGGACAATCGTCTCGCGGACGCCGGCTACTATGACTATCTGGCTGACCCGCAGTACGACTATCAGGGCTATCCCGCCGACATCGTCCTCGGCATCCCCGTCACGAACAAAGAACCGGCACTGGTCGTCCGGTTCCTTGAATTTCTTCAATTCTGTGAATGACGCGCATCCGTCACAGCAGCTCCTTTAACATTCGGTTCACCGCCGCGGGATCTGCTTTGCCTTTCATGGCTTTCATGGTCTGCCCCACCAGGAAACCGATCGCTTTCTCCTTGCCGTTTCTGTAGTCCGCGACGGACTGCGGGTTCGCGGCGATCACTTCCTCGACGGTCTTTTGCAGCGCGCCCTCGTCGCTGACGTTCTTTAAGCCGTGCTCCTCCACATACTTCTCAGGATCCGCATTCTCCCCGAACATCGCCTCGAAGACCTCTTTCGCGACGGAACTGTTGATCGTTCCCGCATCCGTCAGCGCGATCAGTTTTGCCAGATTCTCCGGCGAGAAGCGCAGATCCTCCACCTCAACCTCTCTCTCTTTCATCAGCCGCAGTGTCTCCCCCATGAGCCAGTTGGAGACTTTTTTGGGCTGGCCGCAGATCGCCGTGGCCGCCTCGAAGAGATCCGCCATATGCTTGGAGGCAGTGATGATCTCGATATCGTAGTCGGGAATGCCGAATTCCTCCCTGTAGCGCTTCATCTTCTCGGTTCTGAATTCCGGCTGTTTCGCCCGAATCTCCTCCAGCATCTCGTCGCTCACCACGACAGGCACCAGATCCGGATCGGGGAAATAGCGGTAATCCTGCGCGTCCTCCTTGCTTCGCATGGCGTAGGACTCGCCTTTCACATCATCCCATCTCCGCGTCTCCTGTATGACTTTTTCCCCGGATTCGAGCAGATCAATCTGCCGTTCCGTCTCACCCTCGATAGCTCTGGAGATCGCCTTAAAAGAGTTCAGATTCTTCATCTCGGTCCTGGTGCCGAACTTCTCCGCACCGGCCTCGCGCACGGAGAGATTGACGTCCGCACGCATGGATCCCTCCTGCAGCTTACAGTCGGAAGCGCCGAGATACTGGATGATCAGGCGCAGTTTCTCTAAGTAGGCGATGACCTCCTCAGCGCTGCGCATGTCCGGCTCGGACACGATCTCGATGAGCGGCACGCCGGAGCGGTTATAATCTACCAGCGAGCAGTCGGCCCACTCGTCATGGATCAGCTTGCCGGCATCTTCCTCCATATGAATCTCATGGATGCCTACTCTCTTCGCGCCGCCCTCCGCCGTCTCGATCTCCACGCCGCCGTTTCGGCAGATGGGCAGATAGAGCTGGGATATCTGGTAGTTCTGCGGATTGTCCGGATAGAAGTAATTCTTCCTGTCAAACTTCGCGTGGCGGGTGATCTCGCAGTCCGTCGCCAGCCCGACCGCGATGGCATATTCCAGCACCTGTCTGTTCAGGACAGGAAGCGAACCCGGCATTCCCGTGCACACCGGGCAGGTCTGGGTGTTCGGCTCCGCGCCGAAAGCCGTGGAACAGCCGCAGAAGATCTTGGTTTTCGTCGCCAGTTCCACATGTACTTCCAGACCGATGACCGTCTCGTATTCTCTCGCCATTTACGCCACCTCCTCTGCCGGTGTCGGGAACGCGCCCCGTGCCTGTTCATAAGTGTATGCCGCCTGTATCAGCTTTTTCTCCTGAAAGCAGTCCCCGATCAGCTGCAGGCCGATGGGAAGCCCTTTTCTGTCCCTGCCGCAGGGCAGGCTGATCGCCGGAAGCCCTGCCAGGTTCACGGCGATGGTGTAGATGTCGCCGAGATACATTTTGATCGGGTCCGCAAGACTTTCTCCCAGCCTGGGCGCCGTGGTGGGTGCCACCGGCCCCAGGATCACATCATATTTGGCAAACGCATCGTCGAACGCCTGCTTGATCAGCGCCTTGACGCGCAGCGCTTTCAGATAGTAGGCGTCATAGTAGCCGGAGCTGAGCACGAAAGAACCAAGCATGATGCGGCGCTTCACCTCCGCGCCGAAACCTTCCGAGCGGGATTTCTTATACATATTGTGCAGTCCCGCATACTCTTTCGTGCGGTAGCCGTACTTGATGCCGTCAAAGCGTTCAAGGTTGGAGCTGGCCTCCGCCGCCGCGATCGTATAGTAGGCAGGGATCGCATACTCCACCAGACTTAAATCGAAATGCTCCACAATGGCGCCTTTTTTCTCCAGCGCTTTCGCCGCGGCAAGCACCGCGTCTTTCACCTCGCCGTCCAGGCCGTCTCCAAAATAGTCGTTAGGAATGCCGATCCGCATGCCTTTTACATCGTCGCGCAGAGCCGCCGTAAAATCCGTATCCTCCCGTGCTATGGACGTAGAATCTTTCTCATCGTGGGAGGCGATAACCGTAAGCAGAGCCGCGCAGTCAGCCACGTCCCGTGCAAGCGGCCCGATCTGGTCCAGCGAGGAGCCGTAGGCGATCAGCCCGTAGCGGGACACCGTGCCGTAAGTCGGCTTCATCCCCACCGTGCCGCAGTAGGATGCCGGTTGTCTGATGGAGCCGCCCGTGTCGGAGCCCAGCGCACAGGAGCACTCACCCGCCGCCACCGCGGCCGCGGAGCCGCCAGACGAACCGCCCGGCACGTGTTCCGCATTCCACGGATTGCGGGTCACGCCATAGGCTGACGTCTCCGTGGTGGATCCCATGGCAAACTCGTCCATATTCGTCTTGCCTAAGATCACCGCCCCCGCTTTCTGCAGGTTCAGTACTGCCTCCGCCGTATAGGCCGGCACAAAATTATGCAGAATTCTGGAAGAACAGGTGGTGAGCAGCCCCGCCGTGCACATATTGTCCTTGATGGCCACGGGCACGCCGGCCAGCGCCCCCGTAAGCTCCCCGGCCTCGATCCTCGCCTGTACGTCTTTCGCCTGTGCCAGCGCACCCTGCGCGTCCACCGTCACATAGCAGTTGTATTTCTTCTCTTTCGCTTCTATACTCGCAAGCATAGCCTCCGCAGCTTCCACGGCGGTGGTCTGCCCCGACCGGATCGCCTCCGCCAGCTGCAGCGCTGTCATATCCGTGATTGTCATCGCTCTGCCCTCTCTTACTTACTTCTTTCTTTACGCAAATGTCTTCGGGACGACGAACATGCCGTCTTTCTGCTCTGGCGCGTTGGCCAGTAACGCCTCTCTCTCGTCGCCGTTTGTCACCACGTCCTCGCGGAACACATTCTGCACCGGAAAGACATGCGACATGGGCTCCACGCCCGTGGTGTCCAGCTCGCCCAGCTTGTCGATATAGTCAAGCATCCTGCCCATATCCGATTTGGCCTGCTCTCTCTCCTCGCCGGACAGTTCCAGTTTGGCGAGGATTCCTACATATTCTATTGTCTCGTCACTGATGATATTTGCCATGTCGTCCTCCTTAACTTCTGATCTTGATATGCACTTCGCGCAGCTGCTGTTCCGTCACGTCATTTGGCGCGCCGCACATGAGATCCTGCGCCGTGCCGCTCATGGGAAATGCGATAACTTCCCTGATATTCTCCTCATTCCGCAGCAGCATAATCATGCGGTCCACGCCGGGCGCCATACCCGCGTGCGGCGGCGCGCCGAACTGAAAAGCATTGTAGAGCGCCCCGAATTTACTCTTCAGCGTCTCTTCGTCGTAGCCGGCTATCTCGAACGCCCGAACCATAATCTCCATATCGTGGTTGCGGACAGCGCCGGAGGACAGCTCCACGCCGTTGCAGACGATGTCGTACTGGTAGGCCAGCACATCCAGCGGATCTTTCGTGTTGAGTGCCTCCAGCCCGCCCTGCGGCATGGAAAAAGGATTGTGCGTGAACCCGATCTGCTTGGTGTCCGGGTCAAGCTCGAACATCGGAAAGTCATTGACGTAGCAGAACCGGTAGGCGTTCTTCTCGATCAGGTCGAGCTTCTGCCCCAGCTCACTGCGGATCTGCCCCGCATAATAGGCCGCCCGCTCCTCCTTATCCGCGATGAAGAAAATCGTATCGCCCGCGGCAAGCTGCGCCAGCTGCGCCAGCTCCCCTTTCTTCTCCTCGGGGATGAACTTGTCGATCGGTCCCTTGTAACTCATATCCTCCGCCACTTCCAGATAACCGAGTCCGCCCATGCCCATATCCGTCGCGAATTTCAAAAGTTTCTCGTGGAAGCCCTTGGACATCTCCGCGTGCACCTTGATCGCGCGGACCGTCCTGCCGTGAAAAGGCTTAAACGTGCACGCCTGGAAAAACGCCGTCAGGTCAATGATCCTGAGCGGATTGCGCAGATCCGGTTTGTCCGTGCCGAATTCCAGCATCGCCTGTCTGTAGCTGATCACCGGATAGGGCGCTTTCGTCACCGCATAACCCTCCGGCGCAAACTTCTCGAAAGTCGCCGAGAGCACTTCCTCGCCCACGCGGAACACGTCCTCCTGCGTCGCGAAGCTCATCTCGAAGTCGAGCTGATAGAACTCACCCGGCGAGCGGTCCGCCCTGGCGTCCTCGTCGCGGAAACAGGGAGCGATCTGAAAATATTTGTCGAAGCCCGACACCATCAGAAGCTGTTTATACTGCTGCGGCGCCTGGGGCAGCGCATAGAATTTGCCCTTATACTTCCGGGAAGGCACGATGTAGTCCCTGGCTCCCTCCGGCGAGGAGGCGCACAGAATCGGGGTCTGGATCTCCAGAAACCCCATCTCCGTCATCTTCTCCCGCAGATAGGCGATCACCCGTGAGCGAAAGATGATGTTGTCTTTCACTTTCTGGTTGCGCAGATCGAGGTAGCGGTATTTCAAACGCACTTCCTCGCGCGTCTCCCTGGAGGTCATGATCTCGAAAGGCAGCTGCTTATACACTTTGCCGAGCACATCCACCTTATGGGCTTCCAGTTCGATCGTGCCCGTGGGAATGCGGGGATTGTACGTCTCCTCGTCCCTGTGTTCGATCAGCCCTTCTATGGACACGCTCATCTCCCGCACAAGTCCGTCAAGCAGCGTGGTGTCACGCATGACGATCTGCAGCACGCCGTACATGTCCCGCAGATCCACAAAAGAAACGCCGCCGTGATCCCTGATATTCTCGATCCAGCCCGCCACGCGAACCTCTTTTCCAATGTCGCTCTCACTGATCTGCCGCAGCGTGATGTCCCTGTAGATGTTTTTCTCTGTCATGGCTTTTTCCTCCTGATAGAATTTTCTTTCTGCCCCGGCCGCCGTGCAGGCACGCCGCCGTGGCTCTGCCGACGATTCTCTCTTGTCGTATCAGCAGACTCGCGATGCCCTGCATCGCTCGTTCGCGTTGCTCGCCGGAAGGCATCCTGCCCCGGCCGCCGTGCAGGCACGCCGCCGTGGCCGGATGCCTTCCGGCTCTGCTGATACGCGCAAAAAAGTCCCGGAATGCATCTAAAGCATTCCGGGACGGATATCTCTGATGATCCGCGGTACCACCCGCATTGGTAAGCCGCCGTCTCCGACAAGACGCATCGCCGCCTTACCCTCTCTCTACGCTTAACGCGCGCTACGTACCACCCTGGCGCATCCCCAAAAATCCGATGCGGTTCGAATGATCTGCTCCGGAGTGTTCCCGATCCGAACTTCCCGCGAACAGCGCTCTCAGTCGGTGGCGCCGTATTCCTGTCGTTTTCCGTAAGGTGAGTCTCCTTCACTGCATTTATACATGTATACAATATATTATGTATATAACATAAAAAAAATGAAAAAGCAACCTTTGTTTTGAAAAAAATACAAAGGCTGCTTTTTTCTGATGCGCTATTTATACGGGTCCGTCATACCTCGCGCCGCCGAAACCGAGAATCGGCATGAAGATATAGGGCAGGAAAATCAGCCCGACCGCGAATGCGCCGCTCATGCCGAACGCCTGCGACAGCTTCACATACATAATGATATTCATCACTACGCCGACGCAGGGAACAAACGTCAGCAGAAACAGCCAGCCATTGCCGAACGACATGTCAAACAGGCAGTAGAGATTGTAGAACGGCACGATCGCTCCCCAGCCGGGTTTGCCCGCTTTCACAAAAATCTTCCACTGCGCCACGATCAGCAGGATCGTCAGCGCAAGAGACACAATGTAGCCCACGATCAGGAATCCCGCCGTCGCCGCGGTCAACACGTCCGCCTCGTTTGTCATTACAGTTGTCATATTCTTTTCCTCCTCACAAGAAAACATGTTTTGATGCCGCGCCCTGTATGCTGTGCGCGATATCATTTTCAGAATAACAAAATATGACACATTTTGCAATGGGCAATTACTCCCATACACCGCATACTACAGCGATATCTTCCTGATCCTGTCCACCGCCTCCACGGTATTCTCATAACTGCCGAAAGCCGTCAGGCGGAAGTAAGTCTCGCCGCTGGGCCCGAAGCCCGACCCCGGCGTCCCGACCACGTTCACCTGTTCCAGCAGATAGTCGAAGAACTCCCAGCTCGTCATGCCTTTCGGCGCTTTCAGCCAGATGTAGGGGGCGTTCACGCCGCCCGATACGGTAAAGCCCGCGGATTTCAAGCCGTCCAGAATGTAGGCCGCGTTCTTCATATAGTAAGCTACCAGCTCTTTCGTCTCTCTCTTTCCCGCCTCGCTGTACACCGCCTCGCCCGCTCTCTGGACAATGTAGGGCGCGCCGTTATACTTCGTGCCGTGGCGTCTCGCCCAGAGATCGTGCAGGGCCACGCCACCGACTTTCAGTTCTTTCGGGATCACGGTGAAGCCGAGACGCACGCCTGTGAAGCCCGCGTTCTTGGAGAAAGAGCGCAGCTCGATCGCGCAGGTTTTCGCCCCCTCGCATTCATAGATCGTGTGAGGCACGTCCGCCTCGGAGATATAGGCCTCGTAAGCCGCGTCGTAGATGATCACGGAGCCGTTCCTGTTCGCGTAATCCACCCACTCCTGCAGCTGTGCTTTCGTGATCGTCGATCCCGTAGGATTGTTCGGGAAGCACAGATAGATCAGATCGGGAACGGTCTTCGGCAGCTGCGGCGCGAAGTTGTTTTCCGCCGTGCAGGGCATATAAATCACGTCGCTCCAGACGCCTGTCTCCGCATTGTATGTGCCTGTCCTGCCCGCCATCACGTTCGTATCCACATAGACGGGATAGACCGGATCACAGACCGCGATCTTATTGTCTACGCTGAAAATCTCCTGAATATTGCCGGAGTCACACTTCGCGCCGTCGGACACGAAGATCTCGTCCGCCTCGATCTGACAGCCTCTCGCCTTGTAGTCGCTGTCCGCGATCGCCGTCCGCAGGAATTCATAGCCCAGATCCGGCGCGTAGCCGCGGAACGTAGCCGCGTCCGCCATCTCGTCCACCGCGCCGTGCAGCGCGCTGATCACCGCCGGGGACAGGGGCTGCGTCACGTCGCCGATGCCCAGCCGGATGATCTTTTTGTCCGGATGCGCCGCCGCATAGGCGTTGACTTTCTTCGCAATCGTGCTGAACAGATAACTGCCCGGCAGTTTCAGATAATTATCGTTTACTTTTACCATATTTATCCTGTCCTTTCCTGTCGCGTGACGGACGGCCCGCATACAAGTGCTTCAGGCAGCCCTGCATACGCAGAGGCCCACGGCTTTGCAAAGGCGCCGCGTCTATATCGGGAACTCCCCCGTAAACACACTGACCGCAGGGCCTGTCATATAGACTGAACCGTCCGCGCCGTCCCACTCGATCTTCATTTCGCCACCTAATAGTTTAACAGTAACCTCGTGATCCGTCAAACCGTTTAGGATACAGGCCACAACCGTCGCGCAGCAGCCCGTGCCGCAGGCCAGCGTCTCCCCCGTGCCGCGCTCCCACACACGCATCTGCACCGTATGCCTGTCAAGCACCTTGACGAACTCCGTGTTAATCTTTCTCGGAAAGCGCTCATGCGTCTCGAAATACGGCCCGATCTTCTCAATATCCATGTGCGCCACATCGTCCAGAAAGACCACCGCGTGAGGATTTCCCATCGACACACATGTCATCGCATATTCTCTGCCCTGCACGATGATCGGCTCGCCGACAATACGCTCTCCCTCCCTGCCGGGCATCGGCGTGACGGGAATCTCCTCCGCGGCCAGAATAGGCGCGCCCATATCGACTCTGACCGTCCCGACTTTGCCGTCTTTCAGAGAGAGCTGTAAATATTTGATGTTGCCGCAGCTTATGACACTTATGTCGGTTTTGTCCGTCAGGCCGAAGTCGTAGACATACTTCGCCACGCAGCGGATGCCGTTGCCGCACATCTCGGCCCTGCTGCCGTCCGCATTGTACATCTCCATCTCGAAATCCGCTTCCGCGGACGGATTGATAAAAATCGCCCCGTCTCCGCCGACGCCGAAATGCCTGTCGCTGATCTTTCTGACCAGCTCCGGCTTATCCTCCTGCGGAATATGCTCCTTAAAACCGTTGATATAGATATAGTCGTTGCCGCAGCCCTGCATCTTCGTAAACTTCATAGACACCCCTTTCCTTTCCCGCCGCTTCGCGGCCTTACTGTTACGGTATGTACTGTACCTATCATACGCGATAGCGCTCCGCAAGGAAAGTTCAGAAAATGTATTTTGCTGTGCAAAAAATGCTGTGCGGTCAAAAAAAGTTACTCCCGCATCATCGCCAGGATCATCTGCGCTGTCTCTACCATGTTGGTGCCGCTGTCCATGCTGGATTTCTGAATGTAGCGGTGAGCCTCCTCCTCGCTCATGTGGTTGCGTCCCATCAGAAGCTCTTTCGCCTCCTGTATCAGCGCGTCCTCCTCCGTGCTGCGCTGCCTCGGCTTCATTCTCTCCCGCCGTCTCCTGCGCAGGATTGCCTGGCTCATCATATCCACCGTGTTAATCAGGTCATGCACCTTGAACGGCATGGCCAGACTCATGATATCGCTCCGCCAGTGTTCGTTCAGCACCGCCTGAGAAGCCAGCAGCAGCATGTCGAACCCCTCCGGAAGGCAATCGTGCAGTTCCGTATATACCATGTCCGCCATCCGATAGCTGCAGATGACGATGCCGTCGCTTAAGTCCCGCAGATGGCTCAGCGCCTGCGCGCCGTTCACACAGGCCACCGTCGTCTGAAAACCGTTCTTCATCAGCACACTGCGAATGCCCCTGGCGTCTTCCAGCTTCGGCAAAACCACGACAATATTGGTCACACGATCACCTCCCGTCTGTCAGATTTTCTCTTTATACAACAAATTGTTGTATCAATAATTGTTGAGATATTCGTCGATCTCCCACGCCGTCACCTGGGAACGGTAGCGGTGCCACTCCTCCTTTTTGGCCTCGATATATTTCTGATAGGCGTGATCCCCGAGCACATCCGCGATCAGCGCGTCTTTTTCCATATAGTGAATCGCCTCGATCAGCGTGCCCGGCAGCTCCCTGATTCCCCTGGCGGCCCGCTGTTCGGCGCTCATCTCAAAGATATTGCCCTCGACGCACTCAGGCGGCATGATCCGGTTGACGATGCCGTCCAGCCCAGCGCGCAGGCAGACCGCCAGCGCCAGATACGGATTGGCCGACGGGTCGGGGGAGCGCAGCTCGATCCTGACACCGCCGGAGTGCGTGGCCGGAATCCGGATCAGCGGCGAGCGGTTCGTCACGCTCCACGCAATGTAGACGGGCGCTTCGTAACCGGGCACGAGCCGCTTATAGGAATTGACCAGCGGATTGGTGACGGCAGTGATGCCTTTCATGTGCTCCATGATACCGCCGATGAAGTAATATGCCTCCCTGCTCAGCCGGAACTGATCGTTTTCGTCTATAAAAATATTCTTTCCGCCCTGAAATAATGCCATGTTGATGTGCATACCGGAACCGTTCACCCCACAGGTCGGCTTCGGCATAAACGTGGCGTGCAGCCCGTGCCGCTTGGCGATGGTCTTGACCGCCAGCTTGAACGTCATGATATTGTCCGCCGTGGAGAGCGCCTCGTCATGCTCGAAATCCACCTCGTGCTGGGCGGGAGCGATCTCGTGATGGGAGGACTCGATGACGAATCCCATATCCTCCAGTGTCAGCACGATATCTCTCCTCGCATTCTCCCCGAAATCCACAGGCCCCAGATCAAAATAGCCTGCTTTTTCGTGGGTGATCGTCGTCGGCAGCGCATTTTCATCCATGTCGAACAGGAAGAACTCGCACTCCGGGCCTACCTCAAAGGAATAGCCCAGCTTCTCCGCCTCGCCGATCGCACGCTTCAGGATATATCTGGGATCCCCCTCAAATGGTTCCCCGTTTGGCCTGCACACGTCACAGATCAGCCGCGCCACCTTGCCCTGCTGAGGACGCCACGGAAAGATCTCGAAAGTGCTTAAATCCGGGTGCAGGCACATATCGGACTCCTCGATCCTGGCAAAACCCTCTATGGAAGAGCCGTCGAACATGCAGCCGTTGTCCAGCGCTTTCTCCAACTGGCTTGCCGTCACCGCCATATTTTTCAGATTGCCGAAGATATCCGTAAACTGCAGACGAATAAATTCCACGTCCTCTTCCTCCACCAGTCTGATGATATCCTGCTTCGTGTAATGATTTCTCATGATTTCCTTCCTTTCTTCCCGCTCTGTGGCCAAATCCCTCATCTATTCTTCTCGCTTCACACAAAAAGGCATTCTTATCCCCTCGAATAAGAACACCTTTGCTCCTGTAACAGAATAGCATTAAATCCTTCCGTTTGTCAATCGCGGATCGCGAGGCCGGTACGGCCTGTGAGTGATCTGGTATAATTCCCCGGACTCTCTCATACATTAGTAAAAAGATTTTCCATGGGGATAGCCTATGAGTTCCAAGACAAAAATCGTCGTTCTGCACGTAAAAGAGTTGATATATACCGGCATTTTTGCCGTGCTCGGTATCCTGTTCATCGTTCTGCTCATCATCATGTTCCTGCCGAAGAACGAGAAAAAGGAAACCATGTCAACCGTAACGCAGACGACAGAGAACACTTACATACCGGGCGTATACACGACCTCCCTGATCTTAAATGACAACGTGGTGGAGATCGAGGTGACGGTGGACGAGAAAAACATCAACTCCATACGTCTGATCAATCTCGACGAGGCCGTGGCCGCCATGTATCCCCTGATCCAGCCCTGTTTCGAGGATCTGGCGGATCAGATCATCACGAACCAAAGCCTCGCGGGCGTCACCTATCCGGACGACAGCAAATACACATCCATGATCCTCCTGGACGCCATCACCTCTTCGCTCAACAAAGCGCTGGAGAACGAAGGGGATACCGAGAGCGAGTAGAGGAAGCGTATCGGCCTTGACCGGCGCTGCCGTACCTGTGGCAGCCTTTTGCCGACGCCGCGGCTGCGGCGGATCCTCCTCTTACAGCTCTTCCGTCTGCCGCAGCCAGATCGCCGCACAGGCATCTGAGGGCATCCGCAGATCACCGCGGGGCGAGAGAGCCACGCTGCCGACTTTCGGTCCGTCAGGCACACATGAGCGTTTGAACTGCTGCGCAAAGAATCTGCGGTAAAAAATTTTGAGCCACTTTAATATGACATTTTTGTCATATATGTCCGCAAAGGAGCGGCAGGCGATGCGGTAGATCTTTGCCGGCTCGAAACCGCAGCGCAGCATATAATAGAGGAAAAAGTCGTGCAGTTCATAAGGCCCCACCAGATCCTCCGTCCGCTGGGAGATCGCGCCTTCCACCGGCGGCAGGAGTTCCGGGCTCACAGGCGTGTCCAGCACGTCTGACAGTACCATGCGCAGTTCGGCGTTGTCGCAGGTGTCCGCGCAGTACTGTACCAGATGGCGCACCAGGGTTTTGGGCACGCCCGCATTCACCCCATACATGGACATGTGATCGCCGTTGTAGGTGGCCCAGCCCAGTGCCAGTTCCGACATATCTCCCGTGCCGATGACCAAGCCCCCCGTGCGGTTCGCCAGATCCATGAGAACCTGCGTGCGCTCTCTGGCCTGTCCGTTCTCATAAGTCACGTCGTGCTCTTCCATCTTCTGGCCGATATCCCGGAAATGTATGGTCACAGCCTCCCTGATGTCGATCTCTTTTAGCGTCACGCCCAGCGTGCGCGCCAGTTTGCAGGCATTGTCATAAGTCCTGTCCGTGGTGCCGAAGCAGGGCATGGTCGCCGCCGTAATCTGCCTGCGTTCAAGGCCCAGCAAATCGAAAGCCCTGGCCGTAACAAGAAGCGCCAGCGTGGAATCCAGGCCTCCGGAGATACCGATCACCGCGGACTGACATCCCGTGTGCTCACAGCGCTTTTTTAAGCCATAGGACTGAATCGACAGAATCTCCTCACAGCGTTTCTTCCGCTCTGCACGGTTTGCCGGCACGAAAGGCTGTGGAGCAAAAGTGCGCGCAAGCGCCGTCTCCTCCTCCTCCAGGTGGATCGGTATGATCCGGTACGAATCGCTCTTCCCCGCCGGGTAGGTGGACATCCTGCGGCGCTCGTGGCGCAGCCTGTGGACGTCAATGTCCGCGTAGATATTCTCCGGCGAGAACCGCTTCGCCTCCGCCAGGACCACCCCGTTCTCCGCAATGATATTGTGGCCGCCGAACACAAGGTCCTGCGTGGACTCTCCCTCGCCCGCCGACGCATAGATATAGGCCGCGATCTGTCTGGCACTGGAGGCGCTCACCAGCATCCGTCTGTATTCGTCCTTGCCCACCGTCTCATCGGAACCGGACAGGTTGGCAATCACTGCAGCGCCCGCCATAGCGTGCATAACCGCAGGCGGCAGCGGCGCCCAAAGGTCCTCGCAGAGTTCGCATCCCACCGTCAGGCCGCAGGGCGCGTCCGCCTCGAACAGAATGTTCATGCCGAACGGCACTTTTTTCCCCTCAAAAAGAATCTCCTGCACCCGCTCCTCCCCCGCCGAGAAGTGCCGCGTCTCGTAAAATTCCGCATAAGAGGGAATACAGTGCTTGGGAATAAAGGCCAGCAGCTCCCCGTTCTGCAGTGCAGCCGCCACATTGTAGAGTTTGCAGTCTTTCTCAAGCGGCAGCCCCACGAACACCAGGGCGTCGCTTCCCTCCGTGGCCTCCGCGACCTGAAGCAGGGCCTCTCTCGTCCGTGCAAGCAGCAGCTCCTGTAAAAAGAGGTCGCCGCAGGTGTAGCCCGTCAGACACAATTCCGGGAAAACAATAATCTTCGCGCCGTTCGTGCAGGCCTCCTCGATGCCTCTGCAGATCTCTTTCGCGTTGTATTCGGGGTCGGCCACCCTGATCTTTGGGGTCATCGCCGCCACTTTGAGAAATCCGTGTTTCATGCAGTACCGCCTTTCTTCTATGACATATATTCAATATGAACCAATGCCCGGCGCGGAAGCGATTCTGCGTCGCCGCGCTTGCGCTCCGCTCCGGGCGTAACGGCGCTAAGCTCGACAATACCTCGCCAAACGCCGACGCCCTCCAAGGGGTTCCTTGAGAATCGCTTCCACACTGGGCGGGGTTGCCGCAAACCGATCATTCTATCAATTAGCATGGCTGCATTCCGCCTGTTTCATACTTAAGATTGGAGGGAGTGTGAGAGCCGCCGCAGCTCCTCTGTCGTAAACGCATAATTCCTGTTACAGAAATGGCAGTTCAGCTCCGCGCCCTGTCCCTCGTTGATGAGGCTCTGCAGTTCCTCTTTCCCCAGACTTAAGAGTACTTTTTCCACCCGTTCCCTGCTGCAGTCACAGCGGAACCGTACAGGCATCGTGTCCGTAATCTCCGGATGCATACCGTCTAACACGATTCCGAGAATCTGCTCCGGCGTATTCCCCTCTTCCAGCAGAGTCGTGATTGGTGACATATGTGTCAGTTTCTCTTCCAGCCTGCCGACCACCTCCTCGTCCGTGCCGGGCATGAGCTGGACGATGAGTCCGCCCGCCTGCTTTACCGTATTGTTTTTCTCCATCAATACGCCCAGCGCCACAGCGGACGGAGTCTGCTCGGAGGCCGCGAAGTAATAGGTCAGATCATCTCCGATCTCCCCGGTAGTCAGCGCAATGGTCGAGGCATAAGGCTCTTTCAACCCCATATCCTTGACGACCGTAAGTTCGCCCGCGCCGATCACGCCGCCCACGTCCAGCTTGCCCGCGCTGTTTGGAGGCATCATCGCCTGAGGGGAGTCAGCGTAGCCTTTTACATTGCCGGCGGCATCCGCCGTCGCCGTCAGGCCGCGTACCGGCCCCGCGCCTTTGATCTGCAGCGTCAGTATGTCCCTCTCGCCCTTGAGCATGCTCCCCATCATCACGCCGCCCGTCATCAGCCGCCCCAGGGCCGCCGTCACCACGGGACTTAAGTTATGCGCCTGTCTCGCGTATTCCACCGTCTCCCTCGATGTCGCTGCAAAAGCGCGTATCTGCGCGTCCGCGGCGGTTGCCCGCACCATGTAATCAGCCATATTACTCTCCATTCCGGAGCGTTCACGCGACGGGGCGACGCGAATCTCAAATTCGCGTCTGCCATCAGGGGAGTTTGTGACGCTCCAACACAAACTCCCGAACGAACAAAGTTCGTTCAGTGAAACAATCAGCACATCAGTGTGATTTTTCACACTCCTCTCTTTTCCCGCCGGTCTGCCCTCATCCGGCGTGCCCCGGTCTTCGCGCCGCGATGCGGATGCGCTCGCTCACGTCCGTGACTGCCCCATGCGTGTCGGCATCCGAAGCCTCCAGAACTGTCAGACCGGCCCGCTCCAGATAAGCGCGCATCTGTGCCAGGGTATACCCGCGCTGATAGTGCGTCTCCTGAAACCGCCGGTACAGCGCTTTCTTTTCTCTCTCCTGTACAAAAATCGTCAGGTCGTACTCGTTGATCTGCTCCTCTTCATGATAATAGTTGTCCCAGATAAAGCTGCACGCCTCCCGGTTCTCCGCGATGGTGGCATCGCCGATCACGACCGCATACTTGTACACCGTATTGAAATCGAAGAGAAAGAGCCCGCCGGGCAGCAGATAATTGCATACCAGCCGAAAGGTCTGCACCACATCCTCCTCCTTGAGCAGATAGTTGACGCTGTCGCACACACTGACCACCGCACCCACCGCGCCGTACAGCTCAAACGACCGCATATCCTGCTGCAGATAGAGAATATCGGAGCCGGAACGATCCCTCTTCTCCATCGCGATCTGCAGCATTTCCGGAGCGCTGTCGATACCGATCATGTCATAGCCGCGACCGGCCAGCAGCTCCGTCAGCGTGCCTGTGCCGCACCCCAGATCCAGAATCGTATTGCGCTCCTGCTGCAGGTTCTCGGATATGGCGCCCGCCGCCACACCGTCCCCGTATTTTTCCAGCAGGGCGGCCAGCTGTCCGCACCAATCCTCATAGGGTATATCGTCCATAAAGATATCGTAGACCTGCGCAAAATCCGTGTATGCCTCCGCCATCTTTTCTATCCTTTCCCTCCTGCCATGCCGTCTCCGCCTCGCACCGTCCTCATCACAGTATCAGTCCGCCGCAGTCCGTCCTCGCAGCCGCGTCAGTCCGTCGCGTCCTGCACGCCGCCTGGCAGTTCGTGTTCCCCGCCGTCCCGGTCTTTCCAGCGAAACAGCGATATCTCTCCCTGGAATTGCCCTGTCGCCTCCCCGATCCGCTGTATCGGGAAAACAAAAGTAGCGTGCTCTTCAAACGGCTGATCGCTTCCCAGCGTACCGACGCTCGCACCGCCCACATAGAGCGTCGTCTTCCCCGCTTCACACACGACGGAAAGGCTGACCGTCTCCCCTCTGGGAAGGGTATAGTCCCACTCGTACCGCCTGCCCTCTCTGGCAAAGCCGACTCTGCCGCTCTCCGGCGCCGCCGCATAGAAAGCCCACTCACCGTAGGCGGCATCGCTCTCCGCGATCACCTGTTCCCCCGCAGCGTCCTCGTCCAGGCACACGTCGATCCGCACCTCGCAGACCGGCTCGATCCCGACATCGTCGCCATAGAGGACATTCGTGCGTCCGCTGATGCTGTGCAGGGCCTCCGCCGTCTCCGACGCCTGTCTGGCAAACGCGCCGTACCCCGACGCCGTCTCTCCCCACAGCTTGCCGCTCAATACCGCCAGCGGTCCCTCAAAGCGCGTATACAAATCGTACTCGCCGATACCCATGTCGAGCCTGCCGGCCATATCGTTCCAGATCATATAGGCCGCCCCCAGCATCTGCGGCGAGTAGCGCGGAACGATCTCCATCGCGTCATAGTCGTAGAATCTGTTCGGAGCCCAGATGTCATACAGTTCCCCGTTGTCCAGATCATCATAGCCACCGCCGGGAATGATATACAAGTGATTGTTCTGCATGTTGATGAGCGAATAGCCGGCCTCATACATCTCCAGCGGATCGGCCCAGACCGTACTCCACAGATTCATCTGCAGGCCGGCGGCATCCGGCATCGTGCTGCCCGACATATTGCTCAGACTGCCCCACATGCGCACGGTCTTGCCCTCGGCGCGCACCATGTCCGCCATTTCATCCGCGTAAACGCGGTACTGCTCACCGTCGCCGTAGTATTCGTCCATGCCGATATTGACGATCCGCGCGCCGGCAAATGCCGCATTCTCCCCGGCAAGCGCCTCCTGCCAGATCTCCCTGACAAGCGACACCGCATCCGCATTGCCCAGGTCAATCTGATCCGACGCATCCGGTCTGTCCCCCAGCGCATAGTCAGGATACAGCTTCGTCACAGACAGGGAATGCGCCGGCGTGTCGATCTCCGGCACCACCGTCACGCCGTAATCTTTCGCCGCCTCAATCAGGCGGGCGAACTCCTCTTTCGTATATGCGTAGTCCTCCGCCGTCAGCCGTGCCCCGCTGTCATTCGCGATGCCGGATTCCAGCCGGAAAGCGCTCTGAGCCGTCATGGCGCTCTCCCGGGAATCCGCAAGACCGCTGGTGCTTAAGATCACGTTGTCATTTAAGTGAATCGACAGATCATTCATCTTATAAAGAGACATTTCTTCCAGAATGGCATACAGCGTCTCCATGGAGACTGCTTTGCGCGCCACGTCGATGCCGAAGCCCCGCACCGCGTAGAGCGGATAGTCCCGAATCTGTCCTTTCGGGAGAATACACTCTCCCGACCGCGCATAACTCTGCGAGAGGAGCTGCAGAAGCGTCACTGTCCCCCAGCGCGCCCCCGTATCCGTCTCCGCCTTTATGACACATTTGTCACTTATATCGCAGGTATAACCCTCCGCTCCCAGCCCGGCCGTCTCATCCGCATAGCACAAGTACAGATCGCCCTCGCGCACATCCTGCGGACCGCCCTCCTCAACCCGCACGCCGTCCGGCGCAAGTGCGCCGCACTCTTTTGCCATCAGCTCCGCCACACGCCACAGACCGGTCCCGGCCTCCGCCACAATCCGCAGGCTGCCCGATTCCGCCAGTCTCAGCTCCCCCTGTCCGCCGCGCCACTCCGCCAGCGCCGGAATCACCTGCGGGCACTCGTTGTACTGCAGTTCCTGCGCTTCGGCAAATTCCGCCTCCGCCGCGCCGCTCCCGGCAGTGCCGTCCGCAGACACCGTAATCGTTCGGGCGACTTCTCTCGTGTCAGCCGGATCGCTTTTGCTCGTCACCCGAAAACCCACCGTCACCTCTTTATCCTGAATGTTCGGATAGACCGTGCCGTCCGCACCGACCACCTGCTCATAATCCGCGCCCAGATACGAGACTTCATAGCCGTCCGGCGCCTCCGGCATAATCAGATATCTGCCGCCCTCCGCCGCCGTGCCGACGGACGGTTCGCCCAGCAGATAAGCGGCGGGCTTGTCCGCGTAGACCTCAAACTCATAGAGGGAGACGTTTTGATAAAGATCGGAATAATCCTCTGCTCTCTCGGACACCGCAAAGACCCTGAGGCGCAGATATCTGACCCGCGCAGGCTTATCCAGCGCAATCTCCTGCTCTTTCGTCTCCGGCGCGGTGTCAAAAGCGGCCAGCGTCCCCCAGTCCTCCCCGTTCATGGAGCCCTCCAGCGCATAGGAGACGGCATTCCTGCGCTCCCATTTCAGGACAACAAAAGAAACTGAAATTTCTTCCGGAAATTCCAGTTCAATATAGTGAGAGGCGTCCTCCCTGTCATTCTCACTGGACCAGCGGGAAGCGCGGTCCGTATCGTCGCCGTCAATCGCCTTGTCCGCGGTCAGTTCTTCGTTCTCACTGCTGTCGGAGGTGGCGACGACGCCGCGCCTGCGGGCGAGGTTGCCGCTCTGTGCGGCACGCAGACGCACCAAAAGCGCTGCCGCAAAAACCGTGAGCGCCGCGAGGACACACACACAGATTATGATAACCGATCTTTTTTTCTTCTTATCCATCGTCCGTTCCGTTTCGGCGCGCCGCTGCACGCCGGTCCCGTCGCTATCCCAGCAGCGCTCCCAGAAGCCCGTAGGACAGAATCGACATGATGACCGTCGCTATGGCGATGCCGAGAAGCTCCGCAAGAATCGCCTTTTTAAAATCAATCTCCAGAAGCGCCGCGATCAGAGACCCTGTCCATGCGCCCGTACCCGGCAGCGGAATCCCCACGAAGAGCACCAGTCCCCAGAACTCATACTTTTTGATGCTGTCGCTCTTGCCCATGGCGCGCTTCTCCAGCTTCTCGATCAGCCCGCGAAAGAGACTGATCTTCTTAAGCCACTTGAAAATCTGCCTGATAAAGAGCAGAATAAAGGGAATCGGAATAATATTCCCGATAATGCACAGCGGAATCGCCGTCGTGATCGGAACCGCCAGCAGCTTAGATACGATCAGGCCGCCCCGCAGCTCCAGAATCGGTATCATCGAGATGATGAACACCACGATCTCTTTCGATACATATTTGCCCAGTGTGGCCGCAAACGCCGCCGCTAATTTTTCCATACCGTCTTTACCCGTTATCCTTTCGTCAATCTATGCCGCATCGGCCTGTCACTACCGTATAGTATATGTCTTTTCCCGCCAAAACTTGATCCCGGCGCGCGAAACCACCCGACCCGGCACACAGACGCTTTGGCATCGTCCCGGCAGATGATGAGCAGCCGTCGAATCCGTCAAAGCCCCGGGCCGCATATGCCGGCAAGCGCCGCATACAGCGCCTCCATCTGCTCATCGGTGCCTATCGTGATGCGCAGATAGTTGTCTATCCTCTCCTTGTTCCAATATCTGACATATATGTCATTTTCTTTCAGCCGCTCGAAGATTTCCCTCGCCGGCACGCTCCTGTGGCTGGCGAAGAGAAAATTGGCGCAGGAATCCGTGAATGTAAAGCCCAGACGCCTAAGTTCCTCTTTTGCCCGCTCGCGGGTCTTCACAATCCTGCCGCAGCACTCCTGAAAATAAGCGGCGTCGCGCACGGCCGCCGCGCCCAGCTGCAGCGCCGGATAGTTCATGGTGTAGGAATTGACCGAATACTTGACATCGTTTAAGTAGCCGATCAGTTTCGGATTTCCCATGGCATAGCCGATCCGTACCCCCGCCATGGAGCGCGATTTCGAGAATGTCTGCACCACCAGCAGATTGTCGTACCGATCGATGAGCTTCAGGCAGCTCTCCCCGCCGAAGTCAATATAGGCCTCATCCACGATCACCACCACGTCCCGGTTGGCGGCGACAATCTCCTCTATCCCGTCCACAGGCATCAGCACTCCCGTCGGCGCATTGGGGTTGGGAAAGACAATGCCTCCGCAGGCGACGCCGCTCTTTCCCTCGATATAATCTTCCCTGCGGATCCGAAAAGCCTCGTCGAGCGGCTGCTTCCTGTAGGGGATCCGGTACAGATCCGCCCAGACGTCATAGAAAGAGTAAGTGATATCCGGAAAAAGAATCGGCCTGTCGGCGTTAAAAAAAGTCACAAACGCCTGACAGAGCACATCGTCAGACCCGACGCCGATAAAAATCTGATCCGTGCCGATCCCATAATACGCCGCCAGTTCCCGCGCCAGTTCCGTCTTCTCCGGAAAGGCCGGGTAAAGACGCAGCTGCTCCGCGTCGAGCGCGGCGATCGCGCCCTGCACACCCGGTGCGGGCGGATAAGGATTCTCATTGGTATTCAGCTTGATCACACCCTCGCGCCTCGGCTGCTCACCCGCCGTGTAGGGAACCACCCTGCGCACATTTTCTTCCCATTTCATGCCGTTTTCCTCTCTGTCAACCGTCCGCCTCGTGTCCGTCTTGCCTGCCGACACCGCTTCCGTCATGTCTGCTCTTTCCGCTCCCGCGCCCGCTCGTCGGCCTGCCCGTCATAGACCGCCGCCTGCCCGGCATTCCCAACGGCACGGTAACAGTCTGCCAGGCCCCGCAGCGGAATCTCGCCGTTTCTGCGAATATCCAATATACTCTCCGTCTCGTAAGCTCCATTATAGAACCAGACAATCGCCTCGTCCATATCCTGTTTTTCACGGTAATACTCGCCCAGCTCACAGCAGATCTCCGCACAGCCCTCGCAGGCAATCACTTTCACGGCATACTTGAAGAAATCTTCCGTATCGCCGCACAGCCTGGCCGCCCGCGCCGCCACGCACGCCGCCTCCTTGATCTCGTCCTCGCCCCGCTCAGTATCCTGACATGACTGTCGGAAAAAATCTCTCGCGGCGGCGAAATCCGCATCCTCGCCGGAGATAAAAAGCTCTTTGGCATAGATGCCGTGCAGTCTCTTATCCAGTCTGACGCCGTCCTTTACCATGCGCTGAAAGGCCGCCAGATCCCTGTCCTTGTGGTTGTGCTCCGGCATGTGCAGGATCTCAACATCACTGTCATAAATAACAGGCTCCAGCCGTACCTGTTCGTGAATCGCGCCGGTCCAGCAGAATGTGCGCAGCCGCTTAAACAGTTTCGGCCGCAATTCCCTGTCGTAATTGTAGATCGTGCCGCTCTCCAGCTGATTGGCATAGTACATCTGCACGATGTCGATCTCCTGAAGAAGCGTCTCCTTAAGCCGCCGAAAAGCCTCCCTGTTCTCCGCATCCAGGACCTCGTCCGCGTCCGCGGAGTAGATATAGTCCATGCCCGCCTTGGAGAAAGCGAAATTTCTGGCGGCAGAGAAATCACCCGTCCATGCGAAATCGTAGATCTTGTCCGTGTACCCGGCCGCGATCCGCTTCGTCGCATCCGTGGAACCGGTATCCACGATAATGATCTCGTCCATCAGACCGGCGACGCTGTCCAGACAGCGCGCCAGAACCCTCTCTTCATTCTTGACAATCATACACAGACTGACCGTGACCATGCCCAAGCTCCCTCTTATCTGTAATAGGCCGACTGTTCCATGCGCCCGTCCACATGCAGCAGACTCCTCGTCCGCCCGGCCCGAAACTCCAGATCCGCATAGCGGTTCTTCCGCACGAAATGCCGGGAGGGGCAGAGGCGGTACAATGTCGTGCAGGACAAATCCGCCATGCGCTCCCGCAGACACACGAGATACCCGCCGCCGTTTCTGCGGATCAGAGCCCGCCCCAGATAACAGTATCTGCTGCCGTTCCAATTATAGACACGCACCGTACAGCCGCGCACAAAGCACAGCCAAATCCCCGGCAAAACCGCCAGAATGAGCAGGGCAGCCGCCGCCTGCAGACTTTCCGGCGCGCCTGTATGATAAAAAGAACAATATCCCATTTCCTTACCTCTTTCCCGACGCCGTATTCTCCCGACAGCGCCGGACACGTAGTTTCAGCGTAGCACACTCACCTGCGGATTGCAAACCGATTTCCAATCCCGCGCAGACCGTACTGTATGCCCAGCGGCAGTACAATGCCCGCAGCCAGATAGACCAGCCGGAACTGTTCCGCGCCGCGGACGAGATAATAATAATCAATGTTGCCGTAAAACTGCGCAAAATCAAAGTCTCCGCACAGCCCCGTGAAAGCCGCGGCGCCCGCGATCACGGCCTTGACCAGCATAAAGGCGAGAACATGGTGCATCATCACCGCGTAGGTATTCTGCCCCAGAAAGCGCACAGCCCGGCTTTCACCGAGCACCGGCGTGAGAACTTTCGCAATCCGCAGCCAGAACGCTATTCCTGACACAGATGTCACATATGGTATGACCGGACCGTTGGCAAAACCGCTGCACCACACGCTCCCGAAAGCCAGCCCGTTACAGCAGATGCCAAGAAGCGCCTGCACACCCACCACAATAGCGAAATAAGGCAGATTGCCGAGGCTGTCGTACCGTTCCAGCCTGACGCGGTAGAAACGCCCCATCTGAAAACACGGAAACAGGAAGAGAATCCGCCCCGGCGCCCGATAGAGCCCCCAGACATGGCCGCCTATAGCCAGCTGTACCACCGCCATGCCGACGAGCAGACTGCCGGCCAGCATGATCCACTCGACAAGACCGTCGCCCGCGGCACGAAACTTCATCAGCCGCCGAAGCACAAGTCTGGCAGCCAGATTCAGCAGCTCCACGACAAACAGCACAGGCACAAACCAGGCGGCATAATTGTATATATACTGGTAGCCGTGCAGAAAAGGATCGATGAAAAGCGTCCGCAGGCTGATGCTCTCCCCCATCGAGAAACCGATCGCGCGAAGCGCCCACGACAGCAGGCCGTAGGCCAAATTCCAGAGCAGATAAGGGAGAAGCAGGCGACGCACCTTTTTTCTGATATAGGAAAGGGGATGTTCCTCCTCAGACTCCCGATAGAAATATCCCGAAATAAACATAAACAGCGGTATGTGAAAGGAATAGTACGGGAACAGGCCGCCCAGAGTCATGACCTCGCAGCCCGCGTGTCCCGCCACCACCATGACAATCGCAAGTGCCGACAAAATACAGAACGTCACATTGTACTGCCTGTCCTCCAATTATATCTCCTCCGCGAACCGCACTTCTCTGAACCGCACTTCTCTGGCGTTGACATCCCCGTACAGCTCCAGCTCCGGAATCGCCTGCAGGAACTTGGTAAACTGTGAATATCCGTAGTTCTTGGGCTTGAAGCGCGTGTATTTCTGGTGTACGCTGTTGCTCAGTTCACTGACGCGCAGACCGTTTCTCCCCTGCTCCCGCAGCAGCGTCTTGATATAGTCGGCGACTTCCTCCGCCGTCTCCATGGTCGTCGCCAGCTCCACATTGAGACTGGTGTTATTTTTGACCAGCTTCAGGCTCGGAATCTCCTCCAGAAAGCGGGACAGCAGGCTGTAGCCGTAGTTGCGCACATCGAAATCGGGATATTTGTTTAAGAGCCTGCTGCCGATCTCCCCGAGGCCCGTCTTCTTATCCTTGTTCTCATTCTCCGTGATAATGCTGATGATCGCGTTCTCGATCACTTCCTTGCTGATGGACGCCGATTCCTTGTCGCCGCCTTTCGCGCCGCTCTTTCTGCTCTTTGCACCCTTGCCCGCGGCGCTGCCCGCGGACCGCGCATTCTCCTTGCCGGCTTCCAGCTCCTCCTCATCCTCGTCGATCAGATTCTCCAGAACGGTGAACTGCGAGCAGGCCGTCCGGAAAGAACGCGGGGTCTTCTCCTCGCCCATTCCCACGACCACCATACCCGACTCCCTGAGCCGGATGGCCAGTCTCGTAAAATCACCGTCACTCGACACGATGCAGAAACCGTCCACATTGCCGGTGTACAGTATGTCCATCGCGTCGATGATCAGCGTGGAATCCGTCGCGTTCTTGCCCACCGTATTGCTGAACTGCTGCATCGGTGTGATGGAATTCTCCATCAGTTTCGTCTTCCACCCCTTGGCGTGCGTGCTTGTCCAGTCCCCGTAAGCTCTGCGGTACGTCACGACGCCGTGCTTGGTCATCTCATCCATGATCGCGGCAATATATTTGGAAGAAATATTGTCCGTGTCGATCAGGATCGCAAATTTCATGTCTTCCATAAGTGTTATCTGTCCCTTTCTCTTCTCAGGATTGTGTTTAATCCTGATTTAACTCAATTTCAGTTTCACATACTCTTTGATCAGTTTTACGCAATTATCCCAGCCAATTTTGGAACTGTTGAGCATCAAATCGTAATTTAACGGATCTTTCCAGTTCTTTCCTCTGGTATAGTATTTATAGTAGTCGGCGCGGTATTTGTCCGTCTTGTGCACCAGCTCTTTCGCCCGGCTTTCAGACACCTGCATCCGATCCATAACAGTCGCTATGCAATCTTTTTCCGGCGCTTCCACATAGACGCTGACGACGTTGGGCTGATCCTTAAGCACATAGTCCGCGCACTTGCCGATCACCACGAAAGACTCCGTCTTGGCCAGCTCCCGGATGATCTCGGACTGGATGTTAAAGAGGTTGATGTCCGACGTAAATTCCTTGTCCCGCGGCTCCACCACATAAGTGTAGGGAATCTTCATCAGATGCTTCATGGCGTAACTGCCGCGCAGCTTCTCGTCCACCTCGGCGAACAGCTTCTTGTTGATGCCGCTGTACTCCGAAGCCATATCCAACAGCTGCTTCTCATAACACGGAATCCCCAGTTCTCCGGCCAGCTGCACGCCGATCGCCTTGCCGCCGCTGCCGAAACCGCGTCCAATCGCAATTACATAGTTATCCATACGCCCTGCCTCCTTCATCTGCGCTGCTTACGTGAATAGTTTACCACAAATATCCTGCCCTGAAAAGCACGGACTTGCCTCAGGGCAGCAAATCCTCCGCGGGCTCTACCGTGTAAGCGCCGTCCGCCTCGCGCGTGATGGCAAGCGGCCGGAGCGCGCAGTCCGTGACGCGGTAGCCCTGCGCCGTGAGCGACACGGTAAACTGCGCCGCCCCGCCTTTCACACAGCTTACTTCCCGCTGGGCGCTGACGTAGTTGCCAACAGAATACCAGACTGTCATCTCCCGCCCGCTCTCGCTCCGCAGCGTCTCGCAGGGCTGCAGCACATGGGGATGCGCGCCGACCGTCACATCCACGCCGCTCTCCAGGAAAATCTCCGCCCACCGGCGCTGTTCCTCGTCTGCCTCTTCGGCATACTCCGTCCCCCAATGGACAAACACAATGACGATATCCGCCTCCGTGCGGGCCTTTGCAAGCTGCCGCCTGACCCGCGCCTCATCGTCCAGCACATACACGGTACCATTCGGCTCTCCCGGCTCCGCGTCGCCGTTCACGCCATAGGTGTAGTTGAAAAGGGCGATCCGCGCGCCGCCCCGCACAATCAGCGTATAGGCGCAATCGTCTGCGCCCTGTCCGCCCGCCGTCCTCTCTCCGACGTCCTCCGGCCGCAGTCCCAGACAGCGCACACCGCGCGACACATAGTATTGCTCCGTAAATCTCGCGCCCTCCGGGCCCAAGTCCAGGGCGTGGTTCGTGGCGTATGTCACGGCGTCAAAACCGGCGTCGGCCACAGCCTGCCCCACGCCGACGGGCACGCCGAATCTCGGATAATCCCCGTAATCCGCGGGGTCATCCGCAAGCGGCGTCTCCTGATTGATGACACAAATGTCGCTTTCTTCGATCATCCGCCGCACACCGCTGTCCGCAAACAGAAAATCAAAACAGCCGTCCCGCTTCTCCAGCCCGTAGCGCCAGATGGGCTCATGAATCAGAAGATCTCCGAAAACCGTAAAGGAAATGTCCGTATCCTCCCGGACAAAGCCCCATGAATCCCACACCCAGCTGCCGATGCCGCCGTCCGTGTCCGTGATGAGGAGCCGCTGCCGCCGGTCCGCCCGCGCCGTTCTATTCACAGCTGCCGCATCCCTGCCTCCGCTTTCGGCCCTCTCCACGTCTGCCGCTGCTGTGTCTCCATCCTGTTTTGCTCCGCCCCGCACCGCCAGTGCCGCCACATCCACACCGATATAAGAGGACTGCCATTTCGGCCTGACCGCGCCGTCCACGCACGTATAGACGAAAATATGCTGCGACCAGCTTTTCTCATCCTCCTCCACCCAGAAGGGACGGCTCTGCCCGAAACGCCCTACTTTCCAGCAGAGCAGCACCAGCTCGTCCGCCCCGTCTCCGTCCACATCGGCAAAATGCGCGTCCTGCACTTTGAGTTTCCGCGGCGTCTTCCATATGACATTGTTGTCATAATCCAATCTGGCCATTCCCCGCTTCAGTACCGTCCTGTATCGTCCCGACGCATCGACAATACTGCCGCTCTGCCAGTCAATCCAATCCGGCAGAAAACGGCCGCTCCGCCGCCCGGCGGGCAGCGCCACAGCTGCGAGGCACAGCACAAGCGCCGCGATCTGTATCAGTCTTTTTCGAAATCCGCCGTACTTCCGCTCCCGAAACACTTCCCGCTCTCCTCACAGTCCGTCTGCCGCGCCGTTATTTCTCCGTGCGGTAGCCTGTCGTCCAGGCCGGCTTCATGTCCGACAGGTCCGTCTGTTCGTACATGCCCTCCTCATTCGGCATGATGGCCAGCATCTGCCGCCACTTTTCGTCGGTGAGCCTGTTCTCCATGGGCCATGGGAACTGATAGAAGCTGTAGACGCTTCCCTGCGCAATCTTCAGCTTGCCGTCCACCCGCACAATCACGCGAATCCGGGAAGGACGGCCCGTTCCCATCTCCAGCACCTCCCCGTTGGGGTTCGTGGCGATATCCGCCACCACCGCGGAGGGACATTCCATGGTGCTGACACCCTCCCCGCTGTTCTCCGCAGTCACCTCCGTCCAGAAATGCTCAATGCTGCCGCCGTAACCCCTGATGAATTCATACTCTTCCTCCGTCAGCGTCTCGTCCCGCAGTTCCTTCTTCGAGATTTCCAGCAGTGTGTCCGCGATCTGCGAAAGACGCGCCAGATCCTCCTGCGCATCGCCGGTCAGCATTCCGTATCTCTGCAGCCCTGCGGCCGTGCGGTCGGCCAGCTCGGCGAAGCGGGCATACACCGCAGGCTCCGGCTCCGCGTAGCCTCTGTCATCCGTCTCCCGCTCCCAGCCGTCTCCTCCCATCTCGGCCATGACCTGCTTGGTATAGAGGATTGTGTCGTGCTTCAGCTCCGCGTAGCTGCCCGCAAAGCATTCCAGGTCTTTCCGCGCCCACTGTTCGCCCTGCATGAACGTCGGATAGCCCTCGCCTTTGACTTCCAGGAGCGGGCGGAGCGTGTTCAGCCACCCCGCATACAGGCTGCCCGACCAGAGCGTCTCATTCTCCTGCGAGAACGTCTCCCGCAATTCTTCCATATGCGCCGTATAGTCCTCGTAATCCGTGTCGCCCCGCTCCTCCAGGATCTGCAGCGCCACGTCGCTGCCCAGCGCCGCCGGGACGTCCAGTACATCCGGCAGCATACGGCGCTGCCCCTGACCGTCCTCCCGGACGCTGCGGTAGACCAGTTTCTGCATAATGGCCGCGTCCACCGTAAAACGCTGTCCCATGAAACGGAAGCCCGGAATCACGTTCTCCTCGTCTTCCCACACCGGAACCGTATAGATCTGCGGCGGCGGAAGTTCCCCTGTCCTCCGGTGGAAAAGCGCAAAAGCCGTCTCATCCTCCAAAAGTCCGCCGACGGAGATTTCATCGCCATATGCCTCCCGCAGAATCGGCAGATATTCGTTTACGCCGGGATCTTCGCTCGCTCCCGCGAAGAAAGCGGTCACCTCGTACACGAACTGCCACAACGCATATGCCTCCTCGTCCTCCGACAGCATCTGCGTAATCAGCAGGGCGCTTCTGTCCATCCTTTCGTCCTCCTGCGGGAACGAACACCTGCCATACCACATCATCGCCCGGAAATACGCCTCCATCCTCTCGTCTCCCGCATAGTAGCCGCGGGGGATATACTGGGTATAGTCTTCATTCAGGCCCGTGAGCGCAGATTCGGCAATTCCCGCCGCCTCTTCTATCCGCTCCAGCTCATAAGACGCCGTCTCCGCCGCACAGGCAGGAATCTCCACGCCATCGTCAAGCAGTTTCGCCCCGACTGCGAAAAAAGCCACATCGCGCGCGGCGGCATCCTCCCACACCGTCCCCTGCAATTCTTCATAGCAGGCCAGGCTGTCCGCCAGCATCTTCTCACTCAGTCTGCTCACGCGGTCCGCCAGTTCGTCCCGCTCGATTTCCTTTAACAGATAGGAAAAATAGAGATGATAGGTGTGCATCAGCGAATCCACTGTCACAAAACTGGCAATCTGGTCATAGCGGTTCCACTCATACTGCTCGAAAAATTCATTGCCGTAATCACCCGTGACACAGAAGCCCTGCTCTGCCAGCATACGCCCCTGTTCTCCCTCCGCCAGCCAGTCCTCAAACTGCCACAGGTTGTCGATATTGCTCAGATCCGCCGCCACCTCGTAAGGCTCTGTATCGGGCACCACCTCCGCGTCTCTGGCGCGCACCTCGATCTCGCCCGTGGACAGCGCCGCGCCTGCCTGCCCGGCTGCCGTCTCCTCATCCTCTGCCGCGTCCCTGCCCTTTTCCTGCGTCTCCTCCGTCTTCTGCACGCTGTCGTGATCCGCCGACAACGCATTCTCAGGCTTTGCGCTCTCCTCCTGTCCGCCGCAGGCAGCGAGCGTCCCCGCAAGCAGCGCGGCCGTCATCAGTACGGCCAATCCCCTTTTTTTCACGCTTGTCTCCTCCTGTCCCGTTTTCATTCTCCTTTGCGGATTCCGCAGGCTTCCGTGCCGCCCGGCACAGCTTTCCGTTTCATCTTACCACACTCCTCCGTCCGATAAAAGATGCCTTTTTCAGGTTGGCTTTTGAAAACAGACAGACTATAATAGAAAAAAAGAATGCGGAGATTCCCATGCAGAAGAAAAAGAAGCTTAAGATCATCATAACGGCGGCAGGCAGCCTCTTTCTGCTTGCCCTCGCAGGCAGCCTGGCTGTCTTTGCGCCGCGTACAGACAGCGGAACACAGGAAAGCGACGATCCTGTCCTCTCCTACTCTGTCCCCGAAACGCTCCCCGACAGTCCGGCGCCTCCTGCGCCCAATCCGTATACAGACCTCAGCGTGCCTACCTACCTCACAAAAATAGGCGATCTTTACTTTCTGGTAGACTGCTACCATAACCAGATCATCTACCACGACAACCTGACCGATCCGCTGACGGACTGGCTGGTGCTGACGGATGAAATCGACAAAGGCCACACCATCGCGGGGGACGGCACGGCATATCTGGCCGACGACACGGAGAACAACCGCATCCTCGTATTCGAGCGGCAAGGCGATGTCTTCGTCCACACGCAGACCTTTCCGAATATCGGCGACAGGCCGCACTATATCGTCTATGACGAACCCACGGACACGTTCTACGCATGGAGTTCCATGAGTGGAGAGATGTATCTGTTTCGCCGTGAAGAGAACGGCAGCCGCATGTATTTGAGCGAAATCCGCCGTATCGAGCAGCTCGACGGCGTCTATGTCCGTTCTTTTACCATCATGGATGACGGGATCTGGTTTGTCTCGGGCAATGCCAGCATCCTGTGCGCCGATCTTGATACTTTCGAGATCAAAGAGACTTACCCCGTCCCCGACACGATGGCGGGCATGATCCAGCTCACCAAAATTCAGGACTACTATTACCTCACCATATCCACGGATATCACCGGAAACCAGGACTACGCCACGATTGTGCGCACACGCAGCCTGTCGGGGCTGACGGCCGGAGAATATGAAGACATCTACGAGACTTTTATCGGCGGCGGCACGCCCTACTATATCACTGCCATAGACGGCGCCTACTACCTGACGGAGCACAGACTTCCCGGCCACTCCGTCTGGCGCTTCCGTGTGGAGAATAACGAGCTCACGGATGTGGAGACAATCTACTGACGGCGGATGGCTCTGAGGACAGCGCTGCCCGGCGGCGGTCCAAAGCGCCCGCGGCCGCAATTACAAGCCGCGCAAGGATATTGGGGCGAGCGGGAACCGCACCCGCAGATACAGCATCCCCTCCGCGTACCACGCGCCGATGCTGCCGCCGCTCTGCTCTGTCAGTTCCCTGGCAATGGCCAGCCCCAGCCCGGTGGCAGTCTTCCCATTCTCCACCGTATAGAACCGGTCAAACAGCCTCCCCACCTGCACCTCATCTAATGCCGCAGCATGATTGGCAAAAATCACCTCGCCGCGCTCGTCCAGCGTGATCTTAAGGTCGCCGTCACTGTACTTCAACGCATTATTCAGGATATTTTCAAAAATACGGCTTGTTATTCTTATATTAATTCTACATTTAACTTCTGTTTCCGGCAGATGAAGCTCCGGCTCGATCCCTCGCAGGGACAAAGCCCCGTATTCTGCCAGCACGCTCTCCTCCAGCACGCTGCGCAGATCCGCGGCTGTCTCTCCACCGTCATCTTTCTCCCTGTTCCTCTCTCCGCCTTTTACCGCGCCCGGCACCCTGCCGTCCGCCGTACCCTGCAGCGGCCTGCGCGCTTCGCCATCCTCCCCGGCCGACACCGCCACCGTATAGAGGAAAAGCTCTTCCGTCAGCCGGCTGAGCGTCTCCGTCCTCTCCCTGATAATCTTTAGATAACGATCGATATTTTCGCTTTTTTCTTCTCTCTCCAACAACTCCAGATAGCCGCTGATCGCCGTCAGGGGCGTCCGAATATCATGGGAGATGTTCGTGACGGCCTCTTTCAGCGCCAGATTGCCCTGCTCATAGCGACGTCTTTGACGGCGCAGCGCGCGCAGTTCCTCATTTAACTCCTCCGCCAGCGCGCGCATGGCCCTGTCGCGGCTGCCGACAGTGAGCAGCGTGTTAGTGTCCGCCCCAAGCCTGTCGCGGATACCCTCCCGGATTTCCCGCGCGGCGAGCCGCAGCAGCGCAATCTTAAGACACAGCGCCGCTGTCACCGCCAGCCACAATCCCCACAGAACCCAAGTCCAGACACCCACACTCATAGCCGCTCCTTCCCTGTATCACTGTACCCGATATCCTACTGTATATCCTTTTCGGCAAAACAGTGTGCGCCGATTCCGGTCAGGCACGCCGCCTCTATGAGGAGCGCAAACACCACGTGCGCGGACAGCGGCCTGTCCGCGGCCACCACATAGAAGCACACCGCGGCGGGATCGAACATCTCGATCAGGCGCCACCCAAACCCTGCCTGTTCGCCCAGATTGACCAGCTTCGCATAGCAGCTCATGCCGAGCAGCAGAAGCAGCCCTGTGCCGACCAGGCTGACCGCCATGGAGACACTCTTGTTCGCAATCAGCATCTCCACAGACACGCCAAGCGCCGTATATCCTGCGACGGCGACAATACCGAAGAAAATTCCCTGTGCCGGCGCCGCGACCCGCAGCGTCTCCGGGCCGACCAGCACAAGCCCCAGCAGAAATCCGCACAGCAGATAAGTGGCGTACATGCACAGCCCGGCCAGCGCACACACGGCATAGTTCGCCAGATAAACGTCCCGGCGCCGGGCTCCTGTCGCCAGTTTGTTGCGCACCGTCCCCTGCCCGTACTCCGCGTGCAGGAATACCGCGTCAAACACCGCGACGGCGATGCCGATCACCAGCAGCACGTTGAAGAGATACATATTCCAGCCCGCAATCGTCCTGCCGCTCTTCAATGTGCTTACGGCGCTGCCGTATACGAGAAGCGCATATCCCGCCGCGAACAACTCTCCCACGAGGAAAATGCGGCTTTTACCAAGTCTCATCATATTAGCCCAAAACAGTCTACTCATCTCCGCCACCTCCGATCAGCCTGATATAATAGCTCTCCAGACTCTCCTCCCGCTCCTGCAGGGAAAGCACCTCACAGCCCGCCGCGGAAAGCGCCGTGACGAGCCCGGTAATCGACACCTCGCTGTACACTTCCGCCGTACTCTCCGGCAGAACGCAATAGGAGGCCTGCATGCCGTCCAGCACCGTCGCCAGTTTTCCGGCATCCGATACCGTCAGCCGCAGAGACTTGCGGCAGGCCGCCTCCAACTCCGGCGCGGTCAGTTCTTTCAGCATATGCCCGCGGTCGATGAAGCCATAGTGCGTCGCCAGCTTGGACAGCTCCTCCAGAATATGGCTGGAGATCAGGATCGTCGTCCGCCGCTCTCTGTTCAGCCTAAGCAACAGTTCGCGAATCTCGATAATCCCCTGCGGATCCAATCCGTTGATCGGCTCATCCAACAGCAGAAAATCCGGTTCCCCCGCCAGCGCGACGGCGATTCCCAGCCTCTGCCGCATTCCCAGAGAAAAATTTTTCACAGCCTTACTGCCCGCATCCTGCAAGCCCACCAGCGCAAGCAGTTCCCCGATGTTCCGGTCCGAAGGCAATCCAAGTGTACGATACTGATAACGTATGTTATCCATAGCGTTCATGCTGCCGTACAGCGCCGGCGCCTCGACAATCGCGCCGATGCGCCGCCTCGCCTTTATCATCTCCTTGTCCTCATTGCTGATGCCGTACAGTGTGAATTGTCCGCCCGTGGGCTTCTGTAAACCCGTCAGCAGACGAAACAGTGTGGTCTTGCCGGAGCCGTTGCGCCCGACCAGACCGTAGATCGCCCCCTGCGGGACTCTGAGAGAGAGGCCGTCCAGCGCTTTTTCCTGCCGATAGCGCTTGCACAGCCCGTTTACCGATAATACCGCTTCCATCAAACATCCTCCTTCCGGTGCATCTCCCGCGGCCGTCCACGCTACCGTGCCGGACAGCCGCCAGACACCGCTTCGGTGTCTCTCCTGTCTGCGCCTGTGATAACCATAACGCCAAAAGGTTAAGAAAGCGGTTAAGAAAAGTGTTAAGATTTCGTTAAATTCCGCAGCCGGAAGCCGATGCCCCAGACCGTCTCAATCACATCACGTCCGGCTGCCTCCCGCAGCTTCGCGCGCAGATGACTGATATGTACCTTGAGAGAACTGTCCGTACAGTCCGGCGTGTCCTCACTGACGCGCTCCAGCATCACCGACCTCGCGACGATCTGCGTGGGATTTGCCATAAGCAGCCTGAGGATCGCATACTCCGTCCTGGTGAGCCGAACCTCTTTCCCCGCCGCAAAACATTGTCCTGTGGCGGTATTTAGCAGAATTTCTTCATAATATAATTCAGATTTAATTTTTTCTTCCCTGTCGCGAAGCTGCACGGCAATCCGCGCCATCAGCTCTTTTCCGGAAAAAGGTTTGGTGACATAGTCCACCGCGCCGCCAAGCAGGAGTTCTACCTTGTCGTCCACCTCCGCTCTGGCGCTCATCACAATCACGGGAATCCCCCGCAGATGCGGCAGTACCTCCTCGCCGCTCATGCCCGGCAGCATCAAATCGAGCAGAGCCAGATCCGGCTTGTCTTGGCGTAAAAGAAGCAGTGCCTCTGTGCCGGAATAGGCGCGAAGCACTGCATACCCTTCTCTCTTTAACATTTCTTCCAGCATATTGCCTATGCTGACGTCGTCGTCCACGATCAATATTTTCTTCACTCGCATCTCCGTTCCAGACAGCCGCTGCAATAACAGCGGTTATTCTTCTGCCGTGAACACGCCTGCCAGCGTATCCTCCGGACTTACGAGCGCCGGTCCCTCGTTCGCTGCCGTGGCGTTCTCCGCCGCCTCCTGCGGATCCTCATACTCTTTTTTCTCCTCGTCGCCCCAGAGCGTACCGTACTCTTCTTCCTCTTTGCCCTCCTGCTCTTTCTGGCGGCGTACCATCTCGCCTGTCGTCTTGGCAGCCTGATACAGCTCATAGCTGAAATCCATCAGCTTCTTCTCGTCGGCCTGCGGCACACGCGCCCCTTTCATGAGGCGTCGCGCCACCTCCATGATCTTGGCCATGTCCTCGCCGTACTTCTCATAGGCGTCCGCCTGCTGCTCCGCCACCGCCGCGTTCCAGTATGCGCTGTGCTGCTCCGCCAGCTCACTCAGATAGTCCTGATATTCCTCCTGCTTCTCATTCAGTTCTCTGATCGAGAGTTCCAGAACCGCAGCGTCCTTGCTGAACATGGACTTCTCCTCGTCATTCTGTGCCATCTCCTGACGTTCTTTCACCTGTTTCAGGCGCTCCGACAGCGTGCGCTTCTGCTCCTGATAAGCTCTGACCTGCTCCCTGTAGATCTGCTGCGCCTCTCCGATTTTCATAACAGCCTCCGTTCCGGGGCCTGCGTGCGGCAAATCCGCCTGCCGGCGTAATTCCCTGCACCGTCCCACCTCCGTGTGTCTGCGTATACTTCCGTGTATCACTAACTATATCGGCCGGTTGCAGCGTTTACTTAAGCTGCAGCCTGCTCACCAGCGCCTCCTGCAGAATCTGAGAAAAGTTATAGTTTCTTTCAACCGCCAAATCATTCAGCCATGCCGGAATTGTCAGCGTTTTCTTGACAGCCTTAGTATCTTTATACTGATTAATATCACAACTGACAAGCGTCAAAAACCCTTGTTCTGTCACCTCTATCTCCTGCATACGCGTCGACGGAGGAATCCTTTTTTCTTCTGACAACAGTGTCAGCAAATATCCTGCAAGCGCTTCCTGCGCACACTTCATTGTAGTATTCAGACTGTCGCCATAGGTTTGGCAACCAGGCAGATCAGGAAATTCCACCCAGTAGTTCCCTTCCTCTTCATGAAATATTGCCGGATACACAAACAGCATACTCTCCTCCTTATTCCAAGCCGGTGCGTTTCGGTATTTTTTTCAACAGCCCGGTAGGCACCTCTCTTCCATGCATCGGAACAACCTCTATCCGCTCATCTTTCTCTAAAATGTGATGGCTGCCCTGAATGCGTCTTTCCTGCCAACCGTTTTTCTTTAAAATCCGCAGTAGTTCCTTATCTTTCAAGTGTTCCTTTCCTTCAAAATAGCACGTGCCGCACGTATTGTCAAGTCGATCATGCTAAAACTTTCTTGTCTATCTCACAAAAACACTCTGGAATCTTTCGCGAAGCTGCGACGACGACAGAAAATTCTGTCTCATGAAATCACAGAGATAACAGTTATATCTTAACAGATATGCTTTCAAAGAGCAAGCTTTGAAAAACGTCACAGGATTGTCGGCTGTCCTGTGACGTTTCTTTTTTGTATTTTGTATGACAGATTCCGCTCTACCCCACAATCGTACCGCCGTTGGGGTGCAGCACCTGCCCCGTCATATAGCTCGCGTCGTCCGAGGCCAGAAATACATAACAAGGCGCAACCTCGCAGGGCTGCCCCGCCCGCATCATGGGCACCTGCGCCGTCCCGCTGCCGAAAGTACGCACCTCCTCCGCGGAGTACGAGGCCGGAATAAACGGCGTCCAGATCGGGCCCGGCGCGACCGCATTCACACGGATGCCCCGCCCGACCAGTGACAGGGCAAGCGATCTGGTGAGCGCCACAATCGCGCCCTTTGTCGCACTGTAGTCGATCAGATCCTTATTGCCCGCAAAGGCGGTGACAGAAGCAGTGTTGATGATGCTGGCGCCCTCTTTCATATATGGCAGCGCGCTCTGAATCAGCCAGAAGTACGAAAAGACATTTGTGCAGAAAGTCGTCTCCAGCTGCTCCCTGCTGATATCCAGAATACTTCTCTGAATAAACTGCACCGCATGATTATTGACCAGAATGTCAATACCGCCGAAACATTCCGCCGTCTCCCGCACACATGTACCGGCAAAATCAGGATCTTTCAGATCCCCCGCAAACAGCCGGCACTTCCGGCCCATCTCCTCGATCCGCGCCGCCGTCTCCTGCGCGTCCCGCTCCTCGTCATAGTATACAATCGCTATGTGCGCGCCCTCTTTCGCAAAAGCATAGGCCACCGCGCGGCCGATACCACTGTCGCCGCCGGTGATGAGCGCGGCCTTGCCCGCAAGCTTTCCCCGCTCTCCCGCACGCTCCGCGGCCGGTTTCGGCACCATAACATACTCCATCCCCGGCTGTCTGTCCTGGTGCTGCGGCGGAAAAGGCGCCGGGATTTCCTCACATCTCGTGATACATTGTCGCATATCGGATTCTCCTCCGATCAGGTGTCACGATATTATATGCCGCCTCTCCCGATGTGAAACCAACCCGCACTTTTGGGACACCGCTATCCGGACAGACACTGCAGGACAGGTAAACCTTATAATACAAAAAACAACACGATCATACCGATCAGAAAAGCCGCCAATAGGAACATGGCGATGTAAGCTGCCTTTCGCCTTGCGCCCGATACGGGTTTCTTGTCTCTGCTCAGCTCATTATTTTCAAACTGAGCGCTTAAAGCGGCGTTGCGCATCGGATCACGATTAGAATTGAATGTGCCAAAAGCCCCCATCTTTTTGTTCCTCCTTTCTGCTGTCTTCGGTGCCTATATTATACCACATATCCTGCATTTTGCTACATAAGACTGCAGAGATCAAATTATCGATGTTTATCCGGAAAAATCCGCCCTTTCTCTAAAAAATGCGCGGATATTGACAATTACAGGGAAAAATCATATTCTGTGTTATAGGATGATACACCATACTATTGTTACGAGTTTGAAGTCCATGCTGCGTCTGTGCCGGACAGATACGCCGAAATAGGGTAAGATATGAAAACAGGACTTAACAAAGAAATCAAAGAAACGCTGCGTGCCAGATTCAACAAACGCTGCTGTATCTATCTCCTTTTCCTGCTGTGCAGCATCATGATTTTATCCCTCTGTTTTCAGGATGCCATAAACTATGACGAATATTTTAGCGTAAGCTGGTGTCGCCTCAGTTGGCATGGCCTATGGTCACAGCTCATGAACGACGTACACCCGCCGCTCTACTATATCATCCTGAAAGTTATCTATGATATCACTTGCGGAAATCTGTTTTTCTGCAGACTCTTCTCCGCCTTATCGTGCATAGCGATGCTGTGGTTCGGCCTCCGTTTCTGTCTGACAGAATTCGGATGCCGCTCTGCATTGTTTTTCATAATTTTTACCTACATGAATCCCTTTATGATCCAAAAATCTTCAGAAATCAGGATGTATATGCTCGCATCGCTTTTTACGGTACTGAGCGGGATCGCGGCTTACCACATCCTGAACGGCCCGCCCCTCCCCAGAAACTGGAGCAAGTTTACGCTTTTTAGTCTGCTGGCAGCATATACACATTACTATGCTCTTCTTACCATGGCCTTTCTCTATGCAGGGATATTTCTTTATTTTATCTTCACCCGCTCCAAAAAAGGATTCGCTCATTGGTCCGTCTGCGCACTGTGTACCGTTGCAGGATATCTGCCATGGCTGCCCATCGCATTCAGGCAGGTCACATCCGTCAATAACGCCTATTGGATTGAACCGCCCGCTTCCCGGCTGGGCCCTATAAGACAATTATTCCAATACCTGTCCACAGGCATCGAACACATCTATATCAGTATCTTCCTGCTTTTTTTGGTATTATCTCTTTTTCTGGTTTTTGAGAGACCCAAAACCTGCATATTACTGGGCGCTAATGTGCGGCAGCATCGTATGGCTCACGCTGCTTTTTACCATGTGTTATGCCGCTTTATATCGTCCCATATTAGTAAGCCGCTATCTGATCCCGGCCATGTGCCTGTCCATACTCGGCATCAGCGTATACGCACACCGCACAAACCGGTGCATTGTACTTGCTCTCTGCTTCTTTTCTCTTGTCATCGGTATGCTCCGTTACACACAGGCATGGAATGCGCAGCAAGACAAAACCACTTCCGAAACGATATCTTTTATGAAAGAAAATATCGCTCCCGGCGACTGCATCATATGTATCAAAGATCAGGTCCGCTCTGTAGAGAGCAGTTATATCATCAACTGTCTGCAATACTATATCCCGGATGTGGTTCAGATCAATCCTGAATCTTTCTCCTGGGATGAATTGCTCTTTCTTGTCGTGGATTCAGATCAAACATTCTGGTTTGTGGACGACGCGGATTACCTGTCGAAAGACGCTGCAGGCTGTGATCAGATCTGCATAACAGACATGGGACGCTACGGTTTTGGAGCAGAATCCTTTCACCTATACCGCCTAAGCGGACAACTTTGACAGGGATTACAGATGTAAATAGAAACAAGGGAAAATTTTGTTGAATTTTCTACTCATATGTGATACATTTAACTTACAAAGAGGGAAAGCCATAGATGCGGCTCTACCCCTAAATGAACAGTTATACCGCTGTAAGCGGTCAGCCGTCACTATTGGAAGTAGTGGCGGCTATCTCTTTCCCTTGAAAATCTGATAACACAGACCGACAAGGGCAACAATCAGTAACAGTAATTGGATTAACTCCGCATATGTAACCATTGCAGTCACCCTCCTTTCTTTCGTCTAGAGGGCTACTCGAACCCTCCGAAAGAGCAGAGGAGTAAAGCCGCCTTTGGCTCTATGACTTTCCCATATCGACAATATATCACATATTTCTGTCCCATTCAATAGTAAATAAGATATAATAGCAGTCAAATATTAATAGCAGTCGTGAAACTGCCCATAGAAAAATATCAGTATTTAGATTTTGTGGTGAGTTCATGATACAATATCTTCTCGTGAGATAGGGCAAGATAAGAAAGTGCAGGACGCCGCATCAGCATTTCATTAGAAAGCTTTACATCACTCTGCATACTCTTTTAATTTCTCCCGTATCATTTGCATAGCCTCATCATGCCGCATTATGTGTCCTCTTTTCATAGCGTCTATGCCTTTATCAAGTTCGTAAAACAATCCTCTTTCTTGTTCCATTTTATCACTTTCAATTTCTCCTTGCGATTTCATCAAATGCGCCCTCTCATAATTTTTTGTTGAATTTTCTACTCATATGTGATACATTTAACTTACAAATAGGGAAAGTCATAGAAGCGGCTCTACCCCTAAATGAACAGTTATACCGCTGTAAGCGGCAAGCCGTCACTATCGGAAGTAGTGGCGGCTATCTCTTTCCCTTGAAAATCTGATAACACAGACCGACAAGGGCAACAATCAGTAACAGTAATTGGATTAACTCCGCATATGTAACCATTGCAGTCACCCTCCTTTCTTTCGTCTAGAGGGCTACTCGAACCCTCCGAAAGAGCAGAGGAGTAAAGCCGCCTTTGGCTCTATGACTTTCCCATATCGACAATATATCACATATTTCTGTCCCATTCAATAGTAAATAAGATATAATAGCAGTCAAATATTAATAGCAGTCGTGAAACTACCCGTAGAAAAATGTTGGTATTTAAATTTTGTGGGGAATTCATGATACAATATCCTGTGTGATCGGGCAAGATGGAAAAGTGCAATGATATTGTCTTATATATTCCGTCCCTGATACTGTATCGTTACTACATAAACAATTTTATTAAGTTCATCAATACGAAAAATAGCGATGTAGTTGTCGATCAGCAGCTGTCTGTATCCCTTTCCGGCATATCTGCCCTCATTTCGTTCCTGATGAGACTGCGGAAAAGTATTCAGGCATAAAACTGCTCTTTTGATTCGGTCTATCTGTCCCTTAGCATTTTCAAAATCCAATTTCTCATTTGCAATATACTCATAAATATGATCTAATTCCCGAATTGCTCTAGGACTGACCTTTACTTTGTACTTATCCAAAATGTTTCTTCTCCAACTCTGCAAAAACTATCTCTGCGTCAACTGCCTCTGCTCCGTTCGCCATTTCCTGCTCGGACTCGAAAATTGCTTGATCAATACGATTGATTTTTGCAAATTTATCGTATAATTCACTACTCATTACAACCAGATCGCTATATCCATTTTTGGTGATAAAAATAGGCTCCTGTTCCTTATGTGCGATATTGGAAATCTCGGTCGTATTGCGTAAATCCTTAATAGGCATAATAAGCGGCATAACGTTTTCCTCCTTCAAGCAAACACAATTATAGCATAATTATGCCCATTCAGCAACAGAAATATACTCTTTCAAATCCATATGCAAGTTTCACTCGTTATCGCGTCATTCGCCAAATTGACAAACAAATTTGTCAGCTTGGCTCATTGCTCGCATAAATGAAATGAGAGGGAATGATTTCCCTCTCACATTGCTCACGCTGTTTCTATATCTCTCATCTCACATTCTCACCTCAGCTTCCAATCTGTCTCCCCTCATGGTCCAGATGATAATTGTCCCGATAGATCAGCTCCGAGATCGGCACGATCTGATAGCCCTTTTCCTCCAGCGTCGTAATCAGCGTGTCCAGCGCGTCCGCCGTGTACTTCGCGCCGTTGTGGCAGAGGATGATGCTGCCATTGCCGAGGTGCTTGTGTTCCGTGACCGTCTTGATGATGGAATCCACGCCGTAGTCCTTCCAGTCGAGAGAGTCCTCATTTGATACAAATATAAGCAAAGAAAAAAATATAATAGCAGTTGCGAAACTGCCCGTAGAAAATGCCAGTATTTAAGTTTTGTGGTAGGATTATTATACAATATCTTACTCAATCGGGCAACCCCCTCTTTTCCGTCTCTTCTTTTCCTTTTCCATAACTGTTACCTCTACATATTCCAAATTTGCCAGATACATAATAATTGCATCACACCATTTCCAACCAGTCTTATTTCTGCCTTCAGATTTTTTCACCCCATCTGCAGCCCTTTCCTTTTCCAAATCCTCAAAAATCCATTCCGAAAACTCCAAAATCAACCAAAAAAATAAATTTTTACTTTTTTGTACCTAAAAAATCCTGATTTTTCAGGGTAAATTTCGACCTCTATTTTTTCACCATTTTCAATATTTTTTTCCTCAATCTTATCTTGAAACTTTTGGGGACAAAATTTCTCTCCTGTTTTCATAAAATTTCACCAACAGCAAAGAGGCAGCTGCTCCAATAACGCAGCTGCCCCTCATAACAGGGATAACAAACTTTTCCTTCGCTATACGCTCTTTCTGATCCGCTTTCTCAATGCCACACATATAGCCTCTGCACACTCCAGATTGTCATTCATCTGCATATCGTTCGGCAGATCGATCTGCGCAATCTGCCTGTTGTCCCCGTCCGGAAGTACCGCCCAGATCCCCAGCGTTGCAGGTGTCAGCATCTTGGGTACCAGCTTAATATTGTTCCGCATCACACATCACCTCTTTCTGTACCGAACACACCGCTAAGGCCACCGTTTTCTGCTTTTCCAAATATTTCCCTGTCAGCCATGACAAGGAAACGTTTCCCGTAATCTTCCAGCGTATCAATCACTATCCTTTCATTGACATTTATGGTATCAATGCAGATCGTAGAGCGCATGGTCTTTTCCACCATGGCATTTTCATTCAGTACGGATAAGTCCTGCTGGTATTTGTACTTTTTCATAATACACCCCCTGAATCATAAATTTTTATTTCTATTGACAAATCGGCTCCCTTATCCGTTTTCTGCCTACGCATGTAAAAACCTCTCCCGACTTTCAGTCATCAGGAGAGGCCTTTTTCAACTATTTTTTTGTAAGTGTACCAGCAATTTTCCCATACCCATACCTTTAATCATCATCAAGGACATTCTTTACTGCCGCTTTTACCGCACGGAACAGACTCTTGACAATGTAAATCTGCGCCGCTGTACAGATCTGGATACAGGTGATAATCACAAACACCGATAAAGCATCCATCCTCAATCACCTTCCTTTCCTGCAGGAGCTTTCTTTGCTGCCGCTGTATCTGCCTTCTGCTCATTTTTCTTTGAAGGCTCCGGCTTGGTATCCGGCTTATTGCCCTTTGCATCCCCTGCCACAGTCTCATGCATCACTTTGACAGGCTCTTTCCGTTCAGGCTCCGCCTTCTTATCGACAGTTTCCATTACAGCTGCCTCGACTTTCCCATCTTTAAGCCTTACGCCGCCTGTCAGAACTCCAAGTGCCAGATATGCCTTTATTTCTTCCTCTGACAATACGGCCTGTTCAAACTTATTGGAGATACACTTATAAACGTTCTCTCCTTTCCGGCGCTCAACTCCCCAGCAGATATAGGACATATTTACGGAGCTTTCACTTTCCATACTCCTGTAATTCCCTATATGCCTGTGTTCCATAATGGAAGTGGTAAAGAAGTTTTCCCTGTCTGCCTCAAGTTCTCCGCTCCTGCCGATGCGCAGTCCGTAAACCTTATCCCTGCCGCCCATGATCATGTCGGTAAGCTGTCTGGAAGTGTATTCCTCGATACAGCGTCCGTTCCACACTTCCCAGCCAAGTTCTCTGTTCCCCAGCATTACCCTGTTTACAACCACATTCATCTTACACATAACTTATCCCTCCATAATTGAATTGTTTTTAGGAATGTTTTCATCATTCCCTTCATTGCATGACAATCTTAACGCCGGGGATATTGCTGGACAAGACGTGATTATGCAAGGAGTTTTACCGCCAGAATACAGCGTTTATTAGTGATTGTGCCGGACATAAAAACGGAGCGCATAGATATTCTACACGCCCCGGCACCTTTACTGTACTGTTTTTATCCGGCAGGATTATTTACGCCATCTGCATTGCCTGACTTTCCAATTCCCTTACTGTGTCAAGCGGCAGTTCTGTATAATCAGCTATATCTTCCAGTGACATTTTTCCTGCCTTAATCATACGAACAGCCATCTTTTTCGCCTTGTTCAATTCCGCTTCATTCCTCATATCTTCTAACATCTTGCACATTGACTTCACTCCTTCCTTATCCTGCTTGAAATACCTTGCTTTCTCTGCAAGCACTTCATAATTCATATCATCGGGATCCGTACATGAAAAATCGTGCATCAGCTTTCCAATCTCGTCATCTCCCCTATATTTCCCATTGACATATATTATATGCGAACCATCGCCAAACAATTCTTTTCCGCTGTCTGTTTCCACATACCGCTGTATATGGTATACCGCCTGATTTTTCCCCAGAACATCATTTTCCGTAATGAAAACAACATAACTGTCGGGAATATCTTCCGTATCATCTCCGGGCTTTAATATATGCGCATCAAGCAGACTGCTGTTATGCCTTGCCCTCTTTGCTCCTGCTCCGGCATCGGAACGCTGAATCTCTATGTCCATTTCCTTGTTTTGGTTGTCTATCGCATGAACATCCAGTATGGCCGAGCGCCCCTGCAGATTTCTCAAAACTTCCTGCGTACGGACAGATTTAATTTTTATCCTCTGTCCTAAGACGATCCTGAGTATTAGTTCCACCGCATCATAATTATCCGCAAGGCAGACAGTCATAAAATCATCGTCCATATATCGGAGTAACCGCAGACGCTCTAAGTCCTGCTGGTGTATCTGCTCCGCTGTATTCAAAAGCACCACCTACTTTCTTTTTTATTATAAACCGCAAACTCCATATTTACAATAAAATTCATCTGAATTATTCCATGCCCGTCCTCAAAAATCAGCCCATTACATATCAATCTCCCCAAACCTCTTTCCGATAAAAATGCAGGAAAACAGCCAATGTCTCTGGAATGCTTTTGATTTTTTCCCACTAGTCCAGCCCTATTATAACCCCCATGCAGCCTTATTTCTTACATGACAACAGATCCTCATAAACTTTCCAAAAATTTTAATATCCCACGCCTGAACCTGTTTTCATCATAACGATGCCCCTCTGTTTCATCGGCATATCATTCATATTACGCCTTTTATTTTAAGCGCAGAAACAGCCACCAAAAAATGGTGGCTGTTCTGTGCTCTGCTTTGTTCCTCTCTTTTTAATACAAGTCCTGAACTGTCAGGTTAGGTATCCAGAATCTTCTCGTCCAGTAGAAGTATTCAAGGTTGTGCATGGCAACTGTGCTGCCTTTGAATACTGCCATGATTTCAGGGTTGTCTGGTCCCCAGTTCTCGCTGTAATTGCGTGTCTTGAACTGTCCTAACTCATAGGTTCCCTGCTGCTGCGCCTTGTTGTCATATTCCATACCAAACTGCTTACCTTTTGATTTTTGCTCCTGTGTCAGTTTAGGGTCTAGCACTTCTGTTCTTTCTGCCGGGTCAAGGAACCCTGTGGTTATCTTTGTTTCCTGGACGATAACCGTAATACCGTCAAACTCCTCATTGTACCACTCGCTGCCATTCAGCGCTTTATCGTCAAAGCAGTCTTTGTCATTTTTGTTCGTGTCGTCACCGTTGACAGACTGTTCTACCGCATCGATCAGCTTGTCTCTCACAAGGGTTCTCTCGTTTATTGCATTTGCTATTGCAGAATAAGCACCGTCATCCTCATATTCACTTGGCGATGTGTTGTCAATCGTCATATGGATTGCTCCATTTACATCAGAGTAGAATGTGTAAGTATGTGTCACTGTACTCTCAATGTTGACGTCATAATCGCCCCTGTTGCTGCCTTCACGCAAATCTCCGAAGTAATACTTCAAGTCATCCGATGAGCGCTTACCGCTTGTATTCAAACCATCCAGCGACTCGCCACGATTTACTTTCTGTCCATCGTCCCATGCATATTCGTCATGAACTTCGTCTGACTGCCATTGCTGCACATTTGTGTTATCAAGTGAGTTTGCTACGCTATGTACAAATTCTGAATGAGTTGACACACAATCCTCACGGGTTATAGAACCGGGGTCGCCACCTGTTTTCTCGCATTGTTCACGCCCATACCCGTCTGTGTAACATTGTAAGGTAGTGACATAAACTTCCTGTCTGTCAGATGTTTTTATCTTCAGGCCGAGCGTTGCACCGCCAGGCAGCACATTGTTGGTACCCCAGCAATTTGTTGCTAGGGCATGTGTACTCCATTGATTTGAGAGCAGCGACATGTTGGGCTGGTCTTTCTCGTCCCAATGTATTTCTGCATAATCGTTAGGATTGATGCTTCTTGTGTACTGACCTAGGACGTATGCTTTTTTCCAGCCTGCTGTTTTATTATTGAGAGTGTCGTGCCATCCAGCCCATCCAGATTCTCTTGTTTGGTATTTCATTAAAACGTATGGCAAAAATGAAATCTTGTTCTGTGAATTTACCATACGTCCCGAATGAGTGTTCACAGTGTTATCCGCCCATCCCGGCAAGCCTGACGATTTTACTATCTTTGCTGAGTCGTCAAGGTCTGTATTTTCCCAGCCACCGTTAGGATTACCGCTATACGTCTCGATCTTAACTTTTACGTTGTTGACTGATAATGGTGTACTAAGTGTGTATTCCTCTGTATCATAGCAGATGCCAAACTCTGTATTGCATCTTGGACATTCCCACTGCTTCGTGTATTTTACTGTTGTCTGATAATCACCCTCTGGATCTTTATCGAAATAATTGTCGAAATGCTCATAGTAATCATCCGTTTTTCTCATACCTTGCTTTGTATCTGCGATTGCAAATGCTTCCGATGATACGTTAGCTAATTCCTCATTAGCTGCTGTTGCATTTACTATCCAACCACCAGCATTGGCTGTCTGTGCTACCGTGAGCTTATCTGCGCCTCGCATCAGTACACAGATGTAATCCCATGGTTTTTTCGCTGTTGTTTCATATATTGACTCGACTAACATTTCATCATCAGGTCTTTCTGTTCGACCCCAGTTGTCCTTTGGTTCGTATCTTTTCTGTGCATTTGGCTTATCCATCTCGATTTCAACGCCCTCAAAATCGGAACGTGTCGCAACAATACTCGGGAAATTGGTTTTCTTAGTATTATAGAGTGAGAAATTGATTTTGTGTTCTTCCCATTTTGGCTCTGTACAATTACCTTCCTGTGTGTCGTCTACTTCTCTTGTTTTGGTCTGGCCTGTTTCGTCTGTGTATTCTTCCTCTTTCGTGTGTTCACAGCTATGTCCTTCACATTCTTCAGGATGCGCTGGTGATTTCCATGTAAATTCATTCTCATATATCATTGCCATATCCAGCTTATTATCTGGGAAAGAAAACCACACTGCACGACTAATCATCGATTGCGTCATGAGATAATTGTAATCTGTTTCTTCTTCGCCTTCATTCTTAATGCGTACCAATACCACATAAACAGTCTTTTCGTTTCTTTCAGGCGATAATGTGATGATCTTAGCGCCTTCGCCATGCTGCGGCCCATTCATGCTGCGCACCGACTTATAATCTATTGATGTATTCAGATCTGAATTGCTCGACCAATGTTCAAGATGCCATTCGTTTGGTTCCTCATCTATACTAATTTGGGGCACGCAATTGAGTTCCACATAAGGAGAGCCGTCTTGCTCCTCTCTAAGTAATGAGCCATTTTTCATATATTTGGTGTAGTAAACTTTGACCATGTTATAATGTCCGATCTTATTTGGCTGAGCGTCCTCCTCTTTCCCAGGACTACCATACTTGCTATCGTAGGTATGAATGCAGTCATCCTTTAATCGTATTGCTATCATACCATAACCAAGATTTTTATCACCTACTAATGAATCGGATAATCTGCCATAGTACTTACTAAGTGCATGTTCTGTAGGAGGTGCAGGCAGCCCCGGCCACTGTGTGACTAAATATCCACTATCTGGCGCCACTGAGTTATCACACCAGCCTATCTTACCATCATCCATGCCCTCTGAAGTATGTAATGAGGGCCAAGTTGTTACTGTTGCAGTGTAGATTGTTCCATAACTAGGGCCGGGGTTTACACTGTGACAGGTTACCACTTCTAAACAAAGGTAATATTTGCTTGGTTGCTCTTTTACTGTTTCTAGGACATCTAATCCCCATAATGCCTTAATTACCTTTGTCCAATAGTAGGGGCTACCTTCTGTAAGAAGAGTATCTTTTACCAGTTCACCTTGAGGGGAACCAGTTGTTGTAAAAGGCCTATCTATTAGTATATTCTTGATAGCAGTACATGCATCACCAAATTTTGTTGTAAGTGCCATTGTACCACTTAATGAGCCTGTAGGAACAAGGGTTGGAGCAAAGGGAGTTTGTCCATCTGTTGTACGCAAATATACAAGCCAACCTGTTTTTGCTGTAGATGGATAGCCTTCATTATCATGTTCATTAAGTTCGCCTGGGTGCTCTGTGCCGCTTCCGTTACCTTCTTCACTAGTAATAGGTTGTTCGGTTGCATAGGCAGTTAAACTTGGTTTTATACTTGCCATAATACCCAAAAATAACAGGAATGCCGCTGCACACACTATAAATGATTTTAACCTTATCATAATATGCTTTCTTGACTGCATTATTGATACCTCCTAATTAAAAATAAAAATCTTCTTTTTTTGTTTATATTGTATTATTTTTGGTCTTAATTTTTTGACAAAATAAAAGAGACACTCTTTATCAGTGCCTCTTTTATCATTAGTGTGATATTTATATTATGATTGTACCAGTTTCAACAGTTTTTTTATTACAACCTGTGTACGCTTTTTGCTTTCACAGTCTATGTGATCTAAATATCGTTCCGCAGTACAGTTTCCTAAACATAGTGGAAGTATCGGACAGGAGCCACAATCGTCAATGATCCTGTCGATATCCCAGATCGTACCTGTCCTGTCAATCCTTTCTGACCTGTCCTTGATGTTTCCAACTATATATTCTTTTTGACCTATGAGATGTCCACATATATATAATTCTCCCTTTGGTCCTATGGCATAATAATCAGGGCAACACCCCTCACAACATAATGACCTTTTGCTTACTTTCGGTTTATTCTTTAATATATCTGACACTTTTTGAAAGTCGTCATATGCAATATGATTATCCTCTCTGATCTCATCTGTATTTTGCGGCGCTATACTCACAATCTGTATATAAGATCTAATCTGGCATTCGCTGCGTATGAAATGAAGTAATGCTTCCACATCGTTTTTGCTTGTCTCCGATACATTGATGTGAAGTACAATCTTCAATATATCTTCACAATCCTTAATGTTCTGTATCGTCTTATAAAAATCATCTTCTGTACAGCCTTTTAACTTTGCATAGGTTGGCGCCAGTCCATCTATGGGGATAACCACTTCATCTGTTACGCCAAGGTCTTTTAATTCCAGTGCAGTTTCTTTTGTCAGCAGCCTTCCATTCGTATACATCTTTGCACTGAATTTTATATGATTGTTGTTTAATTCTTTTGAAATGTATCTTATGATTTTCATATTGAGCAGAGGCTCTCCGCCAAACCATTTGATTTTGAGAGGTCTTGTAAAGGAATGCTCTGCATACCTTCTTTTGATAAAGGCAATCATTTCATCTGCCGTTTCTTTCGTCATGTGTTCTGTCTGACACAAGTGCGCCTGTTCAAAGCAATAGCTGCATCTGTAATTACATGCCAGTGTCGTAAAGATTGATAAAAACATGAAATCCGCTTTTTTATGGTGCTCTTTTACATCATCCTTCAGGCGCTGAATTTCATCTAAAGATGTTGGCACAATAAAGCCTTCCTCGGCAAGATAAATTGGCACGTCACCTGTACTGATATTCTTTTTATTATGTATATCATCAAAATCAAACTTGTTCAGCCAGCGATAATGCAGCGAGTAGGTATTATAGAGCAGAAGTTTATCATCAGTTTCTTTTGCTATGATATTGAATTGACTGTATTTGTATAATGTCTCCATGTGTTTATCCTCTATATTCATTATATCATATTTTATCTTATTAACAGAGATACTTTTTATCGGTATCTCTTTACCATGATACAGACACTATATTTTTTGACATAGTGCCTGTTTTGAGATGTTTGCTATGGTTTTTAAGGTTTTGTTGCTTTATTTATGGTTCATTCTAAAATTTAACTGATAAAGTATATCTCTTAATTTTTGTGGTTCACCTAGCATTGCCTTATACCAACTATATCCGCAGCAGGGACAACCTGTCTTATAGCTTACCCTATCATTTACTGCTACTTGCCACTCTCCTTGAGATCCATAAGAACAATTCGGGCATTCCCAGTAAGCTGATATTTTGCTTCCTTTTGTTATTTCGTCTGGATTGATTTGATTTGTTGGGTGCCATTCTTTTGCGAGGTTTGGATATAGATATGCTATTGATTTTTCATATTCGATTTTACCTTTGGAATACTCCAGTGCATTTTTTTCTACTAAGTCTATGTTTATCTCTGATATTGAGTGATTAAACAAATTTAATAAGTAATCTACTAATTTTTTGCATATTTGTTTTCTCTTTTCATATGTTTCTGGCATATGAAAGCATATAAAATTTTTTGTCCAAGTTTCTTCGTACTGGTTATCTGTATCCTCCATTATGTAAATGAAATTTACATTATGTGCTTTGCAGTGTTCTGCTTTGGCTTTATCTCTTTCTTGATTGCCTTCATGCCAACGTGTTGGAGAGTATTCTATACAAGTATGTATTTCTGGAATTGCAACGTCATACTCGTATCCCCCGTGCTTTCCTCTTGAAATTGCCTGTGGATATATTTGTTTGAATGCCCAGTATATGAATTGTTCGGGATATGATGTTCCATTTCCTGGATTGCAATATGGACATTTTGTTAATTTGTATGTTCTACTAACTATAGATGCTATCCACTCATGTCCTTTAGAGCATCGCCACCACAACTCAACATTTGAACCATATGAAATATCATGTATGTCATGCTTATTGCCTTCTGCATCAATGCCTGTGTATTGTTCTTCAAATTGTTTGCCAATCTCACCATTGTTTTGACACCATGTATAAAAACTGTTTTTTTCTGTAGTTCTGCTTTTGCTTATGTTCATTTTGACACAGGTTGGACAGTTTGTCATATAATATGTTCTTTGACCTACAGATACATGCCACTCATGTCCTTTAGAACATCTCCAAAGCATTTTATTATTAGAACCATATGGAATATCATTTATGTCATGCTTATTGCCTTCTTCATCAATGCCTGTGCATTCTGATAGAAATTTATTTCCAATATCTCCATGCTCATCACACCACTGTTTTAATGATTTGCTGCCTTTACGCATATGTTACATCCTCCAATATTATAAAAAATCAATTATGATATTAAATATTGAAGATGCTTGTTTTTCGGATATGCGATTTATTTTTGTTTGACAATTCGTCAAATTATGTTAGTATTTTCTTAGGACTACAAGACGGTAGGCGGTTAGCCCTCTACGGAGGGACTGTGACCCTCCGATTACATAGAAACTCGCAAGAGAATCTAAGAAAGGAGGGCTGAAGCTTATGTTGACTATAGAAGGACTGTTGGCAGTGCTCAGTTTTGGACTGACATGCTTTAGTATCGGATATGCCATCGGACGCAAAGATATTAACAAGACACAACAATAGCCGCCCTGTCTGCAAAACTGTGCGGCTATTGTAGCTAAACATATTGCGGGCTAACCGTCTATCGGTAGTCCGTTGGGCATCTGTTACCGCAGATGCCCTTCTTTATGTTTAATGTAACATAATATTTAGATTACTGCAAGTGTTTTTATTCGGCTGTTATGCCTGACATATCTACACAGTCACCACAATAGCAATCACTTGTATCTACCCAATCTGGTATATTTAAACCTGATAGATCACAGTAAGCATTATTATCATCTGCTGTGACATTACTTGGTGTCTGGGCTGTGGAGCCACTCTGACTGCTTGTGCTTGTATCTTTGTTGCTGCTGGTGCTTACTTTTGAGTCAGATAATAAACTACCACTAACCATCTGTGTGCTATTATCATCTGTCTTTATGACATACCAGAACTTACCATTGTCCGCTGTTACTTTACCATTGACTGTAACTTCCTGATTTGTAGTCAGCTGCGCTACTGCATCGTAATCAGTTGAGGGACCACTACGCACATTACAAGTTTGTGTTGCATACATTGTCTTCTCTGGTATAGATTCAATGTCAAACTCATCTGTTACCTCTGCCTCTGACTCTTCTGCCAGTTCATTAATCAATTCATCCTCTGACATACCGTCTTCATGAGAGATTGATCCTGCATTACCAAGGTCGCTTTCTGTGGTTACTTCAATGCTGTCTGCTGTATTAGCTGTGTTGTCTGTGCTTTGAACGCTTGTAAGGGCGAAGTCGAATTGCTCTATGCCTGTTTCTAACTTTAAGGCTTCTGTTATCAGCTTTATCGCCTCATACTTTGTAATGCCCTCGTCCCAGCGTGTATCAGCGCCTATTAAACCTTTATTATAGGCTACCTTCAGAGCGTTGTATATCGTGCTTGGTACGCCTTGGTCAGGATTTTGCAGGGCATAAACTATCTCATAGTCCCTGTAGTATTCTTTTTCCGTCCCGTCCTCAATGAATTTCTGCTGCTCCGCTATGTTTCCACCGTCATTACAGTCATTGAACTGTGCCGTTATGCTCCCTACTTTGCTTAAATCAGATGCAAAAAATCTGTTGATAATCAGATAATAAGCCTCGCCCCTTGACATTACTCCGTTATAGGTCTTGTTATTCAATGACTTGCTGTCTGTATCAAGGTAGCTGTATTCCGCTTCCTGCTCTGCAAACACATTAAAAGCTGACTCCCCAACAAGGGTGTTGAACTCTTCTGACGCAGCGAGTGTTTCATCTACCTGCAGTTCAGACCTTGCTACCATCGTCATAAACTCTTTTCTTGTAAGCGCATCATCCGCATTTGCCGCACCGTCCGCACTGTCAGGTAGTATATTGAAATAAGCGTTGAGCGCCATGTAAAATGCCTTGTCCGCATCTTCTGCCGCATCCACGTCCGTATAAACCGTATCAGCTGCCCCTGCAAGAGTGTTTATGATGTCTGTATCCTGCAGCATATCAATAAACGCTTTGTTATGCAGAGCCACCCTCAATGTATTATTGTTTTCATTGTTGCCCTGCGCATCCACATACAAACACCCGTCTTTTCCATCCCCTGTAATGGTGATCTTTAAGGTGTCATCCCATTGTGCCCTCATGGACTCCTGACTGGTCAGTGATGCCAGAATGATCCATGCAAGGGCACTCTCATCTGCCTCACTGTAATTCTCTGGCACAGCGATCTCAATCTCTATGGTATCCCCATTGTTTATCATCTTCAGCAGTTCTGACTGTGACATTGCTCCGCAGCCCATTAACTGCGATGCGATGATTGCCATTGTTATTGTTGGCACTGTTATTCTTTTTACTGTGATTCGTTTTGATTTCATGTGCTGGTATCCTCCCCTAAACAATTTTTATTATACGTCCCATACCTGATTTTTGCAATCAAAATAAAATCTGTCTCTATCTGTTTATTCTGTATCATTTCAGGTTTTTATTTTTTTACATATCAGGTCTTTCCCCGATCAAGTTGTCCTGACCGATTTGGTCAAAATATCATTTAGAAATATCCGTTTATTCCCTTATGCGTCTCTGCTTCCTTCCTCTTTTTAATAACATATGTTATATATTATTTCCCTCACCTTTCAAAAGGGTTAAATGATTCTCATATGTAAGACAAACTTTTTTTCTGATGCAGTGCGCTTATCATTTAAGGGACTCCGGATCACTCCAAAGCCCCTTAAAATCAATTATGCAACAGTTATAGAGTGCCCGTCATACTTATAAACCTGATCAGCAAGAACCTCTTCCTCTTCAAGCTGCGTCTCATTCACATACTGCACAATGGCCTTTAATTCCACCGCCGCATTCTCATCTTTTTCAGGTATTGCAATTACCTCATGCAGACTGCTCGGCAATATGAAGAAACTGCCAATGTCGTTAAACATTTTTTTCATAAAAGCCTTATCTGCTATGACCGATGCGCCATACTGCCTATCCCTGCTGGTCAATACATACATCTCCGGCACCGCTTCTTTTGTACTGTCCAGAAATTCCATATTGACGCTGTCACCCTTCGCTGCCAGACATTCCGACAGCACCTCAAACAAACTTCTGCATATCGGTTCCTTCAGACGCTTGTTGTTCTCTTTTGCACAGGCCCACAGGGTTTCTTCATCTGCTGACCATGTATCCATCAGCGTATTCGTGATCCGAGCACTTGCCGATGAACCGTCTTCCATGTTATCCAGCATGATCCTGTATACAACAGCAAGATCTTCAGCCAGTTCCCTATGCGGCGCTTCCCGGAGCAGTTCTTCATTCATATGCATATTAACGGCAACATAAATGATCCTGTCCCTGATACTGTCGAAATCCATAATGCTTTTAACGTCAAAATGAAACTCATTTTGACGATACTCATTCATTATCTCTGCCACTATTTCTTCCATGTCATGACACTTCTCATACATATCAAAGAACGGCTCAAGATAAATCACGGGCGATGCATCCGCTCTCTTGTCCTTGATCAGCACTCCTGTACGCTGAACGGAATTGTTCTTACGCACCGTATGAATTTCTACGTCCAGCTGCCCGTTAAACCTGTTTCGCAGTAAACTTACTGTTTGTTCTGCAAAGTCCTTATATTCCATCATTGTCACCTCCTTTCCTTACCGGGATTGGGATTGTAACGCTCCGGCGCACATAAATCAACCATGTTTTTCAATTTTTTATAAAGTTCCATCAAAAAAAGACAACAGATCTATCTCTGCTGTCCTTTGCACAAACTATGCTTTACTTATAAACATCTGCTGCAGGATTTATAACCAATCCTGCACATATCCTTCAGTTATAATGTATTTATGTTCCTTATAATGTTTATATAACTTTTATCTATATGTAACCATTCCCTATAAAGAGACATATCTTGTAATTTATCTTTGTCCGCTTTGCAAATACCAGAGCATACTGCTTTTGTTATAAACGTTTATATAACTCTCATCAACTGCTGCAGTTTCATAATACAATGATATTCACAATCTGCTTATGCTTATTTGTTAGTAGTTATTTTTTATTGATTTTGTTATAAACAATTATATTGAGTATTATAACAGTTATTCATACAGTAAACATTAATGGGGGATTGTATAGGATAATACCATTATGGTCGATTTTTTGGCATACCTGTTTTTACACTTATGCAGGACATTAGTACCCTGTGTATTCTTTTTGACCGCATCATGCATTTCATTAGTATTATAGGATTTGTATACATCTTACGCTTACCGCACCTCTCCATACTGTTTCTGTTTTTTTTAATAATGTTTCATTTTCCAAAATAGGAGTTTCTTCCCTTTCATTATTACTGCTTATTCAGCACAAACCGCCACGCAGCTATCTATCCCAAAAATAAGAGTCAGCTCATGATCTCTGTTATACTATATAATATAATGATCGATCTGCACCTTCTTATTGCCGGATGATAACCCATACGATGATATCTTTATTTATATGATCCGTATCCGCTCATCAGCAGACCTATCATCACCTGCACGCCAACCGCATCTACCAGAACAGATCCATGATTTTATCCCACATCTCCACACTGAGTTCAATTCTATCATCATGTACTCTGTCTGCATCATAAGCCGTTTCTTCTTTTTTACGTTTAATCACATTGTAAATTGTGCTTTTCCCCAACCCCGTTGCTTCTACTATTTCTTTCACAGAGCTTCCTGCGCAGTAATGAAGCCAAATCTTAAGCTCATCACACGCATCTTTATGCGCCAGTTTTGCCCCCTTGTTCAATCTTCCCTTCTCATCTCTTTTTATATTGCGCTTTTTCTCAAATTCCTTGCGCCGCTGCTCTCTGTAATACCGTTCTTCTTCTTCCGGCGGCCACTCCCATTCCTCAAACTCATCGCCCCATCTATTGTCGCTTGGATAATAAGAATCATCGGGAAGTTCATCAAGGCTCACATTAAAAAAATTAAAGCTCGCCTCCTTGAATCGTATATCGTTCCGTACGCTGTTCTCTGTAAAATATCCATATTTTTTATCAAGCATGCCGCATTCTCCTTTCTTCTGCCAGCTTAAATTCCTTCAGGATAGACAGGATAATATTTAATGAAGTGTTTTTCTTATATTTGGTAATACCCGTCCTTTACATGCCTTTTACAGCAAAAACGGCGCACATAAGTGCGCCGAATGAGTCATGGTAATTTTGGTAATTTGGTAATACCCTCTTTCATAAACATCTGCATATGGTTATTATATCATCATATCCTCCGTTTTTCCATACCTTTTTAATAATTTAATAATTTTTCCACAGCACCTCTACCCTGCGGTTATTCTTCCTGCCGCCCACGCCCGTAGTGGTACGGAAATATTCTTTTGTCCATCCGGTAAGATATTCGTTATACAGTTCCACATCATAGTTGCTTATGATGATCTTTGCTTTCGTATCATCCTGCGCTATTTCCCCAAGCAGCCTTTCATGATCCTCATAGGTGTAACTCATCTTATAAACCGTCCCAAGGTTCCTGTGCTCATCTTCCGGTTTCAGGTAGCTCGGGTCAAGATAAATCATGGCGCCTTCATCCGTCCTGTACTGCCTTACAAGGTCAAGAGCATCCACCTGTGTGATCACAACATCCCGCAGCCTGTCGGCAATCCTATACAGGTTATTGACCGCCCTGTAATACGCTTTCAAGTCCCTGTTCTTTTCATCGCTCCATGCCGTCCCCATACCGTCCCTTGACGAATAATACAGCTGGAAGATGATAAACGCCATGCGCACATCGGTTACTGTGCTGCCGCTCTCATTGGCGTTCAGTATGTCGTCCGTATAGGAATTGATCACGCCCGTCTTAGCCTGTTTTATAAAATCTTTTCTGTGCTTTTCACGCAGTTTGGCGGTTTCCTTTGTTATGGCAATGTCCTTTTTCCATTCCCTGTCAAAGCTTTCTGCCGCATACCGCTCCACTCTTTTGGCATCCCTTTTGACGATACGCCAAAAATCAGCATATATTTTATAATAGCCACGCAGCTGCAGTTCTTCTAACGGCTCCAGTATCTTCAGACAGTATGAGTCGCTCAATATTTTCCCCAGCACATCAACGACAGCCTCATATTCCACATGGTTGAGCGCCTTGATGCCCTCGTCAAAATATCTGTGTGGGACTCTCTGTCTGCAGGAAAGCAGGATTGACTTTGTCCTTGCGTTGGTCGATGTGTTGAGCCTGTCCTCATCCTCCATGCGTTCCAGCACAAGCCTGTTAAAGCTTTCCTCCGTGGGCGGATTGTCCTGCAGCAGCCTGATCAGTTCCCCGAATTTATCCTCGTCCTGCATAACCCCAAAAAATGTCGTAAGCCCGTAACTGAAATCATTATAGATTTCTTCCGTATGCCGCTGTTTATTCAGCAGGGTGCGGCATCCGCCGCCAAACGGCTCTATGTACAGATCCGTGGTATCATAATCAAGCAGACTGCATATCTTGCCGCACATGCGCGCCTTGCCGCCATAATAGGGGAACGGGGACAATATTTTTTTAGCCGTTTTCATGTTCAGACTCCATTTCCCCGGCTGTTTCCTCAATCTTATCTTTCCAGAAAGCGATCACTTTGCCAAGTCCGCTTACGGTGTAGTCATTTCTCCCGGCATTGGTCTTGGTGTATCCGTAGATTGACAAAGCCTCTTTTATGTCGGTAAGAGAAAACTGTCTGCAGCTGCTGTCATTGTACCATTCTTTTATTTTGGCTACAGGCACACAGATCAGGCTGCCATCGGTATCTCTCACGGCGTCTTGATCCTCTTCCCACTGGACGATACATGACTTTACAAACTGTTTTACGGCTGTTTCCGGCACATCATTCTGAATATGCTCCCTTTCCTGCGGTATCAGGTCAAAATAAACCGTCCTGATACATCTGGCCAGAGAGTCAAAACAGGGCGGCGTCATACAGATGCCGTATTCTTCCAGCTTATAAATGTCCTCTCCTATCTTCTGGCTGGAAGATATCAGTCTGCCGTCCGGTTTATCGGCACGGAATATTTCTATGCACAGCGCTTCTTTCCTCGAATAAACATCTTTAAGCCTTGTGATCTTGAACCTGATATCCTGATTGCGCCGTGCTGTCTCTACCACCTCGGAAAATCTGCTGTAATCGGCTCTGGCTTGCCTTAATTCGGACTCCGCTGAAAGATAGTCCGCATTTACCTTTTTTCGCTCATTTTCCTTTTTACCGCCATCGGCCTGATCATCCCGTCTCTTTTTTAACTCCTTCAGATCATCCTCAAGTTGGGAAATGCGTGTTTTGACATTATCAGCCTTTTCTTCAGATCCTCCGCCGTCAAAGGTGATCCATATATATTCTCTGTCCTTCCCGTCTGTTTCCAGTTCCCGATTCCAATGATATATGCTGCCTGCCCTCATAGCGCCATGCCTCCATGTTTTTTTCTAAATTATAGCACCGCCAGGGCTATGATTCCAACTATTTTAATAATCAATTATATATTTTTTCACCCTGTTGTAAAAGGTCGCTCTTGTCACCCCGAGCAGTTCAGCCGCCTTTACTGCCGTTATCTCCTTTTTCCGCCATGCTTCATACACTTCATCAAAGTTCTCCAGCACCTTTTCTTTTCTCCCTTTGTAACGTCCTTCCTTCTTTGCAATGTCTATCCCTTCTTTCTGGCGTTCCAGTATCAAAGTCCTCTCAAATTCCGCCAGTGCGGCAAACACGGTAAGCACGAACTTTCCCTGCGGGGTTGATGTGTCGAAATTTTCCTTCAGGGAAACTACCTTAACCCCTTTGTCCCGGAGGGTATTGACGGTGTCCAGCAGATCTATTGTCGAACGTGACAGTCTGCTCCACTCGGTCACATAAACCTCATCCCCCTCTCTGACAAAGTCCATCATTTTCTGGAATTCAGGCCTTGCGGTATCTTTCCCTGACACCTTATCCTGATATGGTTTTTCAATGCCATAGCCTTTCAAAGCCTCCAGCTGTCTTGCCTCGTTCTGCTCCTGTGTACTCACACGGATATATGCCACTCTCATAATGCAGCCTCCTTTTCCTCAATCTGTATCATTTGACCTTACCCTATCTATGCATTTCTGCCAGATTTGAATATGACCAATTTACTTCCCATTTCCCGTATAATCTGCGCATATTTTGACATGACAAAATAAAATCACCTATCTATCCTTATTTGGCGTCTCTGCCCGGTCCTGCCCTTCTACTGCCCTGCGACGACAAACTGCTCCATACAGTCCATACACATAACATTTAACTGCTTGGTTGCCCTGAAACTGTTCCCACAGCAGGGACATATATATTTCCTTGTGGAGCACTTAGGCTTTTTGACAGCCATGCCGTTATCACCGCCTGTTCCCTTAGTGCCTGTAACGGCAGCCGCCCATGCGCTGCCGTCTCTGTTGATGTCAAGCGGCTTTTCTATCCCATATCGTTTAAGCACTTCAATAAACCCCTGTGTCGGCTCCGTCACGCTCCAGCCTATCCCTTTGTGGTAAGATATTTTTAACCCTCTTTTTTCTGCCTCAACTTTGAAATTCTTATTGTGGTATCTCCCATACTGGCTTGTATCCTGAATGCCATTTAAGGCACAATAGAAATGCGTGAGTTCATGACAGAGCGTAGCCACCACGTTTTCCACAGGGCGGTCAAGATGCTCCGCTGATATGTTGATCTCATGCAGCCTGTCGCTCTCCACTCTCCATTCTTCGCCTACGGTATAATGCCCGTTTGTCCTCGGAGAACTCATAAGGGTAATGACGATCGGCGGCAGTTCCTGATTAAAATACACCTCATTCAGAACATCAAAAGCATACTCCAGCATTTCCTGATAACTTTTAAGCATGTCTGTATCTCCACTCCACCAGTTTTTCATCAGCATCTGTTTTCAGATACTCATTTATAAGCCTGATTTTTGGAAGTGTACCTACAAAACATAAAAATATCCAATAAAATTACCCAAGTAAAAACTTGGGTAACTCCATACACCTCTCATAGCTTCCAATGCACTTTCATATCCCCGTTTTCTGACAGGTCAATGCGCCTAATCAGCTCCGTGCAGACCGCTTTCTTGCGTTCGTCGTTGAATCTGCTGTATTTTATCGGAATGGAATGCTCTATGTGCAGCTTGTCGGTGTTTCGCCTATTCATAGACAAGTCCATTTCGATCTCGGTGATCTCCTTCTGTTTATGTTCCACTTTTTGATAGATCGTCTCGGCGACATCACCGCCCTTTGCCGCGATTTCCAGTAGGTTGTCGATCTCCTTTTCCAATTCCGCTATGCGTTCCCTTTTCTGCTTCTGTATGGACGCGTTCCGCACCAGTTCCATCGCGACCTCGTCCAGATTCTTCTGCACTTCCGCGCCAAGATCGGCACGCAGTTTCTCAAAATTCAGTTTACTAAAATCTGCATCACAGCAGTGCAGCTGTTTTGCGCCGTAACAGGCGATTTTCGGCTTGTTGTACATCTTGACTGCATACCCGCATTTTGCGCATTTGAGCAGACCTTGAAACTCTTTCATGTTGGTAGGCATGTTATTTTTCCCGATCTGCTCATTCCGCTCCAGTCTGTCCTGCACATTGATAAAAGTCATGCTGTCAACGATGCCGTCAAAATTGGTCAAATAGATGCTTTGCTCTTTTAAGTTCGTATACTTTCGGACATTGACGTTGCCTGCCCGCTTGCCTACGATATGCGCCGATTTCGTACCGTCCCATGCCGACTCGTCATTCAGAAAATGAATCCCTCGCAGTTGATAATATTTATACAATATCTGATCTGCCTTGCAGTATAGGGGGTTCTGCAAGATGCGAGAGATTGTGACATTGTCAAACATACCATTCTTGCGTCTGCTCCGATACCCCTGCGCGGACAGTTCCTTGCAGAGTATACCCATAGAGATATTCGCCCGATACGCGTAGTTTTCAAAGACATACTTGACAATCTCTATTTCCTTTTCGTCGATCTGTAATGTCGGCTTGCCGTCTGCCGTCCTTGCGTTGCGGTAGCCGTAAGGCGCCGGGCCGCCCGCCCACCTGCCATCTGTTCTAATGCGCTGATAGTAGTTGTCGCGCACGCGCATCTGTATGGTTTCTCTCTCCATCTCCGCAAAAACCATGCTGATCTTCAGCATACTTCTGCCCGTTGCGGTGGAAGTATCGAAAGTTTCATTGACAGAGCAGAACTCCACGTTGTGGTTTTCAAACTCCTGATACATACTTGTGAAATCAAGCAGATTTCTGCTGATCCTGTCCAACTTATACACGACAATCTTGGATATCGCATCTTCTCTTATGTCGGTAAGCAGTCGCTGAAACTCCGGCCGCTGTATATCTTTCCCACTGTACCCCCTGTCACAGTAAATCTCTACAGGGTTGCTTACGGGTTTCGAGTTGATAAAGTTCCTGCAATATTCAACCTGCGTCTCAATGCTCAAACTGTCTTTTTTGTCGATGGACTGTCTTGCATAAATCGCTATCTTTCGTTTCATTTGTTCTCCTCTCCGCTCATGGCGCTCTCACAGATTTTCAGATAAAGCCGAATCCGTTCTTCCGTAGATATGCCTTTATAAATGTTTGTGATCTTCGGCTTTCTCTCCTGTTCCGTGTATGCCTGTGTTTTCGCTGCCGCTGTGCTTGTTTTTCTCATTTTGTATCTGCTCCTTTGCGATTGACTCACAAAATCTCAAATACATCTTTATTTTATCATCGGTCGGGATATTTTTGTATACATTCGTAACCAGATAAAACAACTCTTTTCTATGGTTTGTATATTATATTCCTCGTCGCATTTTATTTATTACAAATGTTTCCACATCCCATTGAATCGGATAATACCCGCACGCTTTCGCCGTTTTGATGACACTGTTGTCATAATCTCCGTAGGGCGGCCGGAACAGGAACATCTCATAGCCTGTCAGCTCCTGCACCTTGGTATGTACATCCATAATCTCCTGTTTCTTCTCCTCATCGGAGATCTGGCTCATGTTTTTATGGTTCTCGCTGTGATTGCCCAGATCGTGCCCGTCCGCTAATATTCTTTTCACATCGTCAGGATAACTTTCCACCCATCCGCCCGTCATGAAAAAAGTCGCTTTTGTGTTATGTTTTTTTAGAATATCCAATATTTTTTGCGTGTCCTGATTGCCCCATGCCGCATCGAAGCTCAGCGCCACCTTTTTCTCATCCGTCTGTACGCAGTAGATCGGCAGTTCCCGCCCGTTCACCGTATTGCTGACCGTGATGGAGTCAGGCAGCATCCGGCCGATCCCCTGCAGCAGGGCGATCGTCGCGAGCGCGAATGCAGCGGCTTTGACCGCCTGCAGCATAATCGCCTGCGCAAACCCTCTTCGTCTGACACTTTCCTTGCTCTGCCCCTCCTCGTGCACGCTGACGCCGCAATACTGACCGCTGTTTCCCGCTTTGTCTCTTCTTCCCACCGTATTCTGTTCTCTGTCCTGTGGGTGCGGGACGTTTTTCGCCGTGCCACGGCTTGGGCTGTTCCCTTTGGGCTGCTCTGCTGCTCTCTCTGCCGTCCATGCCGCCACGTCCTCCGGCGCAGGCCAGGCACTTTCCCCGCTGCCATCCGCATCCTGCTGTATTTTATCTTCCAGCTCTCGCACTACCAGCTTGATCTTATCGCTCCAACGTGTTGCCTCCGTCTTCATAATCATACCTTACCCATTATTGTTATTTATAGTATATGCGGGGTATTTTTCATTTTGCGCTATTTTTACGGCAACGCCAAGGAGGTTTTTTTACGCTTTCTTTTACCGTGTCACGAACGTCCGAAAAAATGTCATGAAAATCTCAAAATTTTTTCATTTTCCTCTTTACAAACGACCATAAAATCCGAAATAATATATGTAAGAATCATTATGCCCTGCCATCTCCTGTATGGCGGGCATAAGGCAACGTATCAACAAAACATACAAGACACGGAAGTCGTCATTAGGAACATGGAGGGAACGCAAATGGGTATTAGTTTGAACGGTTTGAATTCCGGTATGCAGGATATGTATTCTTCTCTGCTCGGCGGGTCGGGCGACAGCACTTCCACGCTGCTCTCGGATTACGCTTCCATCAAGAACGGAAGTTACGGCAAGATGATGAAATCCTACTATGCCAAGATCAATGAGGAAGAGGAGGGCACTACTTCCAAGAGCAAGTCGGATAAGAAAGAGACGGACGGCGCGACTGCCAGCGCGGCGAGGAAACTCTACGAGACGGCGTCTGGAATGAATTCTCTCGACTTCAGCTACGAGAACATTGATGGGCTGTATGACAGCATCTCCGCTTTTGTCAAAGACTACAACACAATGATCAAGAACGCCTCAAGCAGCAAGATCGCCGATGTCAAAGAGCAGGCGGACGCCATCAACGATATGACCTACGCCAACTACAAGCTGCTCGCGAGAGTCGGTATCACGATGAATTCCGACCGCACGCTGTCCATCGACGAGGAGACTTTCAAGAAAGTCAACGAAAAGACCGGCGCAACGAATGTGCCGACGCTGAAGACACTGTTCCAGGGTTACGGCTCCTACGCCGACAAGATCACTGACAAGATGAGCAAGCTCTACCGCACGGCAGGCGAGGGTGAGGCAGTTACCTCCTCGAAAGCGAAATATGCCGGAAGCGCAGGCAGCAGCTACTCTGCGAGTGAGACGAAAGATACGGATGAGACGAAACCGGCTCCGGGTTCTTCCAAGACAGCCAAGGATTCCGCATCCGCTGCGGCGGCGAGCGCACTTTTCAAGTCCATCGACAAACTGGGGGCTCTGTCGCTCACGAATGACAATAAGGACAACATCTTCGACGCTTTCAATACTTTTGTCAAAGATTACAACGATCTGATGAAGAACGCATTGGAGAGCGTGAATTCCAACGTGATTCACCAGGCGGATTACCTGAAGAATCTCGTGAACAGCAACAAGAGCGCTTTTGAGAGGCTTGGTGTGACGATCGGCGGTGACAACCAGCTGTCCATCGACGAGGAGAAATTCAAGGACGCCGACATGAGCCGGGTAAAAGATCTGTTCTCCGGCGCATATTCTTTCAGCGAGAAGATGACAGACAGAGTCAACCAGATCTACAAATACGCGACGCAGGGTGAATCCCTCGAAAATCAGACTTACACGAGCCAGGGCATCTACAATGCCAGCGGCGCAGGCGCAACAATCGACACAACGATGTAACACAACAGTTCAACCAGCCGCCAGTGCGGCTTTGCGAACGGCGCGTGTGAACTGTCAGTAAAGAAGCACCGGATATCCGGTGCTTCTTTTTGTCTTTCCTATAAAGCTTCCTCGCCTTACGCGAACGGATTCTCCGTCGGATACGGGATGCTCTTCGGCTGATTGTAGCCAATCTCGCTCACATCCACACCGATATACTTGAAGACTTCATAGAGAGCCTTGCCGTGATGTCCGAATGCCACCGCGCCGTGATGAGGATAATTCTTTTCGATCAGCACATGACGGTAGAATCTGCCCATCTCATGAATAGCGAATACACCGATACCGCCGAAAGATCTGGTCGCCACAGGCAGGACTTCTCCCTCTGCCACGTAGGCGCGCAGGATATTGTCAGCCGTGCTCTGCAGACGGTAGAACGTGATATCACCGGGAACGATATCGCCCTCCAGTGTGCCCTGGGTCACTTCCTCAGGCAGCGTCCTCGCCATGATCATCTGATATTCCATGCTGCACTTGGACAGCTTCTTGGAGCAGGTATTGCCGCAGTGGAAGCCCATGAAAGTATCTGTGAACTTATAGTCGAACTTGCCCTCGATAGACTCCTTATACATATCTTTCGGCACGGAATTGTTGATGTCAAGCAGGGTAACGATGTCGTCGCTGACAGCCTCACCGATAAACTCACTCAGGCAGCCGTAGATATCCACCTCGCAGGATACGGGGATTCCTCTGCCCGTCAGACGGCTGTTGACATAGCAGGGCACGAACCCGAACTGCGTCTGGAATGCCGGCCAGCACTTGCCCGCAATGGCCACATACTCACGATATCCCTTGTGCTCCTCGATCCAGTCGAGCAGCGTCAGCTCATACTGCGCCAGTTTCGGCAGGATGGTGGGCTTATTGTTGCCCGCTCCCAGCTCTGCCTCCATGTCCTTAACCACGTCAGGGATACGGGGATCGCCCTCGTGTTTATTGAACGCCTCAAACAGGTCTAACTCGGAATTTTCCTCAATTTCCACGCCCAGATTATAGAGCTGCTTGATCGGCGCGTTACATGCCAGGAAATTCAGCGGTCTGGGGCCGAAAGAGATGATCTTCAGGTTTGCCAGCGCTGCCACGGCACGGGCAATCGGGATAAACTCATGGATCATGTCCGCGCAGTCATCGGCATCGCCCACCGGATACTCCGGAATATACGCTTTTACATTGCGCAGCTTCAGGTTATAGCTCGCGTTCAGCATACCGCAGTATGCATCGCCGCGTCCCTGCACCAGATCGCCCTGGGATTCCTCCGCAGCCGCCACAAACATCTTGGGCCCCTCGAAGTGCTTCGCCAGAAGCGTCTCGGAAATCTCAGGGCCGAAGTTGCCGAGATATACGCAGAGGGCATTGCAGCCATTCTCTTTGATATCTTTGAGCGCATTCACCATATCGATCTCACTCTCGATGATGCAGACCGGGCACTCATAGATGTCGGCAGCGTCATACTTTGCCTTATAGGCATCCACCAGCGCTTTTCTTCTGTTGACCGCCAGAGACGCCGGGAAGCAGTCACGGCTCACGGCAACGATACCGATCTTCACTTTGGGTAAATTGTTCATATCCTTATATCCTCCTTATTTATAACCGGCGCCGCCGGCATTTTTTACGCTAGTCCCTGATATCCAGATTCCTGCCGGTCAGGCCGATGTGCGCACCGGCGTCCAGCCCGCCCTCGGCGTGGCCGATCAGCCACTTGTTCTGCGCTGTGATCAGGGCGTCCTCCCACCCTGCATGCTTCTCTTTCAGGGGATAGTTGGTCCCCGCAGGCAGCACTATGCCCACTTTGAAGCCACCGTCGTTCGCACTGCAGGGCGCATAATGCAGAGTCGTGGCATAGAGCTCCACCGCCGTACCCGCAGGCACCAGAAAAGCCTCCATCCTGCCCGTATCATATGTAAAATCGTCCGTGATATCCTGCTGGAGGCCGACAATCAGCACCGCGTCTGTCGCCGCCACGTTAATCTCGGAACTTCTGTGATACTCTATGGCGTTCAGCTTGTAGTTATGTCCGTTGCAGTAGCCCACTTCGATGGGAAGTTCCCCATAGGTCTGTCTCTGCAGTTCTTTCGCTGCTTTCGTCGCCTCCAACGCCGCGATCGACGGCTCGTAAGCTACGCCCTCAGGCAGCGGCGTCTCCCGCTTAATCGCCTCCACCAGATCGCTGAAATCAATGCCCTGCACCACCCTGCCGTATTTGCGGAATGCGGGGTCGCTAATCTTCTTAATCTCCACTGCTTGCTTCCTCCTTATGATAGTCTCTACCGCCGCTTTACTGAATTCTGCCAAACAGTTCCCTGCACGCCGGATAAATCTGCCTGAACTGCTGATAACGCGCCTCATATTTTTCCACGAGCGCCGCCTCCGGCTCTACGGTATCCACGACCCTGACAATCTTGGCCGCTGCCTCCTCCACGGTCGCATACTCTCCGCAGGCCACCGCCGCCAGCATAGCGCCGCCCATGGCCGGTCCCTCCTCGCTCTCGATCACATCCACTTTCAGATTCATAATGTTGGCAATCATCCGCTTCCACAGCGGGCTCTTCGCGCCGCCGCCGCAGATCTTCGTCCGCTCAATGCGGATGCCGAGGGATTTTGCCACTTCCAGAGAATCACGCAGCGCGAAAGCCACGCCCTCCAGAACGGCCTGCGTCATATCGGCTCTCGTCGTGTCCATCGTCATGCCGATGAAAGTGCCCCGCGCATTCGGGTCATTGTGCGGCGAGCGCTCCCCCATCAGATAGGGAAGAAAATACACATGGTTTTCGCCCAGCTTGTCGTCGGTGATATCGCTCTGCTGCGCCGCATAGTCTTTCGTGCCGATGATCTCATCCATCCACCACTTGTTGCAGGAGGCCGCGCTCAGCATACAGCCCATCAGGTGGTAGTGCCCGTCCGCATGGGCAAAAGCGTGCAGCGCATTGTTGCTGTCCACGCCAAACTTCTCGGAAGAGATGAAGATCGTGCCGCTGGTACCGAGGGAGATATTGCACATACCGTCCCCGACAGTGCCGGTTCCCACGGCCGCGGCCGCGTTGTCTCCGCCGCCTGCAGCTACTTTGACTGTCGCGGGGATTCCCAGCTGCTCCGCGATTTGCGGCAAAACCGTCCCCACTGTCTCGTAGCTCTCATATACCCGCGCGAGCTGCTCTTCTTTCACGCCGCAGATCTCGCACATCTCCTTAGACCAGCAGCGGTTCTTCACGTCGAAGAGCAGCATACCGGAAGCATCCGACACATCCGTACAGTGTACGCCTGTCAGGCGATAAGCAATGTAGTCTTTCGGCAGCATGATTTTGCTGATCTTTGAAAAATTTTCCGGCTCGTTATTTTTAACCCAGAGGATCTTCGGCGCCGTAAAGCCTGTAAATGAGATGTTGGCCGTATACGCCGAGAGTTTATCTTTGCCGATCACGTTGTTCAGATAATCGCACTCTTTCGCCGTCCTGCCGTCATTCCACAGAATCGCCGGACGGATCACCTCATCGTTCTCATCCAGAATGACCAGCCCGTGCATCTGACCGCCGAAACTGATGCCCGCAATCCGGCTCCTGTCCGCATCCGCAATCAGTTCACGGATACCCTCGATACTCTGCTCATACCAGTCTTCGGGATTCTGCTCTGACCAGCCCGGATGCGGAAAACTGATCGGATACTCCCTCGATACGATATTGACGATCCTGCCGTTTTCTTCCATCAGAAGAAGCTTGACGGCACTCGTCCCCAAATCCACTCCTATATATAACACGATATTTCTCCTTCCTTTCTTCAAACTTTCCTGTTAATAAGAGAGGGCTGATTGCAGCCACTGTCTGCCAACAGCCCTCTATTGACCGGCTTCTGCCGCCAGCCTTACATCAGCGCCGCTCTGTATTCTGCAGAAACTGCTCTTCAAACTGATCGGCCGGCGCAGGCTTCCCGAAATAATATCCCTGTATCATATCCGGTTTAGCCTGCATCATCTTGTTGAGTTCCTCCTCTTTCTCAATGCCTTCCATGCACACGGAAGAACCCAGACTGTGCACCATATCTATGATATGCGTAATAATATTGTAGTCATGCTCGTTCTGAATCGCCTGCGCGACAAAGCTTCTGTCGATCTTGACCGTAGTCGCCTCGATCTCCTGCAGATAGCGCATGTTGGAGTAGCCCGTCCCGAAGTCGTCCAGCGCCACATCAAAATTCTTCAGCTTCAGTTCCCGGAACAGCTCCTTGATTCTGCTGTCCGTCTCGATGTAGCCGCTCTCCGTCAGCTCCAGCATCAGGCTCTCCGGCGGGATGCCCACCTCCTCAATACATCTGTCCACGTCTTCGAGCAGATCGCTCTTGTAGACCTGCACATAGGAAAGGTTGACATTGATGTGGAAATCGGGAATAACCTCTCTCCACTTCTTGCAGGTCTGCGCCGCCTGCCACAGGACGAATTTCCCCACCGGAATAATCAACCCGCTCTCCTCCAGGATGGGAATGAACACGCCCGGCGACACGTTTCCGTACTTCTCGCACTTCCAGCGCAAAAGCGCTTCCGCACCGATCAGCTTATAATCCGGCGTCGATACGATGGGCTGGTAAAACACCTCAAAGTCCTTGAAGTTATCATTGATATCCCGCCGCATCAGCTTCCTGATATCGAGCCTCTTCAGGTATTCGTCGTAAGCCGCCCTGTCGAAGAGGGCCATCTGGTTTTTGCCGCTGCGCTTCGCCTCATTCAGGGCAAACTCCGTCAGGCTCTGCACCGTATCGGCATTCTTGCCCTCGAAACCGTCCTGCATCACACCCGCGGACACCGTATAGAAACAGCTGTACTCTTTCTCCCGCACCGACTCGGCGACCCTTGCTTTGATCTCGTTGTAGACCTCCTGCGCCTCTTTCGTGCACTCCGGCACGGCGTCCATAATCATAAATTCGTCGGACATCAGCCGGTATACATCCACTTTCGGGTTCACCGTCGCCAGAATACAGTCGGCCAGCTCCCGCAGCACATTGTCTCCCGCCTCAACGCCCTCTTTCTCATTGATCTCCTTGAAATTATCGATGCCGATCCGCATCATATAGTTGATCATCTGCGGCCGGTCTCGCAGGATTTCTTCCGCGTCGTACTGGAACCTGATCTCCCTGCGAAGCCCGGTGATATTGTCGGCTTTGGCCTCCTTGCCCATCTCGTTCACTCTGCCGAACAGCAGTTTATGACCGTTTTTGCCGATGATGACCGTCCCCCGGCACTCGACCCAGACGATCCGCTTCTCTCTGTCAAACCAGCGGTACTCCAGACTATGTATCTTCTGCTCTCCCGCGGTGCAGCGCCCGATATCTTCCTTGAGCTTCGGATAGTCGTTCGGATAGACAACGACATCCCGCATAACCCTGCGCGCATCTTTCGTCACGGTATCCGTAAAAGGAAACCTTTTAAGCATCTGATGCGTCACGATATAGATGTCATCGTCCAGATCCATGATATAAAAATAGGAGTCCGAAGATTTCTGCAGCACCTCAATCACTGCAGTCAGCTGTTCAATGGACATATCCTGCATCGCCGCTATATATTCCATAACGCCAACCCTTCTTTCAAAACCTTTATCGATCCGAACGGCTCGTCCGCCGGCGTATAGCGGAAAGTCTCCCATGATCATTTTCATTATACGCACAATCCGGGAGGCTGTCAATCAGGCATTGGCAATTCTGCCCATATTTTTCTATTCAATTTACATAAAATATAGATAAATTATACGAAAATATTCCTTCAGCACACCATGGCGTCCGCACAGTGCACAACAAATTCCGCCGGCCTCCTTCCTGTCAGAGTCTCTGTGCGCCCGTCCGGCTGCGCCGTCCCCACATAGACCCGGTACTCGCCCGGCTCTACCCTGCGCACGCCCTGTTCATCGCAGAGTGAAAATGCCCCCGCGCCGAGCATCAGGCGCACTTCCTGTTCCTCTCCCGGCTGCAGGCGGACTTTTTTCAGCGCTTTCAGCTGCGCGTTCGGCGTTCCCGGACGCTCGGCCTTGACATATACCTGAATCGTCTCCGCCGCCGCCATCTCTCCTGTATTCCTGATCCGGCAGACAGCCGTCAGCCCGCCCGCGGTGATCTCCTGTCCGGACAGCGCCTCCCCGGAAACGGCAAACGAGGAATAGCTGAGCCCGTAACCGAACGGATAGAGCGCCTCGCCTTTCATATAGCGATAGGTACGGTTCTGCATGGAATAATCGGTAAATTCCGGCAGTTCTTCCGTCCCGCGGTAGAATGTCACCGGCAGTTTGCCCTCCGGAGAGCACTCGCCGAACAGCGTCTCCGCCACGGCTCTGCCTCCCTGTCCGCCCGGATACCATGCCTGCAGAATCGCGGGCACATGCTCCTGGGCGTAATTGACCGCCAGGGCACTCCCGGACATCAGTACCAGAACAACCGGTTTGCCGCTCTCACAGACGGTCCGCAGGAGTTCCTCCTGCAGCCCCGGCAGATTCAGATTCGGCTTGTCGCCGCTGGCGAACTCGTTGCCCTCGTCGCCTTCCTCGCCCTCCAGACCGGCATCCAGTCCCAGACACAGAATCACCACATCACTGGCCCGGCACACCGCTCTGACTTCGGAGAGGCGGTCATTCGGCTGCCCCAGAGCGCTGACCCTGTCCTTGTACAGATGACAGCCCTCGGAAGTCATCACGCGCACCTCGTCGCCCAGATAGTCCTGGATACCCTCCAGCACCGTGACATAGCGGGAGGCCGTCCCCTCGTAATTTCCCGTCAGTGCCTTGCGGCTGTTGGCGTTTGGACCGATCACGCCAACCGTTTTCAGTTTTTTCTTATCAAGCGGCAGAAGCCCGCCCTCGTTTTTCAAAAGCACCAGCGTCCGCTTCGCCACCTCCAAATTGAGCGCGCGCATTTTCGCGCTGTCCACTTCCTCATAGGAGATTTTGTTGTAGGGCACCTCGTCCGGCTCATCGAACATCCCCAGCTTCATCCGCGTGGTAAAGAGGCGCTCGCAGGCCTGCGTAATCTTATCCTCCGAGATCCTGCCCTCCTGTACCGCCTGGGTCAGATAGACGAAAATATTGCCGCAGTTGATGTCGCAGCCGTTCTCCACCGCCAGCGCCACGGACTCCACACCGCTCGCCGTCACATGATGCCCCATATGGAAATCCTTGATCGCCCAGCAGTCAGACACCACATGTCCGTCGAACTGCCACTCTCCCCGCAGAATATCGCGCAGCAGCGTCCTGCTGCCGCAGCACGGCTCTCCGTTCACGCGGTTGTATGCGCCCATCACCGTCTCCACACCGGCCTCCTGCACCAATGCCTGAAAGGCCGGCAGATAAGTCTCGTACAAATCCTGACGGCTCACCTCGGCATTGAACTCATGCCGCAGCTCCTCCGGTCCGGAATGTACCGCAAAATGTTTGGCGCACGCCGCGACTTTCAGATACTTCTCGTCATCTCCCTGCAGTCCCTCCACAAAACGCACGCCCAGCCGGCCTGTCAGATACGGATCCTCCCCGTATGTTTCATGGCCTCTGCCCCATCTTGGGTCGCGGAAAATATTGACATTCGGCGCCCACATGGTGAGCCCTTTGTAGATATCGCTGTCGCCGAACTCCTGCTGTGCGTTGAACTTGGCTCTCGCCTCCGTCGCGATGGCGTCCCCGACTTCCCGCATCATATCCTCATCAAAAGCGGCCGCCATGCCGATGGCCTGCGGAAACATCGTCGCGATGCCGGCTCTCGCCACGCCGTGCAGCGCCTCATTCCACCAGTTGTACGCCGGAATATGCAATCTCTCAACCGCAGGCGCGGTGTGCAGCATCTGCAGTACCTTTTCCTCCAGCGTCATCTGCGACACCAGTTCTTTCGCCCTCTTCTTATATGCCGATATTTGATCTTGATTCTCTCTCAGCAGCAAATTCACTCCCTCTCTTTCTGCGCCCGCCGCAAGCTGTCTGTCAACGTCAGGCCTCATGCCGCGGGCGCGGCGTCATACACCGTGCCCGCGGTATTCGTCCCTTTTCTATCATTGTACCAAGATATGTGTCAAATGCAAGCGCCACATCTCTGCGGTCAGCCCTTCACACCGCCCAGCGCAACGCCGGCAATGATATACTTGGACAACAGGAAGTATACGATGAACAGCGGCAGCACGGTAAGCGTCAGCCCCATGTAAATCGCGCCGTATTCCGTCTTATAGATGTCGCCTTTCAAGAGGCTTACCATGATCGGCATCGTGTACTTCTCCTGCTTGGTCAGCAGGATCAACGGCAGAAACAGGTTGTTCCACGAATTGACGAATGAGAAAATCGCCTGCGTTGCAATCGCCGGTTTCATGATCGGCAGCACAATATGATTGAAAGAATAGAATTCTTTGGAACCGTCTATCCTGGCCGAGTTGATGATGTCGAGCGGCAGCGTCGCCAGCATATACTGCCTCATAAAGAACACCATGGTCGGCGCCGCAATCGACGGCAGAATCAGCGCCAGGAAATTGTTCGTCATATGAATCTGATAGATAAACTGGTAAAAACCGATACTTACCACCTGAGAAGGGATCATCATGATCGCCATAATAAAGGTGAAAAACGGCTGTCTCAGTCTCCAGCTATAGACCACCAGCGCGTAAGCCGTCATCGTTGAAAAATAAACCGCGCACGCCGTCGAACCGACGGAGATAATCATGGAATTTAAGAAACCTCTCGCCGGGTTAAAGCTCTTGCCTGTCAGAATCTGAAAATTGCTCATAAGATGCGTGGACGGCAAAAACGAGATCGCGTGCTGCTGAATCTCGGTCGTGCTTCTCGTCGCGTTCACAACCATGATCAGAAAAGGCATGATGCTGAGCACTGTCAGAAGGATACAGACAACATAGACAAATACCAGAAATCCGCGTGATACATTCAGTTTTTTCATCAGCTGTTCCTCCCTTCCGCCCTGTGTGCTTTCTTCATTTCTTTCGCCACTCTCTTCATCTCCCTGCGCTCGGCCGCCTCGGACTTATCCCGCATCAGGAAGAACACGATCGCGGACAGAATCGCGATGATGACAAACATGATCATGCTTGCCGCAGAAGCGCGGTTGTACATGTAGCTGCCCTCGAACGCCTGATTGTAGATAAATACGCTGGTCGTCAGCGTCGCGTTGTTCGGGCCGCTCTTGTTCACCAGAAGCTTCGGGATATCGAACATCTGCAGGCCGCCGATCAGGCTGGTCACCAGCGTGTAGATCAGGATCGTGCGCAGATTCGGCAGCGTGATATAGATGAATTTCTGCCAGCCGCTGGCGCCGTCGATCTCCGCCGCCTCGAACCACTCAGGACTCATGCCCAGAATACCGGAGATCAGCACAATCATCGTGTAACCGTACCACATCCAGAACTGGATGAAAGCCACAACGCCTCTTGCCCACCACTTGTTCCGCATGAACTCATAGGGCGCGTCGCAGATGCCAAATCTCGTCACCAGATCATTCATCGGTCCCATAGGATAGCCAAACAGCGCGCCGAACAGGATCGCCACGGTCGCCGCCGTAATGATGTTCGGCATGTAGAATACCACCTTGAAAAAGCCCTGGCCCCTGACTTTGAACAATGTCCCCGAAAACCATGCCGCCAGGACAAGCGCCAGCAGAATCTGCGGCAGGAAGTTCATCCCCCACATCAGAAATGTATTGCCAAGCGCCGTTTGAAAAGTGGGCGCCGATATAATCTGCTGAAAATTCTGGAACGGATTCTCCAGAAAATGGAACTTGGTCATCCCGATACCCTTAAGGTCTGTGAAGCCGATGATGATTGTGTAGATGACCGGATACAGCGTAAAGATACAAAATGCCAACACAAAAGGAATGCTGAAAATATAGCCGTATTTGGCATATGACAGCTTATGCTTTTTTTTCATGTAACCTCCATTCCGGAGCGTTTACGCGATAGCGGGCGACGCGAATCTCAAATTCGCGTCTGCCATCAGGGATATTTGTGACGCTCCGGCACAAATATCCGTGTGGGAAATCAGCACATCAGTGTGATTTCTCACACACCTCCTTGATAGAGATGAAAAGGGGGATAGCTCGCCATCCCCCTTTGTCAGTCATATCAGAACTTACTGTGCACCCAGATCAACCTCAACATCAAGGTTGTCGGCAACGTTCTGCTTGAATGCGGCGATCGCATCTTCTCTGCTTAAGTTGCCTGCCGTGTACTCACGCACCGCATCTCTCCAGTACTGGTTGATCGTCTCGTCGTACTGTGTCAGGTTCTTACCGTTTGCATAGCTGTTGGCCGGAACGAATACGTCAAACATATTCTGGCCGCCCAGGAAGTCAACCGCACCGTCGGACTTGCTCATAACCGTACCGGACGCTACGCAGTCTTTCGTGCCTACTTCGCCCTCTACCATGGTGCCGTTTGCCCAGTAGTACTGCAGTCCTGTATCGGAGCTGTCAAGCGTTACCCACTCGATCAGCTGCTTTACAGCATCTTTCTTCTCGGAATCCTTGTTGGCAAGCAGCCATGTGCCGCCCCAGAAGAAACCGATCGGAGGCTCACATACGGCCCAGTCGCCGTAGGTGCCCTCGCCTACCGCGGAACCGCCGCAGTTGGGAGCCATCGTATAGTTGATCAGCCATGCGGGACCGAAGAAACCGAAGATCGGCTTCTCGCCTACGCCCTGCATATCAGCGAACCACGCGTCCTGCCAGTCCTGTGTATCATTGTGATAACCGTTGTCTTTCAGCTTCTTGGAGAGGTCTAAGAACTCTTCCCTCTTCGGGTCGATGTTCAGCTTGCCGTCCACGATCCATGCCGTATCGGAGCTGTTCTCCACCGCGTGCCACAGATCGCCATCGCCGGAGATGATGCCATAACCCTTGGCTTTCAGCTGTTCCGCGGCCTCAAAGAATGTATCCCAGCTGCCTGTGCCGCCGCCGATTGCCTTGCTGATCTCTGCCGGATCATCCGTGCCGAACACGTCTTGCGCGATGGAACGGCGATAGATGAATGCGCCGCCTGTCGCCTGATAGCCGAGCGCTACCACCTGCCCGTCAGGGTTCGTGCCGATATCCACGCTGTACTGTGCGATGTCCGCCTCTTTCAGCTTCGCGTCCACGTCAATGCCGAGATCCGCGTACGGAGCCGCATAGCCCGAAGCGTCGCCCTGCGTATATTTCAAAACGAAAGCCGCCTCCGCGCAGTACAGATCCGGCGCGTCCGCGCCGCCCGATGCCAGCGCCTGATCCAGTGCCGGCTGATATGCGCCGTCCGTCGTGGCGATGATCGTCGTGTTCAGCTCATAGCCGAACTCGGGGTGCATATCGATGTATTTCTGGAGCATGTTCGGCACTTCGTCCGTAAATGCGTATACATTGATGACCTGTGAGCCGTCTCCCGAGGGTGCGGCCGCCTCTGTGCTGTCGCCCCCCCCCGCATCAGCCGCGGGCGCTTCCGTCTCCGTGCTGCCGGCATCCGAGGCAGGCGCCTCTGCGGAATCTCCGCCGCCGCAGCCGACTAACGTGGCGGCCACCATGGACAGACTGAGCAACGTTGCAAGAATTTTCTTCTTCATGTTGTGTTTTCCTCCCTTTCATAAAGAATGTGTTTGTGATTACAATAAACACTATAACAAACATCTGATGGTGGATATATCAAATAGTTGTGTATTCTGTTATCAATTCTTGCTATTTTTTGAGGGAAAGCCTTTTCCGAATGGAGGATATTTTAAAATATTTTAGCTCTATTTTATAGGTATTGTATCATTTGCATATAATTACTCTCTATTTTTTGGCCATTTCGCCCATATGACAATCCGCAACTTTTTTGATTCTGTTTGCTCAGGCCAGCGCAGATATGCTATACTGAATTTAAGAAATGTTTACAAAAGGGGAATTGCAAAACATGCCGAAACCGAGAAGCATCATGCACGAAAATGTCCGCTATCGGGCGGATACGCATATCATGATCCACTCCAACACGCAGACCGATAACTATGCGCCGCACTGGCACACGCCCATCGAACTGCTCATGCCCACCGAAAACCACTATACCGCCTATATCGCCAACAAGACCTACGTCATTCAGCCTTACGAAATACTGCTGATCGCACCCAACATCATACACCGGCTGGAAGCGCCCTCCTCCGGGCACCGCTATTTCATTCAGGCGGACCTCACCATCCTGAAAGACATTTTCGGCATCAGCCAGATTCTGTCTTTCGTGGGCCCCGCGACGCAGTTCACGCCGACGAACAGCCCGAACATCTACATGCAGCTCAAGCGTCTGTATCTGGAAATCTGCAGTGATTTCTTCCAGAAGATACCGCCGGGCGGCGCCGGAAACTTCGCGGCAGACACCCTGAACAATCTGCTGGAGCCGGTCGCCTACGCAAAGCTGATGACGATGCTTGCCCTGATCGGACGGAATTATATCGAGAGCAAGACCGTGCATGTGGCCAGTCCGGGCAGACGGCAGGACTATATCAATAAATTCATGCACGTGTGTGATTATATCGACGAACACTGCACCGAGGATCTTACGCTGGAAGAAGTGGCGGAGCGCACCGGTTTCAGCAAATTTCATTTCGCGCGTCTGTTCAAGGAATTCATGAACGTTTCTTTCTATAAATATGTCAGTCTGAAACGGATCGAGACGGCTGAGGATATGCTGCGCAATCCGAACGTCACCGTGACCGAGATCGCCATGGCGTCCGGATTTGCCAATTCCTCTTCCTTTATCCGCATGTTCAAGCAGATCAACGGCTGCACGCCCAGTGAATTCCGCAAAATGCACGACACCACGCTGGAGCTGCCTCCCGAGGCCGTGCCGATTCAGACCTGACGCGGCCGAAGCCCCACCCGCCGAATCTTCTATACAAACCGCGGGGATTTTGCTATACTGAAAGCGACAGACACAGAACGCAGCGTTCAGGAACCGCCGGAGGAAATACGCTCCCGGAACTTCCTGGCAGGCAGTTCGGAACGGAGGATTATCATGAGTAAGAAAAGAGCGGTCGTCTCTCTGGGACATGAAGCGCTTGGGTACACGATACTGGAGCAGTGGGACGCCGTCAAAGTGACCGCAAAAGCACTCGCAGATCTGATCGAATCGGATTACCAGCTCACCATCACGCACAGCAACGGCCCGCAGGTCAGCATGATCCACAAGGCGATGACAGAGCTGCGGCGTATCTATATCGACTACACGCCGGCACCCATGTGCGTCTGCTCCGCCATGAGCCAGGGCTATGTGGGCTACGATATCCAGAATGCCCTGCGCGCGGAACTGTTAAACCGCGGCATCTCCAAGCCGGTCAGCACAATTCTCACACAGGTGACGGTGGACCCTTACGACGAAGCGTTCTATGAGCCGACCAAAGTGATCGGCCGTTATATGTCCAGAGAAGATGCGGAGATTGAGATCAAGAAAGGCAACTATGTCGTCGAGGAACCGGGCAAGGGTTTCCGCCGCGTGGTGGCCGCGCCCAAACCCATCAATATCGTAGAGATCGATGCGATACGCACACTGGCCGACGCGGATCAGGTGGTCATCGCCTGCGGCGGCGGCGGCATCCCGGTGATCGAGCAGAACCATGTGTTAAAGGGGGCCTCGGCGGTAATCGAGAAAGATTCCATCGCCGGCAGGCTGGCGGATGAGCTCGCAGCCGACGAACTGATTATCCTCACCGGCGTCCCCTGTGTCTATCGGCATTTCCAGACGGACAATCCGGAACCTCTGCACACGCTGACCACGGCGGAGGCCAGAGAACTGACCGCACAGGGAGAATTCGGGGAGGGTACCATGCTCCCCAAAATCGAGGCTGCCGTCTCCTATCTGGAAAAAAATCCCGCCGGCAGCGTGCTGATCACTTCCCTGTCAGCTGTCAAAGACGCCATCAAAGGCAAAGACGGCACGCGGATCACACACGCCTGACGCAAGACGCGGACAGTCACTTTTTCCGCAGCATCTCGGACAGCGCCACGCAGAGCGCGCCGATCAGGATACAGAAATCAGACAGATTGTACACCACACTGCGCAGCGCGGGATTTCGGACCGGAAAACTCACATAGTCCACCACATACCGCCTGCGCAGTCTGTCGTATGTGTTGCTGTAGGCGCCGCCCAGCAGAAAAGCAAGACCCGTCTTCAGCAGTCTGCCGCCCCGGAGACCAAAAGTCGTCAGGAACACAACCGTCATGGCAAGCGTCAAAAGCAGCGAGAGCAGCGCCACCAGACCGCTTCTCGTCTCGCCCATATTCAGAAAAGCACCCCTGTTGTGGTATCTGCGAAGCAGCAGCTTCCCGCGCAGGACTTCTCTCTCCTTGGGCATCTCCCGCCGTTCTATCCACTCCTTGATACCGTAATCCGCCAGAAAAATGGCGGCCGCTATGACGACATACAGCATGATTCTCTCCGTTTATCTATTGTCTGTTCATGACGTTCAGCACGCGCCATTCGCAAAACCGCGCTCACGCGCTTTTCGGCGTTTCACGCCTGCTTTTGCTTATATCCTTGCCAGCATTTCAAAGGTCCCGTTGATGTTCAGCCTGCCGTATCCCCAGCGGTTATCGGGATAGACGATATTGTCGTCCCTCGCCGCGCCCCGGATCAGATAGCTTCTGATCCCACGGCCTGCCACCTCAGGCACATTGCCGTCCACCGCTGCCCATTCCATGAACTGCGCCACACAGCCGGCCGCAAGCGCCGCCGCCATGCTGGAGCCGGAAGACGCGCCGAGCGGCGTAGGGACGAGCACACCGGGCGCGGCCAGATCCGGCTTGATGCCGCCGTCTTTCGTATAACCTCTGCCAGACTGCGGAAACCAGCTGCCGGTCAACCCGTTATAGGCCGAGACGGAGATCACCTGCTGCGCGTTGGCAGGCTCTGTCAGCGTGACGTCCGGGCTGGGCGCCAAAAAAGTGACACTGCCGTCAAGAAATTCCGTGACCGGCAGCCACATATGAAAAAGTCCCCGCCCGCTCTGCTCCGTCTCCGAGGAGAAGACTCGCAGATTCCACACGCCGGGCGTCGGATCCTCAAATCGGAAAAAGACCAGCTGCTCACCAGAATGGCGCTCCACAAGCACATTGCTGACGATAACGCGCGTCCGCTCAAAGACGAAGCTGATCTCCCTGTCTGTCTTGTTTCTGAAATCGATCTCCTGGGACGTCTCCCCGCCCGGCGAGCGCAGCTGCACCGCATAGGTGTCCGGCAGATTGCCCCACAGTTCCAGGCAGAAGCCCCGTGTCTCTCCTGCCACACGGATCTCCACAACGTCAGGCACAACGCCCTCGTAATGGTGTTCCTTGTCCCCCTCATTGCCGCCGCACACGACGACAGCGCGGTTTCTCTCGCCGGCGACGGTATTCAGATAGGAGGCAAGCGGCGAAGTACCGTTATGACTTCCCAGATTCGTCCCGATCCCCAGCACGATCACCATCGGCCTGCCAAGCACGGAAGCCTTGCGTTCCAGATATCTGACCGCCTCCATGATATCGTTCTCCTGGTAAGCCGGCACGCCGTCGGCAATCAGATAATAATCCCGCAGATAACGCTTGGCGCCTTTCAGTTTCACGACCGCGATATCCGCCTGCGGCGCCGCTCCCCTGTATGTCAGACCGTCTCCCAGGATGCTGCCGGCCGCAGCGGCCGCCATCCTCGTGCCGTGCCCGTCCGCATCCGTGGACGGCACAATCAGTTCCGGCTCTTCGGAAGAGAGTGCGCGGTTGATGTCCTGTCGCAGATACTCCGCGCCGTACTGGAAGCCGTCCGGCGGTTCTCCGTCCTGCACTGTCTGATCCCAGATCGCCATAATACGGCTGGAGCCGTCCGGCCGCCGAAACGCTTCCTCCCGATACCGTATGCCGGTGTCAACCAAGCCCACCACAACGCCGCTTCCCTGCAGGGACAGCGGCGGATTCTGCACGCGGATATTGCCCAGAGCCGTCAGATTCTCCGGATCAAAAGGCGGCGTCCCGGTCTGCATCAGACTGTACAGCGCCGGAATCATGGAATAGCCGTAATAGGAGGCGGACATAGCCGGAACCACGCTGCGGTTCACGTTGATCACGCCGTAACCCGCATCTATCGCGTGGAAGCAGAAATCAAGCGGCGATATCTCCGCCAGTTCGTACGCCGCCGCATCATCCGTGAGCAGATCGGCATACTCGTCAGACATAATCTTTTCTTTACAAGTCATCACACCATATAACAGTTCCCTGCGTCGGACTGTTCTCTCCGCTGTCTTTCCTGTTATCGTATGCTGCCCTTGTCTGTCCTGTTACCGCGCCGCGCTGCTCTCAATCACATTCAGGCGGTCCGGATGTTCCAGAGAATTGCTGCGGATATCGATGATCGGCCCGCCGGTTCCCTCGATATACGCTCTCGTGATCGTCACCCTGCCGATGTTCTCGTCCTTTGGCACTTCATACATGATGTCGAGCATAAATTCCTCGATGATGGCGCGCAGAGCTCTCGCGCCCGTGTCTTTCTCCATGGCTTTCTCCGCGATCGCCTCAAGCGCCCCCTGTTCAAACTCCAGCTTCACTTCGTCCAGTTCCAGCAGTTTCTGGTACTGCTTCAAAATCGCATTCTTGGGCTCTTCCAGGATCTTCACCATCATCTCCTTGCTGAGTCCCTCCAGGGTAAAGATGATGGGGAGACGCCCGATAAACTCAGGGATCATGCCGAACTTCTTGATGTCTTCCACGGTCACCCTGCTCAAGATATTCTTCTCTTTGTCATACTTATCCTTAAGCTCCGCGGTGTAGCCGATGGAGGTGCGCTTGTTCAGGCGCTGCTTGATGATCTCCTCCAGATCAGGGAATGCGCCGCCGCAGATAAAGAGGATATTTCTCGTATTCACCGTGGCGAGCGGTACCATGGCATTCTTGGAATTGGCGCCCACAGGGACCTCCACCTCCGCGCCCTCGAGGAGTTTTAACATCCCCTGCTGCACGGATTCCCCGCTGACGTCGCGGGAGTTGGTATTCCGCTTCTTGGCAATCTTGTCAATCTCATCGATGAAGATGATGCCCCGCTCCGCCCGCTCGACATCGTTCTCCGCCGCCGCCAGCAGCTTCGACACCACGCTCTCGATATCGTCTCCGATATAACCGGCCTCCGTCAGCGAAGTGGCATCGGCGATCGCCAGCGGCACATCCAGAAGACGCGCCAGCGTTTTGACCAGATAAGTCTTGCCGCAGCCGGTAGGCCCGATCATCAGCATGTTGGACTTCTCGATCTCAATCTCGTCCATCGTGCCGGTAGCGACCCGTTTGTAATGATTATATACCGCGACGGACATCACCTTTTTCGCATGTTCCTGCCCTACCACGTACTCGTCCAGCTTCGCCTTGATCTTGTGGGGCGGCAGTATATTTTTGATGTCGATCTCCGCCGCGCCGTCGGACTTTTTCTTTTTTTTGATTTTCTGCTTGTTGGGAATGCCGCCGTCCCCCTGCAGATCTGCCAGATTGACAAAACTGATATTCGGGAAACCGTTCCCGTTCCCGTCGCCGTCGCCTGTGGGCGGCTGGTTTAAGAGGCCCTGATAGTCAAACTGGCTGACCGCATCCATGGTCTTGTGCATACAGTCGTCGCAGACACAGATGTGGTTCGGCAGACGGAACATCTTGCCCGCCTTGCTCTCAGGTCTGCGGCAGATAAAGCAGACGTCCTCATAGTCGCTGTGAGACTCATTCTGATCGTTTGTTTCGCTCTCTTTGCCCTTGGCGTCCTGTGTATTCTCTTCCTCGGTGTCGTGATATCTGTCGTCGCTCATCTCTCCGTCTCCATATCCTTCCCGCCGGTATCTTTTCCGCTTACCGCTTTATTCTTATCATAGTATAAAACGCCGTTTCCCACAAGTAAACATTTTCTAAACCACGCCGCCTCAGGCAGATTCACACGACAGAGAAAGCGGCCCGAAAGCCGCTCTCCCCTGCACGTAATCACTTTATTTTTTTATCTTTAGCCATTCTGTACTTTGTTGCCGAGCGTCACTTCCACCTGCCTGCTCTCGTAGCCGTTATTGCCAGGCGACATGACCGTCATCTTCACCGTGTCTCCCTTGGCGTAGAACTCCAGCTGTGCCTGCAGTTCATCCATGGAAGCGATCGTCGCTCCGTCGAACTCGGTGATGATGTCGCCTTTCGCCAGCCCCGCCGCGGACGCCGCCGTATTGTCATACACCTGCGAGATATAGACACCCTCCGGCATCCCGTAAGTCGCGGACACATATTCGGTGACACTGATGCCGGAGATTCCCAGATAACCGCGCTCTTCCTCAGCCACCTTATTCTTCGTCTCTCTCAGCATCAGCTCCGCGATGATCGGCCTTGCGGAAGAGATCGGAATGGCATATCCCATGCCTTCCACGACGCTGCCGCCGATCTTATTGGAATTGATGCCGATAACCTCTCCTTTGATATTCAAGAGCGCACCGCCGGAATTGCCCGGATTGATTGCAGCATCCGTCTGGATAAACGTGCCGGACTCTGAGCCGTTCGAGAGCTGCAGGGTTCTGTTCAGCGCGCTGATGACGCCTGTGGTGACAGACTGGCCATAGCCGAGAGAGTTGCCGATGGCGATGGCCGGCTCGCCCACCTGCAGAGAATCGGAATCGCCCAGCGTGGCGATGGCAATGCTCTGTCTGACACTGCTGTCAATCTCCGTGAGCGGCACGGCAATCACCGCCAGATCCATATCCGCATCGGTTCCCTTGACGGAAGCCTCGGCCTCGCTGCCTTCGAGGAACTGCACCGTCAGCTTATCCGTATCCTCAACCACATGATAGTTAGTCGCAATCAGAAGCTCCGTATCGTTCTCTCCCACAATGATACCGGAACCGCTCGACTCCGCCTCATTGGTAAAGGACTGTCCGAAGTAAGACATCTTCTGTGTAATGTGGCTGTTGATCGAGACGATGGCGGGCATGACGTTTTTTACCACTTCCGACACATCTGTCACAATCTTGCTGTCGTCAGTCACCGCCGTCTCGGTCGTCTGCGTGATGCCGCTCTGCGAGGAGCTTTCCGCAGGCTCTTTGTCCGCTTTCGCCGCGTCTGCCGTCTCTTTCACCCCGACCGCCGTGCCTCCCGTATCGGCTCCCTCCGTCACCTCGGAGAGCTCTTTCGTATCCGCGCCGAACATGCCGGTCACGGACTGTACCGCATAGACGCCGACGCCCGCAAAGATACCGAAGATCAGGCCGAACGACAGACACACGAGCGCTTTCTTCAGATAGCCCGCCATATGTGGTTTCTTCCTCTCACGCTTCTCAGGCTTCTGCGGCTGACCACCGGCCGCGCCCCCATTCATCTGCCTGTAAGTGCCCTGATAAGCACCGCCGTATTGATAACTGGTATTGCGGTTCTCATAGGGATTATGCGCCGTGTTCTGTCCATAGTCCGCGCCGCCGTATGTGTTCTGATAGTAGCCGCCCGTCCGCGGCGCACCGCCCGATACGTTCTGGCTGGCAGGCGTTGTATTCGACGTCGACGAATCTGTGACAGGATTTTCGTTTGGATAATTGTTGTCGTACATAATACTCTGCTCCTTCCCTAAATAGCAGGTCGGTTCAGCGCCGATCTCCTCTTTGATCTTGAAGTCAGTATATGCCGCAATTGTGTAGAAACTGTGACAGCTTTTTATAAAAATTGTGTTTTTCGGATCCGCCGCGGATTATTCCACTGTGACGGATTTTGCAAGATTTCTTGGCTTATCCACGTCACAGCCCTTGCCGACAGATACATAGTAGCCGAACAGCTGCAGCGGTATGATGGCCAGAGAATTGGCAAAATACGGATTCGTCTCCGGAATGTAGATGACATAGTCCGCCGCTTTCTCAATCGCCTTGTTCTCCTCACAGGTAACTGCCAGCACAAAAGCGCCACGCGCTTTCACCTCCACCATGTTGCTGATCGTCTTGGCGTACAGCTCAGGCTGCGTGGACACCGCTGCCACCAGCGTTCCCTCCTCGATCAGGGAGATCGTGCCGTGCTTCAACTCTCCGGCCGCATAGGCCTCAGAGTGGATATAGGAGATCTCTTTCAGCTTCAGGGAGCCCTCCAGAGAGATCGCGTAATCTATCCCGCGCCCGATGAAGAAGACATCTTTGGCGCCGATATAGCGGTTGGCAAATTTCTGTATTTTCAGCTTGTTGTTCAACAGCAGTTCAATCTGATCGGGCAGGCACTTCAGATCACCCAGAAGCGAGGCGAAAGTGTCGTCGTCTATCCGCCCCCGCACCCGTCCCAGCTTCATAGCCAGCAGATACAGCGCAATCAGCTGGGCGCTGTACGCCTTGGTGGTGGCTACCGCAATCTCCGGCCCTGCCCAGGTGTACATGACATTGTCTGCCTCTCTGGCGATGGAGCTGCCTACCACATTGACGATGCCCAGCACCTTGAAGCCGCGCGCTTTGGATTCTCTGAGCGCCGCGAGCGTATCCGCCGTCTCTCCGGACTGGCTGATCACCACCACCATGGCGCCCTCCTCCAGGATTGGATTGCGATAGCGGAACTCGGAAGCCAGATCCACCTCCACCGGAATACGCGCCAGGCCCTCAATGACATATTTGCCCGTCACGCCGGCATGGTAGGCGGAGCCGCAGGCCACAATGTGAATCTTCCTGATGGCTTTCAGTTCCTCGTCCGTCATGTTCAGCTCTTCAATGACAATGTCGTCATTTTTCAGTCTCGGCATGAGCGTGTCCGTGACGGTCTTGGGCTGCTCATACATCTCTTTCAGCATGAAATGCTCGTAACCGGCTTTCTCCGCGGCGTCTGCATCCCATTCGATAGTGACGGGTTCTTTCCTGATTTCCTCCTCGTCCACCGTGTAGAAGTGCATGTGGTCGGTGCGCAGACGCACGACTTCCTGATTGTCCACATAGTACACTTTTCTCGTATATTTCAGGATCGCGGGCACGTCGGAGGCAATGAAGCAGCCGTCCTCGTTCTGCCCCACGATCAGCGGAGAATCTTTCCGCGCCGCAAAGATCTGATCCGGGCAGTCCGCGAAAAGGATGCCGAGCGCATAGGAACCCTCCACGCGGTGCAGTACCTTTGTCACCGCCTCCAGCGGATTCCCCTTGTAATAGTAGTCAAGCAGATGTGCCAGCACTTCCGTGTCCGTGTCGGAGATAAACTGATACCCTTTCGCCGTCAGCTTCTGCCGAAGCTGCAGATAATTCTCGATGATGCCATTGTGCACTACCGTGATCGTCTCGTCCGCGTTGAAGTGAGGGTGCGCGTTCGTGTCGTTCGGCACGCCGTGGGTCGCCCATCTGGTATGCCCAATACCACAGACGCCCGGCATCGTCTCCCCGCCGTGCGTCATATTCTCCAGCACTTTCAGGCGGCCGACGGACTTGGTGATATTGATCTTGCCGCCGTCATAGACCGCCATGCCCGCAGAGTCATATCCGCGGTACTCCAGCTTCGCCAGACCGTCCAAAATGATAGGAGCAGCCTGTTTCGTCCCGATGTAGCCCACGATTCCACACATGTCTCATTCCTCCGTTATCCCTTAATTTCCGCCGGATACCGCCGGGGATCACCAAAACCGCCGCCCTGCGGCGCGGCTCACAGCCAGTAATCCCTGTTGTCCGACATGCCAATGACCAGCTTAAACGGCAGCCGCCGATAATTCCTGCCGCACAGATATCCCATATACTTACAGCCGCTCTGCAGGAGCACATAGGGAATCTGCCGCCTCTTTCCGCTCTTCCACAGATGGCCGACCGTCTCTTTCACCAGACGCATCCCCTCTCCCTCCGACGGATAGGCCGCAAACACTTCCGGATGCTCCGCCTGGGAGACGCCGAGGTCAAAATTCCGATGAAACTGCTGCGCACAGGTATAGCTGTGCGAGTGGTACACCCTGGCCTCGGCCGCGTACGCGATACCGTATCCGGCCTCCACGGCTCCGGCCGCGTAAATCATATCCTCATTGAAGATCGTATGTTTCACGAAACCGCCCAGCTCGTCAAAAATCCGCCTGTTGTAGGCGGCGCACACATTGGAGCAGAAGAAAGTCTTGATGCCGAGCCGTTCCAGATCCGCTTTCGTCTTGAGCGCAGACTGCGCGGGATAGTTGAAATTTCTCGTATACTTCTCCGCCTCGCTGCTGTTTTCGTCCGCCAGCTGCCTGGCATAGGCCACCGCCACGCGCTCTCCGCGCAGCTGCGCAAGCAGTTCTTCCACCATGTGATCGTCAGCCGGTATCGCATCCTGCGTCATCATGACAAAGACGTCGCTCTCCGAATATTTCACGCCGCGGTTTCTCGTCCGGCCGTGGTCGAACTCCCGCTTCGCAATATGCTTTACCATAATATTATGATACTCTTTCGGAAAAGAAGTACCGTAAAACAACCGGTCAAAATATTTCTGCTCTGTATTGATGACGATAATCCGGTTTATCGGGACGCTCTGGTGCTCCAGCCGTTCGATCAGAGTCAGGAATTTGTGATCGGGCTTGTAGACAGGGATGATGACATCTACCGTATCCACTCTTGTTCCCTCCGCTTCCACATTTTCCTATCATTTTCTATGAGATAAAAAGGGGCCTGCAAAACGGGCCCCTTTGCTCTATCTGTGATTACTTGATATATCCGCTTGTATCGGAGTAGATCTGATCACTGCACTTCTTCACCGTTTCGGACGGTTCGTAGTTGTAATCGTTAAACAGGAACTGGTGCAGCCACTTGACATTGTCTTCCAGGCTGACCGGTATGACGCACGATCCCTTGGAACCGATCGTGCCCGTCGCCCGGTTGGACTCCTGCGGGAATCCTGCCGTATCGCTGATATAGTAGTTGTTGATGTCTCCGAGCAGTTCCACGATCTCCGACAGATCCAGAGAGGTGTAAGTCTCGCTGAAGACATTGTTGGCCGTCTCCGTCAGCTTCGTCACGGAGGCTTTCTTGGCCTGATCCGCCACAGCCGACAGCACTTCTCTCTGCCGCTCCGCACGTTTGAAATCGTCGCCCGCCGTGTAGCGGATTCGGCAGTAACCCGTCGCCTGCAGACCGTTCAACAACTGATAGCCCGTATCGGTCACCGGCGTGTAGTCACGCTTCAGATCCTCCGCCATACAGAGCTGATAGTTATTCATATGGTTGATCTCCGCGTCGTCCACATCGATATAGACACCGCCCAGAGCGTCGATCGTATCCGTCAGTCCGGCAAAGCCCACCGTAACGAAATCCGTAATGTTCATGTCGAGGTTCATGTTCAGCATGTTGATGGCCTGTTCCGGGCCGCCGGCGGCATAGGCGCCGTTGCATTTATTGTACTTATCATTGCTCAGATTCAGATAGGTATCGCGGTACACCGACACCAGCTTGCACTCGCCCGTGTCCAGATTGATGGAGGCAATCATGATCGTATCACTTCGCGTGTTCTTCGTCAGTGCGCCGGAGGTGGAATCCACACCGAACAGGGCGATGTTGCGATAGCCCCGCATGGTCGTCTCCTGCGCCTCCTTGACCGTCTCGTTGATGATGATGTCCTCCTCCTCGATCTCCATCTTGCCGCCCTTGGTCGCCGTGAGAACGCTGTAGAGAATGACAACCGCCGCGATGAGAACGATGAGTTCTATGATAAAGAGAATAATTCTTCTGCGCTGTTTTCTGGCCTGCGCCTTTTTGCCCGACCCTTTCTTGCCGGAAGATTTCTTGCCGGAACTCTTTTTCCCGGATTTTTTCCCGGCGGAACCGGAAGACTTAGCGCTGCCGGAAGAAGATTTTTTTTTCGGACGTTCCTCTTCATATTCATCTTCTACATACTTTGCCATAACCCGTACTCCTTAATCTTCACATGTCGTATCTATAAATACTTAACATACATTCTCTCACAATTACCGCAAAAAATCAAGCTATTGTGTCAATTTCCCACAATATCCCCACGATCTTGTGTACAGCGCCGTTATCCCCGGCACACATTATATCCGTATTCCACCGTGTTTGCAAGCGTATCGCGATTTCTTAACCAAATCTTCCGCATATCTTAAGATTTCGGCCGACGCGCACCGTCCCACTTAGTATCTCACTAATAAGCGTTTTTATTGATAAAACCCTTGAAGATCGTCAGGAACATGATCTTGATATCAAAGGACATTGTCCAGTTTTCGATATAAAAAATATCGTACTCGATCCGGCGCTTGATGGACGTATCCCCGCGGTATCCGTTGATCTGCGCCCAGCCGGTAAGCCCCGGCCTGACCTGATGTTTCACCATGTAGCGCGGTATCTCCTCCTTGAATTTCTCCACAAACTGCGGACGCTCCGGCCGGGGTCCCACCACGCTCATATCACCCTTGATGATATTAAACAGCTGCGGCAGCTCATCAATACTTGTCCGGCGCAGAAATCTGCCGACCACAGTGACGCGCGGATCATTCTTCGTCGTCCACCCTTTCTGCTCCGCAGAGGGTTTCTGCACCTCCATCGTGCGGAATTTGTACATCTTAAAAGGCTTATTGTGCAGTCCGATACGCTCCTGCCTGAAGATGATCGGTCCTCTGGAAGTACACCTGACCGCTATGGCGGCAAGCAGCATGACCGGAGAGGCGATCACGAGTCCCGCAAGCGCCACAACCACATCGACTACCCGCTTGGCAATCCAGTTGAGGGTATTCGTCAGCGGCACATAGCGGATATTGATCACGGGCAGCCCCATCAGATCCTCCGTGTACGGCCTGCTGGGGAACATGCTGTTGTAGTCGGGAATAAATTTCGTATGGACGCCGGATTTCTCACAGATATCCACGATATGTTCCAGATTATCGTAATCTTTCAGGGGCAGTGTGATGGCAATCTCATCCAGACTGCTCTGAGGCAGGATGTACAGCAGATTCTCAATCTCTCCGAGTACCTTGACGCCCTGATAGAGCGTGCCCCGCGGCACACTGTCGTCCAGGATGCCCCGCACCACGTAACCCCACTGCGGATTGTCGTTGATTCGCCTGATATACTCTTCCGCAGCCCGGGAATAGCCCACCAGCAGAATGTATTTCAGATTGTAACCCTTATCGCGGAAATATTGGAGCAGAGAGCGGATCAGGGAGCGTTCGATCCCCATGAGCACGATATTGAGCACATAGAAAATGGCCATCATACCGCGGGAAAAGTGAATCTGCGAGACGAGATACCAGCCTGCCATCAGCAGGACCATACCCACCGTGTTCGCCTGAAAGATATTGAGAATTTCGTATTTGTGAACGGTAGCCCGCTTGGGCGTGTAGAGATTGAAATTATAGTACAGGAGCAGATAGCCGGGCACAATCAGGAAAAGCATATTGAAATAAGTGCCCATGGAAAGCACGCCGACATCCTCGCCGACGCGGAAAAACGGGCTCACGAACCGCAGATACCATGCCAGTATATAAGATATGGCTATGACCGCCGCGTCCAGAACTACGTGCAGTCTGTTAAAATATTTCTGGTTGTCTTTGATCATACCCTGTGCCTCTTTGCATGTATCATACAATACTTTGCCCAAAAACACAACCCGCGGAAACGCCGGCGCATTGTCAGGCCGTAAAACGATACAGAATGTTGCGCCACAGTTCCAGCTGTACCGCTATATAACTGTACAGATTTTCTCTTCCGAACCGAACCCTGTGCGTCCGCCCCTCTCCGGACAGACACAACGCCAGGCCTTCGCGGAGCCCTTTCCGATAAGCGGCGCCCAGGCCCTTTCTCATAAAAAACAGTGTCTTAACCGCAAAACCTGCGGCGAGCAGCGGCAGATTCAGTATAATCTGCGGCGTCGGCATATTCTTGTAAAGCAGATAAACGCTGTTCCTGGAAGTGAGGCCGACTTTGAACTCATTGTAGCGGGAGCCGCTGAAGCCGCTACCCGCGTGATAGACCACCGCCTCCGGGATATAGACATTGACGTAGCCGTTCAATCTGGCCCGATAGCCGAGATCAATGTCCTCCAGATAGGCGAAGTGGTTTTCGTCCATGACGCCGATCTCATCAAAAATCTTCTTTCGATAGATGGCCGCACCGCCGCACGCCGCGAATATCCTGCATCTGTACTGATATCCCTGTATCGGCTTGTCCCTGCCTCGCGCGAATGCCCATCCCAGCGCACAGTAATAGTCTCCCGCATCATCAATCAGTCCGGGACGCTGTAAATTCCGCATCTGAGCGGAGCCGGAGAAGATTTCCGGATGCCGCTCAAGAGGCTGCTCCATGGCGCGCACGAACCCCTCCTGTACCTCCGTATCGTTGTTCAGAAGAATCACATAAGGCGTAGTGCCGGCCGCGATTCCTACATTGACCGCCCTGCAGAAGCCGTAGTTGCGGTCCAGGCCGATCAGCCTGACCTGCGGAAATTTCTCCTGCACAATCTGCCTGCTGCCGTCGTCCGAACCGTTGTCCACCACGATGACGTGCGCCGGCTCATGCTCCAGACAGCGCAGACAATTCTCAATATAATTGATTCCGTTGTAATTCGGGATCACAATGGTAGACCTGATCCGCTGTTCCATTTTCCACCCTCTCTATCTGTCCGCCCGTATGCCGATCCGCGGATCCCACAGTATGCGGTATCCCCGCCTCGCTGCCGCTCTCCCCAGCTCCAGGCTCAGCTTGCGCCAGCCGGCCTCGTCACAGGCAAGTCCCGACACATCCGCGACCCGCACCTGCCGCGCGTTCCTGCCGCTGCCGCAGCGCACCGTCCTCTCCGTGTAGGGCAAACCGGTAATCCGCATAAACTCCTCTCGCAGCTCTTCCCTGACCTGCACGCAGCGGATATCCGCCGCGGCGACGTCCTGCTGCACCGCCGCCCGATGGGAGGTGCCTCCGCTGTACTCCCTGTGCAGGCCCTCATACATGACACTTCCGTCACTTTTTAAGGCGCCGCCGCAGATACGCTTCTTTTGATCCCAGATTCTGCCGCCCACGATTCCCACATCGGCTCTGACCGCAAAGACGTCGGGCAGATAAGTGATCTCGTAGAAGCCGAGATGCAGACCGTGCTCCACCTGCACCTGCCAGCCCCGCGCTGCGCAGAAGTCTGCCAGCGCCGCCCGCCCGGCCTCATAGGCGTAGGTTTTGCTGGCGGTATTGTCAGCCGTGGAACCCGCATGACAGCGCCAGTGATACAGGATTTCCGGGACATGCACGATCCCGGCCGCCATATCCTGCCGCGGTGCTTCGTCATACAGTTTTCCCGCGATGCGGAGCGCCAGATCGTAATCCTGCGCCCCATCAAAATGGCGGCGCAGCGGCAGCCGTCTGCAAAGACCACTCTCCACCGCCATAAAATGACAGATATAGTTGTTGGACAGCAGGAGATCAAGGTTAAATTCCGTTTTTCTGTGCGGAGCCGTATAACAGTGTCCGCTGCCGTCATACTTATCCTCATCGCTGTACAGCATGGCCGGGATCGTCCCGCTCTCCCGCGCTCTGCGAACCGCCTCAGCCATCCGATAAAACGCATCCGGCGCAAGCAGATCGTCGTGATCCAGAAAGGCGATATAATCGCCCGTCGCCAGCGCGATCCCCGCGTTCGTGTTTGCGGCTATCCCTTGATTGTCCGCCAGCCGAAAGTATCTGATACGTCCGTCGCCGCGCTCTGCGGCAATCTGTCCGACTGTCCGTTCCACGGTATCGCTGTCGCTCGCATCGGCGACAATCAGTTCCCACCCGGCATAGCTCTGCCGGCATACGGAATCCAGCATCTCCCGCAGGAAAACTTCATCCGTCTCATAAGCCGGCACCACCACGCTGAACCGCACGGCATTCCCCGCCGAGGAGGCCCGCTGTCCCGCGAGCGTCTCCGCAGACGGCTCACTGTAGCGGTAATCGGCGTCACGTTCCTGTGCGATTCTCTCCCGCGCCGCATAGTATGTGCGGCGAAGACCGTTCTTCCGAAAATAGCGCACCGTCTTCATGAAATTGTTCGCTTTCAGGATCCTGTCGCCCATATTTCCCCCACAGCCGCTTTAAGCCGCCCCGGAAAAGAGCATCGCCCTGCTTCCCGGCAGGGCGATATGCCTCTTTTTTCCTACAGATATGCTTTCAAATCTTCCGTCAGCTTATTCAGCCTGTTCTGCGCGTCTTCCAGACCGGTCCCCTTGACGCCCATATAGAACTTGATCTTGGGTTCCGTGCCGGAGGGACGGGCGCAGCACCAGGAATCGTTGGTGAGGTCAAAATAGAGTACGTTGGACTTCGGCAGTCCCGTCTCGCCCTCGGCTCCCGTCTCCAGATTCAGCGTCCTGCCCGTACTGTAATCCCGGAACTCTCTGACTTTCAGGTCGCCGAAATTCTTCGGCGGGTTGGCCCTCAGCTTGCTCATCAGCTCTTCGATCTGCTTCGCGCCGTCGATGCCTTTCATCGTGATCGCGTACTGGCTCTCCTTGTAGTAGCCGTATTTCTCATACAGCGCGATCATCTGATCCCACACGGTCTTCCCGTGTTTCTTGCACCAGGCAGCCATCTCGCACAGGCACATCACCGCAACCACCGCGTCCTTGTCTCTGGCGTGCGTTCCCGCGAGGCAGCCATAGCTCTCCTCCAGGCCGAACACGTAATGATTGGACCCGCTCTGCTCAAACAGCTTGATCTGCTCGCCGATATATTTGAAGCCCGTCAGCACCTCGATAAATTTGACCTTGTAGTCCTCCGCGATGGCACGGGCCATGTTGGTGGTCACGATCGTCGTGACGAGCGCGGGATTCTCCGGCATCTTCCCTGTCGCCGTCCGCTCGCGCAGGATATACTCCGCGATCAGCATCCCCGACATATTGCCCGTGAAAGATACATACTCTCCCGATTTGGTATCCAGCGCATAGATACCGAGTCTGTCCGCGTCGGGATCCGTCGCCAGCACGATATCGGCTTTCTTCTCTTTTGCCAGTTTGAGTGCCAGGGTGAACGCCTTGGGATCCTCCGGGTTCGGATACTCCAGCGTAGTGAAATTCGGATCCGGCATCTCCTGTTCGGGCACCACGTAGACATGCTTGAAGCCGAGCTCGGACAGGATTCTTCTCACCGGCACGTTGCCCGTGCCGTTAAACGGAGAATATACGATGGTCATGTCTTCCGCCATCTCCTGAATCACATCGGGATGGATGATCTGCTTCTTCAGCTCCGCCATATACTTGTCGTCAATCTCTTTGCCGATCACTTCATAGAGGCCGGCTTTCTTCGCCTCCTCCTTGTCCATCGTCTTCACGGTGTGGTAGTCGGTCACATTGTTCACTTCCGCTATGATTTCTTTATCCCTGGGCGCCGTGACCTGTGCGCCATCCTCCCAGTAGCACTTATAGCCGTTGTACTCCGGCGGGTTATGGCTCGCAGTGATGACGATACCGGAGATACAGCCCAGCTCGCGCAGCGCAAAGGACAACTCCGGCGTAGGGCGAAGCGCGTCGAACACATAGGCCTTGATACCGTTGGCCGCCAGGCACAGCGCCGCCTCGTCCGCGAATTCGGGCGACATTCTCCGGGAATCATAGGCAATCGCCACGCCTTTCTTCTCCCCGCCCTGCTTCTTTATGTAATTTGCAAGTCCCTGCGTGGCCTTGCGCACCGTGTAGATATTCATACGGTTCGTGCCGGCGCCGATGACGCCGCGCAGGCCGCCCGTGCCGAACTCCAGATCCTTGTAGAAACGCTCTTCAATCTCTTTCTCGTCGTTTCTGATCGCCAGAAGTTCCTGCTTCGTAGCATCGTCGAAATAGGAGTCCCCAATCCAGAAGTCAAATTGTTCTCTGTAACCCATTTTCATACCTCCGTTTTATTTTATTTCATAACATTCATTTTACCATCTCGACTGCCGTCTCGATGGCGATATTCGTCAAATGCCGATTGCCGCACGCGCCATCGGCACTTTCCTCATTATTTTACCATATGGCGCAAAGCGTAGCAAATAAAAATTCTCTACTCAGTCCGCAGGGCGAAATCGCTCCGGTCAAGGGAAAAATTGGGATTGTAGTAGGGATCTCCTTTCAGCAGCAGCTCTTTCCATTTCGCACGGAAAGCCGCCGATTCGCGCTCATAGCGCTCCGCGTTTGCGCCGTGGCCGTCCGATCCCCGCGACACCGACTCATAGTGGTACAGCTCCGCAAACGGCGTAAACACATTCACATACCCCGCTTTCCAGGCCCGGATGCACAGATCCACATCGTTCAGCGAGACGGCAAAATTCTCGTCCAGACCGCCCAGCTCGGTAAAAAGAGACTTTCTCATCATCAGGCAGGCTCCCGTCACCGCCATCACATTCTGCGCGTAGCAGAGCCGTCCCATGTAACCCAGATTGTTGCTGCTGACACGGTAGTGGGTATGCCCCGCTGTCCTGTGCTGACCGAGTCCCAGCACCACACCCGCGTGCTGGATTGTCCTGTCTTCATAGTAGAGCTTCGCGCCCACCGCTCCTACATCCGCGCGCTGCGCATACATCAGCATCTCCTCGATCCAGTCCAGAGTTATGACAGCCGTGTCATTATTCAGCAGGAGAATATAGTCTCCCCGCGCCGCTTTCACGGCCAGATTGTTGATACGCGAATAATTGAACTCCCCGCTGTACTTCAATACCCTGATATTGGGATTTTCCTGTATCTTCTTATAGTAGGCAAAGATCTCGTCCGTCGTGCTGTTGTTCTCCGCCACAATAATCTCATAGTGCCCGTAACTGCTCTTCTCCAGAATGGAGGTAATGCAGCGCTCCAGGTCTTCCCGGTGGTCCCTGTTGGGAATCACGATACTCACCAGAGGCTCGCCCTGTATCTCATACTTGATCTGGAAGATTGTCTCGAACGCTTTGGTGGAGAGAATCTCAAAATTGGCAAATCCCCGCTCCGTCAGATAAGACGCCACCGCGCCCCTGGCCGCGTCAATGGCATAGCTCTTGGCATTGATATCCGCCGCCACGCTGCCCGCGTGGGAGCGCCAGTAGTAGAGCAGTTTCGGCACATGCACGATATGCTTCGCCCTGCCTGTCAGCCGCAGGATCGCATCGTGATCCTGGCTGCCGTCGAACTGAGAACGGAACAGATTGACGCCGGCGACCAGATTGCGGTCAAACGCGCTGAAATGGCAGATATAATTGTTGGCCAGCAGATTGTCCGGCGCAAAATCCGGCTTAAAATGCAGCGTAATCATGTGGTCTATTGTCTTATTGCCCTTGAAAGTCGCCTCATCGCAATAGATATAATCGGCTTCCTGATCGCAGATCGCTTTCATATATTCATACAGCACGCTGGGGTGCAGCACATCATCGTGGTCAAAGAGGGCGACATAGTCGCCGTCCGCCATGGCCATGCAGGCGTTGGTATTGCCCGATATGCCCTCGTTCCTCGGCAGTTTCCGATAGCGGATTCTGACCTCTGTGTCCGCATATTCCCGGCAGATCGCGCTCGCCACGGCGTGCTGCTCGTCCGATCCGTCCGCTATGCAAAGCTGCCAGTTCGCATAGGTCTGCGCCAAGACAGAGTCGATGGCCTGCCGCAGGAATTTCTCCGGCGTATTGTATACCGGCATGAGGATACTGAATCTGACACTTCTGGGAAAAATTTCTTTTCCCTGTCTGGCCGCCTCCTCCGCGCCCGGAAAACTGGCCGTCCCATACCTTGCGCGTGCCCTGCGCTCAATACCCTTGGCATTCAGCTTGCGCAGAATTCCCTTAAAGCTGCCATAATAGCCGAGACGTTCTTTCGTCCGGCGCACCCAGTGAACCGCCATGCGCAGCGGCTTGGACATGCGCCAGAGAAAACTTCCCTTGATGCGGTCAAGGCGTGCCCGCAGCTGCGCCTCCTCCTGTCCGGCCGCGGCGAGCTTGCCCGCCAGGATCTCCCCCTTGCGCTTTTCCCTCTCATATGCTTCTCTGCAGCGGCGGAGGTTCTCCCCCTCTTCTGCCGTCTGTCTCGGTTCTCTCTCTTCCATATCCCCTGCGCCCTTTCCCGCCGCAGTTTCACCCGCGGTCAGATTGCAAATGTCACATCGCTCCAGGCCGCCAGACGGGCGCCCTGCCCGTCCGTACACAGCATACCGACACGGTATGCCCCCGGCGCCAGTCCGGCGCGCGGCACCCGCAGCACAAAACCTGCCAGACCGATATTCTTTTCCTCCGGCAGGATCCGCTCCACATCCGCGCGATGCCAGTTGCAGGGCACGGCCGTATACCCCGCGCCGCCGGCCTCCGCCCGCTGCAGCAGGATGCGCCTGTCATAGAGCGCATTGTCCGCCCCCGGCACATAACTCCATCCCATCACCCACAGAATATCCGGCTCGTCCGCATGGACCTTGTGCTGTATCTCCGCTCTGTCAACCGTCAGCCGCAGCCGGTCTGTCTTTGCTTTTTTCAGCAGGCTACCGTCCAGCGCGTCCACGCTCGCGGTTTGGGTGTGCTCTTCGTACCCGAATTTATAATTGCACCCATAATCGGAAGCATTGTCGATCAGCGCCCTGTGATAGAAAGCGTCATACCCACGCATCTGCGGATGCTTCGCATACAGAGCTTCTTTTTCCGCCAGAAGGCGCTCCCACTTGCCCTCGTCCGCCTCATCCAGCCCGCGGCTTAAGGATTCGTGGTGATACAGGACGGCGTCATTGCGCTGCACATTATAATAGCCGGCTTCCGACAGTCTGAAACAGAAATCCACGTCATTGTATGCGACCGCCATCGACTCGTCGAAGCCGCCGACCTCCCTGTAACGGTCGCGGTGCACCATCAGACATGCCGCCGTCACCCCGGCCATGTCATACGTCAGTCTGTTACGGCCGTAATAGTAATCTCTGTCATCCTGAAAAGTAATCAGTTTGTGAGAGGGGCCAATCTCCATATTGGTGATCCCCGCATGCTGGATCTTCTGGGTGCCGGCATACCACAGTTTGGCCCCCACCGCCCCCGTATGCGGCTGCAGCGCCTGCCCTGCCATGCGCCGCAGCCAGCTGTGCTCGATCACTTCCATGTCGTCGTTCATAAAGAGCAGCAGATCACCGGTCGCCCGTGCCGCCCCCAGGTTGCACATTCTGGAAAAATTAAAGGGCATCTCTTCATAGAGATATACAAATCCATACTTTTCACGCAGTTTTTCCATCTTAGCGCGGTTTTCCGCACTGCTGCCGTTGTCCACCACGATCCACTCATAATACTCATAATCCGTCTTTTCCCGAAACGTGTCCAGACAGCGCTCCAGCACTTCGGGGTGATCTCTGGAGGGAATCACCACCGACACCAGATGGTGCGGCGGTATATGCCTGTCCTCGCTCTGCGCCCGGGCGCACCGTTCCCTGCCCGATATGGATGTGTCGTACAGGACAGAGAAAATCTCCGGATCCTGCCCGCTTGCGAAACTTCCCTTGACACCCCGCCTGCCAAGCGCCGCCTCCCGCACCGCAACGCAGTTTTCTCCGACGCCCGTCAGATAACGCCCGTTTTCCAGTTCTGCCGTCAAGGCCCGCTCGGCGCAGGCGAAGCGCTCCTCCGGTTCCGCGCAGCCGCGCAGAATTTCCGCCGCTTCCCCGGACGGTTCGTAGGCTTGATGATAGAGGACACGGTCGATATGGCAGATACTCTCCTGCCAGGATGTGCCGTCCAGCCTGCACCTGCGCTGTACGGCCTCCTCCAGCCGCAGGCAGAGATCATAGAAACGCACAGCCTGCGCCGCGTTTTCTTTTTGTCCTGTCAGTTCTTCGCCGCGCAACACCTCCGACAACATCTCCGTATCCGCCGCCACCAGATGCCCCCAGTAGTTGAAAGCGAGCAGCGTATCCGGTGAGTAGCATGGTTTGAACCATGGCTGCATCCGGTGAGCCGTGTCGTTCCAGTAGAAATCTTCATCCGCATAGGCGGCCCGGCAGGACGGATTTTGGTTAAAACAAGATTTAATCTCATCAATTGCGCATCCGTCAATGATTCCTTTTCCATAAGTCAAAACCACAATATCCGAATCCGGAATGCGAATCAGCTGCCATCCGTCCACCGAAATTTCTTTTTCATCACTATTGTTATTATAACGTTCGTTTTCTTCTTTGATCCATTCCAGATAGGGATGGGCCTGCCGCCGCAGTTCCTCCCGATAGCGCAGGAGCCTGAGATCCGCAGCGGCGTCGTCCACGGCGGCCTTACTTTCGGCCACGCCGTCTCTGAGCTGATGATACCATCTGCGAAAAGGTACTGTCGCACGCCAGAACGGGCTCGCGTATATGCGTTCCAGATTGTCGCGCAGATCCGCCTGCCGCCGCTCGGCATCCGCAATCTTTCCCGCCAGCACGTTATTTTTCTTTCTCTCGCTCTCATATGCCGCCGCATAGTACGCGGTCCAGTCATAGCGCTCCGTTCGTCCTCTCATCGCCTACAGCAGACTCCTTTTTTGTATGTGCCGCGCCGTCTCCTCCGGCAGCTTTGTCACTTCCATCTCCACCTGCAGCAGATTACTCTCCTCCTGCGCAAGTCCCGCCAGCGAAACCGTGATGTTCGGGTCGGCTGTCGCAAAGACATAAGTGTGGTCGCCCACCCGCAGCCCATTGGTCTGTATCTGCCGGCCTTTCCACGACACAGGCACGCCGTTCCAGCAGATTCTGCGGATATGCACGATACAGCAGGCGCTGCACGGGTCAATCCGCAGTGCGCTTCTGCCGCGGGAAACCATGACCGCAAGTTCCGTCATGCCTCCGGCCGTGACGCGGACCTGCTCGCCCCCGTTCTCTTCCGGGAAAAACGACTGTTCTTCCGAAAATCCTCTGCCCGTATCCTCATAAATCTGTATGCGGTCCCTGTGCGACGCGGCTTCCTGTCCCGCCAGGAAAGCCTCCACTGTATAGACCGGATTCCCGATCGCTTCCCGAAGCTGCTCCATGGACATATTTTTGCCCGTCACATACTCCTGAAATTTTATCTCCTGTCTGCGGTACTGTTCTGCCTCGGACTGATCAATTTGCAGCGTTCTCAGTGTTAAATCAAGATTTAACGTGTTTCTTTTCTCGTCTTCCAGCAGGTAACAGTACAACGCCCGAAAAGCGATCTGTCTCGTCTCGACGGCTTTCTCAAAAGTCCATTCGCAGTCAATAACGTACCACGTGTTATCAAGATATCCTGCGTTATTTATTGTGTCCGGCACAATAATATTGGCAAAGATCAGATCATAATCAGCGATGTTCTCCTCCTCGCCAAACGAGATTCTCTTCAGATATTCCGCAAACAGACGCTGAAACCCTTCCGTGTCATTCCTTGCGAGGCACTCGTCCATCAGCTCCGCCAGCGTCCGCCCCTCGATATAGGCAAGCCGCAGACAGGGCAGCCGCTGCGCCCTTTCGCCGCCCGCCTCGGAAATCCACGTCAGACTGCAGCCATCGATGGCCAATCTGCTGCCCGCATAGCGCGCCGCCAGACGTTCATAAGAGCGCGCCGTCCGCTCAATATGCGCCCAAGCCTCTTCGCATAACGGCTGTTTTTCTATGATTTTTCCCTCCGGCGTCTGCCTGAGAACCGTCTTGATACGGAACGACGGCGCTCTGTCGCCCGAATACTTTACATAGCGCTCCGTCAGTTCCGGGCCGAGCAGCATCATGTAGGAATTGGAGAAAAGCGGAAACTGGCCCTCCCGCAGGATCGTGTCGAACACTTTCTTCTCGTCGAACAGCTGCAGCCTGTCTCTGTCAAAATTGCGCAGATTGGAGGACAGTTCTCCCGTCTTCGGCAGCCTGTCGTCAGAGTAGAGGCAGGTCATGAATTTATAATCCGGATACGGATAGTACATCTGGGCGCGCCGATAGCCGCATGAGGCCGCGATCCTGCGCAGGCCCTCCGCCGTAAATGTCCGCACCACACCGCCGTCAGGGTAGTCCTCCAGTCCGCTGAAATAAGTGCCAAGATGATCTTCCCTGCAGCCGGCCCAGTATTTCAGGCCGAATTTGTTCTCAATGGCAATGGCGATATGCCCGTCTTTCCTGACATGCTTCCGGATGATTTTCAGAAAGTCTTCATAGGGCGTCTCCGATTGAATATAGGCCTGCGCATATTCAAACACACCGATCAGACAGATATAATCAAAATCGCAGGGCAGATCAGGTTCCACATCCTGAAAATTCCCTACGTGAATCGTTACGTTATCCGCATCCATATGCCGATAGGCGTTGATCCTGCTTCGTTTGAGAGACAGATCGATACAGGTCACCTCTCCTGCCTTTCGCGAGAGCGCGCCGGTGATCGCGCCGCAGCCGGAGCCCACCTCCAGCACTTTCATCTCTCTGGTGATCGGGAGCCACTCTACGATATTCTCCCGCTGTGCAGACAGATGATACAGGAGCGGCCAGCTCTTTCTCTCCTCGATGATGCGCTGATATTCCACTTTGGCACAGTTTCTCGCGATCTCCAGAAGCTCGTCTTCCACCTCGCCGTCGCAGTAATAATCCTCTCCCGGATAGTGGGTCAGATCCAGCTTTATCCTGCCTATCTCTTCTATTTTACCCTCTTTGCTCTCCGGCATATGTCACTCTCCCATCCCCGCAGGTCAGGACCTCACTTCACCTCGACCACGGAGTCCATGTCATAGAATCCCACCGTATCCTTGTCGGATATGACCGTCAGATTGAGCACATCATACAGCCGGTGGTAGACCGTGAAATCGTCGTTCTCATAGCCTGTGACGCCCAGCGAGAGCAGATAATCCCCGCCCTGCAGATTCATCCGCTGCGTGAAAGTCACGTGCCGCTCTTCCCCCGCTTTCACAGGTTCCAGAAAAGCCTTTTCAAACATGGTGTTCGTCCCCGTGATTTCCGTTCCGCGCACATTCTTGATCGTAAAGGCGAAAATCGGCGCCTGGATGTCCTCCTCCATGTGCACCTGCATGTGAATGACGAAACTATTGCCCTTAAGGATCGCCGAGGTTTTTGTCCCTTTATCATCCGCGATATAGTATTCCGTGATGACGGCTTTCTTAGAACCGTATTCCAAAAGTTCAGGATTTTCCGAGACAGCCGGCGCCGCCCCCGCGTCCGCTGTCTGTGCCAGTCCGTGTCCGTTCGCCGCGCTGTGTCCGCCTGCCGCAGCCTGCCGCAGTTCCTCGTCGTCCAGCAGGCTCTCTTCGGATTCCGGCACGACATACTGCCCCACCAGAACCTGCTTGTAGATATCAATCATCTTTTTCGGCTCGCCCTCGCCCAGCTTAACCCCCTGATTGAGAAGCACTACCTTGTCGCAGTATTTGCTGATGCTGCTCAGGTCATGGCTGACGAACACGATGGTCTTGCCCATCTCCTTGAACTCCTCAAACTTATGATAACACTTCGCCTGAAAGAAGACATCTCCCACCGAAAGCGCCTCGTCCACAATCAGAATCTCAGGGTCAATATTGATCGCCACCGCAAATGCCAGGCGCACAAACATGCCGCTGGAATAGGTCTTGACCGGCTGATACACATACTCGCCGATATCCGCGAATTCCAGAATCGCATCCAGCTTTTCATCGATCTCTTTCTCGGTAAAACCGATCATGGTGCCGTTCAGATAGATATTCTCGATGCCGTTATACTCCATATTAAAGCCCGCGCCCAGCTCCAGCAGGGCGGAGATGCGCCCGTTGACCGTCACCTCGCCGCGCGTCGGGTTGACGACACCCGTAATAATCTTCAGGATCGTAGATTTGCCGGAGCCGTTGGTGCCGATAATGCCGACACACTCTCCCTGCCGGATCGTCAGATCGACGCCTTTCAGGGCATGGTGCTCCTTGTGCCGCCTGCTTCGACCGAAACCAAGCGCCTCCACGATACGATCGGAGGGTTTATCGTACAGCTTATACACTTTTTCTACATTTCTGACCTGAATTGCGATATCGTCCATAATATCCTCAATTTCCGCATTGCCGCAGCTCGATTCCGCTCCGCTCCATCTCCTGCTTGCAGCCCTGCCTTTTCCCCGCATTGCCGCAGCTCGATTCCGCTCCGCTCCATCTCCTGCTTGCAGCCCTGCCTTTTCCCCGCATTGCCGCAGCTCGATTCCGCTCCGCTCCATCTCGCTCGCAGGCTGTCGCCTTATCGGAATTTGCGCATTCTGACGTTCCCGTGCAAGCACGAACGTCTTCATGCGCAAATCCGCGGCAATGCTCATAGCATATCCGCAAATGCTCATAGCACATCCGCAAAGTGTACCCGGAGTCTTCGGAAGATCAGCGTGCCGACGCAGAACAGGCTGATCGTGAAGATCCAGAAGTAGGTGGAGGAGTAGAAATGTTCCCAGAACCATACTTTCTCATAGATCGCGCTCCTGTAACCGTTGACGATGTACACGAGCGGATTCAGCTTAAACAGCGTTTTCATATTGTCGGTCGTCAGCATTTCAATATTCCAGAGAATCGGCGTCGCCCACATACCGATCTGCAGAGCGATATTGATGATCTGCTGCAGATCCCGGATAAAGACAACCAGCGCGCAGGTGAGATAGCTCATGCCGAGCACAAACAGGAACAGGCAGATGCTGTAATAGATAAGCTGCAGCGTATAGACATTCGGATAATAGCCGTAGCAGACAGAGACTAACAGGAGCACGCACACGAAGAACACATGGATAAATGTGGCCGCAATCACCTTGATGATCGGCAGAATGCTGATGTTGAATACCACTTTTTTGACCAGATAATTGTACTCGATCAAAGCCATCGTACCCTGCGTAATCGCTTCGGAAAAGTAGAACCAGGGCACCAGACCCGCCGTCAGATAGAGCACATAGGGCACCTCCAGGCCGCTGGCTACCAGCTGGCTTCTCGTGTCGAACACCTTGTCGAAGACGATCCAGTACATCACCACCGTCACCACCGGCTGCGCCATCGCCCAGACAATACCCAGGTAGGAACCGGCATAGCGCTTCTTGAAATCGTTTTTCGCCAGCTTCCAGATCAGTTTTCTGCTCTGAAAAAGTTCCGCGGGAATCGTCATGATTCTGTCATAATACAGGGCAAAAATCATGCAGGTGAATGCGATGAGGACGCAGCCGCTCACTTTCTTCATCCGCTCCGTCACCTGATCCGCCAGCGGATTGTGATGGCGCACAAGCACAAATGCCAGAATCAGACCGAGCCCCCAGAAAACGGCAATTCCTGCGGGCTTGGTAAAATGTCCGATTCGCTTTTTGTCATGCTGCGTACTTTCCATAACACTCTGATTTCCTGTCGCCAATGTCCCTCGCGGGCTCAGCTGCGGTACTGCCGCGTAAATGCGTCGAGTCCCTGATGACGCATATCCTTGTCGGATAAGATCGGCTGTGTGCCCGCGGGAATCGGCCAGTCAATACCGATCGCCGGATCGTTCCAGATGATACCGCCCTCATCGTTCGGATGATAGAAATCCGTACACTTGTATGCGAACTCCGCCTGATCCGAGAGCACATAGAAACCGTGTGCAAAATTTTTCGGCACAAAAAACTGCTTTTTATTCTCCGCCGAGAGCAAAACGCCAAACCATCTGCCGTAAGTCGCAGAGCCGGGGCGCAGATCTACCGCCACATCGTACACTTCGCCGCTCAAGACGCGCACCAGCTTGTCCTGCGGGTAGTTGATCTGAAAATGCAGCCCGCGCAGCACGCCCCTGACAGAGGCGGACTGATTATCCTGCACAAACTCCTGCGTGATTCCCGCCTCTTTATAGTCGTTGTAATTATATGTCTCCATAAAATAACCCCGCGCATCTCCGAACACGGTCGGCGTGATCACCTTGAGTCCTTCGATCTCACAGGTCTCTACCGTTATCTTTCCCATAATCCCACAATCCTTTCCCTACTCTCCGCCCACCGGCACATTGCCGCTGTCCCCGTCTATAACGCCGGAATAGCCTGCCGCACCCCTGGCGTGATTGATTGACGTGTCGATGTTCATATAACTCACGTTCAGATCCACGCTGGTGCCGATGCCGTCCACCGTACCCCTGGACGTATACTGCCACATATCGAAATAGTCGTCGTAAGTCGGCACGTCCGCGTACTCTGCCAGCCATGTCTTATACGGCGACAGCTGCTCCATCTCAATCTCGCCGTCGATCCAGTTTCGGGAAGCATAAATACCCGCCTCATATCCGGCCGAAGCGATAGTTTCCAGAAAGGCCTTGTGATATTCGGTCCTCTCCTCCGGCTCCAGATCGTCCGCCCGCCCGCTTCCTCCGGCGCTCTCGCTGTCCAGAAATACCGGGTAATCCACATCATAGTCCTCGATGAGGCTGATCACCATGCTGGCCTCCTCGACGGCTTCCACTTCGCTCGTCGCCTGACTGAAGAAATAGACGCCCACCGGAATTCCCGCCTCGATCGCTCCCTCCATATTCCGTTCAAACATGGAGTCCAATATCAGCGCTCCGCCGGAAGCGCCGCGGTATCCACAGCGGATGATCGCGAATTCCACACCGGCTTCTTTCACGGCGTTCCAATCGATCTCCTGATTCCAGCGGGACACATCGATGCCGAGTCGGCCCGTCTGCGCCGCAAATTCCGTATCCGTATTCTCGCTGCCGTCCGCATTCTCCTCCGCGCCGTTGACCGCCTTATCTTCTCTGTCCGTGTCCACGTCGTCCTCCGTCAGGATCAGGTATTCGATATCGTCTATGACTCGGTACTCGATATCCTGCCTGACCTGGATGGAGGTAATCGTGTTGGGAACCAGAAAGCCCTCCGTCTCTTCCAGCGCCACACTGTATTCTCCGGCGCGCAGTCCATCCAGATAGATAATGCCGTCCCTGTCGTCGTCCGTGTACTCGCCGACTCCCTGCACCCTGATGGTAAAGCGCGTCCCCGTGACAAGTTTTCCCACGCTGTCCACGATCATGACGCGCAGATCTTTGGCGACGGAACTCATGATGAGAGACACTCTTCTGCCCGCATAGCTCTCTATGCTTTTGAACTTTACTTCCGGGTCAAAAAAAGTCTCGTCATTCATAAAGGCAGACAAATCACCGCCTCTCTGCCCGGCGTCCGCATCTTCTTCGACAGCCGCCGTCTCCGCAGACTGCTCTTCCCCGCTCAGCCCAAGCTTGCTCGTCACGGCGTCCAGATTGGTAAGCACCAGCACCCCGATCAGAACCACAAACATAGCGATCATGGCATACAGGGTTCTGCGCATTTTCTTAGAGTCCATTGGCAACCTCAACCATATACTTGCCGTACGCTGTCTTCATCAGCGGCTCGGCCAGTTTCAGAAGCTGTTCTTTCGTGATAAAGCCCCTCTTGTAGGCGATCTCCTCTATGCAGGAGATATACAGGCCCTGCCGCTTCTGAAAAGCCGCCACAAAATCCGCGGCATCCAGCAGAGAATCATGATTGCCCGTATCCAGCCAGGCGAACCCTCTGCCCAGCGTCTCCACATAGAGTTCTCCCCTGCGCAGGTATTCGTTGTTGATACTCGTGATCTCGATCTCGCCTCTGGCGGACGGCTTGACGTCCGCCGCGATCTCCACCACCCGATTATCATAAAAGTATAAACCCGGCACCGCATAGTTGCTCTTCGGATGCTCCGGCTTCTCCTCGATGGAGATCGCCCTGCCGTCCTCGTCGAACTCTACCACGCCATACTCTTTGGGATCTCTGACATAATAGCCGAAAATCGTCGCCCCCGTCTGTCTGGACACGACTTCTCTGAGCACCCTGGAAAAGCTCTGGCCGTAGAAAATATTGTCTCCCAGCACCAGCGCTACGCTGTCCGTCCCGATAAAGTCCGCGCCGATGATAAAAGCATCCGCCAGCCCGCGCGGCTGCTCCTGCACCGCATACGCCATGCGAAGCCCCAGCTGGCTTCCGTCCCCGAACAGATTTTCAAATACCGGCAGATCCCGCGGTGTGGAGATGATCAGAATCTCCCGTATCCCCGCCAGCATCAGCGTCGATAACGGATAATAGATCATCGGCTTGTCGTAGACCGGCATAATCTGTTTGGAGATCGCTTTCGTCAGCGGATACAGCCTCGTGCCGGATCCGCCTGCCAAAATAATACCTTTCATTGTTTCCTCCGTACTGCTGCCGTAAATCTCCCTATCTGTTCCGATACATGTCCTCGTAATATTTCTGGTAATCGCCGCTCGTCACATTGCGCATCCATTCCTCATGCTCGAAAAACCACTGAATCGTGCGGCGGATGCCGTCCTTAAACATCGTCTCCGGCTCCCAGCCGATCTCCGCCTTAATCTTGTCCGGCGCAATGGCATAGCGTCTGTCATGGCCCTTGCGGTCCTCCACATAGGTGATCAGGCTGTCGCTCACAAGCGCCTTGCGGGGATCGCTGTCCGGCAGCATCTCCCGGAGCGTGTCGAGAATGATATGGATGATCTCTATGTTCTGCTTCTCGTTGTGCCCGCCCACATTGTACGTTTCAAAGAGCTTCCCCTTTTCCTGTACCATGTCGATCGCCTTGGCATGATCTTCCACATACAGCCAGTCGCGGACATTCCTGCCGTCCCCGTAGACGGGCAGCTTCCTGCCCTGGAGCGCATTGTTGATGATTAACGGAATCAGCTTCTCCGGGAACTGATTGGGGCCGTAATTGTTAGAACAGTTGGTGATGTTCGCCGGAAATTTGTAGGTGTCCATATACGCTTTCACCAGCATGTCCGATCCCGCCTTGCTGGCCGAGTACGGGCTGCGCGGCGCATAGGGCGTCGTCTCATAGAAGTAGCCGCCGTCCTCCTCCAGAGAGCCGTACACCTCGTCCGTAGACACGTGCAGGAACTTCTTATCCGGCTTAAAGCCGCCGTCCGGCAGTTCCCACGCCGCCCTGGCGCAGTTGAGCATCACCGCGGTGCCAAGTACATTGGTCCGCACAAAGACCTCCGGGTCCCTGATACTTCTGTCCACATGGCTCTCCGCCGCGAAATGCACGACCCTGTCGATATCGTTCTGCGCAAAGATGCCGGCAATCGCTTCCTTGTCGCAGATATCCGCCCTGATAAAAGTGTAATTGTCCCGCTCCTCAATGTCTTTCAGATTCTCCAGGTTGCCCGCATAGGTCAGCGCATCCACGTTGATGATGCGGATCTCGCTGCCGTACTTGCGAAACATATAATGGATATAATTAGAACCGATAAAACCGGCTCCGCCTGTCACCAGATAAGTTCTCATACGTCCCGTTCTCCTCCCTCTGCCGCTCATGTATATTATGTGGCAGCGGCTTCAAAAATGCAAGGTTAATAATTCAGGTAGCTGATGTTCATGTCCACATTGCCGCTGATGCCGCTGACCTGTCCTTTGGACGAATACTGCCACATATCATAGCGTGTCGCCGAGTAGGTGGGCGCCGCCGCATACTGCGCCAGCCAGATCTTGTACCCCGTCAGGCTGCCCGTATTGATCTGCTCGGTCAGCCAGTTTTTGTTGGAGTAGACGCCTGCCGAATAGCCGGAGTTCTGCACCGTCTGGCAGAACGCCTGGCACACTGCGGTTCTCGCGCTGCTGCCGATACCGTCGGCGCGTCCGCTGCTGGCCTCCACGTCAATAAAGATCGGATATTCCAGACCATATCCTCTGACCAGATTCAGCGCCATGGAAGCCTCCTCTACCGCCTCCACCTCGTTGACCGCCTGGCTGTAGACATAGACGCCAACCTTGATCCCGGCGGCTTTCGCCCCCTTGATATTGCTCGCAAACTTGGGGTCTTCCACCAGTACACCCGTGGAGTAGCCCCTGTAGCCGCAGCGGATGATCGCGTAGGACACGCCGGAATTTTTCACGGCGTTCCAGTCGATGCTTCCGTTATGCTTGGAGACGTCGATGCCCATGGAACCGGAACCTTTAGAGAGCCTGCCGTCGCTGCCGAAATTGTACTTTGCGCCCTGAATGACCTGCTCACCGGTCACATAGTTCCCGTCCTTGTCGAAGAAGTATACACTGCCGTCTATCGTCTGCCAGCCGGTATAGCGGTACATGGCCTTGGAGAGATAGAACTTGTCCGCCGTATAATAGTCGGCATAGGTGGCCTCCACATATTTGCCGTCTTTTTTGATATAAACCTGATTGCCTTTTTTGTCTTTCAGCTTCGTCTTATTGTCGGCCGCAAGGTTCTTGACGACCTCCACCGTCCACTCGCCGTTCTCAATCTTGGCGCCTCCGCACTGGGCGACAATCTTTACCTTGCCCTCGGCCACGCCCTTAATCTTGACGGCGGTACCATCGGCGCTCTCAACTTTCGCAATCTTATCGTTTTCACTCTTCCATTCTATTTTGCTGTCCGCCGGCTCCGGCGTATACTTGATTGTTCCCGTATCGCCGACCTTGATCTTCGCGTCGCCTTCTATCTTGGTGATCTTGCAGGATTTGGCCGTGACGCTGACAGTACACTCGAGCGGCGTCTGGGACGACGCATCGCCCACCTTGACCACTGCCGTAATCTTCGTCGTGCCCGCCGCTACGGCCGTGACCTTGCCGCTGCCGTCTACGGTCGCGATCTTCTGATCGCCGCTGCTCCATGTCACGGAAGAGGCCGCGTAATTGCCGGAGCTGCTGACCAGGAGCGTCTCCGATGCGCCCTGCACCAGCCCCAGGGAAGTCTTGTTCAGGCTAAAAGAATTCGCTTTCTGCTGATCGGTCGGCTCCGCGTTCTGCACCGTCACCGTGCAGGAAACCAGCGCAGACTCACCGCCTATGGTCACGCTGGCTGTGACTTTCGCAGTGCCTGCCGCCTGCGCCGTAATCGTCACGCTCGTGCCCGAGGCGCCGTTCGGAACCGACACGGCAGAATTATCGCTGGACCATGATGCGACGCTTGCCTCGCTGCTGTAGCTTCCGGCCAAAGAGAGGGTTCCCTGCGCGCCGACTTTCAGATTCAGATCCCCGCTGATGGAGAGGCCGGCGATCTTTTCCTTATCCGTCGGGCCGACAGGGGCAGCTATCTTGCAGTCGCCCGGCCTGTCCTTGCAGACGGGGCAGGCGGGATTAGGCGCCGTACAGTGCACGGTGCAGTTACACTCGTCCACATTATTATCCGATACCAGCCTGGCAAACCCGCTGATCGACCTGCTGCTCTTGCCGGGGTCCGCAATATCCTCTTTCTTAATCTCGCTGAAATTCTCCTCGGAATCGATGGGCGTCTTCGTGGACTCCACCCACTCCACCGTATCGGTCAGCTGCGATTCCACAGCGATATCGCCGCCCTCTTTCTCCTCCGCGGCCACGTTGATCTGCGACTCGTCCTTGATCTCGTCGGCCACGTCCACTTTCTTATAGGCGATCTTGTCCGAAACTTTCACACTCACCGCGCCCGCCGGCAGCTGATACTTTTCCGCATCCTGTCCCGCCAGCGGTTTCGCTTTCACGCTGTAGGTCCCCGCCGGAATCTCCGTCTTATAGATGATGCCGTCCCTGTCGTCGTCCTGCCATTCGTAAGACTGGCTGCCGCCCGTCACTTCCACCTCAAAGGACACGCCCGATATCAGCTTCCCCGTCGATTTGTTCACAAATTTGACTTTCAGGTCGGACTGAATCGAGGTGAGGTTCAATGTCACTTCGATGCCGCCTTTTTCTTCCTCCTCGACCTCCTGCTGCTCTTCCTCTTCTTCCATATCCAGCATATCCGACAGCCGGGCAGACTCCGACACTGCCAGCAGGCCGCTCTCGCCGATGACGGAGATACCCTCAATCTCCTCGCCCACCGCGGCAAACGCCTCCACCTGCTTTTCGATCGTCTTGGCATGGACGACCAGAGCGCTCGTCACGATCACGCCGGCGATCACGAAAACGCCGAACATCGCGACGACCATGTCGAGTGTGCTCATATCCGCCAGATGCGACCAGATACGTGCGAACACTCCCCCGCGCTCGTCATCGTACTCCTCGTCGTCGTAATCTTCGTCTTCGTAATCCTCATCGTCCTCATAATCTTCGTCTTCGTAATCCTCGTCGTCCTCGTCATCTTCGTCTTCATAATCCTCGTCGTCCTCGTCCTCGTAATCTTCATCACGGGAGCCGGACTTCCCTGAAACGGAACGGGAACTCTGATAAGATTCTATCATATCGTCGTCAAGACACAAAAATTCCAGCGTGTCGTCCGTCACGCTGTCCTCGTCTTCCTCGTCAAAGCCATCTTCCGTCAGAAACTCTTCCAGCTTCATTTCGCTTTCGCTCTGTTTCCTGCCGCCGCTCTTTTTGTTTTGCATAGACCCTCCATTATGTAAACTCTGTTTTTTTAACAATTTTGTAATATTGTATCATAAGAGCGTGATAATATCAAGGATATTTACATTTCCCCCGATTTTGGTAAGATTTACATAATATTTGTATCATTGCGCGATATTTTACATCGCTCAAACCGCCAAATTCCGTTAAAACGGCTTGACTTTATCTCCCATAACTGACACAATACAAGTGCAACCTTACAATTTCAACAATAGTCTTTATATAAAAAAGGGGATTTTACTATGATGTACATGCACTATTGTAAGCGTTGCCATCGGGTTTACATGCTCAACGGGCACAAACTGCGCTGCCCGAAGTGCCGTGAACGCCTCACGGAACTTAAGCTCACCTACATGGATTATGTCACCATGGATATGGAAGCGCGGGAACAGTTCGTCAGCAGCTGCAATGACGAGGCACAGCTGCCGAAACTGAGCACCACTTACCGTATGTACAAGTACAGCAAGTGGTATAAGGATCTGCAGAAACAGTTCCCGCAGGCCGCCATCATCACCTATTCCAAGACTGACAACACCCCGATGGAAAAACGCCGTGTCCATGATCTGACCACCGTGTGACACACGCCTGAGAGCGCCGCCGGGAATCCGCAGATTCCTGCCGGCGCTCTTTTTCACACAGGCACTCCGCAGGAAAAGCGAAAGATTTTGTGAAAAAAAACGGAAACCATGGATTTTTCAGATCTTTCATAGTAAAATAGGGAGAAGAACCAATAAGGAGGTTGCTATGAGCGAAAATCAACAGACAGAAATCAACAGCGATGAGAACGGCGAGCCGAAAGAAGCGGAGAAACGTTTTCATATCAATATCCATCTCATTCTTCTGGCTGCCATCGTACTGATTGTGGCTTTCGCTGCGTACAGGCTCTACCGCTGGAACAAAGGCGTTCCCTCCGACTATGATCCCAACTACCAGACGACCGCTTTCGACATCGAGGTGATGGACAGCATCATCCCTCTGGCTCCCGACAAGCGCGAGGGATATGAGGACGACGGCGTGACTACGATCCTGTGTCTCGGAGACGATCCTTTTTCCCTGGATCAGGGAGAAAACGGCCTGGCGGAGCAAATCGCCAAAAAGACCGGCGCGACCGTATACAACGGCTCTTTCACGGGCAGCACGATGTCGATGCAGAATCCGACTTATCAGGACTGGTACTATCTGGACGCTTTCTCTTTTGCCTGCGTGGCGCAGAGCCTTGCGTCCGGCGACTTCGACACCATGCAGCAGGCAGCCGCCTACAGCTATGACGAGGCGTTCCCCAAAACAACGGAACTGCTCGCCTCGCTTGATATGAACACCGTAGATATCCTCTGCGTGATGTACGATGCCAGCGACTATATCAACGAGCGTCCCTGCGACGACCCCAACGCCCCCTACGACCCTGTCACCTACACGGGAGCCCTGCGCTCCGGCGTCAAGGCGATCCAGGACGCCTATCCGCATATTCGCATCGTTGTGATGTCGCACACGTTCTGCCATCACGTCAACGAGGAGGGTAATTTTGAGAACGGCGACCGCACGGACCTGGGCCACGGAACGCTGAGCCACTACCTGCAGAAAGAACTGGATGCCACCATGGACTGCGGTGTTTCCTTTATTGACAACTTCTACGGCTCCGTCAACGAAGACAATTATCTGGACTATATGACCGACTACATCCACTTCAACGACGCGGGGCGCGAGCGGCTGGCAGACCGCTTCGTTCAGTGTATTTTCCCCGATCAGGCAGCCGGGCAGTAGCCTGCGCCCGCATCAGTATTCATGGGAAAACAATTCTTCAAAATCAAACCGATCGATCACGGCGCGCATCCGCAGGAGCGCGCCGTTCATTTCCTCCGCGCTCCCTATCTCGCATGTGCCGTCCGCGAAACACGCCGTCATGTACCGATTGATATCTCTGTGATAATGCGTATAGTCCGCATAGTTGTTTAAGTCCGTCACGATCCATTCCTGATCCGGAAAGAAAAACAGGCGCACGTTATCGCAGGCAAGCAGCACATCAGCGATATAGCGGTATTCCTCCAGCGTCGCCTCCAGATGGTTCTCCCGCATCACGTCATTCCAGTAGAGGATACTGTAGGGCGGGAAGAAAATATAGAACGTGGTATCGGGGTTCCCCTCGATATAGGGACACAGATTCGTCCGCAGATTGCGGTCGGTACTCTCGATATAGGCGTCGGCAGGCGTCTCGCTCTCCACGCTCTCAGGGGGCTGATAGTTGTGCATAACCCACTGGATATTGTAGTACTCGTCCGTCCACCAGCTCTGATAAACCGTCGCCAGATCGGTCTTGTCCGGATCGGCCATGGGCCTGAGAATATAGTTTAGCAGCACATCCTTGTTATACAAATACTGAATGTCATTGAGATAATTGTCGTCATAGAGATAGGCGGGAATCGGATATTTCGTCTCGTCCACGCCTCCTGTGTAAGTTCCCACATCCACGCCCAAAAACACAGCGTCCACCCGGTGTCCGCTGTCGAAGATAATATCCATGATATTCGCCTGATCTTTCGGGTAGGCACCGCTGTAGCAGAGCTTGATCGGGTGAACTCCCATCTCCTCAGAAAACCAGCGCGTGTCGAAATTCACCGTCATGGAAGACCCCAGGATCACACTGTCATACTCCATGTGTTTCGCCATGCCCGGATTCTGGGAGAGCTGATTGTCCACCAGATAGGGAAAACCGTCGAGCGGCGCGTGATACTGGAAAAAGGGATCCACCAGGACCACCAGCGCCCCCGTCAGAATCAACAGTATGCAGATTACCGTACACGTGGCCGCAAACCATCGCTTATGTCTGTTCACCATCGTTCGCCGCTCCTCAGAAATTAAAATACAGGAAAGTGCTGACCCGCGAGAAAGAGAGCACACACCAAAATGCCAGCAGCGCGAACGCCGCCGCCGAAAGTCTTCCATAGCGCACCCGCCCCATGCGTTCGGCCGCGTTTCTTCCCGCCATCGCCAGATAAAAACCCGCGATCAGCATGACACCTGACAGAATATATCTGCTGTAAGCCATATTGTCCAGATGCAGCACCTTGATCACGTACCAGAGCTCATCCAGTCTGAAGCAGTCCGCCAGATCCATGGAAATCCCGCGCGCCGCTCCCCTGAAAGCCGCCGCGAGCATCCGATTCGCCTGCGCGATATCCGCCGCGCGGAAGTACACCCACGCTATGCTCACATAGCAGAACAGCAGCATACGCGACACCCATGCCGCAGCGATGCCGCCCAGCCGTGCCGCGGCCCCGTCCGCGCTCCCCGCCGCCCGATGCCGCACCGCAAGCCGCGGTTTAACGCTCTTTAACCAGAAACGCGTCAGCACATACAGCGCGCCGTGCATGGCGCCCCAGACGAGATAATTCCAGCCAGCGCCATGCCACAGGCCGCTGAGCAGGAATACAATCATCAGGTTCAGGTACATCCGCGCTGTACCGCGCCGGTTCCCGCCCAGAGGGATATAGACATATTTCGTAAAGAAACGGTTCAGCGTGATATGCCATCTCTTCCAGAAATCCACGATATTCACCGCCTTGTAGGGCGAATCAAAGTTGACCGGGAGTTCTATGCCGAGCATCCTGCCGATCCCCCGCGCCATATCGCAATAGCCGCTGAAATCGAAGTAGAGCTGCAGCGAGTAGCTCACAATGACAATCAGCGCATCCAAACGGCCGAGTGCGGCAATCTCCGCGTATCCGAAATCCACGGCTGCTCCGAACGTGTCCGCAAGCAGCACTTTCTTGGCCAGTCCGAGAATAAACAGACCAAACCCCTCCGCAATCCTCTCCCATCTGACAGGCCTGTCTCCGATCCGCGCAAACTGCGGAAGCATTTCGCCGTGATTGACGATCGGCCCGGCGATCAGCTGCGGAAAGAAAGAGACAAAAAGCGTATAATCGACAAGCGAACAGTCCCGCACCTCGCCGCGGTAAGTATCGACCACAAAAGAAATCTGCTGAAAGGTGAAAAAACTGATTCCCAGCGGAAGCAGCACATGCCTGAGCGCCACGGAGGTGCCAAACACAGCATTGAGAGTCTCCGCGAAAAAATCATAATACTTGAAATAAAACAGCACGCCCAGATTCACCGCCACCGCCAGAAGCAGCAGCGCTCTGCGCGGCCTGAGAGACAACGCCCTGTGGAACAGATAATTCACGCCGATACTGCACAGCATGATGAGCAGATAGGCGGGGTTAAAATACCCATAGAACCAGAACGACATAAAAATCAGGAAAAGCTTGTCCGTCACCGCTCTGCCACGCCCTCCGTGATTCGACGGAAGATAGAAGCCCAGCAGACATATGGGAAGAAACAGAAACACAAAAATATAGGAATTAAAAAGCATACCGTCACTCCGTCCGCGTATCCTGATAGATCAGATACTCGCCCACCTGACCGTACAGGTCATATCCGTAATCCGTCAGCGGCCTGTCGATCTCACGGTCCTCTTTTAACACGATATAGGCGCAGGGATACTCCCTCGCCAGCTCGGTAAAAGTTTCCGCCTCAATCACTTCCGCCTCCTCCATCGCCTCGTACATAGGATGGTAATAATTCCATCTGTCGATCAGCATCTCCCGGCCGTAGGGCAGTTCTATGTTCGTGCTGTACTGCCGCACGAAATAGAGCAGGTCAATCGGCATAAGCACGGTGATACGCCCCTCCTCAGGCTCGACCATGTCCACAATATCAAGCGCCTCCTGGGGAAGATGATAGGCATTCTCGGCTTTCGTAATATGTTCGCTGTCATAGACATAATCACCGCAGGCGACGATTGCCAGACAGGCGACCGCCAGCCCGATCCTGCGATGCCTGCCGCACAGCCGAAGCAGCCCGTAGGCGCTCACCAGACTCATCTGCAGGAGCCACAGAAGCCTGTAATACGTCTCCGAATCCTCCAAAAGGCGCACGAACACCTTGCGAAACAGCGGGCAGAAAAACAGGAGCAGAAGAAAGGTGGGCGCATAGACAAAGATCGCCCGCCTGCGTTTGTCTTTCTCCGTCAGCCAAAGATACAAAAGCGCGAAAAGATAGAGGCCGGCCAGCCAGCCGTTCTCGTGAAAGCCCATATAATTCTGAAAAATGACTACGCTCTCAAGAAAAATACCCCACATAACCTCTCTCCTACCGCCACAGATAACTGTAGGCCGTCACCACATAGACCGCGATATAGATTACATTCGGAATACACGCCGCGCCCATTTTCAGGAGCACTTTGAGGTCCCGCTGCACAAATGCGAGGCAGAATGCCGTCACCGCGGTCAGCATGCTGACCAGGAATACCGCGATGGAACTGCAGATGCCCGCCGCCATGTTGACGCTTACAAACACAATCCACACGCCGGCATCCTCATACCGCCTGCGCTTCGCCCCGCCGGATATCTGCAGAAATACCCAGAACAGCGCCGGGATCACCAGACTGCCCACCACCGCCTTGCCCTGCCACGTCCTGGTCAGGAAAAAGGTTTCGTTGGTGTAGATGGAGACATTGCCGAACATCTGAAACATCGCCATGAGAATCATGAAAATCGGCAGATTCTCCCTGCAAAACAGCGCGCCGCGGTCCGCTCTTTGCCCGCCGTCGGAATTCTCTGCCGGACATTCTCCCGCGCGGCCAAAGAGCAGCTTCCCAATCTCATAGTATACCAGATAGGTCAGCGGAATCAGCACAAAAGGCATGACCAGATGGGAGACGATCGTCGCATGGATGCCGCTCTTGACCGCCACAAACGCGATCCACATCGGAAAAACAGCCAGCGCGTGCCGGACATCCGGATAGGTAGGCCGCCCCGTATAGGGCAGGATACGGTACATGACCTCTGCCTGCTGCGCGATCAGCGATTCCACTACATAATAAGCGTCATCCCCGTCAAAAGAGGTGTAGGCCGCCGACTTGTACAATTGAAAGCCGACCAGGACAAAGAACAACAGCCACTCGACCCACTCCGCCCGGGACATCGCGCGCGCGCCTCCGAGCAGCCTGTCTGCGGTCTGCCGAAGTGTGTTTCGCCGTTTTGGTCCGTCCGTCCGCACCCTCCCTGCGACGCGCACACGGGACCGGAACGCAAGCCACAGCCCGGCTGCCGCGCACAGGATAGCGGCCGCCGTAAACCATGCCGACGCTGTTCGGAAATTGTGATACTCCACAAAGAGAACCGCCGGAATGGCAATCATTTCAAACAGAGCCCACATCACAAAATAGCCGGCCAAAAATATCCAGCCCGGATTTCTCTTTCTCTCCGGCACAAAACGGGCCGGAATCAGACCGATGCAGTACGGTATGACCGCAAGCCAGAACAGTAAACTGATCATCATGGAAACTCCTTCGACTGCAGGCGCTGTCAACAGGCGTCCGCTAACCATCACCACTATAGCATATCCTCCTGATATTTTCAAAGTTTTTCATATTTCCGTGACATCCCTGCCCAAACATGGTAAACTGATAAATATGTACTTCTGTGCATTTTCACTGACGAACGTCAGCTTTGCAGTCAACAATATCAGAAAGCATGGAGATTATTGTGAACGCTTCGGAATGGAGATTTCTATGAAAAAAGTATATGTGATCGGCGCCGGCCCGGCAGGTCTGACCGCCGCCTATGAACTGCTGAGACAGAGCAGAGACTATGAAGTGACCGTCCTGGAGGAGAGCGACGCCATGGGCGGCATCTCCAAGACCGTCAACTATAAGGGCAACCGCATGGATATGGGCGGCCACCGCTTTTTCTCCAAAGTACCTGAAGTAAACGAGTGGTGGAACCGGATGCTGCCGCTTCAGGGCGCTCCCGCCTATGACGACATCAGACTCTCCAGAAATGTAGAGCTGTCCGCGGACGGCCCTGACCCTGAACGGGAAGACCGTGTCATGCTGAAGAGGAACCGTGTCTCCCGCATCTACTATGACCAGAAATTCTTTGACTACCCCATCAGCCTGAAATGGGAAACTTTTGCCAATATGGGGCTGATCACAGATATCGTCGCGGTATGCAGCTATCTCGCCTCCGTGATACACAAGCGCGAAGAAAAATCGCTGGAGGACTTCTATATCAACCGCTTCGGAAAGAAACTCTACTCCATGTTCTTCGAGCGCTACACGGAGAATCTGTGGGGACGTCACCCGCGCGAAATCGACCCCAGCTGGGGCGCGCAGCGCGCCAAAGGCCTCTCCGTCTTCGCCATCATCAAGGACATGTTTGGCAAGCTGCTGCCGAACCGGAAGACGCGCCACGTGGAGACCTCTCTGATCGAGTCTTTCAGCTATCCGAAGCTCGGCCCCGGCCAGCTCTGGGACGTGACTGCAGAAGAGATCAGGAAACTGGGCGGCACAATCCTGTGCGGCTGCAGAGTGACAAATCTGCACAAGGACGCGCAGAATCACATCACCTCACTCACCTATGAAAAAGAGGGGCAGCATATCACCGTGGAGGGCGACATCTTCATCTCCTCCATGCCGGTCAAAGATCTGGTGGGCGGCATGAATGACGTGCCCGCGCACGAAGCCGAAATTGCCGCCGGGCTTCCCTACCGCGATTACAGGACACTCGGCGTCCTGATCCGCAAACTGAACCTGCAGAATAAGACCAAAATCAAAACGATCGGCAACATCGTGCCGGACAACTGGATCTATGTCCATGACCGCACGGTGCAGATCGGCCGCTTCCAGATTTACAACAACTGGTCACCCTATATGGTGGCGGATCTGGAGCACACGGTATGGGTCGGTCTGGAATACTTCTGCAGCGAGGGGGACGAACTGTGGAATATGCCCGAAGAAGATTTCTCCGCTTTCGGCATCTCGGAGATGATCAAAATGGGGCTGATCGACAGCGCGGAAGACGTGCTCGACACGCACGCGGAGTCCGTAAAAAAAGCCTATCCCGCCTACTTCGATACCTACAGCGAGATCGACACGCTGGCAGCTTACTTAAAGAGCATCGACAATCTGTACTGTGTGGGGCGTAACGGCCAGCACCGCTATAACAATATCGACCACTCCATGATGACCTCTTTCGAGACGGTTAAAAACATCGTAAACGGCATCGCCAATAAGGACAATATCTGGAACGTCAACACCGAGCAGGAATATCACGAATCCGGCTCCTGACCCGCGCTCTTATTCTGTCAGCAGATAGTGCCACTCTCCAAAATCCTGCACCTGCGCGTAGACCCGCCCGTTGACCGTGACCGGCTCTTCCGGCAGCCCCCCAAACCATATGACGCAGTCCGGCGTATAGCTTTCGTCGGCATACACCGCCGATTCGTTTTCTACGCCGACGTGCTCTATATGCTGTTCCGAAAGCATCTTCCAGATGGGGTACTCGTAATCGTCCGCCAGCGCCAGATGCAGGCCTACCGACGCATATCCCGCGGACTTGATCTCGTCTGTCACCTGCGCGTAATAACTTCCCTCTCCCCACCGCATATGAAAATACCCATAAGGTCTTCCGGCAGCGCCCTGGTTCATACAGATGTCATAGTGATAATGTGTGATGCTGACCGCCGACATCACGCACAGGAAACCGACTGTCCCCAGAACGGCATGTCTGAGCGCGACTCTCTCCTCCCGCTGCATATGGCGCTGCAGCTGGGCACTGATCATGGGGCACAGAAGCGCCAGATAGCTCACCATATACCGGCTCACAAAAGGTTCCCAGCGCAGGATCGTGCAGAAGATACAGAAAGCGGCCGCGCTCGTCAGCGAATATCCCGTGACGCTGCTCTTCCAGTCAGTCTTCTTCAGCGTGCAGATTCCCCAGACCACACACAGAATAAACAGCCACAGGACAAGCGGATTGACCGCGACGTCACACCCATAGGTATTGGCCTCGTGCAGGCTGAATTCGATCCCGTTTTCCGCAATTGTCTCCGCATTCAGCTCTACATGCAGTATCCCGGCCGCGCCGGCGGCGATTTTGGCAAAGATCTCATCGCTGCCCGCAAGCAGAGCCGTGGGCATGTTAAACGTAACATTCTTGAGAAAATTGACAAACAGATATGCCGGCTGAAGCGTCCCCACAAGCTGCCTGGCCCCGGTAGCGGAGCTGGCATAGGCATGAAATGTCCTGAAATTGCGTACAAGCTCAGGTATTAACGGCAGCGCCACACATGGCAGGGCGGCAGTCAAAAGCCCAAGCAGCTGCCTGATCCTGTCTTTTCTGACCACACAACAGACCAAAAGCCACACCGCAAAGACGACCATCGCAATGCACACGGACGGTTTCGTCAGATAGCCCCACGAGACGCACAGCCCCATCACACAGACTCTGCCGAGCGTCTCCCTGTCACAGACCAGTTTCTCTCTGCTGCCGGCCAGATCCAGCAGCAGATAGACATAAAATAAGAGCCATACCGCCGCAAAATTGTCAACCTGCGTCGTCAGCGCTTCCGCATACGCTATGGGCATCGCCATATACAAAAGCGACGCCATAAAGCGAAAGCTTCTGCTGCAGCCAAGTTTCCCCGCAATCGCACCGGCCATATAAGCGCAGGTGAAATAGGATGCGGCCTGCAGCAGATTGAACAGGCGGTCGCTGCCTCTGCACAGCACGCACACGTGAAGGTTCACAAATTCCGCCAGAACAGGGCTGCTGATCTGGCGAATGTCGTGCGTCGCATAGTGCTCCACCGACCGATTCTGGATCCAGTAGGCGATGCGCGGAAGATGATATGTCATGGAATCCCAGTTGTAGGGCGTCGTGCGCAGAGCGAGATAAAAAACAGCCGCACCGATTGCCCACAAAATAAAATACCATGGCTGCTGCCGCCCTTTTTGCAGAATGCCCCGCACGTGCCGGCGCAGCCCGCCGATCCCATATCCGGCCTTTCTGATCTGCAGCGCCAGCAGCGCGATCAGCAGGCAGTCTGCCGCCGCCCAGAAAGCCGACAGCGTGATGAACCTGACCGCATGGAAAGCCGACAAAATCTCCGTCGCCGCAAACAGGCCAAGCTGCCAGATACAGCAGGCCCCGATATAAGAGTCGGCAACGCGCTGCTTTATGCCCCTGCGTACCTTGTAGATATGAAAATTGGCAAATAGTGTCACGACTGCCGTCAACATCTGCTTCTGCTCCCAAAAATCCTAAAAAATTTCTTCCTCTCTCAAAAATTCTTCGATATCGCGAATATTATCCCGCAGATCGGCATAGCAGAGATCTGCCCTGCTTCTCACAAACTGCCGCAGCACTTCTTTGGCACTGCGCTCATGTTCCCCATACCAGAAAGGATGCGTAAGAATGTGCAGTCTGTCATATGCGCCGCTCTCTGTGACCGCCTCCACGTCCTCACGCCACCGGCGCCGGGAGTCCGACACGTACTTGTGATCGCGGAAAAAGACTTTGCCATAGCTGTTGACCACGCGCCCGCCCCTGATCCGATAATCGGCTTCCAGAGTCGCCTGCGAAGGTCTGTGCATGGAAACAGTGGCGACCTCGCACCCCAGGCAGCGCTCCAGAATCGAGACTTCCTCCTCTATTGCCGTCACCATGTCATCTGGCGCGAAATCGTACTTTGCCTCGTCAAAGTGCAGGCCAACCTCATGTCCCATCTCCAGAATCCTGCCAAGATTCCTCTGGTTTCTCCCGGAAAAAACATTATAAAAATTGCTGCTCAGGAGGACAAAATAGGTAGACCGGACGCCAGCACGCTCCTCTAACGACGCCATCTGTACGGCCATGTCAATATCCATATCGATATCATGCCGCAGAATCACGCTCTTATCTCTCTGTGCATAGTTGTGGTAGTCGCAAAAAAAATATCCTTTTTCTCTCAAAAGACCGAGCAAACGCTCGTATGCGCCGTATGTAAATTCCATCTCTCACTCCTGTCCGTCCGCGAAACTGCCCTGCAGAACTCCCAAGACCGCAGCCTCCACACACTTCATGCCGGCCGGCGTCAAATGAACGCCGTCCGATGTCATTTCCGACAGATTGTCAATCTCAATCCCACAGTGATACAGATCAACCGCCGGTATCCCCCTGTTGCCGGCGATCAGACGAATCCTGTCCGAGTAATCCGACGCCGTCAGCCCCTGGGCATTCTCAAACGCCACAAAAGGCTGCTCGACACCCCAGGTCCCCACCGGCGCGAGGGTACAGCAGCAGATCCTGGCTGCCGGATATTCGCTCTGCAGCTTATCCAGCATCAGACTGTAGGCGTCGCTGAAATTATCTATTTTTCCCTCCGACACAGCCGCCGTTCCGTCGTTGTTCCCCAGCGGGACACTCTCGACCAGATCGTTCGTCCCCATATAGACGATGATGAGATCCGGCGTTCTGCCCTGACTCCCTGTGGTAAAAGAGAGCCGGTAGCTGCTGCAGCCGCACTGTACATCCCGCGCCAGCGAATCGCCCGCGCACATGCTGGCCGCACTGGAATTGTTGGCACACAGCTCCATCCCCGTATCTTCGAGCAGCATGCTCCACCATGTCTGTGATACATCCGTGATTTCACCGCTCATCGGATAGAAATTACGACACTCGCCCGGTATCCAGCCCTCGTAGGTGGAAATACTGTCTCCCACGATCGACAGGCAGGATGGCCGCTGCTCATCCGCTGTCTTCGGCTGTCCGGCCTGTTCTTCTCCATCCGCCTGCCCCGGCTCTTCCTGCCGCACTGCCTCAGACTCTCTGTCCTGTGCCGTCTCCGCTGCTTCCGTCATGTCCTTCTCCGCGGCCATATCTTCCTGCTCTGCGGAGCCGTCCTCTGCGGCCGCCTCTTCCTGCTTTGCCGGTCCCGCGGCTTTCGTCTCCGTCTGACTCTGAGGCAGCACGATTCTGTCGTATTCCGCGCCGCAGCCTGCCATACACAGGACCGTCAGCAGCGCGCCAATCAATGTCCCTGTCGCCTTTGCTCTTCTCATCTTTTCTCCCCGCTTTACCGCTCCTGTTTTTTGAACACGGACTGCCTCGCCCCGTGCAGCTTCTCATGATGCTTCAGCACATCCTCCACCGCGTCCATGCGAAGCCCGGCGTCGATGAAATCACAGTACCGGCAGAAAGGATAGTTCTGTCGGCCGTCCCGGACCGCCTGCCGCAGCTCCCGATAAGGTCCGCTGTTCCAGCCGTCCTTGACAGACACCTCATGCAGATCCGCCAGGTCGGTCACCTCAAAATTGTCGCAACAGCAGATTCCCAGTTTGCCGTTTGGCATAATCCACATGTCCGTGTAGGGCATCAGACACGTCTCCCGGATTACTTTTGCCGTTCCCTGCTTATTCGGCGCGCTGCCCGCCCGATTTGTGAGCACTTCTTTCAGGTAGCGTATCTGGATGAGAATATCCACGTCCTGAAATTCATCCGGATGCGCCCTGACATAATCATAGATCTGCCGAACGTTGTCGTGCATCTTCATGTCCAGGCAGTAATTGTTGATGATCAGCTGATTCACGTAGGGAACGATCGCTTTTGTCTTGTCGATATCGAGGAGCAGCCCGTTGGTGGACATGAAGATAAAGGCGCCGGGAAGCTGTTTCCTCGCATACCGGTGAAATTCCACGATCCGCTTGTCCAGCCAGGGCTCATTGTTGCCGTACAGTGTCAGATGCCCCCTGTAATTCCACGCGCGAAGCTGATCAATGACGGAATAATACAGATCGTCCTCCATCTTCTGATACGGCCTCTTCTCCGCATGGATGTTGGCCGTGCAGAACTCGCAGGTGCTGTTGCAGCGGTTCACCGTCTCCAAATTGACAATCAGCGGGTGAGGCGGCTCTTTCTGAGCGAAAAAATATTCGATATATTGCCGCTGCAGTTTTCTCCTCGTCGCAAACTGCAGCTTCAAATAGCTCTCGCTGGACAGCTTCGGCAGATATTTTCTGGCGTTCCAGCCCAATACTCCCGCGAAGTTGTGTACTCTGATCGGCATGATTCCACTCCTTTTATCCCGTATTTTCAAATGACATTTCTGTCGGTTTTTGTCTCCTGCCAAAGCTATGCCATGCTTTCTTCTGCACCGCCCCGCACCTGATACACATAGATCGTCATGCTGCCATCTGCGGCCGTGTAACTTCCGCGCAGGTCAAGTCCGACATCCCCTGCATTGGCAAGCTCTATCCGCGAGAAGATATACTTTCCGCCCAGAGCCCGAAACGCCTCTGTGTCGATATAAATGTTCCTGTCCGTAGCATACACCGTCTTAGTCGGGCTGACAATGCTCAAGTCTGTCCCGGAATACAGATAGGCGCGGGCGCCCCAGTCGTCATAGTAGATGCGCGTCTCCTCCACCCGGTCGAGCGCCGGCGCGATAATTTTTCTAAAATCATCCTTGTAGGTCTGTGGATAGAAGCCCAGATAACCGTCCAGCGTAGCGATTCCATTGTATTCCAGCACCGCGGGATGCAGGCCGTAGGCCGCCGACCACTCGCCCCCGTAGCCGATGTCCTCCCTGATTTCTCCGAAGAGCTCCTGCGCGTAGAACTGCTCATAATCCAGCTCGTCCACCTCCGCGCCGTGAAAATGCTCGTAGGCCCTGTGATGGCAGGTGGCATACAGATCATTGTAGCGGTTCGGTGTCAGAATAATGGCCAGCACCGCCAGACAGACAATCACATTCGCCGTCCACATCTGCCATATCCCTCTGTCATACAGCGCAGCCAGCGCCAGAAACAGCGCCGCGTACCAGAGAAACGGATTGAAGAAAACCGTCCTGTTGAACTGCCATCCCTGAAGCGGCGGCACAAGCGCCTCCACGAACGAGCGGACCGGTCCGCAGCCATACAAGCCGTACACCACACAGTTGAAGAGGATGAACAGCATGACGAAATTGAATGGATCATGCAATATTCTGCGCGGCTGCCGTTTCCACAGATATGCGCCGTTGCGAAACAGAAAATATGCGGCACAGACGGGCAGTACCACTTTCGCGTGCACACTGTCCGCATGGAAGATCCCCTCCCGCCAGACCGCAAGAATCTCCCGCGCGATTTCCGACGCAGTCAGACTCGGATTCACCATCGAGGCACGGATCGTCGCCTCATCGCCGAACAGCATCTGCCCGAACAGCCGGTACTCGCACGCCATATAGCCGAGTCCCAGCACAACCACCGCCGCGCCGAGACGCCACGCCGGTTTCCTGTCCCGCACGGAGAGCCACACCGCCGCAATCACCAGATATCCCAGAATAAAAATACCGTGATAGGAGAAGTACGACACGAGCGGATAGGCGAACAGCGCCAGATACCACAGATACCATCGTCTCCCCGCCCGCCGGTAAATCTTCACCAGCAGACAGACGCACAGCGGTATGGAGGCGAAAGCAAAGCCGAACGCCGGAAAGACCCACAGGATGCCATAGGCGAATCCCGTCATACAGACGAGCGGGCGATACCGCAGGTATCTGTCCGGAAACAGTTCTCCTGCCAGCAGACGAAAAGAAAAAATCCCGATCAGAATCTTGCCCAGAATGCCCAGCACATACGCCGTATAAGTCGGAAAAAGCATGTACAGCAGACTGTACAGGGAGAACTCCGACGGCAGATCGTCTCTCGTGACACCGCCCAGAAAAGGCGCCTCCACGCCGTGTTTCCAAAATGTGCCGGTATTTTTCAGCATCTGAAACTGTGCCAGAAAAAGATCCATATTGTCATGCACAGCGATATAGCTGCGCTCTCCATAGCCGAAAAACACGGCGGCCGTAAGGAGCAGAAACCCTATGATCGGCACATAAAACCAATATTTTGTCACCCACAGGAATCCCCGCGACTCAGCCAAGCGTCTCATCCGTCTCTCCGCAGGCAGCGCCCGCCGCCTGATCCTGATCTTCCTCTCTCCGCTTCCCAAAACTCCGCCTGCGAAACACAAGCAGTTTCTGTCCAAAAAAATTCATGACAATAAAAAGCCCCATGCCGAGGATCATCGCCACATTGTCCACAATCACCTCGGACTGTGACGCCAGCACATACCGCACAAGAGGCTGCGCCACCCCGAAAGCCACGAGATAGCAGACGACAATATTCACGGCGAACCGCCACGGCAGCCATCTGTCCCTGTGCTCTACCTTGAAAGTCAGTTTCCCATTGGCGTGGTAGGAGAAAACGCTGCCGACGAAATAAGATATCCCGCTGGACAGCCAGTAATTCATATGGATCAGATTGTACAGCACCTCCATGATCACCAGCCCCATCAGGGTATTGGCGACGCCGACAATGCCGAAATGAAATACCTCCATGATAAAGTCCTTATATGTCGCATACAGCGCTTTTATCTTTTTCATCGTTCTCTCCCGCACATCTTTCCCGTCGCGGACGACATTTACAAATCCGTCCCGAACCGCTATAATAAATCTGAACGAATACACATTCCCAGGAAAGGTCAGATACATGCCCGCACTTAAGGTACATCACATCGGCTATCTCGTCAAAAAAATAGAACCCGCCGTCCGCACTTTCAAGGCGCTCGGCTATCAAATCGAAAAAGACACCGTCCGCGACGAAATCCGGCTGGCGGATATCTGCTTCTTGCGCAAGGACGGCTACCGCATCGAACTGGTCTCCCCCTGCTCGGAAGCTTCCGTTGTCTACGGACTCCTGAAAAAATATAAAAATTGTCCGTATCACATCTGCTACGAGACAGCGGATTTCGACAGCAGCTTCGCGGCGCTGCGTAAAGAAGGATTCCTGCCGATCGATACGCCCACGCCCGCACCGGCCCTCGGCGGCTGCGAAGTCGTCTTTATGACGCACGCGTCGCTCGGCATGATCGAACTGATCCGCCCGACCTGAATCTCCTGCCGCCGCTTCAGCCATCTTTCCTGAAATACATGGTCAGTGTGCCGCATTTGCGCTCCTCAAAATCCGACAGATCCAGGCTGGGATCATAACACCAGTGCCTGTCCTCCCTGTTGTACATGACCACCATGTCCATATGCTCCAGCACATCCTCATCATCTTCATGCTCGCCAAACCATTTGGAGATGAGCCTCTGATCTTCGTCCCAGTAGAATACGTCGTCATATCCGTGGATCCGCAGCCAGTAATACATCGTACGGTTTCCCTCAATATTCGGCCCGAGACATGACAGCACTTTCGCGTCCGGATGCTCCCTCGTATATGCCAGCGTCGTATCCAGCATGGTCTGGACACTGTCACCCCGATAGGCGAAATAATCCGCCTCCCTGAGCATGACCCGGGTATGAGCCGCGAGCATTAAGAGCAGACACAGCATATACAGCGCTCTCCGCTTTCCGCCAAGATTCTCCAGATGGCAGCCGACTATGATAAGCAAAAAGGCGATGCCGAACGAAGTCGGCAGGATATAGCGCTCCGTAATGCCGGTCTTGCTGTAGGTGACGATCTGCGGTACCAGAATGATGGCAGTCAGCGCAATCTCCCAGAGATGTCTGCGCAGCTGCTCCCAGTAAGTCAGCAGAATCATGCCGCAGATCACGCCGAAGCGGAAATACCATTTCAGATCCGTTCCCAGCGCATTCAGCCAGATTGTCCTGTACTGTTTGTAGGTGAGGCCGGCATCCAGCCCGATATACTCATAATTGTTTGTCCCGATCACGAAAATCAGCAGGAACATCTCTGCGGCGAACGTCACCCCAAGGAAGACCAGCCAGGCAAATCTCGCCCGGATTCCCTCCCACAAGGCAGCCAGCGTGATCCTGCCGCCCTGCATCTGCACATACAAAGCGTAGCACATCAAAAACGGCAGAAGCAGAATAAAAGATTCCTTGTAAAGCGACATGAGGAAAAACAGGCAGGCCGATCCGACTGCGCGCCAGCCTTTACCCCCCCCCAGCCAGGTCAGCATCAGATAGAAGCCGACGGAAAAAAGCATCGTGCCGAATGATTCCTGCGGCCCCAGCTTCCACCAGACAGCCGACTGATATCCCACCATAACCGTCAGCGAAAACAGCAGCGCATACAGGATGGAACAGCGCATCTGTCTGGCGCAGTAGTAAAGCGCTGTCAGCGCGACCACGATTTCCAGCCCCTTCAGCAGCGACATGGCAGTCAGGTTCACGCCGAAGACCGCCGCGGCCAGAACACGATTGATATAGTATAACGGTCGAAGCCGCAGCTGCAGATCAAAGGAAAGCGTCTCGTTCAGACACTCCCAGAAGCGGCTCCGGCCAGGCGACATCTGATCCACGTACTTGGCGTACTCCCAGTCGTCCACCAGGTGATACCCGGAGGTGAGCGTTCCTGTCAGGATCAGGACCCCGAAAACCAGCAAGGCAGAAAATGCCCAGACCAGCACGCACTCTTTTCTGCGATCCAGCCGTTCAAGACCGTCCGTGAACTTCCGCCATCGCTGCCTCAGCATCCCACACCTCTCCATATCGGCTCAGGCTCCCAGCTGTGCGATGATGATATCCGCCATCTCGCCGACATTCTTCATGGACACTACTTGTCCCATATTAAATTTGATGCCGAATTCCTGCTCCACAGCCGCCAGCAGATTGATGTGTTCCAGAGAATCCCACTCCTCGATATCGTCCGCCGTGGTTGTCTCCGTCACCGTGATGCTGTCGTCGTCAAACACATCGCGGAACACTTCATTCAGCCTGTCAAATACTTCTTCTCTGTTCATACCGTCTTCTCCCACCACGCCACACCGTTTTTGGCGTTCACGCGCACACCTGTCCGGACAGCCGGCCGGTGCGCTCACTACTCAATACTATATACGGTTTCGGGTTATTCCGCAACCCTGATTACCGTATTTTTGTCTTCATAAACCGCAGGAATGTCATAACGCCACACGCTGCTGTGATCTTCCTCTTCCCGGATTTTCTCAAATCCCATCGCCCCATAGAAGTCCCTGACCATAGCGTTCTTGGCGGTGGGATAGTAGTAGCCGAACAGCGTGGCAATCCCGCAGGAGCGGCAGGCATGTACCATCCCGTCCAGCATCGCATACTCCATGTCGCGCTTTAACACGCGGCAGCTCATCAGCCATAGTTCCAGATGCAGCGCTCTTTCGGCCTCATCTTTTCTGCCGATCACCACGGAGACTACGCCGTTGTCGCCAAACTTGTCCTCCAGTTTGCCGTATCGGGTAATATACGACTCATCCGCCGCAAAGCGCTCAATATCGCTCTGCGTGTACCGCCTCGTCGTCAGATTAAACTGGTTGCTCTTATTGGTAAGCTGGGCGATTCTCGCCATATAGACCGGCTCGAACGGCTTGATCGTCCCCCTCATCTCCAGCGAGCGGAGATATTCCCGATAGTCCCCGAAATTTTGCTGCTGCCTTTCCCGTTCTATGTTCGCCCTGTACATCTCGCTGCGTCTGCGGTCGTCCTCCGACAGATTGGTCACCTCGAAGAAGCCCGCATGATCCAGGACGCGGATGTACTGCTCCGGCGTACCGATATCCGGCGCAGCCACGCCGGGCAGCTGCGTGCGCACAATATCCCGCTCCGCCGGATTGTCGTCCACGAACACCAGACTTTCCGGCAGGATATTCAGCTCCTGCGCAATCGCCGCCATATTGCTACTCTTGGGTTCCCAATTGGCCTTGATCACCAGAAAATCGTCCGGCCGCAGAATCCCGTCGGGATGATTCAGCCCTGCCAGAGCGTTGTCGTACTCATTCTTGGAATTGACGTTGAGCATGACGCCAATGTCTTTCTGCGCCTTGATATAGCGCTGGAATTCCGAATAGACCTGTCCCAGAGACGTCTCCTGCCCGATCTCCAGATTCTCCGCGCCATCGTCCCCGACGACGCCTCCCCACAGCGTGTTGTCCAAATCCAGCACGAGGGATTTTTTGTTCCTGCCGAAGATGGCTTTGATGATGTTGGCCAGATTGTAGGAGAATTCCGGAATCGCCTGCATACACATGGCATACTTGTACATGTGCCAGTAGAACGGATCGGCCCACTTGTCCAGGCCGTAGGCGGCCGAGATATAGTTGATATCATGGATATAGAAATCGTCGTGTTCTCTCGCGTAGCGGTAGAACTTCTCGTTCAGCCTGTTCAGGAAACGGATGCGCCCCTGCGGGAGCACCGCCTCCCTGTTTCCCAGAATCCTGTAAAAAGGGTACTCAAAATTGTTCTGGATCACAGGACAGTGGTACCTGTCCGCAATCCTGTCCCACATGGCGGCGAAATGCCCGTACTGTTCCTCCAGCATGGCATCGATTTCATCCTCGCCCGTGCCCGGCGCCGGATAGGCCGCAATATTGCGGTTAGACGTATGGATAAAGATCAGATCCGGCTCGAACCGGACCAGAAGCGGATTGTCAAACATCACGTCCTGCCAGTACTGCGCATACTCCGACTCATAGAATTCCGGCTCGATTCCGCAATTCAGCAGGAAAAGCTCCAGCACCCTGATGATGTCGTGGGTCGTACTGCCTCCCAAAACCGCTATTTTTTTGTGCAGGAAAGCGGACCCCTCCTCCAGAAGCTGCCGCCTGATCCGCTTTGATTTTTTCAGGATATACTCACTGTCAAAAGGATATTCCAATTCTCTCATGATCTACTCCTCCGGATAGAAGTCCGTCAGAATCTGCCTGGACAGGCAGTCCGCATACAGCCTCCTGCCCTCCTCGGACAGATGTACGCCGTCTTCCAGATAGCGGTCCGCCGTGTAGGCGTCAATCCCACTCTCCTCCATCGCATTGAAGAAGAGTACGCCATCCTCCTTGTGCTGTTCCGCCACATAACCCGCTGCGCGGAAAAACTCCACCAAATTGCCGTAACCGTAGCTTACGCTGTACGCATCGCCCACAAAAGTGTCGCCGTCAAAAAACTGGCAGAAATGCGGCGAAGCGATCAGGATCTTCGCGTCCGGGAAAGCGGAGTGCAGCATATTCACCGCGGTATCCAGCGCCCCCGCGTATGTACTGATGTCCCGGATCGCCAGTTCTTCTCCGTCTTCCAGATACTTGCTCCTGGGAATCTCGCCGCTCAGGAAATCATTGATGCCGTACTCGATCACAAAATAATCCGTCCTGGAGAAATCGCAGGCTTTCATAGCTTCCCCTGCCTTTAACCCGTCGAACAGCGCCGGATCGATATTGCCCAGAATGGCGTTGACTACGCCGAGGAGTCCCCGCGAATCCCACATCGAATACTCTGCGGGTTCGTCAGGTGGGAGCGCCGCCATGCTGCCGTCCACGGCCAGATTATATACCCTGGCGTTGCACGTCCCGCCGACCAGCGACGCCACACCGGCCTGGTCACGGTCACCGTCCAGAATACTGTCGCCCATGAAAACAATCTGCATATCCCGTCCGTCGTCAATCGGATCACCGCTGTTCTCGGAGAGGGTCTGCTGTGCCTGCTTTTCCTCCGTGTCGACCGGTTCTTTCTCCGTCTCTATGACCGTGCCGCCGCTCTCTTTTATGTTCATCGCACCATCCGCTTCGCCACTCCCGCCCGATTCTTCCTGCAGGCCGCCCCACTCTTTCCTCAGCTCCTGCACCGCCTGTCTGTTGGACTCCTCCAGGGCCAGCCGCTCTCTCTCCATTTTGATCTGCGCCTGCCCGTATATGATCTCTATGATTGCCAGGATACAGAAACCAATCAGGATCGCCAGAAGAATCGTACTGGCGCTGTAACCGCCTCTGCCTTTATGTCTGTCGCTCTCCATTTTCACCCCTGCCTTTCCGCCGTTCCCACACAATATGTACCTGTATGAAATCTATCGTCAGGATATCACTTTTTCCTTCCCCTGAACAGATTTCTCAGGATTTCTTAAAAAAATTTTTTCAAATCTTAAGAATTGTATCCCATTTTCGTTTGTAAGCAAAGCCTATTATAGTATATAATTAAAATTTGGAAATATACATTGCAGATGCCATATGACATCCGATATCGGTGAAAAGGAGAAGCCTATGTCGCTCATCGCCTCCGGCGCACAGCCCACACTGCAGACAGAGTCCTCATTCGGCTCCCGCCGGCTCAAAAAAAACGGCGGCAGGAACCTTTCCCCCGCCATGCTCCGGCGGCTTTATTTTCTCGCCTTTGTGTTCCTGTTCTACTGCGTGGAACTGCTCTGGATCAAGCCCGTGGACGGCATCAACGACGACTGGGGCATGTACAGCACCCTGTCCGGCGCCTATCTCGGCTACCCGGAACCTCACGTGCTCTTTTTCCTCTACCCTCTCTCCTGGATATTGGCCAGACTGTACGGACTGTGCAGTTTTCTCCCCTGGTACGGCCTCTTTCTCCATGCCGTGATCATCGCCGCCCTCTATGCCGTCTACGATCGGAGCATGCAGATTCTGGAGCGGCACGCCTGCCCGGACGCCCTCTGGAAACCGGCGCTTACGCTCCTTGGCATCCTGTTCCTGATTATCGCCTTAAACGTGCTGTCGGAAGTGCAGTACACCACCGCGGCAGGAGCCGCGGCCGCGGCCGCGATTTTCTGTTTCACCACAACCCGCAGCGATCTTCCCGTGCGGCATTTTTTGCTGCGCAATATTCCAGCCTTTGTCCTGGCCTGGCTCTCCTTTGCCATGCGCCAGAATGTTTTCTATCTGATGCTTCCCATAGCCGGCATGATCTGGCTCTCCAAATGGATCACTGCCCGGCGTTCAGGCTATGAACATACGGCGCATAAGCTGCTTGGCTTCGCCGCCATTCTCCTGGCCGGCATGGGCATTCTGTACGGACTGAACGCGGCGGCATACGCCTCGGAGGAATGGGCTGATTTTCGTAAGATCAACTACTACCGAGAGCGGATCGGAGACTTCTATACCTGGCCGGAATACGAAGAGTGCGCAGACGCTCTCAAGGCCCTCGGCATCAGCCGGGAAGCGTATGAGTGGCGCAGGGGCGGCGCTCCCTATATCGGTTACGGCATGTCGGTCGAGGACTGGAAACAGATGCACGATATCGCGAGGAACTGCTATCTCAGGCGCACTTCCGTGCAGGATAAGCTAAAGAAAGCGGTCGTCGGCAGTCTGTCCGTTTTCTTCTATGAGGACGGTATGCAGCCGGCCAATCTGCTTTCCCTGTTTTCCCTGGCGGCGACGTTGTTTCTCATACTCTGCCGCAAAAACGGCCGCGCTCTCCTCGCTTTCGTTTTCTATTTTGCGGGGCGCACGGTAAGCTGGTTCTATGTGCTGTACGAGGGACGTTTTCCCAAACGCATCATACAGCCGCTGATCTTCGTGGACTACGCCGTCCTCTTCGGCATCCTGCTCGGCTTCAATCTGCTGCGGGCAGAGCGCGCCAAAAAATACCGCTTTATCCTGCCTGTCGTCCTGCTCCTTTGCGCAGCCTCTCTCATGATCACCAAAGACAACGTGGACGCAGACTACCACGCAGGCAGGCAGACCTGGGAAGAACTCAAGGCATACTGCCATGCTCACCCGGACAACCTCTATGTATGGACCTACTCTTCGGGGACACTGGAGAACTACTGCGAATCGCCTTTTGACACGACGCTGGACACCTACAACAACTGGATTTACACAAACTGGGGAGTGATCCTGAACCCGAACAGCCGCACCAAACTGTCGCAGTACGGTGTGAGTGAGTTTGGCCGGGACGTCGTGGAAAGCGACCGCGTTTATTTCATCCTGCAGGAAGCGCCCTACCCCGAAGAACAGCCTGTCATCATGTACTTCCGACACACCTATAACGCCGTGTTGGAGACTGCCGACACTTTCACTGCCGGCGGTACAGCTTATATGGTATACCGGCTGCGGCCAGCAGAACCAGCACCGTAACCGACAGCATAACCGGATACAGATAGCGCACCAGCACACACGGCCCAAGCAGCAGCGTTCCCGTGAGTGCCGCGGCATATACCGCCGGTATTAACATCCGCATTCTTCGCAGCCCGATACAGCAGACGCAGTAGTAGAACAGCAGCCAGCAATAGAAAGCGGGCTGCATGACAAGCGCGAGCGGCGGAAAATATTTCCACACGGCAGGAGAGGCGGCGAAATATCTGTACACAGCCTGTAACAGCTGCAGTTTTTGGTGTCTCTCATACCCCGGCGCCAACACATCCATGTATTCCTGCTGATCGCTCGGATAGGTCAACTGCAGATAACCTTTTGCATATGAGTAGATATCATACAGATACGAAGTGTCTCCCAGATACCACATACCCTTGTTTTTGATCAAAAACGCTTTGACATACTCGTCCGGATACCGCAGGCCCAGACTGAACCACTCCCGCGCCAGCGTCTTCAGCACCTCTACGTCGTTGGGAATATCCTTTTTGCTGCGGTCCGCGATGGCGGGCACATACTCGGGCAGCTGGGCTGTCCCCCACACCGCAGACAAGCGTTCCGTGTCCTCTGCCGTGAGTTCCCCGCCATGATACGCCACTGCCCGCGCGATCTGCTGTGCCGGTACGCTGAGCGCCTCCCTCGCATAAGTCGTATTGCCCGCATGGACGGCCGCCGCCATACCGGCGCCAAGCAGCAGATACAGCACTGCGGCCGCGGCGTGGACGACGCATATCCTGTGAAACGCTTTCGTCTTCCTCCCCCCGTATTTCCGGCAAAGCACGGGCGTCGCAATGATCAGCCAGACGATCCAGGCATAGATACTGTTGTTGCGAAACAAGAGCAGCAGCACATTCAGAATCAGATAACCCGCCATCCATCTCCCGCTCATCGGCTGCTCAGCATCCCGCGTGATCAGTTCCCAGCCGCACACCGTAAACAGCATTACCAGAACGCCATAAATCGTGTCCTTGGTGATCGAGACGGCCAGCAGGCCGTGCGTCGGATAGAATGCCACGCAGAGCACAAACAGCCGGCATATATACCTGTGTACGCCGTGTCTGCGCAAAAACACGCTTACATACGCAAAAGCGCCCGCCACCACCAGCATCTGCAGAATCGTGTAACACGCGAGTCCCGCACGGTCGGCATTGCTCACCCAGGGAAGAAGCTCCCCGATCTTCAGGCTCATGGCAAGCATCAGCGTATGAATCAGCGGGTGGTGCGTCGTGTAACCGCTCGATCGGATCTGATCTAACTGCGGTATCACGTCATAAGCCATGACAGCCGGATAGTAGGTGGCAAAAGGGATCGCAAATCCCGCCAGGATCACGGCATATGCCGCAAAAAAGCATCGGGATGAGGAGAACGCCGGCACAGACGCCCGCGGGCGTCCGGCGCACTGCGCCACTTTGGCAAACAGAAAATTCTGCCCCAGATAGACGAGAATCGTCAGGCACAGGCCGCCCGACACCAGAAACGGCAGATAAGTCCTCACAGCCTCGTCCGATATGCTGCAGCAGAGTCCCAGAATCTGCGTTCCCGCAAAAAATAGGGCGAGAAAGCCTCTCACCCATATCGGAAAAAGCAGGTTTCCGTCCCGCTTACTCTTCATGATTCACCCTCCGGGTCACAAGCGTCAGCCGATACTCAAAATCCCGCCTGTTCTTGAGCGCCATATTGGACAGAATCAAGCCGGCAAACAGCGACTGAATCGCGGCCAGCCCGATAAACCCGCACACAAACAGCGTCGGGAAACGAAGCACCAGGCCCGTCTCGATGTAGGCGATCAGAATCGGCATGAACAGCGCCACAGCGATGACGGCGAGGATCAGCGAACACAGGCCGAAGAAGCGCATCGGCTTATAATCCCTGTACAGTTTCACGATCGTGTGAAGTACCTTGAACCCGTCGGAAAAAGTATTGAGCTTTGATTCGCTCCCCTCCGGCCTGTCGCGGTAATCCACCACCACATTCTCAATCTGCATGTGATTGTAGACCGCATGAATCGTCATCTCCGTCTCAATCTCAAAACCGGTGGACAATATGGGAAATGTCTTGACAAAACCATAGCTGAAAGCGCGGTATCCCGTCATGATGTCCTTGATCTCACAATCGAACAGCTGATTGATGCTGCTGCGCACGATCGTGTTCCCAAAATTGTGGAACGGGCGCTTATTCTCCGTAAAATAAGTGGAAGAGAGTCTGTCGCCCACCACCATATCCGCATTGTGGTGCAGCACCTTGTCCGCCATCTCGGCCGCATACTCCATCGGATAAGTGTCGTCGCCGTCCACCATGATATAACATTCCGCCTCAATCTCCCGGAACATGCGGCGTATCACGTTGCCCTTGCCCTGCATATGCTCATAGCGCACAACCGCCCCCGCCTCTCCGGCGAGTTCCACGGTACGGTCTGCGGAATTGTTGTCATACACATAGACCACCGCGTCCGGCAGCGCCTCTTTCGCATCGCGCACCACCTTGGCAATCGTTCGTTCCTCGTTATAGCAGGGTATCAAAACAGCTATCTTATCCATTCTCCACGCAACCTTTCGGATCAGTTTGTATTGACTTCATCAATAGCTTACCACATCATGGCAGATTTTACTAGAAGCCCTGATAAATAAATTCTCCGGCACTGTACCCCGGTCCATAACAGCCGAGAAGAATCACGGCGAATACCAGCGCGTACCAGACGAGCCAGCGGGCCGGCAGCGGCATTCCGGCTATCCGCTCCCGCACCGGTTTTTGCTGCTGCAGAAGAGATACCGCCCACAAAAGCAGCAGCGAGAAGCCCGCGACGGCAAGTTCCTCCCCCTCCAGCCCCAGCGACAGCAGCGAACCGTCCCACAACACGGACGGATTCCATACCGAAACCGCCCCGCCTAACATGGCGAAAGCGTCTCCCAGAGAAGCGGCACGGAAGAACAGATCGCCGATACATACGAGAAAAAAGGTCCTGACGATGCGCACGACGCCCACCACACGGCCTTTCGCATCGATGCGGCACCTCTCCATGATACGTGCACAGGGCTGCTCCAGCAATTCCTCCATCACAATATAAAACCAGTGCAGCAGGCCTGAGCCGATGACGAACTTCCAATCTCCCCCATGCCAGATGCCCACCGTCAGCCACAGGATAAACATCGCCGCGAAAGTGGCATACTGCTTGCCCCGCTTCTTGCCGAACTTCTGCCGCCATCTCTGATTCAGATTGGTAAAAAAGCGGGTCCGCAGCAGAGGATAGAACACATACTCTTTCATCCACACGCCCAGTGTAATATGCCATCTGCGCCAGTACTCCGAGATGCTCTTCGCCAAAAAAGGCGTCTGAAAGTTCTCCGGCAGCATAATCCCCAGGCTCTCGGACATGCCCAGCACGATATCCATACATCCTGAAAAGTCCGTGTAAAGCTGAAACGCATAACAGACCGTCGCGAACCATATATATGCGCCCGGATATCCCGCATAGTCTCCATACACCGTATCCACCAGCACGCCCAGGCGCTCCGCGATCACCAGCTTCTTAAAAAGGCCCCAGGCCATGCGCTGCAGCCCCCTCGTCACCAGGCGGTAGTCAAACGCATGCGGCGAAAAGAACTGTTCGCCGTGCTCCCTGTACTTCAGAATAGGCCCGGAGATAACCGCCGGAAAATACATGCCGTAGAGCATCAGGCGAAGATAATGCCGCTGCGGCCCGGCAATGCCATAGTACACGTCGATCACGTATCCCAGCAGCGAGAACGTATAGAAAGATACGCCCAGCGGGATCAAAAAATCCACGCCCTCGATGAGCGTCCGCTCACTGCCAAACAGACGCGCGATACCGTCTATCGTGTAAATGCCAAAATTCACATACTTCAGCACGGCCAGAATACCGACATTGATCAGGATCGTCACAAGCAGGATGGCCCTGCGGCGAGCGGCCTGCTCCGCCGGCACCGCGCCGAGCAGCCTGCCCCCCGCGTAGCAGACGCTGACCGATACGATGGGATACAGAATCAGAATGCCGTTGCCGCTAAGCAGATAGTAGGCAACACTGCCAAGAAGCAGAAGCGCCCACTGAAACCTGTGCGGAATCAGATAATACAGTATCAGGAGTGCCGCAAAAAAGCACAAAAAATAAAAAGAGGTAATACCCATATCTTTCTCACCTGTATCCAGTATATCATGAATTCCATCCAAAAAAAACTGTTTTTGCGCGATGCCGTCATTTGCATATTTGTCCAAAATAGAGTAAAATGCCTATAGCATTTCAGAGAGGAGAAATTCCATGCTGTTTAACTCGCTGTCTTTCGGTATATTTATCACCGCCGTATTTCTGCTGTACTGTCTGGTGCCGCACAGATACCGATGGTGTTTTCTGCTTATCGCAAGCTATGTGTTCTACATGAATCTCCACGCGGGGTACTGTATTTTACTTCTTACGGCTACCATCCTGACTTACGTGCTGGCGCTGCGCCTGGAGAAAGCGTCCACGACCGGCGCAAAAAAACTCTGCCTTCTGGGCGGCATACTGCCTCTGCTGCTGATCCTGCTCTTCTACAAGACCGCAGCCCCCCTGATCGACCGGCTGAATCTGCTGATCGACGCGGGACGCCTGCATCTGCAGCCGATCACGCTGAAGATTCTGCTGCCTGCCGGCATCTCTTTTTATTTTTTCCAGTCGATGGGCTATCTGATCGACGTCTACCGCGGCCGCATCCGCGCGGAACGCCACTTCGGCTATTATGCGCTCTTCGTATCGTTCTTCCCGCAGCTTCTGGCCGGCCCTATCGGGCGGGCCGACAGTCTGCTGCCGCAATACAAAAAGGAACGTCCTTTTGCTTACGAGGACGTCACCTACGGCCTCAAACTGATGACATGGGGCTACTTCAAGAAACTGGTGATTGCCGACGTGCTCGCCGGCATTGTCGACGCGGTCTACAACAACGCCCAAATCTATGTGGGCCTTGTGTTTATCGTCGTCACACTCTTGTTCGCGATTGAGATCTACTGCGATTTCTCAGGCTACTCCGATATCGCCATAGGCTGCGCGAGACTGTTCGGGATCCGGCTGATGACCAACTTCAAGAGCCCGTACTTTTCTTTCTCCATCAGGGAATTCTGGAGCCGCTGGCATATCTCCCTCTCCACCTGGTTCCGGGACTATGTCTATATTCCTCTCGGCGGCAACAGAGTCCCCAAGTGGCGGCACTGTCTGAATCTGCTCATCACTTTCCTGGTGAGCGGCTTCTGGCACGGCAGCAGCCTGACTTACATCGTATGGGGAGGTCTGCACGGCCTCCTGCAGATCGCGGAAACCCTGCTCTTCCCCTGGAAGAGGGACGGCGTGGAAGTCAGCCGCCGCAGACACTGGTGGCAGCTTCCCGTCACTTTCCTCCTGCTCTGTTTCACCTGGATCTTTTTCCGCGCAAACAGCATACAGGACGCGCTCTGGATCATCTCCCGGCTCTTCTGGGACGCCTCCCGGCCCCTCAACTATCTGCAGACCTGCATCCAGTGCCTCGGCGTCTCGGCATCCACGGCTCTCGGCATAGGCCTGTCCGTCGCTGTGCTGACGGCCTACGATCTGACCGCGTTAAAGACAGATCCGATCGAAGCGCTGTCCCGGCGGAAATTTTTTGTCAGATGGCCCGTATATATATGTTTTCTCGTGGTGATTGCGCTGTTTGCCCCTAAGGGTATAGCGACGGAATTTATCTATTTCCAATTTTAACTGAAAGGAACTGCCCGCTATGAAAAAAAGAAACGATGTCCTGCGCTTTATCCTGAAATGTATTTTCATTCCCGCCGCGGCGATTCTCATCATCCTGTGCCTGAACCGGCCCTACAGCAAAATCCATGAACAGCAGTACAGCGATCTCCTCAAATTCGGCATGCTCGGCACATGGTACGGGGAGATTCACATCGCCAACCTCGGCAGTTCCCACGGCGCCTACGATTTTCTCTACAATGAGGAGACGGTGCACGGCTACGTCGGCTTTAACTTTGCCAACACCAGCCAGAGTTACGACTACGATTACGCCATTCTGAAGACCTACAGCCAATATATGGAGCCGGACAGCGTCCTCTTTATCCCGGTATCCTATTTTTCTTACAACAACGAGGTCATAAACGAGACGGAGGCAGAGGCGCTGAAAGTCCGTTACTATCAGTTCCTGCCTCCCGAAAATATCCCAGACTACGACCCCTATGTGGATCTGGTGACCCACAAACTGTCGATCCTGTCGGCCGGGGAAGACATCCTCAAACTGTTTCCCAAGCTGCACACAGCCCTGACCGCCCAGGCCGCAGGAGACGGCGTGGACGAAGCGGTTTTTGCCGAATGGGCAAGCGCCCGCTACAGCAGACATTTTGACAACAAAGAGGAATACTTTCTTCCGGAACGGACACAGGAACTGTACGACATCATCGCATACTGCCAGGCGCACGAGATCACGCCCGTACTGATCACAACGCCCTTTTCAAAGCCTTATCTGGATCTGGTTTCCCCGGAATTCCTGGAGGAATTTCGGGCAGCCACAGAAAAGATTGCGTCCGATACGGGCGTCAGCTATTACGATTACTCCCACGACGAGCGGTTCTACGCGAATCTGGAGTATTTTTCGGACGCCGACCATCTCAATGAGGAGGGCGCGTTATTCTTCATGAGCATTATCTGGGAGGAAGTGGCGGAACTGGGGCGATATCACTGAGCGATATCTCTCATGCGCGCCACGGCCTCCCGCTCCGTACGGCGGTCGCCCTGCAGATAAAAATCCGCCGCGGCCTCCTGACCGATCTCGTCCGTTGCTTCCCCGGGCAGCATCCCGCCCGGATGAAACAGGATCTCAAGCACTCTTCCGTCTTTCTCTGCTTTCGCCGCCATCTTCGGATACAGCCGCTCTATCCTGTCGAAATCCATGCGCCCGCTCATGACGAGCCCCCACAGATACATCGGCGCCAGCCCATGTGCAGCCAGATACCGGTCGACCCTGTGAGAGTAGAACGCCAGGATCCGGTTCTTGACAAAATTGACCGGCCGATAAGTCCGCCACAGAGCGGTTTCCGACACAAAAGGCCGCAAAAGCTCCCGGGAATTGCGAATATATTCCACTTCCATTTTTTCTTCCGCAATCGCTTCCGTCAGCGCCTCCCAGACGACGGGAATCATGTGCGCGTGCTGATGGGAGTCAATCCTTAAGCCGCGCTGCGAACAGGGGATCCCATTCTCTCTGGCGATGTCCAGCGCACGCCCGACCGCCTCTTTCACTGTCCTGATCTGCGCCTTGATCTCCGCTTTCAGCTGCCGCTTTGCCTCACGCCGTTTCCAGGGCAGATAGGAGAGAAGAAATACACCGCCCCAGGAAAGCCCCATCAAGGCACTCCCCTCGCTGACCAGAAACGGCACGTTCTCCGCTCCTGCCAGACTGTGTCCTTCCACAAAGTCAAGATGCACGGACATTCCCGGCAGAAACGGAAATTCCGGAATCGCCGCATACAGCATCTCCATGCACTCCCGAAAACATGACATGTTCGGCACGATGCTGATACTGTCGAGTTCTCCTTGTCTCATGCAGTCAAGCATGTCCTCAGACGTGTGAGTGGTCAGCGCATAATCGTCCGCGTGAATATCGGTCTGTAACATATCCCTGTCCAACCCTTTCTTTCCCGGTCCGCCTCTACCCGGCAGCATCCGGGAGATAGCGGAAGCCATCCTCAAAGCCGTCGCCCCGCAGCCCCAGATGACGGAACTGACCGCCCTGCGGTGTGGAGGGAAAAGCATAGTATCCGCCGAGATCTCCCTCGTCCGGCATCCACACGGACAGCTCTTCCTGTCCTCTGATCGGATATGCCGTCTGCGGCCATGCGGGATACATCGCCTGTACGATCAGGTGGACCGGCTCCAAATTGTCGAATCCCCCTCCCGGCAGATCCCAGCCATATGCCGCACACTGGAGCAGTACCGCCAGCAGCATACCGGCGCTCACTGCAGCATACAGTCTGTGCCTCTTTATCTGACCGCCGGCATTTCCCGCCGCGGCGGCAATAACAATGAACAGCCAGGCTATCCCATAGCGCAGAAGCGGCGCGGCCGCCAGCCAGAAGAACAGACAGAGCAGAATCGTCGTGACAAACACCGTCTCGCGGAATCTTTTGGCCCGGATATAACGCCACAGCCGCACCAGCAGCACACACGCGCAGACGGCGCCGACCAGAACCAGGATCCGGTTTCCCACACTCTGCCCACAAAACCAGTGCGGAATCCATCGAAACACCGGCGCGGCATAATAATCCTCCAGATTATTGTAGCCGCGCCCGAAAGCCCTGATCCACAAACTGTCTTCCACCGCCACATCCGGGTCCATCTTCCAATCCACAGGAAACAGATCCAGCTGCGCATAAGGATAAACCAGATAGCCCGAAATAATCACATTGCGAATCAGATAGGGAAGCACGATCAAAAGCCCACCCACTACATTTTTCCAAATTTCCCGACCCCGGCGCTCCCGGATCAGGCAATACAGCGGCCAGAGTGTCAGCATCACAAACGGCGCCACGGACAGCTTGACCGTCAGGGCATAAAAAGAGAGAAGACAGATGCAGCACCACGGTTCGATATCCGTGATTCCCGCCTCCGTGAATTCACACCACTTTGTACAGACATACAGCACCAGAAGCATCGCCCAGATATCGGTACACGGGGAGGAGATATCCCATCTCACCGTCGCAATATAGAGAAGCGTGGCGCATTTCAGCCAATCAGACGTTCTCCATGCCCCCTCCCTGCTGCGCACGCGCACAGTCGTCACAGCATAGACCGCCATCAGGGCGCAGCAGAATCCGTTGACCGTGTGGAGCGACCTTCCCACGAGCCACTGCAGGCTGAAGAGCGCCTGCAGACACATAAACGCGCTGTTATAAGCAAAGCGCATATGCAGATTGCCCAGCCCCGGCACCACGCCGTACTCCTCAATCCATCGGATTGCCTGCGCATGGTACAGCCCCGTATCGTAGTGTCCCGGTCCCCGAAGCGTCCACAGCGCAGTCGCCAGCACAAACACCGCCGCCACGGCCACGCGGCATCTGCCGACTCCCGCAATACCAGGACGCCGTATGTGCTCGTGCCGGCGCAGACACCTAAAAACATACAGCGCCGCTATGAGGATACCTGCCGCGCCCAGCAGGACACAGGCTATCCCCGCAACCTTATAGAAGAGACTGAAAAATTCCGCATAGACAGTCACAACCACGATACCGGCTGCCATACAGATATCCGGCGTCCGCAGCGCGTCTGCCTTGCCGCGATACAGCGCAGCCAGAGCCGCCCTGCCGAAAATATAGGAAGCGACACCAATCACCAGCCAACTAAAAAGTACCTGTAACATATCTACTGATCCTCCGCTCTCTCATCCTGCCAGACAATGCTGTCAATGATATAGCGGGGCCTGTGCTTCGTTTCCATGTAAATCTTGCCCACATATTCTCCGAGTATCCCCAGCGAGAGAAGCGTGATACCCCCGATCAGCAGCGACACGATCATGGTCGTCGTGTAGCCCGGCACATTGTTTCCTTTCGCCCAATCCACCAGACTGAGGACGCTCATGACAAAGCTGAACACAAAGACGATAAAACCGAGTGCGCTGATCATCCGCAGAGGCCGGACGCTCATGGAAGTGATTCCATCCAGCGCCAGGGTCATCATCTTGCTCAGCGTGTACTTGGAATGTCCTGCCTCCCTGGCTTTTACGTCGAAGTAGACCACGTCGGACGCAAACCCCATCGTCGGGATCAGGCCTCGCAGAAACAGGTTTGTCTCCTTGTATTCCGCCAGCGCGTCGAGCGCCTTTTGGGACATCAGACGATAGTCCGCGTGGTTGGTGATTACCTTGCTGCCCAGCAGGTGCATCAGCTTATAATAGAGCGTCGCGGTTCCTTTCTTGAAAGCGCCGTCTGAGTGTCTGTCGTTGCGCACACCGTACACCACCTCGCACCCGTTTTGGTAACATTCCAGAAATCTGTCCAGCGCCTCGATATCCTGCTGTAAGTCCGCGTCGATCGTCACCACCGCGTCGGCGTACTGCCTGGCCGTCATCATCCCCGCCAGGATCGCGCTCTGATGCCCGTAATTGCCCGCCAGACTGACCACGGAAAACAGCCTGTCCCGCGACGCGATCCGGTGTAACAGTGCCAGCGTGCTGTCCCCGCTGCCGTCGTTGACAAACATGACCTTGCTGCCCCCGGCGATCTTATTCTCTTTCACCAGCCGCCGTATCTTCCCGCCCAGCACCTCTGCCGATCTCTCTATGACTTCTTCCTCGTTATAGCAGGGTACTACCAGATACAGCACCGGTATCTCCCGCACGTTCCTTTCCGTTCCGCTCATACGCCATCGCACCTCTCTGTTCTTTTGTCCCTGAACATGCGCTGCTTTTGCCTAGACCCTGTAATACTCCCGATACCACGCGACGAATCGGGAAAGTCCTTCCTCAATCGAGGTGTCCGGCTTGAAGTCGTAATCCCGCGTCAGATCCGTGACATCCGCATAGGTTCGGTACACATCCCCCGGCTGCATCGGCAGAAACTCTTTGACCGCTTTTTTCCCGAGACACCTCTCCAGCGTCTCGATATAATCCATCAGCTTCTCAGGCTTATTGTTGCCGATATTGTACAGCTTATAGCGCACACCCTTAGCGTTCTGCGCAGGCGGATTACAGAGAATATTCTCCACACCGCGCACGATGTCGTCAATGTAGGTGAAATCCCTGTACATATCACCGTGATTGTAGATCTGAATCGGCTCTCCCGCCATGATCTTCTGCGTAAACTTATAGTAGGCCATATCCGGCCTGCCGTACGGTCCGTATACGGTGAAGAAGCGCAGCCCCGTCACGGGAATCCGGTACAGCTTGCTGTACGCATGGGCCATGAGCTCGTTGGACTTCTTCGTCGCCGCATAGAGGCTCACCGGCTCGTCCACTTGATCTGTCGTGGCAAACGGCACTTTCTCGTTGCCGCCGTACACGGAACTGGACGAGGCATAGACGAGATGCTCCACGCCGAAATGACGGCACGCTTCCAGGATATGAAAAAAGCCGACGACATTGGACTGTATATAGGCGTCCGGATTGTCGATGCTGTAGCGCACGCCGGCCTGCGCGCCGAGATTCACCGCCACCTGCGGCTCATAGGTACGAAACAGCGCGAACACGCTGTCCTTATCGCTCAGGTCGCCTTTTACAAAAGTATACTTCTCATACGGCTTCAAGAGCGCCAGTCTGTCCTCTTTCAGGCGCACATCATAGTAATCATTCAGATTGTCAAAGCCGACGACTCTGGCTCCCTGCTCCAACAGACTCTTCGACAGGTGAAAACCGATGAAGCCTGCTCCTCCCGTCACGAGATAAGTCTTGTCAACATTTAGTGGATTCATATCTCCTCCCGGTTTTTAACGGCCGATGCTGTAATATTCCACGCCGGCCTCCCTCATCGCCGCCGTGTCATAGAGATTCCGCCCGTCATACACCAGAGGAATCTGCATCTTGGCCCGATAAATCTCCGGCACAACCGCCCTGATTTCTCCCCACTCCGTAAAGATAAAACAGATATGGGCATCTTGAAGGGCTTCTTCCGGAGCGTTCACATACCGAATCGTTCCCCCGCCGCACTCTCCCTCCGGATATCTCTTGCGGAAATTGTCCGCGGCGACGGGATCGTAAGCACAGACATTGGCCCCGCTCTCCAGAAGAAGCCGCACGTTATCCAAGGAGGGCGCCTCCCGCAGATCGTCCGTACCCGCCTTGAACGCAAGCCCCAGCACCGCCGCTTTCAGGTTCTGGAACGTAATCAGGCGATTGCTCGCCTTGTGGAACAGTTTTGTCTTCTGCGCCTCGTTCACCGCCACGGCAGCCTCCACGGTGCGCAGCGTATACCCGTTCTGCTTCGCCAGATATTTGAGCGCTTTCGTATCTTTCGGGAAGCAGCTGCCTCCATACCCGACACCGGCATTCAGGAATTTCGCCCCGATCCTCGCGTCGTAGCTCATCCCCTCCGCGACGGCTCCGATGTCCGCGCCCACCAGTTCGCACAGATTGGCGATATCGTTCATATAGGAAATCTTCAGGGCAAGGAAATCATTGCAGGCATATTTGATCATCTCCGCCGAGCGCCTGTCGACGGACACAATCGGCAGCCCGAACGGTTCGTAGATTTTTCTAAGCGTCGCCTCAGCCTCCCTGCTCTGCGTGCCGATGATGATCCTGGCGGCGTGAAGCGTATCGTGCACCGCGGAGCCCTGTGCCAGGAATTCCGGGTTGGAGGCAACCTCGATCTTCACATCCCTCTTCAAAAAATCCCGGATAAACTGCTCCACCTTGTCGTTCGTTCCGACCGGCACTGTGGATTTCACCACGACGAGACAGTCACGCTCCACCGACTCCGCGATCTGCCTGGACACAGTGGCAATATAACTCAGGTTGGCGGAGCCGTCCGGCTGTTCCGGCGTACCCACGCCGATGAAGATCGCCTCCGCGTCCCTGTAGGCACCGCGGTAATCTGTCGTATAGTGCAGTCTGCCGGTGGCGTTGTTTCTGCGCATCAGTTCCTCCAGCCCCTCCTCATAGATAGGAGACACGCCGGAGGCCATCAGCTTTACTTTATCTTCATCCACATCCACGCATGTGACATTGTGGCCTTTCTCCGCGAAGCAGACGCCTGCCACCAGACCCACATATCCCGTTCCCGCAACCGCTATTTTCATACCTATCCCCATTCCGGAGCGTTTTCGCGACGGGGCGACGCGAATCTCAAATTCGCGTCTGCCATCAGGGGAATTTGTGACGCTCCGGCACAAATTCCCGTGTGAAAAATCAGCACATCAGTGTGATTTTTCACACCAATCCCTTCTTGATTTTTTCTACAACTTCTCTCCGCTCAAAATCCCGCGAAGCCTGCGCACGGCTCTTTCGATCACCGTAGGCCCGTGATAGCGCCGCGCCGCAGCCTCATCGAAGAGTCCCCGCAGATCCTCCCTGCCGTTGACGTAATCCCACCACACATCGCCCAGATTAGTGTCATAGCGCTTCCAGGGTTTGTCGCCCGCATAGTGGATGATAACCGGTTTCCCCAGCGCTTCGCGGCATTCCGTCTCCGTGAAGATTCCCTCGCTGACAAATAAGTCATAATCCTCATCCCGCATATAGGCCAGACGGTTATATTTGGGCGGCAGATAGCGGATGGCGTCCTGACAGGTCAGATTCAGAATGTCCTGATCCTGATAGTACAGCTTCTCCCCGGCCCATGCGCTCCACTGCTCTTCCAGGCCGTCCTGCCGTATCTTCGCAAGATTTAAGAGCGTGACGCCGGCGTTGATGTAGCGCCCCCGCATCCCCGACAGCTTGTCCCAGTACGGCCGGCTGCTGTTCCACGTCCACTTGTCCGACAGGTTGACCGCTCCCTTGACCGCGGCGAGCACACAGTTCTCCAGATCCGTCTGCCACAGCGGCAGCAGAGAGTCCCGAAACAATACGTCCACGTCCGTGTACAGAATCCTGTCCACCTCCGGCAGAAACCTGTGCAGCATCAGCCGCAGATAAGTTCCCGCAGAGATACCGCGCACCTCATAGGCGCCCCGATATGGATTTTCCACCGGTTTGACCGTGAGCAGCGACTCCCCGTCCCGGCTCTCGATGACCTGCCGCAGGGACGGTTCTATCACGGCGGCCTCGGCCGTACAGACACAGTAAATATGATAATGGACGCCGCCTTGCGCCGCGTCCAAAAGCGAAGCGGCCGCCACCTTGACCTGTTTTGCTATTTTTTCATCAAAACAAAACGCTATTTTTATACGCTCCAAGCCGCATGCCCCTGTTCCCTGTTTTCTGCCTGCTTCCGCACTATTTTATTGTATCTTGATACCGCCAAAAAATCAAGGTGCGGCAGCCGCTTATTGTACTTTGCCTCAAAATGAGATACTATAAAGAGGTCCGATCTGTCCGACCGGCAATCTCACCAAAAAGGAGCCGCCCATGAACGCCAATCCTCTGTTAAGTGTTATCGTTCCCGTCTATAATGTGGAAACTTATCTGTGCCAGTGTGTCGACAGCCTCCTGGCCCAGGATCTCGACGATTACGAGATTATCCTGGTGGACGACGGCTCCACGGACACAAGCGGAGACATCTGCGACCGCTATGCGGCAGCGCACGCCCATGTGCATTGTCTGCATCAGCCCAATGCCGGTCTTCCGGCTGCGCGGCAGAGCGGCATGCGCGCAAGCCGCGGGCGCTATGTCACTTTCGTGGACAGCGACGACTGGATCGCTCCCGACATGTATGCCAAAATGTGCGGGGCAATCCGCGATACCGGCGCCGACGTCGTGATCTGCAGCCACACCGCCGTCACAGCGGATAGCGAGATCGTCTGCCGCAACGACTTCCCGCCCGGCTACTATAACAAAGAGCGGCTGGAACACGAAGTCTATCCCCGCATGCTTTACTCCGGCACATATTTCAGGTACGGCATCGCGCCGAACCTGTGGAACAAGATTTTCCGCCGCGAGCTGCTGCTTAACCATCTGTTTCACGTCCCCACCGACGTCATTGTTGGCGAGGACGCACTGGCATCCTACAGCTGCCTGCTGGATGCCTCCTCCATCTATTTTCTGGACGAGTCTCTCTATTACTACCGCAGCAACGCCGACTCGTTGAGCCGACGCGCCGTGCCGCTTGGCCGCCTGCAGGAGAACCGCAAACTGTTTGACACCCTCTGCCGCGTGATCGACACGGAGAAATATCCCTGCATGGCAGGGCAGCTCGCCTACTACTGTGTCTACCAGAGTCTGCTCGCCTATGAACTGATCTTTCGGGATATGGCGCGCGGTCCTGAGGGATTCCGGCGCCGCTTCCTGGACGAATGCCGCTGCGATACCATCCGCAGTGCTTTCCGCACCGTCCCCATAAGCGACATCGGCGGCCTGCACAACAAACTGTACGCTTTCTGTGTCCGCCACAGACTGTATGCTCTGTTTCGTTTTCTGCTGCGGCACTGACACCGCAGTTGTCTTACTTCTCAGTCAGTTAATCCGTTCGGTGATAATATTGCTGCACGGCTTCCTGCCCGTCGTCCAGCGCGATCGTGTGATGAAAAGTGCTGCTTCTCCCCACCCGCAGCGCCGCCAGCAGCACGAGGACCACACCCACGGCACAGGCCACCGTCTTCGCGTTTACGCCGATCCGCTTCATCCGCCGCCCCTCCTGCCGGGCGTCAGCCGCCCGGACAAGCACGCCTGTCCAATCGCAGAATCCCTTGACGGCATATGGTATCATGATCGTAAAATACGGAAGCGTGTAGGACGCACCGGCCTCCCACACCGTATGAAACAGATAGCCGCCCAGAAAAACGACCGCGCCCGTCAGCTCATGGACATTGCGGCTGTCCCGATGCAGAAACAGCCAGAGCAGCACGCCGGCCCAGACTAAGGTCTGCACCTCATTTAAGAGCACGGAGAGAACGACGCTCCCGCGCCCGTCGATCAGACTCTGTACCCAGGCGGCCCGCCCTCCGTCGGACCGTCTGCCCCACATCCTCTCCATACTGATAAATGTAGGGTCGTTCCACTGATACGCCGTCTTTCTCGCCAAAAATCCAAGGCCTCTGTCCAGCGGGTCGGCCGCCATCTCCCTGAGAATCTTTCGCAGATCTTCGAGCGACTGCCGGGCCGCCGCCTCGCTGTCATAACCGTTTGCGGCAAAGACGTTCGCTGTATATCCGTTGTAATCACCCGGACCTTTCGGCGCTTCGGACAGCCCCATCACTATCCAGGATATCATCGGCTCCCCCTCCGGCATATCGCAGCCGGTCAGACGCTCCACACACCCCTCGGTAATCCGATCGCACCCCCACACACTCGCACACAGCAGAACAACGGAACCGACGGAAAGCAGACAGCGCTTTATCTCTTTCCTTTCCCGCCATGCGCCTTGTCCGCTTGTGCCCAGCAGCCCGTCTATGGCATCATACAGCAGAAAACACGCCATGGCGATCAGATAGATCAGGCAGTTCATCTTCAGCACCGTCGCGATGCCGATACACAGCGCGGCTCCCGCCATATACCGAAACCTGCGCGTCTCCAGATAACGCGCCGACAGCGAGAGCGCGCCGACGGCGCAGGCCATTCCCGGCAGGATTCCATAGAGATAGGTGATGAAGAAAAACAGCGGGATCCAGCAGATCAGCGCGATATAAGAAAGGCCGGCTATCCCGTCAGCCGCTCCCCACCAGAAACGTGTCAGCCGAGACAGGCAGAGGAAAATCACCATCAGGGAAAGCAGATTGACGACCTGCAGAGCGATATAAGTCTGCTCCCCGAACAAAAAAGAGGCCAGATAATAAAACAGGATAATGCCGGACTGAAACGGATACTTAAACAGATACTCACCCTGCGCAAAGGCGGAAAAATCCCTCTCCCGCCACTGCATCGTGATATTGTATATCTTAGCAGGATCGGAGGCCGGCCACATGCGGGTCACCGCGATCCAGAACAGCCCCAGAACGATCAGGACAGCGCTGAGCGCAAGCGTCGCCCTGCGGCCGGAGATGGGCGTAAAGACACCATGATCCGGATGTCCGCCGCATTTGCGGCAGATTTTGCAAACCGCCGCACACAGCGTAGAGAGCAGCACAAACACGAGCAGATGCCTCCACGGGCTGTCCGCAATATTGAACGTCGTGTCATAGGGATTGCCCGCCGCGTCCACAGTGTGCCCGATAAAACTCGTACTGAAAATACTGTGCAGAAACAGCACAAAGACGACAACCGACAGGATAAACCGAAGCAAGCCGTTTACCGCCGCTCTGTAAATCGACTGCTTTCTCTCCATCTCTTCTCCTCCTGCTTGTTTTGTCTCACGCTCTGCCACGCGCTTTCGCGTCCCCGCCCTGCTTTCGGAATTGTCCGAGCACGCGAAAAGTTCTCCTCACCGTGACCGCAAGCGGATGCCTTACACCGTTTTTTTGCAGCGCCCGGTATCCCTCCCGGAAAGAGACGAGATAATTGCGCAGCCCCGCGTTGCTCGTCCCGCCGTAAAACATGGCAATCAGCACCTCCGGCACATAGGCGAGACGGTTGTTCTCATCTTTCAGGAAACGGACCATAAACTCATAGTCGGCAGCACAGACATAGCCGGTATCGTAACAACCGTACCGCTCATAGACTTCGCGCTTCAAAAAGAGAGTCGGATGCCCCGGCATCCAGCCCTGCGAAAGCTTTCCCTCTCCCATGCGCCATGTCCTGACGATCCGCTCCCCGTCCACATAGACGAGATCCGCATGTGCCCCCACACACTTCGGGCCGCCCTCCTCTATCGCCCGCACCAGCCTGCTCACGGCATCTTCCCTGCACAGCCTGTCATTGCAGACCGCGACAATATCGCCGGTGCACAGGGCATACGCCTTGTTCATAGCGTCGTACAGGCCGTGGTCCGGCTCCGAGATCCAGCGGACCGAGAGACCATCCCCAAAAGAGGCGTGGCGTCCGGCAAAAGCACGGATCACATCCGTCGTGCCGTCCGCAGACGCGCCGTCCACGATCACCACCTCTATCTCCGCATAATCCTGGCTCTCGATGCTGGCCAGCGTAATCGGAAGAACTTCGCGCACATTATAGGTTGTCACCAGCAACGATACTTTCCACATACCACAAATCCCGTCCGGCCCAAACGGCTTTTCCTAGATTCTGCTCTCACCGTCATGAGAAATACAGTTAATCTGCGAGAACAATGCCGTCTTGGTCAATTCCGCAAGCAGCTTCTCCTTGTCGGCCGGCCTCACCTCAATGATCAGCTCCGCCTCGCCGTTTTTGATTGTCCGCGACTTTTCCTTGTGATATCTGCTGCCGGACTTCAACAGTTCCTCCAGCCTGTCATAATCCATCCCTGCCGCCTCACCGCGCAGCACCAGCAGATCCGGCGCTTTGGCGTTAGGTATCATCTCCAGGAAAAGCAGCAGAATGGTCATCACGATGCACAGGACAAAGGCCAGAACATAGAGGCCTACGCCCACAATAATCCCCGCGCTGACCGACCAGAACAGATACAGCAGATCCAGCGGATTCTTGACCGCGTTGCGGAACCTGACAATGGACAGCGCGCCGACCATACCGAGCGATACCAGCAGATTGGACTGCATCGCCACCATAATCGCCGCTACAATGAGCGGCAGCCCCGCCATCGTCACATTCAGGTCTTTCGAGTAAAAAGCCGACTTGCTGGTCGTCTTGTACACCATAAAGATATAGATGCCGATCAGGCAGGCAATGGCGATAATCAACACAATATTCCACGCCGATAAATTTGTCCCGCCCCCGAAACTCTCATACACGCTGTTTTTAATAATATCCTTAAACGACATTTTTCACTCCTCTTTCTCTCCTGTTTTTTATACACCGCTCCGCGGCTGTACAAAAGCCGCGGTAAGCCGCGTGTCTATCTGGCTGTTGCATCCTCATAGATCTCCCGGCACATCTGGTACTTGGAAAAAACCGACTGCTGCAGGTTGCCCAGTTCCAGAAGCTGCAGCAGGAAATCCGGTATAAACTCATCATACTTGACTTCCAGAACGCGGTCCTGCTCCGGCAGGGCATCGTACACGATATCCGGCCGCCCGAAATATTCCACCCTGTCGCTGGCGCGGATATTGCGGTCAAAAGTGATTCTCGTATTGCCCGGCTCATAGACATACGCCTTGCGCTCATAGGCCACAATCACTCTGGGCCGCAGCCCCCGCGTCCGAATCGCCAGATTGAACAGCGTCGCCGGATCTCGCTCCGACATCCCGTCCCCGATGCACTGTCCGTCCATCAGCAGCTCCATCTCGGCGCGGCTGATCGTACGGGATTTCTTATAGATTCTCGAATCCTGTTTCCGCTTGACTTCCAGATTGATTCGTTCCAGAGAATGATTATATATCCTGATCCTGTATTTGTCACGCGTTTCATACCCGTCCAGTGTGTCCTGGTAACAGCTGTCCGCCAGATCGTCAAAATACAGGCTGACGATGCTGTAACCGTCCGCCCCGCTCTCATTGGCGTCCGGGCGGAGCGCCGCGCCCACCCGGGCCTGCAGCTGCAGCAGTTCGCCCTCGCTTAAGCAGTATTTGTCCTCTACCCGATACATAGCATTCCTCTCCGCCCGCTGTACGCCGGCGATCTCCTCCATCAGCGCCTCGTCTTGCCCGGCAGACCGTTCAGAATCTGCAGCAGTCCGTCAAACGCTACATCGACACAAAACTCCCGTTTCCACAGCTCTCTGCTCCTATTCCGCACATCACCGGACTCCTTTCCGTCAAAAGACAGAACGCGCTCAATCGCCGCGGCGACATCGCCGCCGCTCGGATCCGCCGGCAGCAGGACGCCGTTTCCCTGTATCATCTCCGTGATCCCTCCCACATCCGTCCCGATCACGGGGATGCCCTGCGCCATGGCCTCCTGGACAGACACCGGACTCCCGCCTTCCGTGGAAGAAGTGGTGATAAAACAATCCACCGGATTGTCCGCGTAATACTGTGTCACTTTATCGTTGTCCATATATCCGCTGAACGTATAGCTGATGTTGTCTTTCTGTCCCAGCTTTTCTTCGGCGTAGGCCTGCAGACGTTCCCTCTCGCTTCCGTCCCCGATGTGGAGCCAGTGAATCTTTCTCTCATCGATCAGGGCCAGCCCGTCAATAATCAGCGAAATCCTTTTGAGCGGAACCATATTGGAGCAGCTGACCAGTTCTGCTGTATCGCGCGCTCCCCATTCAGGATGCGGCCGCACATCCTCCGTCCCTACCCTGCACACATACAGGCTTGTCCGATCTATATTCTGCCGGGTATAAGCTTCATAGTATCTGCGGGCATAATGACAGGCGAAGAGAATCGCCTGTAGTCCCGCCTCCATCTGATGCCGGAAAGGCTGCCTGTTTCCCGGAGCTCTCTCATGATACAGATCAACGCCATGCGCGCGGGTAACCACCCGGAGATTCGGGCTGCGCCGCGCTTCCCGGACGGCGCTGTAGCAGTAATACGTGTACCAGTATGAATAATAAATGACTGCCCCGTCCGCATTCAATATTTTGCTGCGCCGTAATTTTCTCTGATCCGACAGCGTCTGCGCGTAGAACGCTAAGGATTGATAGAAACGCTGCCTGCGGTTCCTCCTCTCCGCGCAGATCTCCCGGATTTCCCGGCGTCCGTCCCTGTCCAGACAGTAGAGGAGCAGGGCTTTCAATTTATCGGCCACGGACAAGACGGGACTTCCTAAATACAGGTATTTTACATTTTCGGGAAGCCGCGTATATGCACCTTTCTCATACTGCGTCTGATCCGCGTGCGACAGAAGAAGCACGTCAAAATGCCGGCTCAGCCGTTTCAGTTCCGGCAGGATAAAGGATATCTCATCCTCCGGCTTATAAGGAAAACTATCCGTCGCCAAGATCAGTTTTGTCATATATCTCTTACCTTTCAGCACTATTCTTCCGCCGTTGCCCTATATCCCTATGCCGTAAATTCGTTTCGTGAGCGTCTCCCACTCGCCGCGTTCACGCAGCATATACTCTATGATATCTCTGACCGCCCCGTGGCCGCCTTTCACATGGGCCACATAATCCGCCCGTTCTTTCACCTCCGCGCAGGCATCTTCCGGGCAGCCCGCGAAGCCGCACAGCTGCATGGCCGGCAGGTCGTTCAGATCATCGCCGAGATAGCCGATCTCCTCTCTCGCAATATGTTTCTCCTCCATAAAACGGGTCAGGTAAGCCACTTTATCCTTGCAGTTCTGCACCAGATCATCCACTTTCATCTCCGTCATCCTGCGCGTGGTCGCCGCACACTCCCTGCCGGTGAGCACCATAACCCTGATGCCCGCCTCCCGCGCCGCAAAGAATCCCGCGGCATCTTTCGTACAGAATTTTTTCAGCTCGTTGCCATGTTCGTCATAATAGACGCCGGCATCCGTCATAGTGCCGTCCACGTCCACGACCAGATATCTGATCTCGTCCCATCTGCTCATCGTTTCGTCTCCTATCCCTATCCGTTCAGGCTTCTATGATCTGTACAGCCAATATTTATAATAGACGCATTTCAGCGCATAGACAAGCGCATTCCAAATTCTGGCGCAGCCTGTGCCGATCTTTTCCCGTCGGCTCAGTCTCTCCCCGCGCCGGTACAGCCACGCTTTCAGGGAAGACGTGACACCGATATAAAACGGCCCCGCATCGTGGCTGATCGGGAATCCCCTGAACGGCTCATAGTAGACATCTATGTATTCGGGGACGATTCCCTTGATTTGATCGAACGCGATCTGCCTCATATTGCGATCACTCTGCTTCCGCAGAATGATGTGTTCCGTCCCTTCCCGCGCAAACAGGATATTATGTGAGGTCGTCCCCTCAATGGAGGCGAAAGACCTGCAGTGGCTGAACAGGTAAATCTGCTCTCTGACCGTCAGCCGCTCCGGCGCGATCACCTGATATCCCATCCGCCGGAAAATCATCTCGATCTCTTTTTCACCCAACTCCTTGCAGGCACTCATCTGCCGTCTGGTCAGATAAATCTTATCATAAGCCTTATAGACAGTCTCCTGGCTTACGCTGGCAGCCGCCCGGTCAAATACAGCCGCATAGCTGTCGGTATAAAAAGTCCCCGGAAAGCCCGCGAGCTCCGGTATAATGACCCGGCCAAAACGCGTCGGCCTGCGTATATCCATAAAACGGCGCAAATCAATGCCGAGAATCTGCATAAATTCCCCGTAGGGAGAGGCCTCCCCCAGTTCATTTTCCCGTTGACTTTCCCCGCAGTATACGATTCTGTACGGCTCCGTCTCCTGCAGAACATACCACAATCGTGCCGTACAGTCAAAAAGGAAATTGCCCCAGTGTCTCTGCATCCAGCCGATGTAAATGACTGTCTCCGCAATCTCCTCAACCGTTTCGGTACATTCATAACCGCCTCCCCAAAGAATCAGTTCGCCGCATCGGTAAAGAGATTCTTCCACGAGAACGGCATTGCTGTCGACGACGCCGCCAAGCCTGCCTTTCGCCGGCAGAATGGTGGCGTTTTCCACCGTCTTTGTGTGCAGTTTTCCTTTTCTGATCAAACCGTTTATCTCATCAGTCTGCATACCGCCGCCTCTCAGTCCGCATACTGCGAGGGTGTCAGGAACGTGATCCTCATCACTTTCCGCAGGTCGTCCACATACTTCCGGATATTGATATTTTCCTTTTCTCCTTTCGTGTGCTGACTGGCCATATAAGACGTCACATAGTTATTCTCTCCAACCTTATACCCGTCAAAACCAGCCGTATATACGTCTGTGATTTTTAATTTCAGCAGCAGCTTCAGCAGCATAATGACACAGTTGTCGCAATTCCCTTTCTCGTCAAATACCAGATCCGCATAATTCAGCGCTTTCGCGTCACTGCAAACGTCCAGCAGATTGGAAGTGATCAGCAGGCAATACTCCGCCCGTCTGCCGCGCAGCGCACTGTAGCGCATGGCGTTTGAGCAGAATACATAGTCCTGCGCATACTCGTCCGAAGCGAAATTGGCACTGATAATCACCGGCGACTCTTCCCGGATAAACCGCTTTATCTTCTCCCGCTCTCTCACGATGCTGGAGCCGGGAGCCAGAATAAGACATTTCCTGCCCTCCAGACAGGCGGAAAGTTCCCGCAGCGTCTGCGCATCGTCGATGGCCCTGTTCTGAAAATCCTGGTACAGCTCCTCGATGTAAGCCTCGTCATACGCCGTCTTTTTATCCCTGGCTATGCTTCCCAGGATCTGATTGATCTGTTTCGCGCGCAGCCTGCCCTTATCCAGCAGGAACTCGGCATAATTGCGGTGCAGATTGTACTTGGCGGATATCGCGTAGGCGGTGCTGTATCCCCAGGGCTCAATCTGTTTCAGCCGCTCGATATGGTCGTCAATCCCGTCGAGTACCGGATTCACATCATAGTGCCCGGACTGACGCTTATTCATATAATCCATGATCAGCTCCATGCACAGATTCCCCGGCGAACGTCCCATGCCCAGCATGGAGGCGTCAATCACACATTCTCTGCCGCTGGCTTTCATACCGATAAAATCCTGCGCCAGCGAGTAGGACAAAGCCAGATTCTCATGCAGATGCAGCCCGATGACGATATCTTTATCCAGATTGTGTTCCACCAGCGAATAGATGCGCTGCAGATCCTCTTTCATCATAGAGCCGAACGTGTCCACGATGGAGAAGGCGTAGGGTCTGATTTCGTTTACTTTCTCCAGCAGACGCAGAATCATGTCGTCCGAATATCCCATGATGTTGATCGGGTTGGCGAATACCTTATATCCCTTTTCCCTGACCCCTCTGATATAGGCAAGGCCCTCATCGATATCGTAGTCGTGGAACGTCACGCGCACCGCGTCTATCGTTCGGCCGTCATACGGTTCCAGCTTATCCAGGCTGTACCTGTTGTGCAGCGACATCGCGGTAAATCGGGTATTGCCGCGGTTTTCAGGAAGAATCCGCGCAATTTCCGCGCAGTTATTGAACAGAGATTTCTCAGGGGAATATGCGCAGTCGCGCAAAAATCCCACCTCGACATAGTCCACCCCGGACGCAACCAGTTTGGACAATATCTCTCTGATGGTATATTCCCCGAAGTTCCAGTCATTGATGTATCCGCCGTCCCGCAGGGTACAGTCTAACAGCTTAATATTTAACATAATCCACCCTGTCCTTACACTGCCCGCCGTTTCTTTCGCAGCACAGTGACTTACCATATCACGATTATTGTAGCATATTCTGTCAAATAGCACTACCGTCTCTGTCACAACAGAGCCCGAACCACCCGAATCAGCAGAAAGAGAACCGGTATCACATAAAAAATCAACAGCAAAAGCACCAGCAGCGCCCGATCCAAAGCCAGCAAAATCCGTTCCGGCCACCGCCGGTCTTCCCTAAAGTGAAACTTCCCGCCAACCGCCGTCAGAAGTACGCCTAACAGCGACACAATCATCCCCGGCACCAATCCCCGCGGCGCAAAGGACAGCGTAATTTCATTGACGCCCTGCTCCAGCGGAACGGCGATAAGATAGTCGGCAAACTCTCCGATTGGCACTGCGCGTCCGTTGACCACCGCACGCCAACCCGGATCATGGTAGAGCGGCACCAAAAGATACTCCGCCTGTTCCGCACCTGCCAGCGATATGTGCAGCGAATTGCCCTGTCTCGTTATCCTGTAATCGTCACAGTACGCAGGCGTATTCTCTGAGAAACGCTGCAGCGGCATCACGGCGCACAGAATGCGGTTGATCGGCACATTCGCCTGGACCTGTATCTGAAGCGCCGCATTTTCATAGGTCCCCAATTCCAGGATGCCATTCATCCAGCCGCCCAATGCCGGCGATTCACAGACCCGCTCCTCACCGGTATCCATATTCCTGACAGTGACACGCTCAAACTGTGCCGCCTGTTCCGAGTATAGGTACAGCACGCTTTGATCGTCAACCGTCAGGCTGATCTCCTCTCCCCCCCCCTGTGCCTCACTGATTTCCAAAAGCGCGCCGTCGCCGAGGACACTCTCCGCCAAGCGGTTCTGATAGTCGAACGGCGACTCTCCCTCTGCGGCCTTGCCCGGCAGTTTGCCCTTGACGCGAATTCCCTCTCCGTAGCGATACAGATTCTTGTAAATACTGTAATCGCCATATGTCTTTTCATAGCCGTACAGCGTCTCATCAACCGCTTTGCCGCTGATCACCTCATCAACCCCCAGCAATGCGTCGGTGAACAGTGTGCCGCCATAATCGCTCATCCGATAGCCGGTCTGAGCATACCCCATCTCCCACAGTCTTTCCTCCTGTCTCTGGCTGTTTGCCACCAGATAGTTGGAGGCGGAGCAACAGGTCACAATCAAGGGGTAATTATGACACAGCAATGCGTCAAGACTTTTCATACGAATCAGCGGATCATCGCTGCCATCATAATCCGCCGCCGCCTCATTTCCCATAGTGACGTAGCTGTCATCCACACTTCCCACAGTGATCACGATATTTAACGCCAAAGTAATCACCGAATACGCCGCGACAATCACCGCCAAAATATCGTATCGGTGCCGCCCGACCCGCAGCATCCCCATACCAAAAATCACACTGAACACAACCAGCAGAATAATGCTGAACGCGGATACTCCGTCCTTATATACCGAATCCGCGTCGCTTTTCAACAGCAGGTATTGACCCGTCATAAGGGCAATATACGCCGCAAAACTGATCCAGCCCGCAAAATTTGAGCGCAGACCGGCACGGGCAGGAACACCCTCAGCCATCACTGCTCTCTGATTCCCGGCATACGCACCGGCGATGATAATCCAAAACGCAAGCATATACGAAAAACGCATCGTGTATCCCTGATAAGGTCCCGCATGCCAAAGAATATTGGTGCTTTCCAGCACAATCGGCGCGGCAAGCAGCGCGATGACAATCGTTAAAAATGCCACATCTTTCCCTTTGCGTTTCCGGCACGCATACCAGACAAAGAGCGAGAGAGGAATCCCCAGGTTGAGCAGTTTCATCCACTTTGCCGTATGCAGAATCCAGACGGAGTTCCAAATCTCCACCATGCTCATGCGCAGATCGGCTCTCGCGGAGCCCGCAATCTGCAGACACGCCGGTATCCATATCCATGAAGCCATCATCATGGCAAGAATGGTTGAACCAAGCAGTTTCGGCAGCCGTCTTCCATAACGCTCCCTGTCAAACAACGGCAGAATAACCGTCAGCCAGAGCAGCATCAGAAGCACCAGATACGTGTGCTGGAAATTCATCATCAAAGTGACTGTCAGTATCACGGTGTACGGCATCCTTCTGTTTTCGTCCATCAGAAGAAAATATCCGTAGATAACAAGCGGAAAGATAAACGAAAGATCGAGCCACATCACCGCATTATAATATTGGAGATTAAAAACCGAAAACACATACAGAAGCGTCAGCGCCAGACACATCGGCGCGGAGAGACGCTGAAACCACTTTTTCAGAACAAATCTCATACTATAGCCGATGGCAAGCAGTTTGATCCACACATAGACCGACATGGATTTCTCTATCGCCGAGCGCCTGACGAAGAAAAAGAAAAGATTAAACGGACTGATCAACCCGAAATGCAGGTCCGCGCCGGCCATGTTATTGCCCAGGCCCGTATACCAGTCGAACCAGAAGCTCTTCCTGCCATGCAGTACATCCCACAGATGTGTATACGCCGGAACATACTGCGCCGCCATATCGTTAAAGTCAAAAAGGGTTGTCCCAAAAGGCCAGATTTCTCTGGCAGCGCAGGTGATGCCCCATATAACGGTGATAAAAGCAGTTAAAACGGCGCACTCCATGAGCGCATCTTTTTTTTTCGTCTGCACAGAAAGCTGAGCAAGATCATTCATTGTCCATTCCCTTTATCTCTAAATTGTCGGTTTCGGATCTTTCATGGCATACAGCGCTTTCGCCATCTCATAGTCGTACCAGTCGTCGATATCCGCGGCCTCCCGTTTATTGACGACAAGCTGATAATATTTCGGTCCATAATTATAGTGCCATTCCCTCACCTTATCTTTCGGCGCAAGATCTATGCCGTTGGTAAAATGGTACAGCATAGGCAGCTGTTCGGAATTCTTGTGCTCCAGTCCCATCTTGAAATTCAGCGGGCCGTTGTCGTCCATCAGATAAGTCTGATAGGGCGATACCGTAATCAGAGAGTCATATCCTTCTTTCAGCTTTTCAAAATATATGTTGATGGCTTTTTCGTACAGATAAGGCTCCACGCAGGGAGACGTCGCGCAGGCGTACAACAGATGATCGCCCTCTATGGTATCGCACAGATACTCCAAAAACATGCCGAAAGGCACCGATTCATCCGCATACTGTTTCGGCCTCTTGACTGCCTTGACGCCGCACTTTTCCCCGATGGCCAGCATCTCGTCGGAGTCGGAAGATACCAAGATCTCGTGCAGGCCTTTCACCTGCTTGAGCTGCTCTATCTTGTGCTGCAGCAGATTGGAATTGCCGAACGGCAGAATATTCTTATTCGGCAGCCTCGTGCTGTTTCCCTTGACCGGTATGACCGCTGTGATTTTGTCACTCATTTCTTTTCCCTCCATGCTTGTAATTGTTCCTCTATCCGGGCGATGATCGCGCCGATCTCCTCCTCGGAAGTGCTCTCAATATCGAAGCTGTGATGCGCCTGCGCTTTTTGCCGCCTCAGCTCCCGCTGTTTCAGGATCCATCTGTTATGGCAGTTTTCGTCTTCCAGCGCCGCTCTGTACCTGCCGTACAGCCAGTCCTGCCGCTGCAGCAGCTTCTGAACCCTGACGCCCAGAGGCTGTTTCGTCTTATAGGAGCGCAGCTGCTTTCTGGTCAGCGCGTAGGACGGATCCCGCAGGACTTCCTCCGCCATATCGGCAAACTTGATATAACTCGGCGTATCGTCCACCAGATAGATCTCGTTGATTGCCTCTTTCGCTATGGGAAAAGGTCCTCCCTCTCCCATCACCGAGCGTCGGAAAGCGTCGTAATCCCTGATCTTATCTCCCTGGCTGACCAGCTTCAGTTCATAGCCCTCCGTCACCTCGTACGGGAACAGAAGATAGCACATCTTGTCGGCAAAAAAAGCTTCCACGATGGTAGAACTGTTCCCGGTATAGACCAGATCGCAGGTCAGGATCCACTGTTTGACCGACCTCTCGCTGATCACACGGAAATTGGCGCACCGCTCCGCCACTTCGGACATGTGCCTGCCGATATGTCCGGGATGAGGCCTGTACACGACCACGATATCCTCCCGCTCACGGCACAGCCGCTCCAGCCACTCCAGAATCGTCCGCTCGGACCTCATCATAAAATCATAATAGTCTCTCCACTCTTCCCCATGTTTGCGGCACATGCCGGCGATGTACTCTTCCGAAAGATTGTCCGCGTAGAACGGCGACGCAAACAGGAGCGTCTTTTTGTCCAATGGCAGGTCATACAGCGGGAACAATTCCTCTCTGCTCATGTAATAACCCCGAAGCTGCGGACGCAGAAAATCCATGCCCACATGCCCGACCACCTTGATATTGCGCTCGTCCATATGAGCCGCCTCCAGAAGCCGTCTCTTGTTGGCCGCACCCCAGGACACCCGGACGACTTCCCTGCCGATACCGGTATAATTCTTAAATACGCCGGCCCCCTCATCTCTCGGATAGACGATATTCTCCCACTGCATATCGATCACTTTATCAAAAGAGACAAAATCCTTGGTGTGCCATTCCAGCGAGGCGTTCTGGTAACACTGCATCGTCACCGCCACCCTGGCGTGGTAGATCGGCTTGACGGCGTTCAGTGCCTCTTCATCCTCGATGTGCTTGATGACCACCGTATATCCCCGCCGTTCCAGCTCATACTTTAACAGGCACATATTTTCCAGTTCCCGTACCTTGTGTTCATAGATCATCAGAAAATCTACTTCCTGCATTTGCTTTCTCATGATTCCATCCCTCTGTTCAGTCAAAATATAGATGCGCCGCGCTCAGCACCGTCAACGCCATACTCTTCTCCGTAAAATCCCCCTGCTCAAACATCAGCCTGACATCCCCGGACAATTTCTCATCTAATACGCCGCAGACAATCCTGTCGTCAAACATGTTCTGCAGGCACCGCCGCGTCTCTTCACTGTTTGCGAACCAGTAATCCAGCGGATTCATGGAGTCTGTATTTTCGGTTTTGAGCAGATTGCAGGCAAACTGCCGCAACAGCCTCTGTGTCGTTCTGATTTTCCGGAGCAGAATATGATCCTCTCTCGGCTTGACGCCTCCCCATTTTTCCCAGCCGAACTCCGTCGCCATCGGATATTTTTCTTTCATCCAGCGCAGGTAAATACGATGAGCGACTCTGTACGCAAAAGGAAGTGAAAATACGGTATTCAAAAAATCCACGTCCATAAAAGGCGAAGCCGTCTCCGCATACTGCTGTCTGATCAGATAGGAGGACTGCGCCCCCAGAATGCCTCTCGTATAGATGGCGAACATCTCCTGACAGGAATATCTGGCGGTCACGGCATCGTCAAACTCATAGGAAAGCCTCTCTGAATGTTTGTGCAGGCCGAATTGCGGCTTCCCATAATTAAAATCTCTGTCATGATAAAAGGTGGACAGTATGGCATCGCCGATCATGCCGGTATGTTCAATGCCAAAGTCCTCCGTCCGCAGGGCCGCCAAAAATTGATTGCCGCCGGTAATACCCGAATAGAGCGCCGCTCCGTTATTGCGCCGTACAATCGCATCGACATCGCGCATCCAGCCGATGTCGTCCAGCGACTTATAGATATACTCATGTCCCAGGCGGCGTGCCACCCTGCCGGAAATTTTTTGATCCGCGTACCCCAGCTTGCTGTAGGACAAGTTGAGCTGATCCGTATAGCCCATATCATGGGCGACCCAAGTCACCATCCTGCTGTCCAGACCGCCGCTGATATCCACCAGATGCCTGTAGCCGTATTCCCTGTCCTTGCCAAACTCCCGGTCAACCGCCTGCCGGAAAGCGGCGTCAACCCGCTCCACCGCCTCTTCTTCCGTCATCTGCACTTCCTGATTCGGAATCATATAATAGCTTGCTTCCTGCACGGCGCCGTCTCTGATTTCTATGACGCTGCCGGGATACACGCGGCGTATCTGGCGGATAAACGTGCTGTCGTCGATCATATAGCCGTAAGTGAGCATGTATTTCGCCGCCGTCTCGTCAAAATCATACCGGATGCCGTTGCTCTGCAGCACGCTGACCATATAAGGGATGTGATTGGACAGCATCCATCTGTCCCCATCCGCATAGTAATACAGCGCCCGGACCGACACCTGGTCCACATAGGCCGCCACACTGCCCGCGGCTTTGTCCAGCACATAACCGCAGAATCCGCCCCGAAGCGCCTGCAAAGTCCGCGGCAGTCCCGCTGCCGCCGCGCGGGCAAAAGCCTCCGGCCAGCTTGCGGCAAAATCCCGGATATACTCACTCTTATTATAGACATAGCCATCCAAAAAATAAATGCCGCTGCCATCCTCAAAAAGCAGGCCGTCTTCCGGAAATTTGTTCAACAGATTGGCAAACCCGGCATATTGCCCCCGTTCTCCGCTCTCCCAGTACATGGCGTTCTTTGGGCGGACAGGCTCACCCGCGCGCAGCTTTATCGTATTGTCCACGCCGGAATCGGGATGTTCCCGCAGATATTGCATACGCAGACATTCTATATTCAGGTTTCCCGCTGCCAGCCAGCCATGCAGACTTTTCTTTTCCATAGCTCTCCGCCTTCATCTCGCCGCGTCATCCGACAAGCCTCAGATATTCCGCAATCTGATCCGTGACCCTCTCTATCGCTCCCGTCTCCATATAGGGATGGAACGGCAGCGAAAGCACCGTCCGGCACAACTGTTCGGTATGCGCAAAAGGCCGGTCGTCCTCCGGCAGGAGGCAGCCGGCAAAAGCCTCCTGTCTGTGCAGCGCTTTCGGATAATAAACCGCCGTGGGAATGGCTCTCTCTCTCAGGAAACTCTGCAGGCCGTCCCTTGTGCCCTCATCCGAAAGCTGTATCGTGTACTGCGCCCAGCTCGAAGTCATCCCGCTTTTGATCACGGGCGTCTTCACCCGCTCTGCCAGCCTCCGGGTATATTCCGCCGCTATTTGACCGCAGGCTTCCATCTCGCCGTCAAAAAACTTCAGTTTTTCGAGCAGCACCGCGGCCTGCAGCGTATCCAGGCGCGAATTCATGCCGATTCTGATATTGTCGTATTTATTTTGTCCTTTTCCGTGAATCCGATAGGAGCGGATCAGGTCAGCCCACTCATCATGATCCGTAAAGACGGCGCCGCCGTCCCCGTAACAGCCAAGCGGCTTCGCCGGAAAAAAGGATGTCGTCGCAATATCTCCGAAACCGCACGCTCTCCTCGCTCCTATACGGCCGCCGAACCCCTGCGCGCCGTCTTCCAGCAGCAGCAGCCCGTATTGATCCGTGATCGCCCGAATCGCCGCAAAATCCGCGGGCTGACCGAACAGATCCACCGCTATCACCGCACGCGGTTTCAAATCCGTATGCCGGATCACATACCGGATCGCTTCCTCCAGACTCTGCGGACTGATATTGTAAGTGTCCGGCTCCACATCCGTAAAAACCGGTACGGCGCCGACCGTCGGCACAACCTCCCCGCTGGAGAAAAAGGTAAAGTCCGGAACAAACACCGCATCTCCCGGCCCGATTTCCCACGCCATCAGGGCCAGCTGCAGCGCGTCCGTACCGTTTGCGCACGCGACGCAGTGCTTTACGCCCACATACCGCGCCAGCGCTTCTTCCAGTTCTGTGACCTGCCGTCCGCCAATAAACCGCGTGCCTGTCAATACATCCTGTATCGCCGCGTCCAGTTCTGTCCTGTGCGCCGTATACTGCGCCTTTAAGTCCCGAAACTCCATCAGTCTGCCCTCTGTTTTCTGTCGATCTGCCGGATCGGGCAGATTCCCTGATTCCCGTCGTCCGCGTATACGCTGCCGCAATCCGGACACTGCAGCCTTTCATTCAGCACCTGTCCGCACTCACACACCCAGCCGATCCGTCTGGCGGGAACCCCTGCCATCAGCGCGTGCGGCGGCACATCTGCAGTCACCACCGCTCCTGCCGCAATCATGCAGTATCGTCCCAGTTCATGCCCGCACACAACCGTCGCATTCGCGCCGATCGTCGCGCCCCTGCGGACCAGCGTCCGCCTGTAGCCTGCCCTGCCCTTGGGATATTCCGCCCGAGGTGTCAGGTCATTGGTAAAAACCATGGACGGGCCGCAAAACACCCCGTCTTCCAGCTCCACGCCCTCATATACGGAGACATTGTTCTGAATCTTGCACCCGTCTCCGATCACCGCGTGATTGGAAATATTGACATTCTGCCCGACCGTGCAGTTTCTGCCTATCTTCGCGCCGCTTTGTACATGGCAGAAATGCCATATTTTAGTTCCCTCGCCGATGGCGACGTCCTCATCGATATAGCTGCTTTCATGGACAAAATAACGTTCTCTCATGCCTTTCCCGTCCCCGACTGCTCTTCTCTCTTCCGTATCACTTTGGCCGGTACGCCCACCGCCACTTCACCGTCTCCTATATCTTTCGTCACCACGGAGCCCATACCAACCATGGTATTGCTTCCCACGCTGCACTGATTTTTGACGATACTGCCCACCACATACGCATTGCTTCCCAGGTGCACGCTTCCGTATAGCTGAGAGCAGATAACCGTCGCATTCTTCTCTATGTGGTCATTATGCGCGATCACCGTGGACGGTGAAATTCTGACCCCGTCTTCGATGATCGTATCGCCCATGGTCCCTCGCGCAATATTGACATGTGAATCGATGAAAACGTCATTTCCTATCGATACCCCGCCATGGTGCCGGATCATAACCTTGCGGTCATCCTCGCGCTCAAAATACCCGAATCCGTCCTCCCCGATAACCGTCAGAGCGTGTATGACACAATTGCTGCCAATGCTGACTCTGTTTTTGATCACCACATTGTCCGAGATGACGGTATGATCGCCGATGACGATATCGCCCACAATCGAGCAGTTATTCCCTATCACCACATCTTTGCCGATGCGGACCGCGTCGCCGATCACCGTATGGATCCCCGTCTTCTCCGGCACGGCCGAATCGTCAAAAAAGTGATTTAAGACCGAAAAAAATACTGCTTTCGGAGAATTCGTGACAATCAGTCCGATGTGATCGCCCTGGCAGGCGACAGCCTTATCTGTTACGACAATCCCTGTCCGCATTGGAGAAAAGTCATAGACTTTCTCCGCAGCGGCATTTTTGATCCAGGTTATGCTGCCGCTTTTCAGGCTGTCTGCCTGACAGTAATCCGTGACGGATATATCCTCCGCCCCCTGATAGTGTACCGAGTAACCGCTGTTTTCCAAAAATGTCAGGATATCCCTGATATTGATCACCGTCATATTTCCCGCGCTCCGCCGAAACGCCCCGTGAAATCAGTCGTCTTACATTCTCCCAGCGGCAGCCTGACAATGCTGTCCGTCGCCGCGGACTGATAAATCGCCAGTACCAGCTCCAGCGCACGGCGTCCCGCCGCGGCGTCCACATAGGGCGGCCTGTCCTCCTCGATGGCCGCTATCACATCCGCGTACAGCGGCGTATGTCCATAGCCGTACACATTCGGCGGATTCTCATGGAACATTCTCTTCACTTCCTCCGGATCATCCAGAATATCCGAAAAGCGCCACTCCTCAATGACATTGACGGACTGGCCTCCGGCCTTGACCGTTCCTTTCTCGCCGAACAGATACAACGTTTCCTCCAGGTTGCTGGGATAGACATCCGTCGTTCCCTCTATGATGCCGTAAGCGCCGTTCTTAAATCTGATCAGCGCAATCCCCAGATCTTCCGCTTCAATATAATCATGGTTGAGACGGTCTGTCATGCCGACTACTTCCTCAATCTCGTCGCCCATCATCCAGCGGAGGAGATCAATATTGTGAATACACTGGTTCATGAGCGCGCCGCCGTCCTGTTCCCACGTTCCCCGCCATTTGGCCCGGGAATAATACGCATAATCCCGCGTCCATCTGATATGCGCCGTGCCGTAAAGCATCCTGCCGAAGCGCTCCATCTCGATAGCCTCCCGGATTTTCTGAATGGATTTATTGAAACGGTTCTGATGGCAAGCGCATACTTTCAGATGCTCCCTCTCCGCCGTCTCTATTATTCTGTCCGCGTCGGCAAGCGACAGAGCGATGGGTTTCTCGATAATCAGATTGGCATGGCCGATGGTCATGCAGTCAAGCGCGATCTGCGCGTGCCTGCCGCTCTCCGTCGCAATCGCCACGAGCTCCGGCTTTTCCTGTTCCAGCATCTGCTTATAGTCCGTGTAGCATTTCACGGAAGCCGGCAGCCTGAACTTCAGTATCTTGTCTTTCATATTGTGCTCGTTGACGTCACAGATCGCCACGATATCCAGATTGTTCTTCTGTGCCGCCACGATATGGTTCGGCGATATTCTTCCGCATCCTATCAAAGCATATCTCATCATCATCACACGCCTTTCTCCTCCGCAGCCGTCCTGTCCGTCCTCCGGTTGAAATCTGTCAGATCAGCCTCTCCTGCCGCAGTGCGCTTACCATTTTCGCGGCAGCGCAGCCGTCCCCGTAATACTTCGGGCGGTCCTCTTTCGCGACGCGCGATGCGCCCTGTGCGAACGCAAGCGCCTCCGCCACACTCTCCGCACTCTGCGGATCCACCTTGCGGATCCAGCCATCCTCAAGCAGGTCCGGCCAGACATCCAGATCCAGCATGAACAGGCACCTGGCTCCCGCAAAGGAAGATTCCTTGGAAACGCCGCCGGAATCCGTCAGAATCAGCCGGGCCCGGTTCATAAGCCGCACCATCTCCACATACCCTAACGGCTCTGTCATCTCAAAATTAACAATGGATGCGGCTCTCTGCATCAGCTCGTACTCTTCCAGACATTTTCTGGTCCGCGGATGCAGCGGACAGATCACTTTGCCGTCCATCTTCTCCACCAGATCGAGAATACTCTCCATGCGCGCCCTGTCCGCGGTGTTCTCCTGTCTGTGCCAGGTCATCACAATAATTTCTTCCTCCGCAGGCACCGGGGCAATCCGCCCGGCTATGGACAGATACGTATCATACATGATATCGCCGGTCACATATGCGATAGCACCCAGCCCTTCCTGCTGCAGATTCCGCATCGATACCGTATCGGGACAGAAGAGCGCGGAAGACAGATGATCCGTCACAATACGGTTGCACTCCTCCGGATTGGACTTGTCATGCACCCGCGGCCCCGCCTCCACATGCGCTATGGGAATACACAGCTTGGCCGCTGTCATAGCGCCGGCTGCCGTCGTATCGGTATCGCCGTACAGGATAACCAGATCCGGGGGATGATCTGTCAGCTCCCTCTCCAGCCCGACCATCATCCTGGCCGTCATCTGCGCATGGCTGCCGCCGCCTGCAGACAGATTCACATACGGCTCCGGGATCCCCAGCTCCGCAAAGAAGACCTCAGACATGTTCTGGTCGTAATGCTGGCCGCTGTGAATAATATTCTGCGCATATCCCGCTTTCTCCAGTTCCCGATAGAGCGGCGCCAGCTTGATAAACTGCGGTCTGTTTCCCACAATATGTGTAATCATATGGCTTACCCTTTCTCCAAATACCGCAAATGTCTCTCCCACGGCATCACCGGTATGGCGCCGTCATGCCCTCACATAGTCGACAACCGGCTTCATAACGGCCTCGATGCTGATGTGCTGCCGCGCGAAACTCCTGATCGAATCAGCCAGCTTCTCTTTGCTTTCCGCAGCCGCTTTCACTCTCTGGTAAAACGCAATGATATCCTCCGTCTTCACGATGCTCGCATCATTCGGAAATGTTTCGGCATATGGGTAATCCTCCGGCAGAACATCGATCGCACAGCCCGTAATCAGCGGCATGCCTTTGGCGAGACATTCTCTGGATTTCAGCGCGCCCAGTTTCCCATAGAATCCCACCTTGTAAGTTCCAAAAGAAACCAGCGCTATATCACTGACATTATACAGCTCGTCCAGTTCTTTCCCGGACATATTGGGATAGAAATGCACATACTCTTCCAGCCGATATCTCCGCACCAGCTCCTGATACACAGGTTTTTCGGGGCCGTCTCCCACCAGCCGCAGTTCCACCCGGTACGGCGGCGCAGCCGGCGCATCATAATACTGATGCAGCCCTTCTATGATCCGCTCATATCCGTGGTGCCGCTGCATATAGGCCACCCCGATCAATCCGACTTCCCTGTCGTGAAAAACGCCCTCCACCCGGGAGATACTGTCCATATTGATGCCGTTGGTCGTACGGATCGTCGGGATGCCGAAAATCTCCCGGTCTTCCGTATAGGTCACGAGCCGGTCCACATACCTTTTCAGCCGGGGGCGATACAGCAGTTCCTTGAAATAAAAAGGCCAGGCGTTCCACTTCGCAAAATCATCCCTGTCATAGGGATAGGCAAACAGTTCAATCACAATCTTGCAGTGCGGATACAGCTCTTTCAGCTTCTTCCAGAAACGGACATAAGCCCGATCCGCCACCGTGCGCCTGACATAGACAAAATCGGGATCCTTAAGCCGTGCCAGAGCCGCTTCATAGTCCCAGCCGATCGAAGCGGTGGGAAACAGGCCGAGCAGGCGCCGCGCCAAAGAACGGTGAAGCGCCCTGACCTCAATCTCTTCCATCTCAAAACATCTGGCGAACTCTTCCATCTGCATATCAATCTTTCTGGCGACACCGATGGACTGCCGTCCCTCAAAATGGATATAATAACCTTTTTTCATCTCCGCACTTTTGTGCATACCTTTCTATATCATCCTCTGCCGTCGTCCGCGAACAGCGCCGTGACTTCCGCGCTGTCCGGATAATTGATCAGCACCGCCCTGTTGGGCCCCCAGAACACAAAAATACTCCCGGCGGCGGCGGCGCTCGCACCGCTGTCTATCGCGCTCCTGCAGTCCTGCAGACTTCCTGCGCCGCCGCATACGATCACCGGCACTTTCACGCAGTCAGTCACCTCGCTGATCAGCTCGCAGTCATAGCCTGTCATTGTGCCGTCGCGCATAACCGTGTTGAGAAAGATCTCGCCCGCGCCGAATTCCTCCAGCCTTTTTGCATATTCTCTCGGGCTGTACTTCGTGCTGCGCGTTCCGCCGTCCGTCCTGACAACCGTTTTGCCAAACACGTTTTTCCCGACGTCCATGGCTCCCACGATACTCTGGCTTCCATAGATTCCCGCCGCTTTCTCGATCAGGTCCGGATGCTCTATGGCCGCCGTATTGATCGAAACTTTCTCAAAGCCGATGCGGAACAATGTGCCGATATCCTCCGTCGAGGAGACGCCGCCTCCATAGCACAAAGGCATAAAACACTGTTCCGTAATTTTTTTTAGATAGTCAAAATGCGGCCCTCTGTGTGAGCGCGTCGCATCGATATCCAGAAAAATCAGTTCATCCACTTCTTTATCGTTAAAGATTCTGACAGCATTAATCGGATCTCCGACATATACCGGCCGGCGGAAGCGAACCGTCTTGACCAGTTTCCCATGATCCAGAAGAAGGCACGGAATCAATCTGTTGTAATACATATCATTCCCTCATTCTTTTGCAAAATTTCCGAGAAGTTCCATGCCATACCGATGACTTTTCTCCGGATGAAACTGTGTGCCCATAATATTGCCCCTGCAGACGACGGAGTCGAATCTGATGCCGTACTCGGTCACAGCCGCCGCATCCGCACGATCCCGGCACGCCGCATAATAGGAATGGACAAAATAGTATCTCTCTTTGCCGGCAAAATTCCGAAACAGCGGCAAATCCCGCTGTACGGTGATATAATCCCAGCCCATATGGGGTATTTTTAATCCCGGGTTGTCCGGAAAGTCAAACTTCTTCACTTCACCCGGAATCCAGCCCAGTCCGGCACAGTCCCCCTCCTCACTGTATTCCAGCAGAAGCTGCATACCGAGACAAATCCCCAGAATCGGTGTCTTTTTCTCCAAAACCTGCTCGTTTAAAACATCCGCAAGTCCGCTGTCCCTGATCACCTGCATCGCCTTTTTGAAATGACCGACGCCCGGCAGAATCAGCTTGTCCGCCGCTCTTATTCGCGATATCTCCCCGGTGATCTCGCTCTCGCAGCCGAGATATTTCAGCATGTTCTGCACGGAATACAGATTTCCCATGCCATAGTCTACTATCGCGATCATGTTCTAAGCTCTCCACTGTTTATGAATATGAAAATGCCACACATGAACTATATCTTCCATCAAATAAATGCAGCCAAATATGATTTTCTTCACCGCTTTTTTCATCCGACGCCTCCGCCAAACATTTTGGAGATTTTCCGTATCACTCCGGCCATCCAATCGTTTTCATTGTTCGGATAATCCTCATAGCGCAGCGGACGCTCTTTCATGATCCGGTCAAACTCTTCCCTGGAAATCTGCATTTTTTCTATAAAATATTCTATATCCCTCTCTATCGCTGCGGCGTCGTAGGGCGGTGTCTCGAGGACTGCCAACGCCTCCTCACGGCTCATCTGCCCCGCCGCAATCAGGCTGGACAGGTGCATCCTGCGCTTATCATACCCGAATTTCACAGGCAATATATAGGTCTGATAGAATCTTGTATAAAAAGACTCATAATGCTTGCCGCCGTAATCACGCCACCCGTAGTTCTCCTGTAAAAATTCTTTTGCTTTTTCTTTGTCATAGGACATATAGTCAAGAATGCTGAACCAAACAAACTTGCGCGTGAAATAGTCGTAATCCGGCCGGTCAAAATGGGGAAAACTCTTTAAGCTGCGAGAACCCTCTCCATGCATTTTGTATACGGAGCGGATGTAGCGCCAGTCGAAATGCCCCTGAGACCAGGTGCGCGGAAGAATGCTCTCCGACGCATTGTTGTAACCCATAATAATATATTTACATTTGTACTTATGCGCCATCATACCCATCACCGGAAAGATCATGTGATCCGTAGGGATCTCACAATCCGGCGTAGACGCTCTGAAAAATGCCAGCTGCAGTGATCGGAATTCCTGCCAGTCCACCACATAGGTGTACAGATCAATCTCCAATTTTTCAAGCAGATTCTTAATATTCTGTACTGCCAGTTCGGAATCCCATCCGTTGTCAATGTGCACCGCCAGCGGACGCAGTCCCAGTTTTTTCACCAGATACATGACATAGCAGCTGTCCACCCCGCCGCTTATGCCGACAATACAGTCGTATTTTTTCCCCTCTCCATCCGCTTTCACTCTGGCCGCGAAAGCATCAATATCAAAACTGCGCCTCTTCTCTTCGATCTCCCGCAGTTTTCTCTCGGCATCGTGACAATGATTGCAGACTCCCTCTTCATCAAATACAATCTCTGCATCCGACGTATCCATGATACATTTGCTGCATATTTGATATTTCATCACAACACTCTCCTCGTTCCCGCAAAAGCCTATTATATTATAGCACACTAAGCATACCAACGCAAACGCTAAGCCGCGCTATCGGTACTGTCCCGATCTGCCGAACCGTCCCTTTCGGTAATCCCGTATCCCCATCCGCGTCGCCCGCACCAGCTCCGTTTTTCCCCGCAGCAGCCACAGCAGACTGCAGGCAGCGCGGTTGAGCGCATAATAAATCACAAAGAGCGGGTATCTCCCGCTCAGATGCAGCCTGCTGCACAACAGCCAGTTCCGTGCGATATAGTATGCGCACAGCGGGCTGTCCGCGCCGCGGGTGCTCGCGCCGACCTTGTGATACATGAGAGCCGTCGGGCAATAATACATACGGATTCCTTTTTCCTGCAGGCGGAAGCTGTACTCCGTGTCCTCATAATAGAGAAAAAAGCGCTCGTCCAGCACGCCGGCTTCGCGGATCACCGACATCGGCAGAAGCAGACAGCAGCCCGGCGCGAAAGCGATCTCCCGCTCCCTGTCATACTGTCCCTCATCCTCCTCATTCAGACCGATATGCCGCACTTTCCTGATCACCGGCGACATCTCTCCTCCGGCGGACCAGATACGTCTCCTGTCGTCGCTGTAACAGATCTTGGGCGCGATGACGCTTCCCGGATGCCTGTCCGCGCACGCCGTCAGTTCCCGCAGCATATCGGGGGCAAGCTCCGTATCGTTGTTGAGGAGCATCACATAATCCGCGTCCCACTCCTGCGCCCTGCGGATGCCCGCATTGTTGGCATAGGAGAAGCCGTAATTGTCATCCAGAGCGATCACTGTCACACTGTCGTCTGCTCCGTACCGCTCTTTCAGAATCCGCACGGAGTCGTCCGAAGATGCGTTGTCCGCCACTATGATCCGCAGTTCACCGGCGAACCCGTTTCCCCGGATGGATTCGATACACGCCTCATTATACAGTTTTCCGTTATAGTTCACCAGTATCACCGCCAGCTTCATAACGTCGTCTCATCTCTCCTGTCCCGGCCGGCAAATGCCTCCGTCAGCACCCGGTAATATTGTTCCGTCAGCCGCATCTTATCATATGCGCCGAAATCCACCTCCGCTATCCTGTCGGCCGGCGCTTCCATCACGCGGATCCACTCATCCGCATCATAGGGATCTCTCACGTAATTGGCCTTGTGCTGCGTCACCTCGGGAATACACGTCCTGTCCGTCGTGATCACCACCGTTCCGAACAGCATGGCCTCGATGACAGGCATACCGAACCCCTCAAAGACGCTCGGAAAAAGAAAGGCTCTGCAATACTTGTACAGTGCGTTCCGCACGTCGTCCCCGACAAAACCGGTGAGAATCACTTCCCGCTCCAGGCCCCGCTCCCTGATCCTCGTCTCCAGTTCTTCCCTGCTCTCACCGTTCACGCCGGAGATCAGCAGTTTGTGCGGAAGAGCAAGCCCTCGCTCCCTGATCCTCTCCATCACCGTGATCAGCGTATCCAGATTCTTATGCGGGATCAGCTGTGACACCGTATAATAGAAGCCCTCCTGACCGACGCCGTACCGCTCGGCTATGCAGGCAAAAGAGGCGATATTTTCCCGATCTACCGTGATCGGATTGTAGATCGCGGTGATCTTCTCCGGCCTGACATGGTATCGCTTCATGATATCCTCTCTGACCCAGCCGGAGATCGCTATGATATGACGTGACAGATGCGCATCAAGCCACCAGCACAATTTTGAGTAGGCAATCTCGTGAAAAGGATGATATTGCGGATAGTGGGCCGCCTGCAGATCGTGAATCGTATTGACATAGACGACGCCGCCGTTTGTGAGCGGCCTGCAGTATACCGGCGCGAAGCATCTGCGTATTCCATGTTTTCGCAGGAAACGGTTCTGACAGAAAAACTGCCACAAAATGCGGCCCGCGATATTGGCGGACGTCACCCCCGTCTCCAAAAGTTCTATCCTCTCGTCCTGCCCGTAGTGCACAAGCGTCTCTTTATTGTCCTGCGACACGAGCAGATACAGATGGAACGGCTCCTCAAGCTGCAGAAAGCCGTCCAGCAGATTTCTGATATAAAATTCCGTCCCGCCCACCTTTTTCGGGCGCAGCCACAACAGATCAACCGCGATATCCAGCATCATTTCCGCTCTTCTCTCTCCCTGTCCCGCATCCGCTCTTCCAGATCCCGCACCCGCTTGTCCAGAATCGCCAGTTCCTGCGTCAGCGTCCTGATCTTGCGGTTCTGCCTGGATGCGATCGATGTCAGCGACAGCAGGATCATGATGATAAAGCCTATGGAAAAGATAAACAGGCCGTTCATATTGTCCTGAATCCCGAACACGTGAATCACCGACATCAACAGTTCAGGAACCATCACCAGTATGCCCATAACCACACCGGCCACGAGCCACAACAGCGTATATTTTAAGTTGAGCGCTTTTTGTTTCAAAAAATACAGGATGACGACAAAATAGCAGATCACCGCGATGATCAGGCTGACTCTCAGCGTAGCAGGTATCATTTTTCCGTTCCTCTCTCACTTTCCGGCGCGGCAGGCGCGTTCTTTCTCCTGCTTCTTCGCACACCGTAACTCATGCGGCACAACAATATGGCGAGCGTCACTTTGATCATATAATAGATCGACCGCTTGAAAGTGATGGAGCTCGTCCCGCCCTCTCTGGCCCGCATCTCCACGGGAACCTCCGCGACGCAGGCTCTGTGCATGACGGCCGACACGATCGCCTCCGGCTCCGGATAGTCCATAGGGTAATCTTTGCTGTAGATATCGATGAACATCCTGTTCACCGCCCGGTAGCCGCTGGTAACATCCATAATCTTATGTCCTGTCGTCAACAGGATCAGCCCGCTCAGGAACCCGATTCCCATTCTGCGGGTAAACGAAGACTGAAATCCTTGCTTTTTCAGGAACCGTGAGCCGATGACTATGTCGGCTTTCCCGTCCAAAATCGGCTGAAGCACTTTGTCAAGATAGGCGATATCGTGCTGTCCGTCGCCGTCCATCTGCACGGCGATATCATAATCATTTTTGCGGGCATAGATATAGCCGGCCTGCACCGCGCCGCCGATCCCCATATTGATCGGCAGGTCCAGATAGGAGAAACTCTCCTGACGGCACAGCTTCAGCGTCTCGTCCGAAGACCCGTCGTTGACCACAAGATAATCATACTGCGGCGCCTGTTCCATCATGTGCCTGACAACACCCACAATATTTTCCGCTTCATTGTATGCAGGTATGATGACCAATACTCTAGGTTTCATCCTCTTCTCCCTCACACAGCGCTCCCCTGCGGTTTTTGCCTTGTTCTCCGCGAGCGGCTCCATCGACCGCTGCCTGTCGTATTGCCGTATGTCTGCCGAAACGCGGCAGACGGCCCGCCAGACGCTCACGGATGCGCACCGCCCACAGCTGCCGCAGCAGAAGATAATACGCCATATAAAAAATCCCAAAGTTGTATACCAGATACCGCTGCTGACCGAAAAACACCAGCGATATAACCAGTATCATCACCAGATTGCCGCCGAGAACGAGCGCCATAGACTCCGCGGCGGCATCATCCGCTTTTCTGTCCGCATATCCCCATATCATCAGTGCAAGGGCCGACACATATAAGAACAGCGTCACTAAATGGCAGAGCAGATAGATCGGCGCGATCTGGAAAAACACCGTGCAGACAAACGCCTGCGGCAGCAGCATCAGCGTATGATACAAAAACCGCCCGAAATGCCGCTTCAACAGCTGCGTCCCGATCGTCCGCAAATGTTCATTGCGGATATCGCTGAAACTGTCCGACAAAATGATATCCGGATAATACTGAACATAATACTCTGACGGTACGGCAAGGCAGGTCTTGCCCACCATCCCGATGCCGCCCACGATATCGCGCCACATCCACAGACCCTTTTGCGCATAGGCATAGCGCTGTTTCTGTGCGTCTGTCGCCCGATAGAGCTCCAGGTACAATCCCCTGACCACTTCATCCTTGAAGAGCGCCGCATCCTCCGGATCCGCCTCGTACATGCCTCTGGAAAAGACCAGACTGACATACTGGCTGGGCACAAACATTTTCTCACGCAGGTGGTCGGTATCTTCAGCGTTATATTCCACCGCGGGCAGTCCGACTTTCTCCCGCTCCAGCCCCGCGAGATACTCTTCCTGATCCAGCGGACTCTGCACAGACAGCACAAACAGGCGAAAGGCCGGAACCGCGCACAGCCTCTTGTAACTTCCGAGCAGCGCCGCCGTCACCGCCACGCCTGCCAGACCGATCGCGATACAGCCGACGCAGCCTGAGATAAAACGCGCGGCAAAACACAGTCTCCCGCCCTTTGCCCTGTTCCTGCAAATCAGATAAAGGAAGACGACGCCGCACACGCCGAACAGAATCTGCAGCTGAGAGCGAACCATGGCGAGAAGCAGCGTCATCGCCAGAGAGGCACACAGCCACCGGTACTGTTTCGTCCAGACCGTCTTTAAGAGCACGCCGCTCCACAGATAAAAAAGCGCATAGGCAACCCCCTCCGTCAGAATCTGCTGCGTCGCCAGAGAACCCGGCATCTCCGTGGTAAAAGGCATCAGGGCCAGGGCGCAAAACAGCGCGCATTCCCAATACCGCAGAGCAAACTTCTTTTCCAGCACCCGCACAAACACCAGAATGCCAACGACCGCCAAAAGCGCCTGTTCGATAATGACAATCTGCAGATAGGCCGCGTCGCCGAACAGGCATTGATTGCCAAAAAGAAAGAGCTGGTAGAGAGGCATGACTCCCTCCGCATACCCCACGTTCAGATAGGAGGCGCTGTCGTCAAACAGAACCGGCGTCCGGGAGCCGACCGTCAGGAAAATCAGGAGCCCAAGCAGCGCAGACAGCCCGTAAAACAGCCTGTCCTGCCTTTTCGTATGCAATTTCATTCTCTCGTCTCCGTTCACGCCGCTACTCTCCAAATACCTCGGCTCTGCTCTTTCGCACAACCCCGCCGTCTTCCACCTCATAGATTTCGTCCACATTGCGAATCGTCGTCAGACGATGGGCAATAATAATCATGGTTTTTGTGCCCTGGAGATGTTCAAAAGCCTCCATGACCGCGGTCTCCGTGTCATTGTCAAGCGCCGATGTCGCTTCGTCCAGCACCAGAATCTCCGGGTCGTGATACAGCGCCCTCGCGATGCCGATCCGCTGCCTCTGGCCTCCCGACAGTCTCACGCCTCTGTCGCCCACGATCGTGTCCAGCCCGTATGGCAGACTGTCCACAAACTCCGTAAGCTGCGCCTTATCCATCGCCCGGCGCACCGCCTGTTCGTCGATCTCCTCCGCCCTGACGCCAAAAGCGATATTGTTGCGGATCGTATCGTCAGACAGATAGATGACCTGTGGGATATAGCCCACCTGCGTGTGAAATGTCCTGGGTTTCTCATGGACATTGATGCCGTCGGCCATGACCGCGCCCTCCTGCGGCGTCAGCAGACCCAGGATAATATCCGCCAGCGTCGTCTTGCCGGCGCCGGTGGTTCCGATGAACGCCACCGTTTTGCCCTTGGGTATAAACAGGCTCGCGTGTCTGATGACCGCCTCCTCCGCGCCGGGATAGCGGTAAGTCAGATCGCGGACCTCGATGCCTGTCTGCAGCTTCCACGGCTCCGGCACTTCGCCATCCTGCTTTCCGATGTACTCCTCGATCTCCTGCAGATCGTGGTAGACCAGATCCACAGAGGGAAGCGCATACAGCGTATTGGTGGCGTGTTCGTTGATCCGGCCCACGCTCGGCATGAGCCTGAAAGCCGCCACCGCAAAGACGCCGAGCTGCGTCACATAGTAAGTCATATCCGCCTCGCCGAAGAGCAGCTTGACGATGATTGCCACCAAAAGTCCGGAGATCGCCACGGCTTCCACGACATATTTCGGTATGATGGAGATCGTCCGCGCAATGCGCAGCCCGCTCGCATATTTCACATAATATCTGCGGTACTCATCCGTAAAAAACGCTTCCCGCTCCAGTATCTTAATTTCCTTGATGCCGCCCAGCGCCTGATTCATCCACTGATAGATTTTGCCCTGATATCCCTGATTGTTCTGTCCGAGCTTACGGCTGTACTTTCTGGTAAACGTCAGAAACGAACCCACGCACATCACCATCAGCCCCAGCACAATGATCGTGATGGATTTGCTGACAAACAAAAGATAAACGCCGATCACAAAGCACACGGCCAGCTCCGCCACCAGCTCCAGCGAGTACAGAATGACCTGCATGAATTTGGAAGTGTCCTCCTGCAGAGTTCGCTGCAGCGTCGCAATGTTCTTGTTCAGATGAAAGGTATAGGGCTCTTTCATATAGGTATTCAACAGCCGCGTGGACAGCTTCATCTGCATATTGTAGGAGAACTTATATATATAACTTTTCTCAATGATCAGATACACATTCTTAATCAGATAGATCAGGATGATCCCTATGGAGAGCACGATCAGAAAGCTCTTGTTGGACGTAAGATGCAGGCGTTCGTAAACCCACTGCAGATACCACGTCCGCTGGATGGTCGACGGTTCGCGGATGATCTCGATAAAAGGCATAAATATCGTGACGCCCAGAAGTTCCAGAAAACTGCCGATCACCACCGCAGCCAGCAGGATACCGATCTTCCATTTGTCTTTCCTGTCAAAAATATACGCCAGCTTGGCAAACATTCTCACTCGTGTATTTTTATCCGACTTGCCCATAGATCAGTTGCTCCTCAGTCAAAAAGTGCGCTGCACAGATTGCTGTGCGAATCTCTGTCGCCGATCTTCCTCGCAGGTACGCCGGCCCATGTCGTACCCGCCTCCGTGATATCGCAGACCACCACTGCGCCGGCCCCGACCGCCACGTCGTCCGCTATGGTGACGGCGCCGATCACTTTGGCTCCGCTGCCAAAATAACAATTGTCCCCTATCACAGCCGCCTCATGGTTCCCGCCTGTGGCGCCGATGGTGACGCCCTCCTGCAGCCTGCAGTTGCGCCCCGCTCTCACCGCGCTGTGTACGACGATGGTCCCGTAATGCGGAATCGCCAGTCCCGGTCCGAATACATTGGGCGGGATGGTAAAACCCAGCCTGACGCTCAATCGATGAAACCTGACCTTATGATATCCGCCGATAATGCGTGCGGACAGCCCGCTCCGGCAGTTGCTGTCATACTCCACCTTGCGCAGCAAAATCTCAAATTTCCAGATTTCGTCCCCGAACAGTCTGGGCCGCCTGTCCCGGCTTCTGCCGAGCGCCAGCCTGTCCTGTTCCCGATATTCTCTATACGCCTGTCTGCTGTCTATCATATCCAACCTCTCGCCCAAAGACGTTTCACAGCCATGCCCTGACCTGCGCCAGGTACTCGTGATATCCCGCCGCCCGATTTGCTTCTTCCCCGACGACGTCATGTTTCTCAAGCGACACCTTGTCAGGCACTTTTCTCACATACCACTCATACTCCATATCCAGATTGCCGATGTCCAGCACGCGATAACCCTCGCGAAACAGGGACACCGCGAGGAATTTTGCCGCAACCCCGACAGACAGCAGAAAGAGCCTGTCCTTATCGCACCGCCTGCACTCCTCCAAAATCGCCGGCAGAGCGCCGTATGCGTCCCGCGGCGGACAGATAATCCGCTCAATACCCGCCGCACTGTCAAACAGATCGTTGCCGACGCCGTTGTGTGTCCGCGTTCCCTCCACAATCACAATCTCTTTATTTTCCCATATTTTCCGTATTTTTGCAAACCATCCGTCGCACCGGCTCCTGTCCCGCCCGAAATAATAACAGCGCGACACGAAAGTAGAGTAATAGATCCTCTCCGGATTGCAGTATCTCTCATAAGTTTTGCGGCAGAAGAGGAGATGGTCCCGCCAGAAGCGCCGGCTCGCCCTGTGATGATCGGAGAGCGTCCGAAAGATATCCGGAATCGTCACCAGCAGATCGTCATAAGGATAGCCCAGGATTTCGGCCAATCCCTCGCCAATCTCCGGAGACGCCTGCTGCAGCATGAGATCCACGCCCTTGATCATCACGATCTCGCCGTCGCCGAAGCGCACCATACTTTTTTCCGTGCGCAGAAGCTCGTCGATCGTCTCGTCGATATCGTGAACCCGTATGCGGTTGTGCAGTATGCCTTTCTCGTACAGCAGATAGACGAGCGCGGCAAGGATATCTTTGATTCTTTGTTTCATTGATCCGACGCTGATCTCCTTTCGTCCCCTCAATACAGACCCTCTCTCTGTATCCTGTCCCGCATCTCCATGACGGCCGCATAATAAGTCCCGAAATTATATTTCTCCGAAAGCGCGCGATACCCCGCCGCTCCCATCCGTACCATACGTTCCCTGTCGGACAGCATGGCGTCCAGTTTCGCCTGCAGATCCGCCTCGTCGCAGTCCCGGAACAGATATCCAGTCACACCGTCCTCCACATAACATGCCGTACCGTTTTTGTCGCTGCAGATCACCGGCAGGGAATAGCTCATGGCTTCGAGCTGAGATACCGACGCCATCTCTCTGGTGCTGGGAATCACATAGACATCCGCCGCCAGATATTCCCGCTCCATCCCGTTTCGTGGAACATTCGTCCTGACCGTGACGATATCCTCCAGGCGGTGCTGTGCCACATAAGCCCGCACCTGCCCGCAGTATTCTTTCTGAAAATGATTGGTCGCCTCACCCACCAGCGTCAGGCGTATCCGATATTTCTCTCTGAGCCTGTCCACAATGCGCAGGAGCATCAGATGATGTTTTCTGGTCTCATATTTACCGATGCAGAGAATATGCAGCGCACCCTCATCGAAATAAGTCCTGTCCTGCTGCGCTCTCTGTGGATCTACCACAAAAGGAACAAAATAGTCATACTCTCCCGGCGACGCTCCCGCCCGCTCCGTGCCCATCACCGGCGTCATGCGCAGTTTCGGCGACAGTTTTGCCGCCAGACGGTGCGCCGGATCGGTCTTCAGCGGTTCTGTCCACAGCGGCGTCTGGTTGTAGAGGATGCAGGGATATCCTTTCTTCCTGCACAACAGATAGGCCGCCATGGAGTACACAGAGCGCTCCCGCAGGATCACAAGGTCCGGCCCGTATCCGTAGATAATCTTCCGCAGTCTGCGCATCGGCGGGAACCCGTGCCGGATCTTAAATACGATTGCCTCCGGATCTTTTCTGCGGATCACATTGACATAGAGCCAGTCGAACAGTCTGTAAAGCCGCGAATACCCCAGCACAATCGGCTGTACGCAGGAATAATCCTCTATGGCCGCTGCATAATGGCTGACAAAGCACACTTCGTCTCCGTGTTCTTTCAAGCCTTTCATGATATCCGTCTGATTGGTATGATAGCGCGGAGCCACATACAGAAATCTCATATAAATTTATTCTCCTTCAGACTGTACCTGCCGCCTTTCAGGAATTTATGCCTGATCACCCACCACGCCGGCACCCAGATATACCTGTGCATGGCCGGCGACGCGCTCCCGATCATCCAGCAGTTCCTGTCGCACTGCTTCGTACATTCCCTGACTCTCCGGGCCTGCCCGGAATGCCACAGTTCATCCCAACTCTGCTCTCTGAGATTGCCCATGACAGCTTTTTTCTCCATGCCGTTGCACGGGATGACGTCGCAGAACGGATCGATAAAAAAGGCGTTTCTGGACATATCGCAGGGCAGTAGCCGCTTGTTGCCATAGATATAGTTGATCAGTCCGTGATTGAAATAGGCGCGGAACCACTTCTTGGGCGATCTGCTCTGCAAAAGCGCATTGATCAGCTTCTCGAAATTCTGCGCCACCTTGTACTTGTCTTCGATTTTATTGTCCGTCTTGCGAAAATAAAAGGAATTGTGCAGCGTGGCCGTGGCGAACTCCATTCCCATGTCGTCGGCGATGTGATAGAGCGGAACGAGATCCTCACAGTTCATGTCCTGCACAGTCATGCCGAACCCCACGTCGGGATGCCCCATCTCCACCAGCGTCTTCAGGGTATTGTATCCTCTGTTGAAGCCGTCCGGGATTCCTCTGATCGCGTCGTTCGTCTCCCGCAGGCCCTCGATGCTGATGCGGATGCCGACTTTCGGGAATTCGCGGCACAGCGCGATGATGCGGTCGGTAAAGTAGCCGTTGGTAGAAATGACAATCCTGTCAGATTTCTTGTAGAGTTCCCGCACGATATCGGGAATGTCCTGCCTGATAAAAGGTTCTCCGCCCGTGATGTTGGTGAAAGCCATCTCCGGCAGCTTCTTAATCTCCTCCAGCGTAATCTCCTCGTCGGGTCTGGTGGGATCCTTAAAGCAGTCGCACATATTGCAGTGGGCGTTGCAGCGATAAGTCACGATGACTGTGCCGTACAGGGTTCGTCTGGACATGGAAAGCTCCTCTCTGTGAAACCATAAATCTATAAATCATCCTGAATGCGGAATGCGTCAAGTGTATACATAGATTCATGCAAGCATGATCTATGTATACACTTTTCTCACTATTTTATCACAATATTCTTCCACTGTGTCAAAATTTATATGCCGGCAGTTCTCCCTGTAGCGGCGGCAGCGTTCAGGGTCATTCCAGAGAGAGCGGATATGCGCGGTCAGCTCCTGTTCATCGCCTCCCCGGAACAGTTCGCCGGTCCTCCCCGCCTGCACCAGCTCCGGAGCGCCGCCCAGATCGGAGACGAGTACGGGCGTGCCATACATCTGGGATTCCATGACAGAGAACGGACAGTTCTCATACCACTCGGAGGGATAGACGCTGAAACGTGCGCCGGCGATCAGCGCACGCAGCGCGTCGCCCGTCACAAAGCCGCGGTTCTCCACATTCGTCTCCCGCATGACTTCTTCCTCCAGCGGGCCGGAACCGGCAAAGACAAACGGGATTTCCGGGAGGGCTCTGCAGGCTGCCAGCAGCGTGCGCGTGCCTTTTTCCTCCGAAAACCGTCCAAAGTACAGCACATAATCCCGCACCGCCGCTCCTCTGGCGTTTTCCGCCTCCGCTCCGTCTCCGGCGGCGTCTCTTGCCCGCAGCGCATCCGTCTCTATGAAATTGTGCATCACCACAGTCTTATCTGCCAGAAGCGGGTCGGTGTCCAGCTGCTTTTTCATAAATTCGCTGGGACACACGATCACGTCCACCAGCCCATAGGTCCTGCGCTTCGCATAGTATTTCGCCTCCAGCGTGCCCAGCAGACTTTTGACGCGGGAGCCGTGGATGCAGCGATTCCTGCAGCACTGCCCATATACCCCGCCGCGGCAGGCAAAACAGATCACGCCCGTGGAGGAAATACGCATCATATGATTGGGGCAGACCCACTGATAATCGTGCGCCGTATATACGAGCCGCACTTTTACCCCGTGTTTCTTTTCGTAGCCGCGGACAGCATAGATCACCGACGGCGTCAGCTGAAAATTGATGTTGTTCAGATGTACCACGTCGGGCTTGAAATCCTCCAGAATCCGCCTCATCTTCTTTTTCGCTTCCCCGGAATAGATAATCCTGAACGGATACAGCAGCCTGCGCAGGCCGCCTCCGTGGAAATCCATGTCGGCTGTGTAGAGCTGTGCGCGGTTTCCCACGATACGGCCCTCATGTTCCATGCCGAAGTACTGCACCTCGTGCCCCATCTTCTGCAGCTGCTGCCCCAGTTTGAAAATATATGTCTCCGACCCGCCGTTCGGGTAGAGGAACTTGTTTACCATCAGAATTTTCATTGTCATCCCCACCTTGCATGATAGAAGTCCGTATCCTCCTGCGGCACATCCCATCTCTCACACAGCCAGTCCAGGCGTTTCGCTATGTAAAATTTCAGATATCTGACGTTAGCCTCATAATCCGCATATTTTCCCTCCGGATCATCTTTTGCGTATTCTCCGGCCCAGCGTATGTTGTTCATCTGAACCGACGCGGAAATCTCCTGCGCGTACGCATCGATCCTCTCATCGAGAAGCTCCCGAAAGAACGGCAGCAGGGCGGCATATTCCTCCGTGATCCGCTCTCTCACCTCCGGAAATGTATAGGCCCTGACATACCAATCCAACTTGTCAGAATCATCATCGCAGCTTTCCAGCACCGTACATTCCGCACCGTCGGTGCCGTTGCCGAACGTATTGTCATAATCCCAGGCCGGCCCGGAATACAGGATGTCTTCTCCCTTTTCTTTATAAAAATACATGCTGGTAAGTCCCGCGTCAATATCCAGCGAGATTTCGTCCAGCAGAAAGCGTTTGACGAAGCTCTCCATATCCAGATACCGCCATACTTCCGGCTTCCCATCCCGCATCAGCCCTTCAATGTTTTCCACAAAATCCTGTATATACCGCACCTGCTCTCCCGACGCATGCTGCGGAGCCTTGACGGTAAACTGATACCCGTCTGGCGTGACAAATCCGGCTTTCTCCACCTCATAATACAGCGGATGATCTTTTTCAATCAGATAACCGCCGCTGATATCCTGCCCGTTCTCTATCAGATAGCCTTTGCTGTCCTCCTCCTCATAAGTGTCCGCAGCGTCAATATCTTTGTTATACTTCCAGTTCTCTTTCTCCAGATCGGCAATTTCTACCCTGCCCTCCCCAACAGACACAGATTCCGCCAGCATATAATTGCCCGTATAATTTCCATTCAGATACAAATCGACCCATACGCCCTGCGGACTGTATGCGATTTCCAGTTCCTCCGCCAGGTCCATGGCGACTTTGTTATTCATTTTGCTGCCCTCACACCACAAAGCAAGAAGACACCACTTATCCCCCTTGTCCAAACCGCACAGCGGATATTTCTCTGTCAGTTTGATGGCATAAGGCTTTTTCCTGTAGTTCCAGGTAGAGTTTCCGCGTCCGGATATCCGCTCCAGCGCTCCCTGATACTCCGTATTGCCGTTCGCTTCCACGACACAGATCGTTCCCGTTTCCTCATATTCTTTATCTTCATCCAGATGTTCCGTGCTGCCGCTTGCCGTATCGATAAAGACAGCCGGTATATTCTCCGACTTCATGAAGATTACCCGGTATGCGCGCGTCTCATACGCTTCGTCCGTGATCTGCATCTCATAGGCGCGCCCCTCCTCCCAGGTAAAAGCATCGCCCCTGTTCAGCAGTTTCCCATCGATCCTGAGACTGCCAGCGCCGATGTCTCCCAGCAAAATCTTATGCTGCCCCGCAAAAGCCGGCAGGAAAAAATAACCCTCGCCGCTCTCCGCATCCTGCCACAGGCTGACCGTATAGGCGCCCTGCTCCGTTCTGAATGTCACGCGCGGTGCCCCCCCCCGGACTGTCAGCACGACACTCTGCGCATCCGCATGCCTAAAACCCAGAAAGCCGAACAGCGCCAAAACCACGGGAAACATGCCTAATACCAGTTTCTTGGGTATATAACTTCTCATAAGCCCACCCTCTCTCCGCGCGCCCGGCAGACTTTTGACGCGCAGAGGAACTTGTTTGCCATCAGAATTTTCATTGTCTATTCCCACCCTGCACTATAAAAAACGGTGTCCTCATAAATCGGCACCTGCCGCCGATACTGCCTGTCATTGCGCCGATTGAACCATCCCTGCCACACTGTTTCGTCATATTCCGGCACGACAGACAATTCCGCTCCGTCCTCAACCTCTGTCACCGCAACGACCCTGCCGCCGCTGACAAATGTTACCAAATGCCGCTCGCCGCTTGACGGCGTCAAAAACGTTTCATGCGGCACATCCCATCTCTCACACAGCCAGTTCAGGCGTTTCGCAATGTAAAATTTCAGATATCTGACATTAGCCTCATAATCCGCATATCTTCCCTCCGGATCGCCTTTTGCGTATTCCCCGGCCCAGCGTATGCTGTTCATCTGAACCGACGCGGAAATCTCCTGCGCATACGCGTCGATCCTCTCATCGAGAAGTTCCCGCAAGAATGGCAGCAGGGCGGCATATTCCTCCGTGATCCGCTCTCTCACCTCCGGAAATGTATAAGCCCTGACATACCAGTCCAACCTGTCGGAAACATCATCGCAGCTCTCCAGCACCGTATACTCATAATCGCATTCCGCACCGCTGTCGCCGTCGCCGAACGCATTGTCATAATCCCAGGCCGGCCCGGAATACAGTATGTCTTCTCCCTTTTCTTTATAAAAATACATACTGGTAAGTCCCGCGTCAATATTCAGCGAGAGTTCATCCACCAGAAAGCGTTTGACAAAGCTCTCCATATCCAGATACCGCCATACTTCCGGCTTCTCTTCCCGCATCAGCCCTTCAATGTTTTCCACAAAATCCTGTATATACCGCACCTGCTCTCCCGACGCGTGCTGCGGGGCCCTGACGGTAAACTGATACCCGTCGGACGTGACAAATCCAGCTTTCTCCGCCTCATAATACCGCGGATGATCTTTTTCAATCAGATAGCCGCCGGTGACATCCCCAACGCTGTCCAGCAGGTATCCTTTTTCGTTTTCCTCCTCAAAATGTTCCGCCAGATCAATATTGTCATTATATCGCCTGTTTTCTTTTTCCAGGTCGGCAATCTCCACCCTGCCCTCCCCAACAGACACAGATTCCGCCAGAAGATAGTTACCCGCGTATTCCCCGTTCAGATATAGGTCTACCCATGTGCCCTGGGCGCTGTAGGAAAGTCCCAGCTCCTCCGCCAGGTCCATGGCGACTTTGTTATTCATTTTGCTGCCCTCACGCCACAGGGCAAGCAGCCGCCACTTATCTCCTTTGTCCAGGCCGCACAGCGGATATTTCTCTGTCAGTTTGATGGCATAAGGCTTTTTCCCATAGTCCCAGGTAGAGTTTCCGCGCCCCGATATCCGCTCCAGCGCTCCCCGATACTCTGTATTGCCGTTCGCTTCCACGACACAGATCGTTCCCGTCTCCTCGTGTTCTTTATCTCCGGCCAGATATTCCATGCTGCCGCTTGCCGTATCGATAAAGACCGCCGGTATATTCTCCGACTTCATAAAGATTACCCGGTATGTGTGCGCCTCATATGCTTCGTCCGTGATCTGCATCTCATAGGCGCGCCCCTCCTCCCAGGTAAAAATATCGCCCCTCTTCAGCAGCTTCCCATCGATCCTGAGACTGTCCTCACCGATGTCTCCCAGCAAAATTTTATGCCGCCCCGCAAAAGCCGGCAGGAAAAAATAACCCTCGCCGCTCTCCGCATCCTGCCACAGGCTGATCATATCAGCTCTGCCCCCCCCCGTGTTGAGCGCCACGCGGGGCACGCACCCATCCCCAACAGTCAGCACGACACTCCGCGCATCCGCATACCTATAGCCCAGAAAGCCGAACAGTGCCAAAACCACGGGAAACATGCCTAATACCAGTTTCTTGGGTATATAGCTTCTCATAAACCCGCCCTCTCTCCGCGCGCCCGGCAGACTTTTGATACGCAGAGAAACTTATTTAGCATCAGAATTTTCATCGTCATCCCCACCTTGCATTATAGAAGACCGTATCCTCATAGATCGGTACCTGCCGTCTGTACGGCTTGCCGGTAGTCTGATTGGTCCAGCCCTGATAGACTGACTCATCATAGTCAAGAGGCTCCGTCAGTTCCTCGCCGTCCGCCACCTGCGTCGTGCAGATTACTCCCTCATAATTGGCGTAGGTAACCGTGTGCATCTGTCCGTTCGACGGTGTGGCAAACTCTTCATGCGCCACATCCCATCTGTCACACAGCCAGTTGAGACGCTTCGCCAGAAAATATTTCATATATCTGACATTGGAATCATAATTCACATAAGTTCCCGCATAATCGTCGACAGCCAGCCTGCTCTCCCAGCGGGCGCGATCCATCGCTGCGGACGCGCGTATTTTTCGCGCATACCCGTCGATCCCATCCGCAAGCATTTTTTCAAAAAAAGGCAGCACTTTCCTATATTCTTCTTTCAGACGCCGCTGCATCTCAGGCGTATCGTAAAGCTTCACATACCAGTTCAGCCGATTCACCGGTTCGGAACAAAACTGCAGGACAGAGTATTCATAATTAAAACCAACTCCGTCATCCGCTTTCTCCTCCCCGAAAGCATAGTCATAATCCCACACCGGACCGGAGTAGAGCTTATCGTCGCCTCTTTCCTTGTAAAAATACATGCTGGTAAGCCCCGCATCCGTATTCAGGGATATCTCGTCGACCAGGAAGCGCCTGACAAAACTTTCCTCGTCCAGATACTCCCACACCTCAGACCGCCCGTCCTGTGCCAGCTTTTCGATATTCTCCACATAATCCCGAATATAGCTTTCCTGCTCCCGCGAAACGTGCTGCGGCATATTGATCGTAAACTGACTGCCCAGAGAGGTAATAAATCCACCGGCCTCCGCCGCGTAATAATCCGGATGATCTTTTTCAATCAGATAGCCGCCGGTAATATCTCCGACATGATCCAGCAGATACCCCTTGTCGTTTTCCTCCTCAAAATGTTCCGCCAGATCAATATTTTCATTATATCGCTTGTTTTCTTGCTCTAAATCGGTTATCTCTACTCTGCCCTCTCCCACAGACACAGATTCCGCCAGAAGATAGTTGCCCGCGTATTCCCCATTCAGATATAGGTCTACCCATGTGCCCTGGGCGCTGTAGGAAAGTCCCAGCTCCTCCGCCAGATCCATGGCGACTTTATTGTCCATCTTGCTGCCCTCACGCCACAGGGCAAGAAGACGCCACTTATCCCCCTTGTCCAGGCCGCACAGCGGATATTTCTCTGTCAGTTTGATGGCATAAGGCTTTTTCCCATAGTCCCAGGTAGCATTGCCCCGCCCGGATATCCGCTCCAGCGCTCCCCGATACTCCGTATTGCCGTTCGCTTCCACGACACAGATCGTTCCCGTCTCCTCGTGTTCTTTATCTTCATCCAGATATTCCATGCTGCCGCTTGCCGTATCGATAAAGACAGCCGGTATATTCTCCGACTTCATGAAGATTACCCGGTATGTGTGCGCCTCATATGCTTCGTCCGTGATCTGCATCTCATAGGCGCGCCCCTCCTCCCAGGTAAAAATATCGCCCCTCTTCAGCAGTTTCCCATCGATCCTGAGACTGTCCGTGCCGATATCTCCCAGCAAAATCTTATGCTGTCCTGCAAAAGCCGGCAGGAAAAAATAACCCTCGCCGCTCTCCGCATCCTGCCACAGGCTGACCGTATAGGCACCCTGCTCCGTGCTGAATGTCACGCGCGGCGTGTGCCCCCCCCCGGTCGTCAGCACGACCCTCTGCGCATCCGCATACCTATAGCCCAGAAAGCCGAACAGTGCCAAAATCACGGGAAACATACCTAATACCAGTTTCTTGGGGATATAGCTTCTCATAAGCCCGCCTTCTCTCCGCGCGCCCGGCATTCACGGTACAGCCGGAGCGTCTTCTCCGTGACATCATCCCAGTTATACTTGCCGCAGATGAAATCAGCGCTCCTCTCCGCGAAGCCGCGGACAATCCCGGGATTTTCAAGCATGTAGACCAGTTTATCCCGCAGATCTCTCACATCTCCCCTGCGAAAGGCCAGGGCTTTATCCTCCACAACTTCCGTATTCTCACAGATGTCGCTCACCAGGCAGCAGTTGCCGTAACTCATCGCCTCCAGCAGACTTAACGACATGCCCTCCACATCGCTGGGCTGCACATAGGCATACGCGTTGGAATACAGTTCTTCCAGCAGCTGTCCCTGCACAAAATCCGTCATGATGATGCGGTCGTCCTCTCGTGCCATACGGTGAATGCGCTCCATATACTCCACCGCCTGACTGTTTCCGCCCGCAATCACCAATTTCTTGTCCGTGTCCGTTCCGGCATACGCCTCAATCAGATAATGCAGGCCTTTCTCCGGCACAATCCTGCCGAGAAACAGGATGTATCCGTCTTTCACCAGACCGTATTTCTCCGTAATCAGATCCGCCTCTCTGCGGACCGGCCGGTTAATCCCATTGGGAATGTAAGTGACTTTCCTGTCATAGGTATCCGCAAAATACTGCCGCAGATTCTCAGACAGCACGATCACCTCATCGGCATATTTCGCCGCCATCTTCTCCCCGAATCTGATGACCTGTGACGCAAAATTCCCCCATTTGGCGCGCTGCCAGTCCAGACCGTGAATCGTGACCACAATCTTTCTGCCAAACAGTCTCGGCAGCCACAGCATGGCGCAGGGGCCCTCGGCGTGATAATGCAGCACATCGTATCTGCCAAACAGCGCTCTCACCGTCGCGAAAAAGCTGTAGACGATGGCGTTCAGGCTGCTGGAGCGAAATGTCGGGACAATGTATACCCTGACGCCCTTGTAGTATTTCCTGCCTTTCCAGCCGTACTCCTGATCATACTTCTTGCCCGACACATGATGACCGTATCTGTTATAGACATCCACCCGGTGTCCAAGAGCGGCCATGCGCACGACGAGCTCCTCCACCACTATCTCGATCCCGCCCTCTCTGGACGGTATGCGCTTGTGTCCGATCATCGCAATCCGCAGACTGTCCCTGCCGCCAGCGGCGGCGCACCGCACAGCCGCGGACTGCCCGATGCTGCGCCTGCGGTTCTCCCCCTCTCTCAGCGCCCGATTCTCTCTGGAGACATAATACAGAAACGCAAAATTCGTGCTCAGATAGCGCGGCAGCATCCTCCGCGGATCCTGCATAATGCGGAAGAGCCACTCCATGCACAGCTTCTGCATCCACATGGGCGCACGCTTCACCGTGCCCGCGATGAAATCAAACGCCGCACCCACGCCGATCATCAGTCCGTTTACCCTGTCCCGGTGTGCATACATCCACTTTTCCTGTTTGGGCGCGCCGAGCGCAACCCAGACGAAGTCCGCGCCGCTTGCATTGATTCTCCGCACGGCCTCCTCGTCCTCCTCCGGCGTCATCTCCCGAAACGGCGGGGCGTACATACCCGCGATCCGCAGCTTCGGAAATCTGACAAGCAATTCCCTGCGCAGCTGCTCCAGCGTATGTTCCGTACTGCCGTAGAAGTAATGCGTATATCCTTTTTCCTGCGACAAATCCAGAATCGCGGGCATCAGGTCCGGCCCCGGGACGCGCTGTGCCCGCGCATATCCTCTCCTGCGGCTGACGATAGACAAAGGCTGCCCGTCCGGCAACGCCATGGCAGCGCTGTTCTGTATCCTGCGGTATTCCCTGTCGCGGAAAGCCATCACCGTCGTGTGCACATTGGAGACACAGATATAGTCGCCTTTCAGGTCGTTCAGATTCTCCGTGATATAGGCGATCGTCGCGTCCATGTCCGTGACATTGATTCTGGTTTTCAGTATTCTGCAGTATTGCAGCTCCGTCTTCGTCATCCTCTTCAGCCTTTCCCGTTTCCGTCTATTCTTTCCGCCCGCATCCGCCGGCATATTTTCGTCCCAGATACACCATGCCGGCGGCCACGCCGCACAGACCGCCGATCAGGACGCTCCCCACATAGTACCTGACCGTCTCCAGCCGGACGGCATTCCCCTGCACCAGCTGCATCGGCGTCTCCGCGTCGGTATAATTCATCACTTTCCACCCCTCGTACGCGGGATCGTCCTCTCCCGTCAGATAGACCGAATCTTCATCCCGGTTGTCCGTGTAGAATCTCGGCACCACATAGCCTGCCGGCGGCCTGTACAGTACAGCGCAGAGCAGAACGCCCACGGCCGCACCGGCTGCCGCCGCCAGGACGGCCCTCCCTCTGTGCCCTCTCCACACAGCCTGCACGCCGGCGCGGCACAGTTCGGGCAGCTGCGCAAACGGTATCTTCACCGCTCCCTGCATACGTGGAAACAGACCGTACTCCCGCGCTCCGCCGCTGCGCCTAAAGAGAAAGCTTCCCAAAAAGAGCAGTGTCAAATTTTTGAACGAGGTGTTGAACAGAAGCGGCTCGGTCCAGCCGGCGGCCAGAAAGCTCACCAGAATCACCAGTTCCCTCGTCCTCTGCCCATGCGTATCATAGAGCAGCAGCGCACAGTAACCCAGGAGTATCACTACAGTCATGACAAGGCCGTAATTGATATAGCACCAGACATAAGAGTTATCTATCGCCATATAGCCCCCGACGGCCTGGGAGATGTCCGCCCCGAACAGGCTCCGGTAGTCCGACCTGAGGAACTGCTCCGCCAGCCAGATTCTCGTGTTCAGCAGCTTGTTCAGCTGCTGAACTCTGCCGGCATATATATTGTCGTTGAGATAAAACGGCACCACAAACGACAGGATCAGGCATATCGGGAAGACGAGATTCGCCAGAAACTTCTCCACAATGCAGAAGCGCGGCCTGAAATGCACATACAGACAGCCCGCGAGCAGCACCGTCACAATTCCAAAGCCCGTATAGCTGATCGAATACAGAAATATGAGACAGTTGCCCGCCATCATCCAGACAAAATGCCGGAACCGATAGCGGTCTCCCAGCTCATAGATGACGAAAGCGCACAGCGCCAGATAAGTGAGGTGCAGAATGTTCGGATGCGTAAATCCCAGACTCCACCTGAAAATATGTCCCAGCCCCAGCTTGGTGTGCACCCGATAGATAGTGTGTTCCAGACGGAAAAAAGAGAATACGCTCAAAACGACCGCACAGAGTGACCACACCCACAGCCCGATACGGAATATTTTCTCCACAGAAATATTCTTCATACCCAGCACCATAAAGGCGACAAACCAAACGCCTCTCTCGTGAGAATGGTAAAACACGACCGCCGTGAGCGAAAAGAGCAGCGCGAGCCCGATCCACTGTCCCCTGGTATATGGCGTGATCAGTATCTTTGCGGCGGCCAGCAGAAACGCCGCCGGCACAAGCAGTTCAAACAGCTTCTGCCCCTCGTACAGGCCCAGTCCTTTCGTCACGGACAGTATGATGAAGAAACCGTAATAACACGCCTCCTGCCAGGACAATTCCATACTGTTTTCCACGGCAATCTTCCGCAAACCCTCTCTCATCGTTCGCTCCTCTCTCCCCGCGGGCATCGGCTCACAGCATCAGCGCGGACCCCAGCGCCCACGGATAAGCGCCGTAACGCTGCGGATACATACCGAAACCTTCACACTCGCCGGAACAGTCGTACACCTTTCCCTCTCTGACGGATCCGCCCACGGCCTGTCTGCCTCTCCGCAGAGCCTGTCCGTACTTATCCCCCGTCAGGATGCCCCGCTCCGCTCCCTCTCTGACAGCGGCTAAGATCAGCGCTGTGGCGGAGGTGTCCGCCGGTCCCTCCGCGGCCTGCAGCTGCCAGGAAAAATATCCGTCCCGCCGCTGATACAAGAGCGCTGTGTCCGTCAGCGCGAGATAGGCCTCTCCGATCCTCTCCCGCCCGTAATCCGTCGCCATGCAGGCGGCCATACCGCGCAGCAGCCAGCCGACAGCCCTGCCCCAGCCTATAATGCCGTACTTTACGCCCGTCTGCGTCAGGCAGCCGTGATAGGGCAGACCGCTGGCGCCGTCCATGCCGTAGGCGATAAAGTTCGCGATCTGTGCCACCGCCGTCTCGCAGGCCGCCTGATCCCCGTACACAACGCCGTATTGATAGAGGAACGGACATGCCAGTCCGATCAGATCCGCAAAGATATACGGCTGTTCCTGCCCTTTCCGGTAGAGGATGCTCCCCGCCTCGTCCCGGGGATATCGCAGGCCGTACGCCGCCAGCAGCCCGACCGCCTCCTCGCAGGCCGTACGGTTTGACGCATCCACCAGTCCGTTGGCCCGCCCGTTTGCGTCGTACGCCGCGCAGGCGGACAGCAATGCCTCGCCGGACAGCAGATCGTCCGGATATACGACGGGACAGCCCCGCTTCATCCAGCGCTCATAGTATGCCCGCAGCGCCGTGTCGATCCTCTCCGTGCACGCGCCGTCCGGCCCCTCCCCATGCGCGTCGGCTTCGGCGGACAATTCCTGTCTGTACCGCCACAGTCCCGCCGCCAGCAGCCCGGTCGGCCAGAACATCAGATCCCGCGGCGCAGTCTGCTGCCGCAGCAGGTATTTTCTGACAAATCGTTTGCACCTGGCCGCAGCATCCCACGATCCATAAGTCAAAAGTTCCCCGCAGGCTGTCTCCGCCAGCGCCGTTTTGTCCAGATCAGCGCCCTGCCGTTCCCATGTCTCCCGCATATCGCCGCCACGCCTCCTTTCCCGATCTTCCCGCATCAGGCTCTCATCTTCTCCGCAGACGCCCGATCCTCTCCGCTGCCAGCGACCGCAGATACGCAAATTCCCGCGTCTTTCCGAAGCAGAGGAAAAACACTGTGTTGTACACGATCGTGACCACCGCCGCCATCAGGAGAAACGTCCCGACACCTGTCTGCGACAGCAGCCTCGCTTTCACCGGAATCATGAGCAGCACGACGCCGGCAATCACCAGAAGATAGTTTAACGAATCCCTGAAGTAGGACCACACGCTGCGCCCGAAACAATCCCGATACACGATGAGCGGCTGGATCAGATTGGCCAGAAGCCCCGACACCACGGTACCCACATACACACCGGCCAGACCGATATACCTGATGCCGACGACGGACAGAACCAGATTCACCGCCCCCTGAATCAGCGCGAGATATCTGTCCTGCTCAAAGACGCCCGCCGCGATCTTGAAGTTGACCAGCACGATCCTGCTGCCCTTGAAATAGAAATCGACCAGAATGAGCGTGAGCACGATCTGATCAAGCGCCCAGGCATCCCCCAGCCACAATCCGGCAATCAGCGGCGTCAGGAGCAGCCAGAAACCGACCGACGCGAAGCCGTAGAGCCAGCAGGCAAAGAAACGGTAAACCCGGAAAATATCGTACTGCTTCTCCCTGGACTCGGTCGCCACCAGATTGCCGAAGCCCGAAATCACGGAATTGAAGATCACGCTGACGAAATTGGACACATAGGTGATGATCATGGTGTAATTGTTCACGATACCGACCCAGTCCACATTCATGAAATAGGTGATGATGATACTGTCCGTAGACAGTCTCGCCACATCACCGATCTTGTGGAGCATCAGCGCTTTCGTCTTGGCGACGACGACCTGCGTCTCCTCCCGGTCCAGTCTGCGCACCTCCCGGTCCAAGAGGTACGGATAGAGCCTGTTAAAATAGATGCTGACAAAGATTTTCTGCGCCAGCTCGATCACCGACTGCGTCAGCAAAAACGCCAGAAAGCTGCGCGTCGCATACAGCATGGCGATCTGCGCCAGGGTAGTGACAATCTTCGTGACCGTCGCGATATTCGTCTGAATATAGTTGCGCTGCTGCGCATTGACCAGACTGTACTTATACGCGACAAAATAAGTGCTCACCGTATTGAAAAGGAAGATCAGGTAGTACAGCATCAGCTCCCTGCCGCCGATCCCCCGGCTGTCTTGAATCAGGACGGGCAGAAACGGTATGAGCGCCACGCCGATTACCGCTATCACACCCGCGATGGCCAGATAAGCTCTCTTGTAGAGGCGCATATAAGACTTGATCTTCTCCAGGTCATTGTCGGCCACCGGCTTATACAGGCTGTAATTCAGCGCGCTGCCGATCCCCAGTTCCGCCAGGGACAGCATACTCAGGATATCCGTGTACAGCGAATTGACGCCGAGCAGTGTCCTGCCCAACAGTCTGATAAAGACGGTCCGCTGCAGCAGTCCCATGACGATCACGATCATATTGCCCGCATAGCCAAAGAAAATATTCTTCTCAGCCTGTCTGACTCTGCCCATAACCCCGCCTTTCCTACCGTTCGGAAGCGGCGCCGCGGTCGTTCCATATCCTGCGCACTTCCTCGCCCGCCGCCGCGGCGCGCGCACGGTATGCCGGCATCATCCGCTCCAATCCTTCTCTCACCTGCGTTTCCCTGGCCGCCAGCCACTCGTACGCCCCGATCAGTTCTTCCGGATCTTCCAGCGCCTGCACGGGCAGGACATAGTGCTCCTCGCTGCCGAAGAGATCTCTGGCAATCCCCCGCGCTTTCACGGAGTAGCCGACCGCCAGCGTAGGGACGCAGCTCGAGTACGCAGCGATCGTGGCGTGCGTCCTCGCCCCGATAAACATCCTGCAGCGGGAAATGACATACTTCAGCTTCTGACAGGACATATCCTGAAACAGGAATACCCTGTCGTTCGCCTCATATCCGCGGTAGAGTTCCTTGAGCGTCCGCCTGTCGTCCGTGTGATGCCACACGACATGCGGAATCAGGGCGACGCAGTCGTCCGTGGTCTGCAGGATATGGTCGATCAGCCTGCGGTAGTTGGCCATCGTGATACCCGGCACTTTCTCGCAGCCGATCACCATCGGACTCAAGTTGATACCGACCGTCCCGCCGCAGACAAAGCCGTGCGGCAGATCTGCGGGCTCCGGCTCCAGCGCGAAAGCCGGATCGGGAAATGCTTTCACATTCTCCGTGACACCCGCCTCACGCAGTGCCTGTTCCGTGATGGATTCACGCGGTGTGATGAGGGCGTAGCGCTTCATGTCCTCGACGACCGCCTCCTCCTGAAGCAGTGCCGGCTCCAGAGAACAGCCCCAGAGAACCGTCTTGGCTCCCGCCCTGCAGAAAGCGCTGTTCGCGGTGATCGCCTCCCGCTTGGACAGTTCATAACAGTACAAATCACCGCCCGTGGACAGATACAGCGGCGCGCGGTTCTCGCCGAGGACCTGGCGGAAACGGTAGCGCATGAAAGATTCCGGGTCGCGAAACAGCGCCCGCCACGCATAATACCACACATGCGCAAAGAAGTGTTCCGCAATCTTCCTCTCCTGCAGAATGCCGCACAGCGGCGCAAGCGAGTATGTCCTGTCCTCCTCCTCGCTGTTGGTGACCAGAAGTTTCGGAATATCCTCCAGCATGTGGCAGGTGCTGTTGATGATGGCCTCGCAGCCGTGGTTGCCGCTTCCGCCGTGCAGATACATGACTAGCTGTTCTCTCATACCGATCTCATTCCTCTCCCTCACTCCGCCGTCCCCTGCCGGAAGCGTCATGCTTCTGCACGACGACCCGCAGGAAACCGAGAATCATCCGGTTCGGATGCCTGACCCCCAGATACAGGAGCGCGTTTCCCCTGCCGCGTACGCTGACCCGGGCGCTCCCGATTCTCTCCCTCACCGCCGGACTGCCGAAGATACGCTGTATTCTCCGCACACAGCCGTCCCGCGGACCGCGAAGTTCGTTCTTGATGACATAGAGCATCATATAGCAGTATTCCCTGTTCAGCAGCATCTCTCCGTCAGGAACCCGCCTGTCCCGCACGATCTTCAGGATCGCCTGATACCAGCGCTCCACGCTCTCCGCGTTGTTCGGATCGTATGCGTGCACGATAGAATCTTCCACATAGCGGTAATGATAGAAAAAAGCCCTCTCCATGACGACAAGCCGCCGGGCAGAAAGCAGCGCCGGATAGATCAGATTGAAGTCGTCTCCCATGCGGAGCCGCGTGTCATAATATTGCTCGTTCCCCGCAAACACGCTTTTTTCGCACAGCTTCATGCAGCGGGACATCGGGATCAGGCGCTCCTCGCGTCCCAGCAGCTTCGCCTTGACTTCCCGCTCCAGAAGTTCCCCCTCGTAGACGCCGGGCGCAAGCGGCATGACCGCCGGAAGCGTCTCCCGCCGCTTCTCCAGCACATGATTGCAGCAGACGATCTCTCCCGTCCGTCCGGTCAGGCAGGCCGCCATCTCGTCAAGCGTCTCCGCGCTGATATAATCGTCGCTGTCCACAAACATATAATAATCTCCCCGGGCGCTGCGGATGCCGGCTGCCGCCGCCGCCGTTGGGCCGCCGTTGGCCTGATGGAAGACGCGGATACGCTCCTGTGCCGCCGCATACGCGTCGCAGATTGCCCCGCTCCCGTCCGCAGAACCGTCGTCGATCAATAAAAGCTCCCAGTTGACGTAGGTCTGCGCCAGGATGCTCTCCACGCACTGTCTCAGATATTTCTCTTTGTTGTACACAGGTACGATCACACTGATCAGATATCTCTCCCCGCTCACCTACACTACCTCTCCCTGCGGCGTGATCAGAAGCCAGCCCTGCCACAGATCTCTCATTACCTCCGGCACGCAGACCTGCGTGTTCTTGTGAATGGACGGACGTATCATGATTTTATCCCTGTGCGGATTCAGTCGCGCGCCCCAGAAGCTGAATGTGCTGTTTGCGCATATATTGTGCTTACAGCGGCTCATCAGCATCATGTCGTAGAAACTGTCACTGCCTTTGTTCCAGTCCACGATCCGGTATTCCGCTCCCCTGAAACGCTCCCGCGCATACGCCGTGTCGTCCGAAAACACGAAGAACCGCGCCCGCGGAAACCTCTCCCGCACATACGCAAGCGCCCGCTCATAGTATGTGTCCGTACAGATTCCCCCAAACAGGCCGCGGTTGGCCTCATCCAGATAATCCCCCCTGCGGATATGGAGGCTGACAGATTCCCCCTCCTCCATCTCCCGCATCGTCTCCTCATTCCGGCGCCGCAGCTGCGCGTTCCCGCTCCGCGGAAAAGTAATCTCTGCTCTCAGTGTGTCCAGAATGTCCGCATAATACTTTTCGCAGGCCCAATACCCCACGAGGCAGCAGTCGTCCATGCCGAAGATTTCCGGATGATACATATCCGTCTCCTCAAAGAAACGCCCCGCCGACACCCCCAGTTTTCTCTTCACCTTATCCGCCATCCGCTCCGGCTCTTCCCACAGTCTGCCGAGAACCGCGCGGATCTCGCTCTCGGAAGCGGTCCGCCAGCGCGGCAGCTGCAGGCGCGCCAGCTCCAGCTCTCTCCCCGTCACGCCGTCTGCCTGCAGCGCTTCGCCGTGAAACCAGGAGACGTCAAGCCGCGCATTCCTGCCGAGATATTCCAGTTTTCTGTATAGGGCGTACTGCTGGAGCTGGTTGCCCAGACCGCCCATCACTCTGACAATCAACATCGTCCATGACTCCCCGCCGCCCGGCAGTTCCCTGCAGTCTGCGGCCGCTGCGCCGCCGGGTCAGTGCAGCGCTCTCTGCGCACGATACAGGAGCAGATACAGGCGCGGCCACCGCGCAAACAGAGCCGTCTTCACACGATATCCCGCAGACAGCCTGCTCCTCGCTCCCGGCACGCGCACAGCCTCCCTGAGGCTCTCATGACAGACCCTGACATACCTGCCCTGCGCGCGCCGTTCCACGGGCGGCAGCATGGCGATCTTGCCCGCCGTGAGCATGATACCCGTCATGTACAGCGCCGTCACCTGCGCGTCGAGACTGCGGTCTATGCGCAGCACTTCCTCCCTCGCAAGCTGCCAGCAGGTGATCTGATCCATATAGTCCGGCGTAAAGCCGCGGCACATGGCTCCCGCCGGATTTCGGAAATAGCCGTATCCCGGCTGCGCCGTCTCCGCGATCCTGTTCACGAAAGAGAGCATACGCACCAGGAAGAGCATATCCTCACCGATCGTGAGATTCTCCGGAAAACGCACCCTGTCAAAGATCTCCCGCCGGTACAGCTTGCTCCAGCAGCGGCTGTTGCCGCACAGCACGGCGTCCCGCAGATAACCCTGCGCGTCGTATACCGTATACCCCGCGGGGTGCGCCGCGTCAGTCCCCGCCGGCGTGTCGCGCTCCCGCGACGTCCCGGCCAGCCACTCCTCCTCGCCGCTCCACTCGAAAAAACCGCAGCCCGCCACGTCGCTGCCCGTATCGCTCATGCCCGCATACAACATCTGCAGCATGTCCGGACACAGCCTGTCGTCCGCGTCCACAAAGGTGAGCAGTTCCCCCGCCGCCGCATCGATACCGGCATTCCGCGCCCTGGAGACGCCCGCCTCTTCCAGCGTAAGCAGCCGCACATTATCGCAAGCCGCCGCGATCTCCCCGCACACTTCCCCGGTGCGGTCCGTGGAAGCGTTATCCACGATAATGACCTCGATCTTTTCATAGGTCTGCGCCAAGATACTCCGAATGCAGTTTGCCAGACAATCCTGTCCGTTGCGAACGGGAACGATCACGCTGACTAACGGTTTCTCATCTCTCATCTTCCGACTCCCTGCCGCTGATCGAATCATAGACGGCAAGAAGCCGTTCCAGATTCTGTTCTATGGCGTAAGCCGCCTCCGCTTTCCGGCGGGCGCCCTCCCCCAGATGCCGGCACAGCACGGGATCGGCCAGCAGCCTCGACAGCCCGTCAGCCAGCTCCTCCGCGCTCTGCGGCGCGACAAGCAGCCCCGTCTCTCCCTCCGCAATCATATCGGGAATCCCGCCTGTCCGCGACGCCACGATACCGCACGAGTACGCCATCGCCTCCAGGATCGAAACCGACTGCCCCTCGAAGTGGGACGGCATGACAAAGATATCGCACTCGCACAGATATCTCTCTTTTCCGACGCCGTCCAGCCAGCCGAGATCCGTCACATACTCTCCCAGGGCCGCGGCCCGCTCCCGCAGCTCCCTCTCCTCCCAGACGCCGGCGAGATAGAGCCTGACATCCGGGCAGCGCTCCCGCAGAGCAGGCATGACATCCAGCAGTTCGCCGATGCCCTTGGCCCTGCACAGCCTGCCCAGATACAGAATCTTGTGTGTGCCGTAAGTTTTTTCCCGCCGCGGCGGAATACGGATCGCATCGGGCAGAACCGTAATCCTCTCTCTGCCTATGATCCGCCCGAAGAAATCCCTCCAGGCGATCCCGAGCACCAGAAAGGCATCCCCCATGGAGAGCACCCGCTTCACGCGCGCCCTGCCCCTGTCGCCAAGCTCTTTCTCATAAAATTCCGGGAAATTGCCGCCATGCTGGTGAATCACCGTTTTTTTGCCAAACGCATGTGCCGTGATGACAAACACGGACTTCCGGTAATAGCTGGCATCCGACGCCATATTGACGTGTACGATATCATAGCGCGGCAGGGCTGCCAGAAAGCTGAGATAGGCTTTTCCTGCCTGCAGCAGCTTGGCCGCCCTGCTCCCCTCTTTCATCGTGCCGATATAGCGCAGATCAATCATGCGGTCGAGGCCGGCCTTATAATAATTGTTGACGACGCCGGAAATACCGCCGTGCACGCTTCTGTCCGGGCCGACCATCAAAACTCTGTATTTTCTCTCCGCCATCATTTCGAGCCTTTCCCTGTCAGCACGACCCACACGGTCCGAAACAGGATCTTGATATCCAGCCCCAGCGTCCAGTTGTCGATATATTCCAGATCCAGCCTGACCACCTCGTCAAAGTCCACAATCTCGCTGCGGCCTTTCACCTGCCATAAGCCGGTCAGGCCGGGCGTCATGCTGATGCGCCGTCTGTAGTGAGAATTGTACTGCTCAAACTCCTCCTCCGTCGGCGGTCTGGTGCCGACGAGGCTCATATCGCCTTTCACGATATTGAAAAACTGCGGCAGTTCGTCGATGCTGGTCTTGCGCAGAAAGCGCCCCACTCTCGTGATGCGCGGATCGTTCTCCATCTTGAACATCAGGCCCTGCATCTCGTTCTGCGCCTCCAGCTCTTTCTTGCGCGCCTCAGCATCCATGTACATGGAGCGGAACTTATAGATCTTAAAGCGCCTGCCATTCTTGCCGATTCTGGTCTGCACAAAAAATACCGGTCCGGGCGAATCCAGCCTGATTGCCAAAGCCACAAACGGCGTCAGGACAACCGTGACGACACAGCCCGCCAGACCGCCGGCAATATCAATCAGACGTTTGACCGCCATGCGTCTGTAGTCAATGCTGTTGATGGCGTAGGTCACCACCGTGTAGCCCGCGAATTTGCCCACCCTGACTTCTTTCTGCGGCCTCTCAATGATATCGATATTATAATGGCAGGCGATGCCCATGGACTCCAGCTCGTATATGATGTGCCTCACATAGCCCTTGTCCTCCTCCGGCAGATTGAGGAACACCTCGTCGAGGGGCATCTGCCTCGCCAGTTCCAGCACATTCTCCCCGTCCGCGTTCACCTCAATCCCGTCTATGAGCGTGCCCTTGCGGTCCGCGTCCACACAGGCCAGCGCCACGATCTCATAATTGATGTCCACCGCGGCTTTCACGTCGGCCACCGTCTTTTCCAGCACGGCGTCTTTCGTGACAATCATCATTTTGACAATATTCGACTGAGAGGTAAAATAGACCCGCAGCGCTTTCTTCATACAGATCCGCACCAGCCAGACGACAAACACATTCAACACGCCAAAATAGCCCATCACCAGACGGGAGAAATACAGGCTTCGCTGAAAGAGGAACAGCCCCGCCATCAATGACAGCACCATAAACACGTTAAATTTCACGACAGCGACAAGCTCTACGAGGAAGCCCCGTTTCAGAAACTCTCTGTTCCAGTCGAACAGAAAGCTGTAGACCGCGCAGAACAACAGGAAACAGACGTAGCCGATAAAGTGCAGTTCAGGCTCGTCCACCCATCTGAATGCGCGAAATCGCAGCAGTATGGCAATGACATAGGAGACAGAGATGCTGACCAGATCCATGAAGAGCAGCCAGTATCCCTCTATAATCTTCGTCTTACGGTTCATTCTGATCCCTCGACAGATTCTATCTGTTCCGCAAAAATACTATATCAGTTTATGATAGCATTTTTCGGAAAAAAATTCAATCTTTAGCGCGTGGAAGAATCTTTTTCCGTCAGGCAGCACGCCATCATCATCAGCAGAAAGTTTCTGCCCAGATACACGGAGATCAGATGTGCCTCAATCACGGTATAGATAGTCAGAATCACATAGACGAGAAGGCCGCAGGCGTCCCTGCGCCTGTACAGCTTCCACAGAAACACTGACAGCGCGGCGATATACAGCGCGCCCGGCACGATGCCGTACCGATAGAACAGCTTCACCCAGCCCATATCGAAATAGTAGTTCATATGATTCGGCTCCGAGAAAAGCGACCAGGTTTCGATCGTCCCCTCATTGCTCTCCGCATCCGTGAGCGAGATGATCCTGCCGCTCATCATCCTGTCGATCCGCTCCAGCAGCACAATGTGTTCGTTGTCGCGCGGATTGCAGTAGAAGAAAGCATTCCACCTCGCGTCACGCACACGCTGCGCGCACGCCGCGGCATCAACGGAAAAAGCCAGACTGACAATCAGCACAAGCAGGCCGCCCGCATAGATGAACGCCTTGTCCCGCAATATACGACAGTAATGCAGCAGGCAGCCTCCCGCCAGAAAAACAGTCACGATCATCATCCCCGTCCGGGACTTCGTCAGGAAGTAAACACCGACATTCAGCAGCATGAGAAACAGATAAGTATACCACTTCATGTGCGCGAACCAGATATAGACTCCCAGCACCACGAGCATCAGGAACATGCAGGAGAGCGCATTCGGATGTCCCATCCCCAGCGTGAAACGCGTCTCCTCCGGCGCCTCCTCGCCGATATATGCCGTCTCCTCCGGCGCGGCGTGCCCGTAATTCTGCGTCAGGCTGATCTCCCCGTAGATACCGGTCACCGACAGCAGAATGATGAGTGCGCAGCCCGCCAGTGTCACGTAAAAGGTGTACTTCAGCATCGGTTTTAACGGCATGTTCCTGCAGGCTGCCGCAAAAGTCACCAGCCGTATCAGGTCATTCCCGCCGGTCGTCCTGTAGGAGACAAAAGCGACTGCCTCCAGCACGGCAATCACCGCCCACTCCCGCAGGGAATAGTCCGTCAGACACAGCTTCAGGAAAAAGAGCAGGAACGTCACGCGAAACAGCTGTCCCTCAATTGGATTGACATAATTGCTCTTGTCCACGATCACCATCAGAAGTTCAATGGTAAGCCCGCTGTAAAAAAGCAGCCACGGAAGCCTGCTCTCCCGCGCTCTGCGGTACCATTCGCCCATCACGCTCTCCCCCTTTCCTCTGTCTGCACCCCTGAAATTCCGGTCTTCACTCCGTTCACCGATGCAGCATTTTCACCGCCGCCCCGTGCATTCGGCGCAGCCATCCGCTGCCGGCGAGACGCGCCCGCTTCCAGGCAAGGTTCACCCTGCCGATCTCGGGCGCAATCAGAAAATCATACTCGTCCTGATGCTCCCGCAGATAGGCCGGATAAGTCTCGTCGATCGGCACCCGCACGAACCTGCAGTCACGGCCGAAAATATCCTCCCCACACATCAGGCGGTCCACCGCTTCCCGCAGGTATCTGGCACTGTTGTACTCCTGGTGGGCCGCCGCCTGCACCTTATCGCCGATGCGCTTTGCCACATCCCGCTCGCCGTCGCCGCCCATATAACCGAAATGCCAGCCGCCGTCTGCGATACGCACACTGCGCGGATCGTCCGGAGAAACCTCTCGGAGATACACGATCCCTTCCTGCGGCAGATTCGCGAAACTGCAGACTTTCGTCCCCAGCCACTGCCTCTTTTCCACACCCGCAAATTCTCCGGTGATGGAGAGCAGCTTGCCCGAGACCTCCTCCATATTCAGGAAACAGTAAAACATCCGCTGTGCCAGATGATAAATTTTATCCCCGTCAAAATGAGACAGTATCTCTGTCAGTGTCTCCGGGTTCGGAATTTCGTCCACGTCGCTGAAAATGATGATATCGTCCGGCCCACAGCCCGCGAGACCGCGTATCAGCTGATTTTTCTGATACTTGTCCCGCTCATGCGTCGTCACACCCGTCATCGGCGAATCCTCCACCGGCACATAGACAATCTTGTCGGCAAACGCCGCAAACATTTCCCGGTGCCCGGCGAAAATCATCTCCTTCGCCTCCCCGGAGAAAGTTACCGACGCCTCCTCCAGCACAAATTTATCTACATAGGGAGACAGGATCTGCATCCTGAGCTTCAGAATATCCAATTCATTGAAAAAAGGAATACAATCGTAGATCATGCTCTCTTCTTCCACCTCCGCCAGAACAAAAACGGCCGGACACAGTCCTTGACTTTCTGCCATCTGACTTTCCACGGATTCACGAACCGCGGATACTGCGCGTTCCTGCCGCGCCACTTGTGGAAGACAAAAGGCTTATCCACATCCATGATCTCCGGAATCATGTGTTCGTGTCCGAAGTATTTGGCCACTTCAATCGGGGCGAATTTCATGCCGGCCTCCTCGATCCTGTTCTTATATTTACAGCACAGAAAGACATCCTCGTTGTAAGAGCCGTCCTCCAGCCGTTCCCACGGCAGACCGGCCTGCCGCGGAAAATCCAGCAGCCTTTTGCTGCGCAGGGAGACGCTGTTGCCCACCCGGCACACCTCGCCTTTGGAGTCATAGTAGGCGTGTTCTTCGCTGGGCATAGGCCATGGGGATCCGATGTAGTCATAGTCCGTAAAATCCTCCCGCCAGCTCTCCGGATGCACCACGAAGCCGTCGGCATGAATGAGAAGCACATAGTCCGTGTGAATGTGTTTTCCCAGCTCATAGACCATCTTGTAGTTGAACTGATCAATATCGTCCAGTTTTGAAGTGTGGGAGTAGCGTATCGCGCGCGGCAGGGTAAGCGGACGTCTGTGCGTGATTAACACCGCGTCGCCAAACTCGATCCCGCGCATACTGTACTGCATGGCCTTGATCGTCTCACAGAGATCCACACTCGTCATCGCGGCCAGTGTAACGTTTGGCAGCTTTATTTTTTCAGGCATCTCACATACTCCTTATGATAATACCAGGCAACGGCCAGATTGAGCCAGTTATTTTCATCCGCCGACAGATCATCGAAGTCAAACAGCGCCGGCCTGGCAGAGTAGGGCGCCACTTCCACGCGCGGCACCGTCTCATCCTCATACAGGGCATGCCGCTCCATCGCCTCCGCATAAAAGGTCTGCGCTTCCCCGTTTACCAGCGATCGCAGCGCCGACACACTCGCGTAAGTATTCTTATCCGCCGTGAACACCCAGACGACGAGCACCAGACAGGCGCATACCGCCGTCATCTTCATGCCGGCAGCCTCCAGAAAATGCCCAAGCGCAGCGCCGACGCGCCCTTTTGTTCTCCCGTCCTCCTCATCCCCGCCCACTCTGTGCGAGAGACAGCCGAGCCAGTATGTCGTCGTCAGCATGAGGCAGAGATAATACACCATCTGGATAATATTGTCCACTCTGGACAGCCCTGCCATACCGACAGCGTAGAGAGTGGGCGTAAACATCGCCGCGATCAGGCATACCGCGCCTGCCGTGACCAGCCAGGGATGTCCGAAATCTCTGTCCGACTTTTTCGCCAGCTTCCACAGGACCGGAAGCAGCGCCAGCCAGGTCAGAATGGCAAAAGCCGGCGTCCAGCGAATGATAAATACCAGCGCGTGATAAAAGGACAGCAGCACAGACATTACCGCGGGATAGCCCACATCCGTGTCCGCCGCTCCCCGATTTGCGTTGCCCGGTGCCATAATATTGATCAGAAAGCTGACGCTCCCTGCCACAAACGGAACGGCCGCCACAGCAATCTTCCTGCGGTTTGCCACAATCGCGCAGACGACAAGAAAAGCCGTCACAATCTCCGCCTGCAGGCCCGTGATCAGGTTGCCGCCGCCCACAAGCACCATCAGAACGGCCGACAGCGCGCAGAGCCGGATCCCGGCGGCGCGCTTTTCTGTTCGCAGGCCCGCCAGAACGGCAGCCAGCGCAAAAAACCAGACCGACTGCATGAAGATATAGTGCGTCGCCCCGTTGTACCAGTAGATTCCCTCAAAAGGAGCCTCCATCACCTGATAAAACAAAAACAGGAGCACAAACATCACAAAAGCGCTCCCTGCCCGCTCAATCCCCATCCACCTGCACAGAATATGCCTGCCAAGCACAAAAACGGACGCGGCAAACATACCGATCATCAGGACAGGGACAATCCATGCGGTATCATACCGAAAATTCATGGGAGACATCCCCATCAGGAAACAGGAAATATATGTCCCCTGCCATCCCTGATAAAGATCCATGTTCTGCCTCCAGGCAGCCTGCACAGACTGCAGGAGAGAACCCGTAGCCATCCATGTGTCATGAATCTGCCTGCCGTAATTGTAATCGTCAATGCACATCACATTGTATCTGCCGAGAAGAAAGAGCGGAAGAAGCGACAGCGCAAACAGAATACCGGCGCACACCGCCGCCTTTCTCATGGATATCCCCTCCAGCCGCGCAGACACACCGTCCCGCCATATGATCGCCCGCTGTTGTATCTGATCTGTCCCGTTCATGAGCACCACCTTATCCTACTTTTTTCGCCGGCCGCCGCAGGCGCCGCACCACACCGCGGCCAATCCTGCAGATGTACGCCCATCTGTAATAGAGCCACGCGTGCGCCTCCATCAACCTAAGCCGCATACCGCGCGGCGGCACATTGACGCAGGCGTACTTCCGCGACTTTCTCTTATAGTTCTCCAGCTCCTCCCGGCACTCCTGCGCGGTGAAAACCCGGCCCTTTCTGTCCATATAGTGCCAGCCCTCATAGATATTCTGCTCGGACGCCCAGTATCCGTCGGACACATTATGTCTGGCCCAGTATTTCGGCGCCAGAATATACTGCACCGTATCACTGGTGAACGCCGGAAAGTACGCAAACGAAGAGTTCGCCAGCAGAAGGTACCTCGCGTTTTTCAGAATGCTGTAATCTTTGGCCAGCTCAAAATTGTAAGCCGGAATCCCCGGCAGCAGTTTCCCGGCCTCTTTCACATCGTTCGTGATGATCATGAACTCCATGGCCGGATTGATCTTCCGCATCTGCTTCATGCCCATAAGCCAGTATTTTTTCCGGAGAAACAGCTCTGGCGAACCCGTATAGTCAGTGCATCTTAAATGCAGGATGCAGAGATTGTCCCGGCTGTACTCCCTGCAGTCATACGCCGGCTTTACCCTGAGCCACTCCCTGATCTCAGCCTTATGCGAGATAAAATAATCTTCCGACTGCAGGTTGCCGTAAATCAGCGTATTGTCTTCCACGGCAGACAGCTTCTCATCGCTTCCCGTCACATAGACGCCATGGGTGAGATCATGCTTTGAATTCCCCGCAAAAAGACGCGTCTCTTTCTCATAAAAAACGGACCGATAATCTTCTTTTCGCGACGGCACTCCCATATCCAGGTCCATAAAATACAGACCGCAGTCACTGTGCATATTGTTGGCAAAATGTTCCGGATCGAGTACGCTGAAACGGTATCCCTTATCCAGCGCCAGACATCTGGCTGTAACATAAAAAAACAACTGGTTCCCAAGCCCGAAACCGGCCTGTGCCTCTACTCCTATCATGCTAACGTCGTCTCCACAATTTTTTCATTCTCCACCTTATAGATCACATCACACTTGGCGATCGTGTTCAGGCGATGAGCAATAATCACCATCGTCTTCCTGCCGTGGAAGCTGTTGACCGCATCCATCACGGCTTTTTCCGTGTCCGAGTCAAGCGCGGAAGTCGCCTCGTCAAAGACCAGAATCTCCGGATCATGATAGAGCGCTCTGGCGATGCCGAGCCTCTGTCTCTGGCCGCCGGAGATGCGTACACCTCTGTCGCCTATCGTGGTGTCCAGCCCTTCCGGCAGTTCCTCCACGAATTCCCGCAGCTGCGCCTCCTCCAGCACCTCCCAGATGCGTCTGTCGTCTATTCTGTCCGCGTCGATGCCGAATGCGATATTGTCGCGGATCGACTCGTCGATCAGATAAATCGACTGCGGAATATAGCCGATCCCGGCAAGCCAGGACGGATAATTTTCAAAAATGCTCACCCCGTCGCAGGTGATGGTCCCCTCCTGCACCCGCAAGAGTCCCAGCAGGATATCCACAATCGTGGATTTCCCTGCGCCGGACGGACCCATAATCCCCACGGACTGCCCTTTTTTCACTTCCATATGCGCGTCGGTGAAGATAGGCTTCACCGTATTGGGATAGGCGTATGTGATATGATCCAGCACGATCCTGTCCTGCAGCCGCAGCTCGGGCAGCTCCTGTGCCGCCGCGCCCGTCAGACCTGTCACGCTGCCGTTGACGTCCATCTTCATGCTCTCGTTCAGATTCTCGTACAGATAATCCAGGCAGGGCTGGGCGTAGGCGATCTCGGACAGATACGTGTTGATGCGGTTCGTCCCCGGCATGATCCGGATCGCCGCCACCGCGAAAGCGCTCAGCTGCGGCGCAAGCACCATGACGTCGCCGCCCCGCACGATATACAGCATGATAAAGAGCAGCATCGCCGCCATGAAGATCGTCTCGATCAGGAGTCTGGGCAGATTGTTAAGCACGGCGTAATTGCGCGCCACATTGGCGCCGACCGCACCGCTCTCGTAATAATTCCTCACAAAAAACTCTTCCCGGTGCAGCACTTTCACGTCTTTCAGGCCGTAGATGGACTGGATGCGCCACTTGGCGATACGCGACTGTATCGTCTGGTTCTTATGGCCGATCCGGTTCAGGCGCGGCTTTAAAACTTTCGTGATCACAAGGGTCATCCCCAGAAAGATCATAACGATAAAGACACTCATCACGGGGCTCACCACGACAAGCATGATGCTCAAGGACACCGCGACCACGATCTCCGTCACCATCTGTATCATCACCAGCACAAGCTGAAAAGCATTGGGGATATCACTGTCCGTCAGCCTGAAAACCGTCGGAATATCCGCTCCCAGATACTCCTCATAGGGTCTGTTCAAAAACTCCCTCATCACCCGGCTGATCATCCGGTTTCTGTTTCTCGTCACAAAAGTGTTCTGCACATAGATTTGAAAGACAAAATAGGCATTTTTGATCACATACAGCGCGATCATGCCGCCGAGCATCACCATGATGAGCTGTCTGTCCGTCTGAATATGCAGGAAACTGATGACGCGTATCACCAGCGCATTTTCCATGATCGACTGCGGATCCATGATCACCCCCACCACAGGCAGGATCATGGAGACGCCCAGTGTCTCCAATAGGCCGCCGATCAGTATGAGCACGCCCAGACCGACCAGCTGGCCTTTCTGTTTCCCGTCAAAAAGGTATCCCACTTTGTGGAGCAGAGTGATCTTTTTCTCTCCCCCGGCTCCGGAAGTTTTTCGCTTACCCATGCGCTGACTGTCCTTTCACTCTCCGCATCTTTGGCCGATAGATATCCTCGCAGTCCCATCCGTTCAGCCACCTGTCCGGCGCAATCACGGTCTTGGCGGCATTCCCGTTCAGATAAGAAGCCCACCAGCTGAAGCTGCTGTTCGCCAGAATATTGTGCCGGCAGCGGCTCATCAGCAGGAACTCCGTCAAATCCGCGCTCTTTACCGCCCCCGGATCCACGACCTCAATCCGTCCTACAAGCCCCGTGCCGGCATCCTCCGGCCCGGACTGCCGTCCGGCGTCCCTTGCCAGCTGCTCCCGAACCCATTCCTTGTCATTCGTAAACAGATAAAAGCGGCAGTCCGGATACTCCCTGCACATCTGCCGCATGGCCTCTCTGTAATATGCCTCCGTACAGATTCCGCCGAAAAGCGCCTGCTCGTCCGGCAGCAGATAGTCGCCTCTGCGGATATGCACGCTGACCGATTCCGTACCGGCGATCCGCGTAAGCCACGGCTCCATGCCGTCCGGCATGCCGTTTTCCGTCGTCTTAATATAACGAAGCAGTTTCTCCGTATCATAGGTCTGCCTGACCTGTTCCGCCACGGGAGCAAAATACTTCTCCGTCTGCCAGTATCCTTCCAGATAAATATCGTCCCATGTCATGATTTCGGGATGATAGCGCTTGTCCTCCTCGAAGTAAGACTTTTTCCTGCGGCCGAACAGCTTCCTGCGCACCCTGCTCCAGGGCAGCATGGAAGAATCCAGCATCCGTATCATCTCCCCGCGGTCAGGGCGCTCGTACCTGATCCCGAACGCTTCCAGCGCCGGATCCCGCTTCTCATCTTCCTTAAATCCCGTCACATCGTCAATTTTAACTTCCCTGCCGAGATGTTTCAATTGTAGCGCGAGCGCATACTGGAACATCTGGTTGCCCAGCCCGCCCGCAAGCTGTATTATAATCATATTTTCAGGATTCCCTTGACTTTTGCCTTGAGCGGAATGATCCATCGCTCTTCCAGACGGACTCTGCGGCTGTAACGCGCCGGCGACTTTAAGAACAGTTTCATCTTCCTGTAATCGCGCGGGTCAGCCTCACTGCAGGTAAAGGCTTTTGCATAACAACCCTTATTTTTTTGAATTTCCCGCGTCAGCAGGCGCAGAAATTTCTCTCTGTCCGCCCCGTGTTCCCGTTCGACCGCGCTGTAAAATAACAGTAGTCTTTTATAAAAAAAATAATCATGAATATCTGCCAGATCCTCTCTTCCCATCTTCTTCAGAAAAGCCGTCTTCTCATAGTAGGCGGGAATCTGATCCGTAAACGTGCGCAGATTGACGCGCGTATTCATGATGCTTCCCTCTCTGTCTATTATATAGTTATAATAGGCGGTGTCAAGGTAAACGCACCGTTTCACGCGGCTCAGGGCCACGGTTGTGAACATGATGTCCTCGTACCATCTGCCCGTGGGAAAAGTGAGCCCGTCGAGGATTTCTTTCCGATACAATTTGTTCCACGCGGCATTCTGAATCGCATACGCTTTCGCCTCCCGCACATAATACTCCAGAGCCTCCTGTCCCTCGAATACCACCGCCCGGTCCACAGAGTCGTCGTCAGTGTGATCTCTGTACACCTGCCGGTAACGGCAGACGGCCGCATCCGCCCTCTGCTCTTTCAGCGCGCCCAGCATTCTCTCATACATCGCGGCATCGATCCAATCGTCGCCGTCCACGAAAGCGATATAATCCCCTTTCGCCTGCGCGAGTCCGACGTTTCTGGCATCGGCCAGACCGCCATTCTTCTTGTGAATCACGCGCAGCCGCTCATCTGTCGCGGCAATCCGGTCGCAGATCGCCCCCGTATCATCCGTGGAACCGTCGTCCACCACCAGAATCTCCAGATTGCGATAGGACTGCCCACAGACGGAGCGCAGCCCTCTCTCAATGTACTCAGCTATATTATACGCGGCAACCACTATGGATATCAAATCTTCCTGCCGACAGACAACCTGGCCGGACGGCCGATAGCTTTCTATGATTTTCACCGATCACCGCATCCTTTCCCGCCCGCATATTGCAGCCACTCCTGAAACATCAGTATATACCAGATCTGTACGCGCCAGATATCTCTCTCCGTATAGTCCCGCCACAGCCTGCGCACCACGTCCGCGTCCAAAAAACCCTGGCGGACCAGCAGATCCCTGTCGAGCAGGTCCTCCGCCCACCGCCGCAGTTTCGGCTCTTTCAGCCATCTGTGCAGCGGAATCGCGAATCCCGTCTTCGGGCGCTCCACCAGACCGCGGGGCACATATCTGTAGAGAATGTCCCGCAGGACTTTCTTGGTGACGCCGTCCTGCACGCAGCAGGAGAGCGGCAGGGTCCACGCGAACTCCACCACGTCTCTGTCCAGCATCGGCACTCTCGTCTCCAGCGAAACCGCCATGGCGCTTCTGTCCACCTTATTCAGGATATCATCAGGGTGATACATCTGCAGATCCGTCAGCATCAGATTCCGCTGCGGCTCCGCAAGCAGCTCGGACCGGCCGTCCATGACTGTCGGGTAAGCCCCGCCCCGCGCGGCGATCGCAAAGCCTTCCCCGATCTCAGAGCGAAGATACATATCCCCGATGCCGCGGGCGCCAAGCAGCCGCGCTTTTACAGCCAGCGGGCCTTTCACCTCCGCGCTCAGCCTGCCTAAAAGCGCGCTCGCCGGTCTTCTTATAACATAGGGTATCTTTTTCGTCCTGTTCCAGATACGGTTGACGGAGGCATATACCCCGTATCCGCCGAAAAGCTCGTCGCCACCGTCGCCGCTCAGGGAGACGGTCACATGCTCTCTGGTCATCCGGCTCACCAGATAGGTCGGGATCTGGGAAGAGTCCGCAAAGGGTTCCCCGAACATTTCCGCCAGCTTTGGGATAACATTACGGGCGTCATCTTCTGTGATATACAGTTCCGTGTGCTCTGTCCCCAGATGCGCCGCGATCTCCCCCGCAATCTTCGCCTCATTGAACTTCTCATCCCACATGCCGATGGTAAAGCTGCGCACTTTCCGTCCGCTCAGAGACTGCATCAGGGAAACCACCGTGCTGCTGTCGATGCCTGCCGAGAGGAACGCGCCCACCGGCACATCCGCCTCCATCTGTCCGCGTATGGATTCTTTCAGCAGCCGTTCCAGCTCCTCCGCCGCTTCCCGCTCGGTCCCCAAAAACGGGTGTTGTTGTCCGTAGACCGCCCTCTCCTCCATCGACCAGTACGTCAAAATATCGTATTTATTAAATGGAAATTTAATTTTTAAGTATTTCCCCGGCTGTAATTTATAGATATTCTCATAGATCGAGAAAGGCGCCGGAATATAGCCATAACGAAAATAATTCTCCAGAACCCGTCCGTCCACGTCATTGTCAAAACCGTCCAGCGCGGCGATGGCATTGAGATCCGAGGCGAACGCAAAGCGCTGCCCCCGCACAAAGCCATAATAGAGAGGCTTCTCCCCCACCCGGTCACGGGCGAGAAACAACGTCTGCTCTTCTCTGTCATACAGCGCGATGGCAAACATGCCTTTGCTCATGCGAAGCGTCTCGGGCACGCCGTAAGCCGAGAACGCCTCCAGCAAAACCTCCGTGTCTGACGTTCCGCGGAAAGCCGCCGTCTTGCCCTCTGCGCGCAGTTTGTCCGCGATAGCGCGGTAATTGTAGATCTCCCCGTTGTAGGCGATAACATAACGACCGTCATGAGATTCCATCGGCTGCGCGCCCGAGGGCGTCAGGTCCACAATGGCAAGACGCCTGTGTCCGAGCGCCACCGTCAGATCCGCCGACGCCCACACGCCCGAGGCGTCCGGCCCTCTATGGTACATGCGCTCGTTCATGCGCTCTATATTCTGACGCCAGTTCTCTCCCCAGTTACACAATCCGGCAATGCCGCACATCGCTCCGCCCCTTTCTCTGTGGTCACAGCGCTCCCACAGACGCCGCTGCTATTCTTCCTCGATCACCGCATAATCCCCGTCGGCAATCCGCCTGCAGATTGTCTCCCGCGCTTTCTCCATCTCTTTCTGCCACAGTCGGCAGGACTCGTCCCAGGACGCATAGGCAGCCTGGCCGCGTTTGTCCTCAAACTCATAATGCTCCCGCAGATAGTTTTCCAGGTAATCCGTGCACTTCTCCGCGCCGACCGCGTTGGTGTGACTGCCGTAATCCGCAAAGTCCTCCTCGAATACGATATCGAGCTCTTCATAACAGTTGTTCAGATTCAGGAAAGAATACCCGGCGTCCGAGATCATCTCTTCCATATAATTATACATCCGCTGCTCCTCCAGGGATTCCCCGTAAGGAGATACGATAAACAGCGCCTGCTTGTCTTCCTCCCGCAGATAGGCGAGCAGATCTCTGAGACAGGCCTCCTGTTCCGCCGGAATCGGCGTCACACCGTCCGCACCGCCGCAGTCGGGCATCGGCTGCGGCCCCACCTCGTCCTTGAACTCAAACCCTTTCAGCGGATTTTTCTTATGGTAAGCGATATTCGCCCACTCGGACGGCAGAAACAGCATCTTCCAGTTTGTGTGATACTTCATGATATCCAGATAGAAGCTGAGCCGCCCCTCCGCATCCTCCTCAGGCACCAGCGCGCGGATCGTCTCCCCGCGCAGCAGCGAGTAACGCATGTTATCTGTCACACCCCGCGTATAGGCCATATTGTCGCGCAGCCCCTCGTCTTCCATGGTAAACATGCGCATCTCAAAGACATACAGGGCTGGGGACTGCGATTTCTCAGCCTCCTGCACCAGATACTTCATGGCGGCGGGACGCTGTACGTTGGACGACAGCGGATACATGGCGACGCCCATGTCCCCCCACAGCTTCGGCGCGGCATAATAGGAAGGTACCGGGCTGGAACCGATCATCACGATGTCCAGCGTGTCATCCCGCTCCGCATAGAAGCCGGAGAACCGATCTTTCACATCGCCGTTTGTCCTGACCATGTAGGAAACGGCGACAAACAGCAGCAGAAAAATCCCTATAAATGCAATTATTTGCAGTAAAATCAAGGCTTTTTGCTTTTTCATAACGGCCATTTTCTTTTCCTTGTATTCTGTTTATATTTATATTTATTATTAAATCTCAATTTATTTTATTGCAATTATTTCAAATTATTTAATCATGATTTTATCAAAATAGGCTTGCCAGAGCCTGTTCACCCGCTCCGGCGCCAACTGTTCCTGGATCTGTGCCGCCGCTCTCCCCAGGGTGTCGGCATAGATCGGATCACCCAGCAGCCTGTCCATCGCCCGCTCCAGTGCCTCCCGATCGCCCGTGGGAATGATCAGCCCGTTCTCACCGTCGCGCATCAGTTCCTCCGTGCCGCCGCTGGGCACATCCGTGGCGATCACCGGCAGCCCGATCGCCAGTGCCTCGATCAGCGCGTTGGATACCCCCTCGGAGTAGGAAGTCAAAAGAAACAGCGACGCGCGCTCAATCTGCGCCGCCACGTCGGGAATCATGCCCGGCAGAAACACCCGCTCCGCCATGCCCAGTTTTTCGATCAGTTCCTCCAGATATGGCCGCAGTTCCCCCTCGCCGTATATCGTCAGCGTATATTCCGGATATTTGTCACTTAAGACCGCAAACGCCCGTATCATCATCTCATGGTTCTTGTTCCCGTCCAGCCGTCCCACGGCGACGACCCGTTTCTCGCGCTCCCCCTCATATCTGGGCCTGATAAAGGCAGGGTTTAAAGAGTTGGGGAGAATGACCGCCCGCCGCTGTATCTTCTTATTATGAAAAAAGCGGCGCGACCGCTCCGTCTGCAGGATAATGCCCGCGGCGCGGGGAAAGAGAAGATTCGCCAGCGCACGCATCAGTCTGCCCGGATATTCCTCTTTCGCCTCACCCACCACCGAGACGACGGCCCTCGTCCCCGTAAACATTGTTGTGACGACAGCCATGAAATTATTCTTGCCGACGCACGAGAGCACCAGATTCGGCGCTTCCGCCCGCCAGATACCGCGCAGCTTGCGCAGACGGCGGCAGAAATTCACGAGGCGGCTGCGGCTCAGTTCTCTCTCCGTCAGATCAGAGAGCACCCGTTTGACCCCCGGCGGCAGTTCATATTCTTTCTCTTGCGGATATTGGTACTGTGTGACCATCGTCACGCGGTACCCCTCCGACCGAAAAAAATCCGCCAGATTTACAAACACTCTCTCCGCTCCGCCCTTACTCAGAGAACCAATATAAAAAGCGATATGTTTAACACCCGTTTTCTTTTCCATGCGTTTGAATCAAATCCTTCATATTTGTCCCAAAAAGCGGGGGATTTTGCAATTTTAATTCATTTTTCCTGCAAATTCTTGCAAAATGAACTTTTTAATTAAATTTGATTTTATTTTTGATCTCTGAATTGTCTCGACAATTTCTCTCGTTTTCTGACCTCTTTTTTTCGGGAAAATCTTTTCTTTCTGGTGTTATTTTATTTTTTATCGTATTCCGCAGGTTATGCAATCGAATGCCGCGCGGTGTGCCAAGTCTCATACCACTGCTGGAAGACAAAGAACGACCATGCCAGCTTGGAGTAATTTGCTCCGGTTGCCGGACCGGCATCTCCCGTCTTCAGATAGCCGCCGATCATATCGGAGACATATTTTGCATCAAATATATTCTGCCGTGCCAGAAAATCATAACTGCTGTAATCTGTGAGTTGCTCCCGCAGCGGCCCGCGCAGCCACTTGTCCAGGGGAACGCCAAAACCAACTTTGGGTCTGTCCAGCAGTTCCCGCGGAATATAATCATAGGCGATATCTTTCAGAATATGTTTTTTGTCGCCGTCTTTGTATTTGAAAGCGTGAGGAATCCGATAAGAGAACTCCATGACATCTCTGTCCAGAATCGGGCATCTGGCTTCCAGAGAATATTTCATGGAGGCCCGATCTACCTTGCACAGAATATCGCCCGGCAGATAGGTGTCCATATCCAGCAGCATCCGTCTGATCTGCCAGTCCCGTACCCGGTAATCACTTTCGACCGGATAATGAACCGGAGAGAACGCCTCCTCCGCCTCTTCTCTGACCATAGCCCGCGCCATGGCCGGATAACTGCCCGCGCCGAACTGCGTCTTGCTTTCCCTCTCCCGGTTGCCGGCAATCACCCGCACCTTAAAGGGCAGCCTGCTCTCTAGCCGCGCCCGCTTCAATCCCGGCATGCTGCACACGCCGTGCACCATCGCGCCCAGCAGATCCAGCCGCTGCGCCTGATACACTTTCTCATAGATATTGTACCCGCAGAAGAACTCATCGCCGCCGTCGCCCGACAGAGCGACCGTCACGTGCTCCCTGGCCAGCCCTGAAACCATCATCGTGGCAATCTGCGAACTGTCCGCAAACGGTTCATCGTAATACCGCGGAATGCTGTCCACCAGGTCAAACATATCCTGCTCGTCAATATAGAGTTCCGTGTGCTCCGTGCCCAGATAGTCCGCTACCGCTCTGGCGTACTTCGCCTCATTGTACTTTTCCTCATGAAACCCGATGGAAAAAGTCTTCACCGGGCTGTCGGAACACTCCTGCGCGATTGCCGTCACCAGCGAAGAATCATAGCCGCCGCTCAGGAACGTTCCCAGCGGCACGTCGGCGATCATGCGCGCCCTCACCGATTTTCGCAGCAGATCCTTCAGCGTCTCTTTCGCCTCCCGATAATCCGTGACCGGCTCAGCCTGCGCCTCATGATAGGCCCTCCTGACGCTCCAGTATTTCCACTTTCTGATCCGCCCATGGGAAAAACGCAGCGCCGTTCCCGGCTCCAGCTTATACACATCGCTGTATATACTCTCCGGCGCATTGATGTACTGCTGAAAGAGGTATCGGGGCAGGATACGCGTATTGATCCGCGCCGCAAATCCCGGACACTGCATGATCGGCTTCAATTCCGAGGCAAAGACGAGGTTCTCCTCTTCACACCAGTAATAGAGCGGTTTCTTGCCGATCCGGTCACGGACGAGATAGACATCCTGTGTCTTTCTGTCATAGAGCGCAATGGCAAACATGCCGTTGAAACGCTCCACACAGCGGATTCCCCATTTTAAATAGGCGGCTATGATCACTTCCGTGTCGCAGTTCGACCGGAAAGGATAGTCCGCCAGTTCCTCCCGCAATTCCTGATAATTGTATATCTCACCGTTATAGACCACCGAAACGCTCCGGTCAGCCGAGTGCATCGGCTGATGCCCCAGAGCGGACAGATCCAGAATAGACAGCCGTCTCTGCGCCAGTCCTACCTGCCGACCGTCCGGCATCTCATAGATTTCCTCTCCGCTGTCGTCGGGACCGCGGTGATACATGGTATCATTCATCCGCTTCAGCTGTTCCGCCGTAAGATTCATCCTGCCGACATAGCCGCATATTCCGCACATATCGTCCTCCATATCGCATGTTATTTATAATCGCGCGCAGATTTACCGCACATCCTTAGACAGAAAATAGTCCTTGTACTCTCCGAAATCCTTACACTCGTTATCTACGGATTCCACCAGTTCAATATACTTCTCCTGCAGCAGCGCCTTGTAATTGTTGAAGTTGTCATATCCCTTTTTACACCACGCAAAAGGATGCGTAAGAATCTGCACTTTGTCATAACTTGTGATATTTTTCTCATCAGGATAACCATACCGCCAGATATGATTGGCGTCTGACATGTATTTGACTTTCAGCGCCGTATTCTCGTCAACCGCATCCGCAAAGGTAAAGAAATCATCCTGATATGCGTTGAGAATGCCGTCCGGCTTGATATTCTCCCGCAGTACATCCTTAGAAGGCCTGTGTATGGAAAATTCCGTGATTTCAAACCCTAACATCTCGCTTAAGATATCGATCTCCATCTTAATCCGTCTGCGGATCTGTTCCATATCCGTCATGCCGTTCAAGGCAAAATGCAGACCGATATGCTGCCCCCGCTCATGCATGTCCTTGATCATATCCATGTTTCTTCTGGAAAGGATATTGTAAGAATTGTTGGTCCACTGAAAGAAGAAAGTGGATGTGAAATCCATGCTCTGCTCCACCTTGGCCATCTGATAGGCCCGCTCCACGCTGTACTCCACGTCATGCCGCATGATGATAAAAGCGTCACGGTGCAGCGCATCGGCATAACCGCACTGCCGGCCCGTGGACTGTATGATTCGGATGATCTCCCGGTAATCGTCATATGAAAACATGGTTTTTTCCCTCCGCCCGCGCTTGTTTTCTCCCGTTTTTCCCGCGCCCGCTTTCGCTCCTGTCTCACTCCAGTATACACTTTGAAAGCGGAAGCGACAAGTTTATTCTGCTTCTTTTACTCCGGCATACGCCTCACGGAATGTTTGTGATAGTATTCCGCAACGCCAGCATTAACCCAGCTGTTCTCATCCTCATCGAGATAAAAACAGGTGAAATTGTCAATGAAATCCGGTACTTCCACAACGACATCTTCCTCGGGACAGTTTTCCAGATAGTCATAGACCGCCACACACGCCTCATAATAACGCCGATAGGATCCGTTGTGTTCACACTCCGCCATCGTCATCAGCGCCGATTCGGACAGCGCTTCCGGCGCAGACAGAAACGCCGCGAACAGAATCGTCACGAAGATCGCCCAGATACGCCTGTCCGCGCCCAAATCAGCCCACCGCGCCAGCAGACAGCCCGCAAATACGGCCAGATTGCCCAGCGAAATCACAAGAACGGTATCCAGAACAAAACAGCATCTGTTCGGCAATGTGAGCCCGTCATAGCCCAGCACCACCGGGAACACGGCCACATAGCCAATCCCGACGGCCAGAATGCTGACGATGCCATACGCTTTCAGATACGCGGCAAACCGTTTGGACAGATACATCCCCAGCAAGAGCATGGCCAGCAGAATCACGCCGAACATGGTATTTCTGACAAGGCGCTCTGTCTCTCCCCACACGCCTTTGATCGTCCACTTGACGACAGACAGCAGCTGCCAGCCCCCCCCCTGCGAGGTATAAGTATGCCGCGCATAATTGCCTGGCGCCGCCGCATTCAGAAGTGCTCCCAGAATACCCGATACGGTAACGGCGATATTGCCGGCCGATACTTCCCCGGACGCCAGATAAAAGCCGACCGTCAAAAGCAGGGCCGCATAGCAGGCCGTTCCACTCACGATCAGCGAACCCCCTCCCGCCAAAAAGAGCAGTATGGCCGACAACACAAAGCATACGTTTCTGCCCCGCCCCGGGACACCGCCCCTATTTGACAGCAGGAGAGCCGCCAAGGCCAAAAGCGCCGTAGAAAACGGCAGACTATACGCCACAGCGCCAGAATACCAGAAAAAAATCTCCGCAAAGACCTGCGCGTCCAAAATGGCAAACAACAGCAGAGTATAGATCGTCAGCCGCAGACCGTACGCTCTGCCCTCTCTCCAGATCAACCCGGAAGCCGCCCACCACACGCCAAAGAGCGCGGCAAAGAACAGAAGCGCGTTGCAGACCATCACGACTTTCAGCTGCGGCAGGCCGAAATTGTTCAACGGCGAAAGAAACGCCTGCAGAAACATCGCGAAATAAGTTCCCTGCCAGTCCAAGTACAATTCCCGGGAATAGCGGAGAGACGCCGCCAGATAAGCGGGCAGCGAAGCATGAAAGGAACCCACGCGGACGGCATGCGTGTAATCATCCCCGACAAGCACCGTACAGCGCGCACTGCTCACGACGACGCCGGCCATAAACAGGATCGCCGCCACATTGCCTGCCACGACTGCCGGTTCCACCCATTTTCGCCTATTTGGATTCATCGCCTCATTTCCCTTTCTTCTCATACGCTCCGCACAGTTCCTCTATATAGTCACGCCACTGTGTAAAGACCGCCCGGCCGTTCGCCCGATCCGCAATCTTTCTCGCCGCGGTGCCAAGCCGCCGCGCCAGCGCCGGATCTTCGATCAGACGGTTAATCCCGTCCACGAGCGCCTGCTCGTCCCTGATCGGAATCAGCAGGCCATCCACCCCGTCCGTCATGATCGTCCGCGGCCCGCCGCAGGGACAGTCCGTCGCGACGATCGGCAGCCCCAGAGCCATCGCCTCCATCAGCGCATTCGGAAGCCCTTCCCAATCGGAGGTAAAGGCAAAGAGAGCCGCGTCCGCCAAATCCTCCTCCAGATGATCGCTGGCGCCCATCAGCCGGATATAATCTCCGGCTCCCAGTTCAGCGATTAGATTTTCCAGTATTTCTTTCGTACCGTCATGGGAATCCCCGCCATAAATCTTCAGATCGTAGTCCGGATGCTTTGCGTGCACTCTCGCGAAAGCGCGCACCAGCATAGCCTGGTTCTTGAAATCCACCAGCCGGCCGGACTGCACCACCGTCTTCGTCCTCCGCTCCGGTTCCGGGCGGCCGATATACTTCTCATGAATCGGATTCAGGATGATGCGGGAATTGTCCTGCAGCCTCGGCGCGAAGAACGCCCTGGCGCCTTCCGTCTGAAAAACGCAGCCGTCGGCGCGCGGTAACAGAAGCGGAATCTGGATTTTGTCCGAGAGTTCCTCATAATGCCCCACCGGGTCGGTCCGCACGGAAATCAATACCGGCATCTCCATGAAGTAAGCCGCCAGCAGTCCTCTGTACAGCGCTTTCCTGGCAAAGGGAATCAGAATGTCCGGTTTCTCGTCTCTGAGAAAATCGCGCAGATATTTCACGCGGAGCAATACCTGCACGGGATGCGGCTTTCCGGCATCGCCCTCTCTCAGCCCCACATGCACCCGCCTGACACGCTCGTCCAGCGCGAACTCATCCCGGCCGTACCACTCCGTTGCGACCAGTACCTCGCAGCCTGCTTCCGCAAACTGACCCGCCAGATTGGTAACGACGCGCTCCGCGCCGCCCTGTTCGAGACAGTTCAAATGAAATGCAATCTTACGTGCCATAAGCGCAACGCCTCCGTCAATCCTCAGAAACTCTGATACATGAATACCGCCGTGTCATAACCGCCCCCATAGATACCCGTAATTAACAGCGTCAGAACGACGCCGTAATAGCATACCCATCTGAGCAGGGCAGGCTTCGCCGCCAGATAAGTCCTGACATCCTCCCCTCGCTCCTCCAGCACGGAGACTGCCAGCCAGACAAGCAGCACGGCAGCAAGCAGAATAAAGTCATATCTGCTCAGCCCGTAAGCCGTAATCTCACTTGTCAGCAGGCGCAGCGGATGCAGCCGCGTGACAAAGGACAGATAGATCTCTCCCGCCTGCCTCAGGCTCTCACTGCGGATCAGCACGTCGGCCGCAAAGACAATCAGCCATGTCCGCGCCATACCCACCAAAGACCACAGTCTGCCCTCCCTGATATGCAGCTTCTCTTTCCAGACCGCATACCGCGGCTCCAGCACCAGCGATACGCTCATGACGGCGCCGTAGTAGATGCCCCACAGCATATAAGCTGCGGTTCTGCCGTGCCATATCCCTGTAAAAAACCATACAGCCAGCGTTCCCAAAATCGGCACGACGTGTTTTCCGAAGCTGCTCCACCTCTTTTTACACGCCTTGCCAAGCCTGCGTCCCGGGCCGGACATCACGAAAGAAAACATCACGTAGTCCTTGAACCACGTCCCCAGCGTGATATGCCATCTGCGCCAGAACTCCGCCACCGACTTCGCAAAATAAGGCCGCTTGAAATTCTCAGGCAGCATGATGCCAAAGCTCTCGCTGACCCCCATCGCCATGTCAATATAACCCGAAAAATCCGCATAGAGCTGCAGCATGTACAGGACTGTGGCACACACAAAGATACTGCCCGGCACAGTGGAGGATTCGGCGCTGTAGACTCTGTCCACGAAGATACCAAGTCTGTCTGCAATCACCAGCTTCTTAAACGCACCCCACACAAATCGCTGTATACCGCGCAGCATTCTGTCATAATCAAAAATATGCGCACTGCAGAACTGCTCTTTCATCGGCGCATAGCGGTTGAACGGTCCCTGTGTGATTGAGGGAAAATACGCGAGAAACAACAGAAAGCACAGAGGATTCGTCTCCGCCTCACAGTTCTCTCTCCCCACATCTATGATGTAGCCCATTGCGGTCAGCGTGTAGAAAGAGATCCCAAGCGGCATGACTACACGCTCCAGAAAAGCGGCATGTGATCCGGCCAGCCTCTCTGCATACGGCAGGGCAATAGCTGCATACTTATAAAATACAAGCATCCCGAGCAGGAGAAGAAAACTCAAAACCTGTATCCTCTTTCTTCTCCTCTGAAAGGCATCTCTGACCGCCTTTTTGCTCTCCCTGTCCTGACACGCGCCAAGTGCCGTCCTCTCCTGCGCAAGCAGCCGTTTCAGATACAGCCCGCAGCCGTATGCCGTAAACGCCGCCAGCAGCAGACTGAGCGGAAAAGCGCGCAGGCCGGTCACATAGAAAAGCAGACTCACCGCCAGCAGCACATACCGCTGTGCTTTCCCCGTCACCAGATAATAGAGCGAGAAAGCAATCGCCCACAATATCACAAAGGATAATGATATGAGCTGCATCTACTCCTCCAACAGGCGCTTTACCAGCGCGATAATCGCTTCTTTGTTCTTAAAATTCTCCGCCACGACATATTTCGCATCGATCTCGATATCGAACTCATCCTCCAGATCGCCCACCACGTTAATCACGGTAAAGGAGTCGATCACACCGTCCTCCATCATACTGTCGCCGTCGTAGGTCAGCGCCTCCTCGCAGTGCTCTTTCAAAATTGCCAAAACTTTTTCTTCCATCCATTTCCCCTCCGATCATTGAGAATGAAAACACACAATTATTTTATCATCATTTGTATAACACGAATAGATGCTGTTGCGCAGAACCGCATTGCCGCTCTCTGTCACTTTCCTGTCCGAATCATCCGGCTCCTCCAGGGACAGACCTTCCTGCATATACATATACAGCCATGCGCCGCCAATCCACGTATCTTTGGTAATATATACGGGAACGATCTCTTCGAGAAAAGGATATTTACTGCAGATCAGCCCGGTCTGTCTGGGGCGCGGCGCACTGCCGATCACCGTGAGCATCGAATAAGCGCCGTCGCAGTTGATCGACTCGACATCATGGGCGATATTGTACACCAGATATTTGTGATATTCATTCTGCCCCCTGAGCGCGGCGGCATAGGTATACATATATCCATACTGTCCGAGAAGACAGAGCGCGCAGAGCAATGCCCCCACCCTGACTGTCAGCTTCCTGCCTCTGCAGGCATACAACAGCATAATACCGACCAGAAACAGAACCCCTCCGCAGGAAATCAGCATTCTGCTATTGAGATGAAATCCCTCCAGCAATGTCAAAGGCATAAACGAAAGCACAAAGGCAATGACCGGCACGAGCAGCGTCACAGCAATCTTCAGGGCCCTGTGCGTCCGGCTTGCCGCGCTGTCTCTGCCGATGACAAACACTGCCGCCAAAACCGCAAAGACCATCAGCAAAACGGCCGTGCAGACAAATATTTTTGACATTCCTGCGGCACTGGTTACCATATATTGACAGCCGGATCTGATATTGCCAATGACACCCGGCAGCAGTTCGGCCGGCGACATAATCCCCGAAACTTTGCTCCTCCAGTCGTCCCCGTTCATATAACGCGGTGCGATAATCAGTTTATAGATGACTGCCCCGGCAGCGATTCCCGCTATCCTGTATATCTCCGGTGTAAGCTGCTTCTTCTCTCCCACACAAAACAGCCAGACATACAGGGCACTCAACACCAGGCATGCGCCGACCGCCGGCTGATACAGCGCCAAAATGCCGGAGGTACACACAGCGGACAGCACCAGGATAACCGGGCGCGGCATCTGATCCAAAATCGCGTACATGACAAACGGAATCGCAAGTGCGGAAAACATCATGATACAGTTGAAACGATAGGACAGATTCTCCATAGCGAACGGATTCGTCAGCACAAACAGAAGAACCATGGTTCCCAGATACTCATCGACCGCACTTCCCCAGTTATGCTGCGCATACAAAACCAGAGCATAACTCAGCAGGACGATCGATAAGAGCAGCGGCAGCGGCGCAATATCCACCACGGGCATGCTGCCGCCGCCGGAAAGCCAGACTACAAGCGTCTCTCCAAGCGGTCTGCCGTCTCCTTTCCAGCCGGTTGCTCCGTAGAGTGAGCGCGCCAGATCATCTTTATAATACATGTCTATCAGGAAAATCGGCAGCACATACATCAGGCTGAAAAAGAACAATCTCCCGAATATGCGGCCGTGTTTTTTATCCAATTGAAACTGCTGTATGATCTCCATATCTTTCTCCCTGCGCCCGCCAGACGGCATCCCGCCTCAAATCTATACCTTTCTGTACTTCATCTTCAGCAGGCTGTCTCCCAGCGGCAGATATAAGAAATCCACCCCGTCCCTTTGCCCGTCAGGCGGAATCCTGCGGTATCTGAGAATCTCCGCCTCCACGCCGTCCACCGTCGTCCGCATCAGCGGAAAGATATCATTCTTGCCGTAATCCACACTGCGGAGAAGCCTGTAGATCTCTTCAGGCGGGTCGGTCAGCGCGAAATACCCGTCTGACGGCACTTCACGGGAACGATACATCCTGCGCGCGGGATCGAATCCCTGCGGTCTTGCCTGAACCCGCTCGGCCAGCACATCGCCGAAGCATTCCCGAAACGCCTCGACCGCCAGATCCATCAGTTCTTCCGTCAGTTCGTATGCCCTCGTGTCCTCCCCGACCGCGCAGCGCTTCTGTATAATAATGTTTCCTTCGTCCACGCCCGCCGTCACGTAATGCCATGTGATGCCCGTCTCTTTCTCTCCCTCATAGATGACCCAGGTGGGCGCGTTCCGCCCCGGATATTTCGGCAGCAGCGCATTATGAAAATTGACGACGGTGATGTTCTCTCTCTGTACCAGGGAAGCGGGAAAGAGAAAATTGTTGCTCGCACTGACAATCAAAGTTTTCCCGGCAGTCCCGTCGAGATAAGCCGCCAGCTTCTTTTTATCCGAAATCTGCCGAAAGGAGACGCCTCTGTCCGCACAAATCTTCTCCGTAACGCTAAACGGGGCCGCCTCATGTTCGATAAATTCAAGTTCGTATCCGTATTCTTCCTGTCTGTCACAGACATAGCGAAGCACATCTCCCGCCGCCTTGCCGTAACCGATCACGACGACTCTGCGAAACGCCGTATTTCCCATCCTGTCCATCTCTTTCTGTTCCTTTGACTCCCCGGCACAGCCGACCGTATGACGGGCCGCGCTACAGATATTCTTTCAGCTTCACCCTGTCGATCTTGCCGTTCGCGTTGATCGGCATTTCCGAAAGCGTGACCACCTTGTTCGGCAGCATATACTCCGGCACCAGTTTGGCTATCCGCTCGTTGATGTAGGCCTTGTCCAGCTCTGCCTCGATAAAGAGGACGATCTTCTGATGCTTCTCGTCATACAGACAGCAGCACAGCGCAATCTCCTCCAGAGAGGAGACCGCCGTCTCAATCTCACCCAGCTCGATCCGATGTCCCATGTGCTTGATCTGGAAATCCTTGCGGGAGAGGTATATGATCTCTCCGTGTTCATTGTACCTGACCAGATCGCCGGTCCGATAGATAAGCTCCGGCACGTGGGGATTCAGCGGATTCTGCACGAAAGCCTCCCTCGTCTTCTCCGGATTGTTGTAGTACCCCATCGAGAGTGAGGTGCCTCTCACGCACAGTTCCCCCACCTCGTCCCCGACGACAGGTTCCTCTCTCTCGTTCAGCACCAGAATATCCGTATTGGCCATCGGGATACCGATGGGCAGCGGCTCATCGTCCGCGAACTCGCGGTCCACGATATAGTAAGTGCAGGCGTCCGTGATCTCAGTGGGACCGTACAGGTTGGCATACAGTACATCCGGCAGAAACTTTCGCCAGACATTCAACTGCTTGTTGGGCATCACTTCCCCGCAGAACAGCACTCTGTGCAGCGTGTCCGACAAGTCCACGTTGCGGAACGCCTTCAGTTTCGCCACCACGATGAGCGCCGAGGGCACCCAGAAGATTGTGTTGATTTTCTTTTCTTTCAGATATTCCAGCAGCGGCACAGGCTGCGCGAACAGATTCTTCGGTATGATCCAGGTCGTCGCGCCGCTCTTGATGGTGCTGTAGATATCCAGAATGGAATTGTCGAAATAAAAAGGCGCCTGATTGCCGAAAGTGTCCGCCTGTGTGATGTCGAACGTCTCCGTCACCCAGTCGATATAGTCGATCACAGAGCGATGATTGATCGTGACTCCTTTCGGAATGCCCGTGGAGCCGGAAGTGAACAACACATACAGAAGATCCGTGTCAATCCCTTTTGCCCGCGCCGCGTCGATCAGCTGCCCGTCCGCAGGCGTACGGACCGCCTCCTCGAAGATCAGGTATTCTCCCTGATAGGCGTACCGCGCAAACGTCTCGCGCAGCGCCGCCGTCGTTATGACAAGGGCCGGCTTGAGCACTTCCAGGATTTTATCGACACGGCTCGCCGGCATCTCGGTATCGATGGGCGAGTAAAAATTGCAGCTGTATGCCGCGCCCATAAAAGAAGTCAGCACATCGACGCCTTTTTCCAAATAGACGGCCACCGGTTTCTTAAAGAGCCCTCTCTCCAGCATCCGCGTCGCCAATGCCTGCGCCTGCGCCTTGAGTTCCCCGAATGTAATTTCTTTCCTCTCATCCGCAAAAGCAGTCTTGTCCGGCAGCCTGTCCGCAGTCTGATCCAGCCAATAAGTCACATTTGCTCTCATAGCAGCTTCCCAACCTTCCCCCGGTCACTGTACCCTGTAGAACGTATCCGGCATTTTTTCCGTCTTGACATGATAGACGTCGTACAAGTCTCCCATCTCCAGGCCACAGCCGGCAGGATCATAGGAGCCGTACAGTGCGATCCCCCGCTCCGACGCCTTTTTTCTGATACTGTCTTCCACCTGCAGGGCAATCCGAAACTGCTCCTCAGATTCTATGTAATTATACATCATGGGCGAATAGGGTGGCAAGTACCAGATCACCTCCACGCCGCGGCTTTGCAGGTAATCCGTCAGGCCGGAAAACAGAGCCATACTCTCCGCGTCGATCTCCTGATAATCCGTCAGGCGATAGACCACATGCTCGCCTATGGACTGCCCGGTCAGCGCCTCCACCTCGCTTACATCCACTTCCCGCAGGCTTCTCTCGTAGGCGATGCTCCCGTCATAGTGCTTCAGATAGCACTCTGTCTCCCAATCCGTCGTGTAATCCACCTCAAAACGCCTGCGCCCCCAAAGCCGCGTGATATTGTAACGAAAATAATCCAGCGAGAGCCACTTGGCATTGTCGCGCCCCGTGTCCACCTGAAGCTCCGCCGCTCTCCCGCCAGCCGTCTCCGCATTCCGCGAGGCGTCCTCCTGCCGGTTCGCAATCTTCTCCTCCATGTAGATCTCATAATCCTCCAGATCTTTCCAGCGGTCGTTGTCATGGCTCGCATTGAACAGAAAAGCGTCCACCCCGATAATCATCTTCTCCGGAAGCTGACCTTTCCGGTCCAGAATCCCCGCCACCGCCAGCAGATCGTAGACCGTAGACTCCGACAGCCCCGTGTTGTAAAAAGAATCCGTCCCAAACATCGTGTGATCAAAATTCATCACCCTGCTGGAACCTGCCACAATGATCTCTTTCGGCGCCGTCTGCCTGTTCAGACAGGCCAGCAAAAGCTTCCTGTCGTTAAAGTCCGACTCCTGCAGCCCCTCCACATTCATGCCTCTCTCCGCCATCTCTTCACTGATCCGGTCATAAGTGACCCGCAGATACGCATAGGAATCCACATACCAGTTGACCGCCGCCACCATACACACAAGCGGCAGAATAAACAAAACCGCCTTACCCCATTTTTTCATCTTCCGTCACCGTCATCTCCCGTATCCGATATCTGTCCGGCCCCGTACTGCCGCTCTCCTCCTGCTCCCCGCCGAAAGTCAGATGAAACAGCATCGGAAAAGCCGCAAACAAACCGTACGCGTAGCGGAATTCATTGTACACCGGCGTCGCCAAAAACAGCGTCACCAGCAGCATGACAAAAGGCACGAAAATCATCGCATCCTTTCCCCGATACAGCGCGTAGGCAAGACAGAACACCATCAGCCAGGTATTCAGGCCCAGACTCCACACCCTGTTATACAAGTCCAGAAAGCCCATCAGATATTCGTGCATGGCCAGCTCAGCATCGTAGGTGAACAGCTTTCTCTCCGTCTCAATGCCAAGCGGATTCTCTATCATGTAATATTCCCCATAAACATACTCGTAGTCCGGCACGCTGTACGCCCAGAAACCGGCCGTCTGCCTCACCTGGGCGACCAGATACTGCAGGGGATTGCGCAGGCCGACCCGCAGCCACAGCCGGAAATACTCTCCCTTGTGCTCTGCGATCTCCTGTTGATTTCCCGATTCTCTGATGAGATTTTTGATCGGATCGAAGAGTCTCGGATGGTAACACTCGGCCGCTTTGTCTAACGGGATCACCCGTCCCAGCAGCGCCGTCTCCTCCTCTGTCAGCTCGCCGCCTTTCAGATAGGCGCACAGCAGATGCTGCGTCGGCATCGTCAGACTCTCTATGATATCCGGCGGCTGTACACGCAGCGCCCCAAGAATCGGCCCGTGCCAGAGCAGATAACACGCGAGCACCGCGGCGGTGCACAGAAACGTCCTGCGCGGAAAGCGTCCTCCCCCTGCCGTCCGCCTCAACTTCTTAGCGAGCAGGCAGAATGCCGTACCCGCATAGATAAAAACGCCGTTGCTCCGCAGCAGGCACACCAGCAGGCCGGCGGCAGACCAGGCCAGCCAGCCGAAGCGTTTTTTTCTCCGTCCCGTCCGGTCCTGTGCGGCGTTTTCCTCCGCATCCGGATCGAGGGTGGCCGTAAACCAGGCAAAAAGCAGCAGCGCCGCGGTAAAAAACTCGTCTTTGCCCATGCAGATCGTCAGAAGCGCGTTGATCGGGCAAACCGCATAGAACAGAAGCGCCAGAACGAGCCACAGCGCCCGCGCTCCTCTCAAGTACAGCCGATACAGGAAAAAAGCAAAGACCGCCGCCATGACCGCCACCTGCACGAAAGTATAGAAAGCAGCGCCTCCCTCGTATGTGCCGGACAGCCGACAGCCAATCCCAAAAAAGACCTGCATGAGCAGCGTGTGAAAGTACGGATGATGATTGGAGCGCTCCGCCAGACCGAGAATCTGTTCGATCTGCCACAGGGCGTCATTGTTCAGCCAGCCGGGGTAATACATCAGATAATAAGGGAGATAGGCGAGCAGACAGAGAGCCGTAAAGATCAGCCAGACGCGAGGATTCTCCTCTCTTCCCGCCCTGCCGCCTCCCGCTGTGCCAAACGGCAGCCTGCGCGTGATGGCGCTTCTGTTGGAGAGCAGTATACACAGCGCGAGGAGCACCGCATAGCTTCCCAGAAACCACAGCGCAAAGCGCCCGGCATTGCGCGCCAATCCCCTGTACCGCGCTCCCTCCAGGTCCCCCAGAATCACGCTGACCGCGTAGAACAGCGCAAAAGGCGCCAATATCAGAGCCTGCCGCCTCCCCGGCAGCGTTATCTTATGGTGTGCCACTCTCCCCATCCGTCTTCCTTTTCTCTCCGGCAGCCCGCACGCCTGCCCAAGCGCATATCTTTGCCACATAGGCCTCCGCCGTGTACTCACCCGCTCGCGCGCGGGCCATCTCGCTGTAGTGCGCCGCGCGGCTCTCATCCTCCAGCAGCGCCGTGATTTCGTCCGCCAGATTTCTCTCTTCCCGCGATATACTGTGCGGATCAAAATTCTCCTCAGGACTCATATTCGGGATCAGGATGCCGTACCTGTCCTCCAGAATCTCCCGCGGCCCGGTCATGCAGTCGGTGGCAATCACCGGCAGCCCCATGGCCATCGCCTCCACCATCGCGTTCGGGAAACCCTCGTTATAGGAAGTCAGCAGATACAGGCTGCCTTTGCGCAGATAGGGGTAAGGATTCTTCTTCAGCCCGGCAAAACAGACCGCATCCTCGATTCCGAGTCCCACGGCCAATTCCCGATAGGCCCGGAATTCCCCCTCTCCGACGATCAGAAGCTTCGTGTCCGGCAGCTTCTCATGCACCAGCGAGAAACTTTTCAGAAGATGCCAGAACCCCTTGACCGGATCCTCCCGCCCCATAGATATCAGAATACGCCCCTCCGTCCAGGGCAGCACGGCCTCCTCCCGCTCTCCCAGCGCCCGTATGCGGCGCACATCGAACGGATTGTTGAGTGTGACAGCCTTGTCGCAGCGGTATTTCGTCCGCACTTCACGGCAGATCGCTTCGGAGCAGCAGATCACTCTGTCCGCAAATCTGCCAAAAAGCCTGATCTGTCTCGAATTGCCCATGTCCATGTAGCTTCTGATGCCAAACCACTTCTCTGCCCCGCCTCCCGCGGCGATGCTGGCCAGATTTGCCGTCGGCCCGAAGCTGTAGGCAATATCGATCCGTTCCCTGCGCATAAGCGCGCGAAGTTTCAGGCCTCTCAGAATCACATACAGCGCTTTGCCCAGCCTGCCCCGGCGGCTCGGCAGCCGCAGATCGGCCACAGGAACGCCGCCGACCGCATAAGCAATATCCGCAGAGTCAAAAAGCGCAATCCGCACATCAAAATCATAGCGCAGCAGCCTGGCCGTCTCCGCGCATACCTTTTCCAGTCCTCCCTGATGCAGGGAGGGAACGATCAGCAATATTTTTTTCATAATTCCGAACTGTCTCCGTTCAAATAAAAGTTTGCGTAACGTTTTGCCTGTTCCCTGACGTCGAAGCCGTTTTCTACCAGCTGTTTACAGGTATTCTTCCTGTCGTAGCCCGCCCCGGCAAGAATGGCCTGCGCCCACTTCGCGGGCGGCTCGGAGAGGCTCATATAATTGACCAGATCCGTAGCCTGCGCCTCTCTCGTCACCACATCCGAGACAAAGCACTGCAGCCCGGCGGCCTGCGCCTCCAGCAGCACGCCCGGCAGCCCTTCATAGAACGACGGCAGGACAAACGCATCCATCGCCTGATAATAGTCCTCCGTATTTTTCCGATTGCCCATGAAGCGGACTTTATCCGCGATGCCAAGCGCGGCGCACTTCTCTTTGGCCGCCTCCATACCGCCGCCCTCGCCCAGCAGCAGCAGTCCGGCATCCTGTCGGATTTCGCAAAGAGCCGCGAAAACATCCAGCAGATAGGCATGGTTTTTCAGAGGGTCAAAGCGCCCCACATGACCGATCACCAGATTGTCCGCCATGCCAAGCTGCTCCCTGATTTCGCCGCGCCGGACCGGATCGTAGGAAAAACGGGCGGCGTCTATGGCGTTGTGAACAATCCTCACCAGGCCGCGCCGGACCGCTTCTTTTCCGAAAGCATCCTCTCCCGCCGGCACGGAGCAGGCAAACAAAAGATCGGCTTTCCGCGCCAGATTCCGCCGCAGAAAACGGGTGGCAATCCCCTTTACGCCCCCGTCCACACCAGCGGCGCGGGAATGCGCCACGGTGAGCGGAACGCCGGCTTTTTTGGCGATCGGCAGATAGATCCCCGCCGTGCTCGTCATATGCCCCTGCACCACACGGAATTCGTGATGCGCCGCAAAAAAAGCCTCCGCCGCATGCCGGTAGGCCGGATAGTTATATCCCTTAAATCTGGGCAGCACATAAATCCGCCCGCCCATATCCCTGATCTCCTGATCATAGAACTGCGGCGCCCGGCGCGAAGCATCGTCCCCCGCCCGCCTCACGGCATCGCTGTGAACCAGAAAATCAAACTGGATCCGCTCCCGGTCCATCTGCCGGTACAGATCCATGATCCGGCTCTCCGCCCCGCCCAGACCGGTACCGCCCAGCACATGCAGTATACGAATCGCTTCCGTCATTGCAGTATATCTCCCGCTCTCAGTTCTCTCCCGCTCTCATAGCTGTCGATCAGCAGCGAGCCGTCCACGGTCCGCACAATCGGCTTGCCGTCGAACACGTCTATGATCTCCCCCGGCGCATAGGCCGAAAAATCTATCATCTCGTCAAAAGGCTGCGCTTTCCACACAGTCACTTTGTCCTCTCCGCACATCGCAAACGCCCCCGGGAAAGGAGCGGCCACGCCGCGAATCAGGTTGTAGATATTCCTCGTCCGCTCATGAAAATCTATCCTGCCGTCCGCCGCGGTGCGCTTCCCGTACCACGAGTCGAAATCCCTGGAATCCGTGCGCACACGGATATCCCCCGCCGCATAAGCCGCGAGCAGCCTGCGGATCAGATTCTTGGAACAGATCATATTTTTGTACTGCGCGGTTCTGATATCATCGTGTGGTGTAAGAGAGAACATCTCTGTCGCAAAGACATTCGGGCTGTCCGCTTTCTCGTCATAGCGGAACAGATTCAGATTGAATCTCGTGTCGCCGAGAATAATCGACCAGTTGAGGGGCGAACGTCCGCGCCCAAAAGGAAGATAGCCGCAGTTTCCATGGAAACCATAGATGCCGCAGGCGAAACGGTCAAGCACACTCTTCGGGATCAGCCTCTGCCAGCCCATGGAGATACCGATATCAAATTCGTTCTCCGCAAGAAAGCGCTGCGTTTTGTCATCCGTCAGGAAATAGCTGTCCGCCTCATGCACCGGAATGCCGTACTTCTCCGTCAGGACTGCCAGGCCCTTATAGCCGGAGACCTGATTCTTCTTCGTTACCTCAGGGCTTATCGTGATCACCAGGTCCACCGGACAGATCGTATTCTGAATGAACTCCACGATATTCTCCGACGTGTCTTTGACACCGAACACCACCACTTTATATCTCATCGCCCGCTCCTTTCTCCCTGCCGCCTATCCGTCAGCGATCCGCCTGCTGCCCCGCCAGATAATGCTCATAGAGATAATCCTGCATGTTGACGTACTCCCGCACTCTCCGATAATTGTCAAGCACCGCCGGAAGCCTCTCCTCGTATGCCTCCCGCGTGCACTCCCGTATCCTGCGCCTCACCGCATCGATATCCGGACCCTCCAGCAGAATCATGCCATCCGTGTTAAAAAAGTCTCCGATCCTGCGCGCGCCCAGATAGACCGGTATCGTCTGCGCGGCGAAGCAGCTCGTGAGCCGCTCCGAAAAATAATAGTCTGAGATGTCATTCTCGATAATCAGCGAAAACCGATAGCGGTCCAATGTCTCGTCCACACTCTCCACATAGCCGCCGCCGTCAAATCTGCCGTAAGTGTCCGCCAGTTTTTCCCGCTTACACAGCCGGGCCAGTTCCAGACGGAAACGGTGCAGATCGCAGATGACCTTGTCGGAGGAGAGGATCGACAGATCCCTGTCCTTATTCCGATACAGATCCTCCTGCATCCTGCGATTCCAGATTCCCGCCGCCACGGGATAAAACCTGGCGTTTTCTATATCGTTCAGGATTCTCTCGTCATAGGTAAAAATATAACGGAAATCCCTCTCAATCCCTCTGTGCCTGCGAAAAACCTCATAATCCTCCGGCGCGATCGTCCTGGATTCCGTCAGCATACCGTACTTGACGCGCGGTCTGCCGAGCGGCCCCGCCATCGCCTCAGGGCCATAGAAGTGCGTATCCAGGCCGTAATTGTAACGATCCCAGAAGAAATATCTGCCCTCGTGCCCGAAAGGCGCATGCCGGGAATGCCTGTTTTTGATAAAATAAGTCTCCAGCAGCTGTCCGTCGGCATTATATATACGCGGCATCGTGCCGTCAATCTCATATTCCCTGGCTATCTGTATCCGATAGCCGCCCAGCCTGAATTCCATGCTGTCCCCTCAATATCGCTGTGTCAAGTTAAGTATTCCCTGTACCAGTCTATGGCGAGCGCGATCCCCCTCTCGAAATCGTACTCCGGATCATAGCCCAGCAGTTCCCTCGCCTTGCTGATATCCGCGTTGGAGTCCCGCACATCGCCTTTGCGCGGCGGCCCGTAAATCGGCTCGACCTCCACGCCCAGAGCCCGGCAGAGGTGTTCGTAGATATCGATGAGGAACAGCCTGCCTCCGGCGCCGATGTTGAACGCCTGCCCGGCGGCCTCAGAAGAAGCCAGGCAGGCCCGCAGATTCGCCTCGATTACATTGTCGATATAGGTGAAATCTCTTGACTGCCTGCCGTCGCCGTTGATCGTCGGCCTCTCGCCGTGCAGAAGCTGACGCAGGAATTTCGGAATGACGGCGGCGTACATGCCCTCCGGATCCTGCCTGCGCCCGAATACATTGAAATAGCGCAGCCCGTAGGTGTCCAGCCCGTACAGTTCCGTGTACAGTCTCCCGTACTCCTCATCTGTCTTCTTCGTCAGCGCATAGGGCGACAGCACTCTGCCCTCGTGTCCCTCTCTCTTCGGCAGTTCGGTGGAATCGCCGTACACCGAAGAACTGGAGGCATATACGAACTTCCGAACGCCGTTCTGTCTCGACGCCTCCATCATATTGACCGTACCTCTGATGTTGATCTCCTCATACAGAAGAGGCATCTCGATACTGCGCGGAACGCTGCCCCACGCGGCCTGATTGAGCACATACCGCACGCCGTCCGCAGCCGCCATACAGGTGTCCAGATCCCGTATATCACCCTGGATGAACGTGAAGTTCTCATGTGCCGTCAGCGGCTCAATATTCTCATATTTCCCGGTGGAGAGATTGTCCAGACAGCGCACGGTATATCCCATATCGATCAGCGCCTCGCAGAGATTGGAGCCGATAAAACCCGCTCCGCCTGTCACCAGAAAGATACTGTCCTCGTCAAATCGTAACTCGTGAAATCCCATTGTCCACACCTCATTCTGTCTTTAATTCTGTCCCTGCACCCCGCCGTAAGACACCGTTCAAAATCTCTCTGCCCAGCAGAAAAAGCGCCATATAAAAAACGGAAAATCCATAGATCATATACCGCTGCAGACACATAATCGTCACGGAAGTCGCGCACACATTCGCCGCGATCGCTAAGAGCGCAACCGCCATGAATACCGACGCATCGCTTCGCCGGCTCCGCCCGAACTGCCACGCCGCGGCGCCCACGGCCGCCGCGTAGAGAAGCAGCGCCAGCCAGTTGAGCAGCGGGTGCACGACGGCTATGCTGCGGATAAACCCGTAAGTACACAGCAGGAGGTAATCATACAGCCACTGGCCAAGGCATACCGGCAGGAGTCCGGCCAGCATTCTGCCCGCCTCCTCATCCGACAGCCTGCTCTGTGTGTAATAATCTTCCGTCCCTTCAAGGCTCCAGTAATATCCGGAAAATCCTGCTTCCAGCACGTCAAATTTCAGCCTGTCATGCCAGGCCTCCAGATGACCGACCCGCTCTGCAAAAGTATCGCCGCCATATTGATAATTGGCGCCTATCTCGTCCGCCGCCGCATAGAACTGATCGAAGAAACGCCTCTCGAGGCTGTCCTCCGGAAATACCTCTCCGTCCTCCCTGTCACACGCATAGAGCACATTCGTCAGCGTGTTGACCTGCCCGTAGGTATTGCCCATAAAATATCCCGTCACGAAATAATTGTACGTGTGCACCGCCAGACTTCTCAGCCCGAAAGCGCACACCACCGCCAGCAGGGGAAATAAGAACCGCCGGAACTGTCCGCTCACGATCAGCATAAAACAGCGGACGACGAACCATACCAGGATCGCCGCCATCATCTGCCCTCTCGTCATGGAGAGAAGCCACGCGAAAGCAAGCGCCCGAAACGCATCCGCTCTCCTGTCCTCCCAGACCATGCGCAGCAGAAACAGCACATAGAGCTGAAACAGCGGCATACACAGCGCCTCGCTCATAATCGAACTTTCCACGAAGATCCCGTAGGACGAGACGTATCTGGTGACGATGTGCGGCGCAAGCTGTATCGCCACCAGCACAAGCTCTCCTGCGGTGCCAAGCGAAAACCTTTTTCGCAGATATTCCGCAAGCAGGAAAATGCTGCACGCCGCAAAGATATTCTGCACCGTAACCGCCAGCGCGAGCCCCGCCTTTTCGCCTGCCGCCATTCTGAACAGGGCCAGAAACAGCGGATAGAGGGGCTCTCTGTGGATGTGCATGGAGATATACTGCTCGGAATCCCCATAGATACCGACGCCGTGCAGCGCATACATCCCCAGAAAGAAAACCTGCAGTCCTATGAAAATAAACAGGGATCTCTTGCGGTCTCCGGTCACTTTACAATCTCCAATAATGGTAATCCGCCGTCATATATGTCTGCTTATCGAGAAGTCCTTTGATATCCATCAGGACTTTCCTGGCATTCCCCGCCTTGTAGAATCCGTCGAAATCCGCTCTGCCGAGATTCTTAAAAGCATCATGCGACACCGCGACAATCACCGCATCCATGCCTTTTACCTCATCGAGACTGCCGAAAGTTATGCCGTACAGCCGCTTCGCCTCGTCCGCGTCCGCCGTCGGATCCACCACCAGCGGATGGATGTCGTACTCTCCCAGCTCGTTGTAGATGTCAATCACTTTCGTATTTCTTGTATCCGGACAGTTCTCCTTAAAGGTGAAGCCGAGAATCGCAACTTTCGCGCCTTTCACCGGAATACTCGCTTTAATCAGATTTTTTACCAGACTTTCCGCCACGTATTTGCCCATCTCATCATTGATGCGCCTGCCACCGAGGATAATGCGGGAGTGATACCCCAGTTCCTCCGACTTATAGGTCAGGTAATAAGGGTCTACACCGATGCAGTGCCCACCCACCAGACCGGGCCTGAACGACAGGAAATTCCACTTCGTACCCGCCGCCTCCAGAACCTCCAGCGTGTCGATTCCCATCTTGTGGAAAATAATCGAAAGCTCGTTCATAAAGGCGATATTGATGTCTCTCTGGCTGTTCTCAATGACCTTGGCAGCCTCCGCGACTTTGATGGACTGCGCGCGGTACACCCCGGCCTCCACCACCAGTTCATAAACTCTGGCAACCGTGTCGAGCGTCTCCTCATCCATGCCGGACACGATCTTGGTGATCGTCTCCAGCCGGTGTACCTTGTCGCCGGGATTGATTCGTTCGGGCGAATAGCCGATCTTAAAATCCTCGCCGCACTTCAGACCGGACTCCCGCTCCAAAATCGGCACACAGATATCTTCGGTGACGCCGGGGTATACCGTCGATTCAAACACGACGACGGACCCTTTCGTCAGATTCTGCCCGAGAATACGGCTCGCGCCCTCCACAGGGGACAGATCCGGCGTGTGATCCTGTTTGACCGGCGTAGGCACCGCCACGATATGGAATTTCGCCTCGCGCAGCTTGGCGGGATCCGCCGTGAAATCCACCGTCGTATTTCGGATCACCTCGTCTCCCACCTCGTTTGTGGGATCGACACCACGCTGATACAGCCCGATCTTCTCCTCATTCAGATCGAAGCCCACCACCTTGACTTTTCTCGCAAAAGCGACCGCGATCGGCATCCCGACATAGCCAAGCCCCACCAGGGATATCTTCTCCTCGCCGCCCACTATTTTTTCATACAGCCCCATCGTCTTTTACCGTCCTTTCTCTCTTCTCTCCGCGGCCGCGTCACGCTTCCTGCCGCGACAGTATCCGGTCCGCCTCTTCCAGATAAGCCGCCGTCACTTTCCGGCGGTCGAATTCCCGCTCCATCTTTTCTCTCGCCGCACAGCCCATGCGGCCGCGCTCTTCCACAGAGAGCGACAGGAACTTTTCCAGCGCCGCCGTCAGCTCATCGGCATGTCCGGGCGTAAAGCCAAAACCCGTCCTGCCCTCCTCGAACGCCTCCCTGCACCCGCTGATATTGGAGGCAATCACCGGTCTTCCCGTCGCGGCAGCCTCAATCAGGGAATTGGACATTCCCTCATGAAAAGACGCAACCACCACGGCGCCCGCGGCGGCCAGATACGAATGCACTTCCGTGTGGAACCCCAGCTGCCTGATGATCCCCTCGCCCTCCAGCGCATCCAGCATCTCCTGATAATCCTCGTCGCACGCGCCCAGAATCTCAAAAAACACCTTGTCACTGTGCAGTTTCCGGGCCGCTTCGACAAATTCCAGAATCCCGCGTTCCCGCATCACGCGGCCCACGTACAAAATGCGCGTCTCCTCCCCGTCGGGATAAGGGGCAAACGGATGCCGCGACAGATTCACGCCGGAACCCATGACCAGCCTGTCCCGCTTGCCGCCGATGCGGTATGCGCGAAAAATATCCCGATTCTCCGCATTCTGGAAAAAAACACATTCCGCCCTGCGCAGCCCGGCGCGATACATGGCGACGATCAGCCTGACAAACAGACCTCCCCTGTCAAACGCGCCTCCCAGACCGGTGATCGTGGCGATATAGGGTATCTTCAGCCTGCCCGCACAAAAACCGCCGTAGATATTCGGCTTGATCGTGTAGGTGACGACCATATCGGGCCTGAGTTCCCGCATCAGCCGGCGGTAATGCAGATACAGCCGGATATCCTGCAGCGGATTTACACCCCGCCTGTTGATCTCCGTATGTATGACATGCGCGCCCTCGGCGCACACCTCCTCTTTCCTGACCTCGTCGGGCACACTGATATAGACTTCATTTTTCTCTAAAAGCCCGCTTACAAACTCGTTTCTGAAATCATACAAGCCGCCTAATGAATTGGCAAGTATCAGCACTTTTTTTCTTTCAGCCATAGCGTCGCCGATCATCCTGTCTAAACCGCATGACGCCGTTACGGGATGATCTGTTCTCCATTCATATCCTGTACTGCAATCTCATTATACTTCATCATACAGATGTTTTCCATATAATTGCCTATATTTACAGGATTCTCTTCTCCCGCCAGATTGGCAATCACCTGCCTGGGCATATTGACTCCGCAGGCATATGCGTGGGGATAGCCGCCGCCGAAGCGCGGATTGACCTCCGAGAGATAATACACCCCGTCTATCAGGAAAATATCTATATCGATCATACCGACAAAACCACAGCGCTCCGCGAAATCCCGCAGCATGGCAAACAGCGCTTCGTCCCTGACGGAAACCGATTTGTCCGTCTCCCCGGCGCGCATCTTGATCTTCTTCTTCACAAAGACCGATGTGCACTTCCCCGACAGCATATCTACATACACATCCGCGCCGTACTCCTGTCCGTTCATATACTCCTGAATCATCAGATCGTCATACAGCGCAAACAGCAGCTCGATCTCCTGATCACTGTTTACATAGTTGATATTGATGCTGGCGCTCCCCCTGACGGGTTTGACAAAAACAGGATAGGCAATCTCCCCGCGGCGTTTGGCATCGTAGAAATCTTCTTTCTTCACATAGCACTGCCCCGTTGGGATCCCCATCTCGCGAAGCATACAGAACATGCGATATTTATCGAAACAGGTTTCCACCAGCTCGTACGGAGAAATAACAGGTGTTGCGCCTATCTCCAGGAAACGCTCCCGCTCTCCGGCCAGAAGACTCAGCTCCGGGTCGATCAGCGAGAACACACCGTCGATGCGCTCTTTCCTGCAGATATCCAGAATGCGCTCCAGATAGCCCGGCGCCGTGATCCGCGGCACAAGATAAAATTTGTCCGCATCGTACACCGCCGGCGCCAGGTTGCTGCAGTCCGTAGCGATCACCCGGCCGGTTCCACCGATTTCCCGCTTAAAATACTGCACGATTTTATTGCGCGTGCCCGCGCTGAGTATCAAAATATTCATCGCATTGCTGCCTTTCTTCCGGCGGTCATTTTCATAACAAATGTCACTTATCTGTCAGCCTGTCAAACCAGAGCGGTGCGCCGCCCGTGTGAATAAACAGAATGTTTTTGTCCCTGATCCCGCGGCTCTGCAGATACTCCGTCATGCCGTAAAAAGCCTTGCCGACATAGGTGGTGTCCATGGGAATCCCCTCCCGTGCCATCACCTGTTCGATCAGCCGCCCTTCCTCCCGCGTGGAGCCGCCGTATCCGCCCAGCCGATAGGCGTCCTCAAAAATCAGACTCTCCTCCCGGTATCGGCTGTCAAAATCCGCCGCCAGATATTCCCGAATACTGTCTTTCACCACGGCCCGCCCTCTGGCCGCCTCTCTGGCGATGCTGATCCCGACAATCTTTCTCGTCGTATCCCCCGCCAGAAGCTGCCCGCAGACCAGGCCGGCCTGCGTCGCCCCCGTACCGGAAGCGTGAAAAATATAATCGAAATACAGACCGGCTCGCTCTTCCTGCCGCTCGATCTCCCGATACGCTTTCACATAGCTGTCTGTTCCCGGATAGCCGTGACCGCCCCCGACGATAAAATAGGGCTGCTTTCCCTCCGCGCGGTAAGCCGCCTTTCTGCGCTCAATCGTCTCCGCCACCTCCGTGACGGGACAGGTTTCTATGACCGCGCCGAACGCTTCCACCAATCTGGTATTGTACAGTCTCTCCCGATGCTCCTCGGGTGAAATCACGTGGCATTGCAGCCCCATGGCCGCGGCCATATTGGCGATGATGCGGCAGTGATTGGAGCTGTTGCTGCCGTAAGTCATGACGACATCCGTATCCGTCTTGCGGATATCCCTGTAGAACTCCGCCGCTTTTCTGACTTTATTGCCGCCGAAACAGAACGGGATAGCGTCGTCCCGCTTCATATAGATTCTGTTCGGACCGTATTCCCCCGACAGCATCTGTATCGGTGTCTCATCCAGTTCCCGCTCAAAGAGTTCTATCTTTTTCACGCTCAGCCTGCTCCCTGCGATACACATCAAAATCCGCCACAACCTGATCCGCCCCCGACAGGGTATCGGCATGCCGCAATACCTTGCCGGCCGTCATGGCGATAATCTTCAGATCCATACGAAAAGACAGATGTCTGACATACTCCAGATCATAGGCGAATCTGTCCTCCCAGCCCAGCGCATTGCGGCCGTTTACCTGCGCCAGTCCCGTGAGCCCCGGACGCACGTCATGCCTGTGCCTCTCCTCTTCCGTATACCACGGAAGATATCTGAGCAGAAGCGGCCTTGGCCCGACCAGACTCATATCGCCCTTTAAGATATTCCAGAGTTCCGGCAGTTCATCCAGGCTCGTCGCCCGAAGAAGCCTGCCAAAGCGCGGGAGACGCTCCTCGTCCGGTTTCAGCTCCCCGTTTTCGTCCCGCTCGTCCGTCATGGTGCGGAATTTGCAGAGCAGAAATATCTTCCCGTCTTTCCCGGGCCGCTGCTGCCTGAAAAGCACCGGGCTCCCCAGTCTGAGCCTGACAAGCGCCGCCAGGAACAGATAGAGCGGCGAAAGGATAATCAGCCCGCACAGGGATATGACGATATCCATAAACCGCTTGATACAGTTTCGATACATGTATTCTCCTCCGTCGTCCGTCTTGCGGGCAAGCCCGTTCTATCGCTCTATCGGCCGAAACAGCTCCGCACCGTGCCGATAATCAGTTCCATGTCCTCGGGCGTGTTCTTGATGTCGCTCGGCAGGCACAGCCCGCGCTCAAAAATATCCGCCCCCACGCTGCTGCCGTCGGCATTGTGCGGAATAAAGTCATAGGGGGCAAATACCGGCTGCAGGTGCATCGGCTTCCAGATTGGCCTCGTCTCCGCGTTCACTCCCTCCAGCGTGTCCATCACCATATCAGGTGTTATTTTACTTCCTTTCGCGATTGTCATGCAGGAGAGCCAGCAGTTGGCGTCCCCATCCGGATTCAGCGGATTCATCGCAATCTCCGGAATATCCGCAAACGCGTCCCGATACTGCGCATAGATCTCTTTTTTGCGCGTCTTGTGCTCCTCCAGGTGTATGAGCTGCCCTCTGCCGATTCCCGCCGTGACATTGCTCATACGATAGTTATAGCCGATCTGGGAGTGCTGATAATGTCTTGCAGGATCTCTTGCCTGTGTTGCAAGAAAAGTTGCACGCTTCGTCGCCTCCTCCTCCCGCGACACAAACATGCCGCCGCCGGAGGTCGTGATGATCTTATTGCCGTTAAAGGAATAGATGCCGTATTTCCCGTAAGTACCGGTGTGTCTGCCCCTGTAGGTGCTGCCCAGCGATTCCGCCGCATCCTCGATGAGCGGTACGCCGTGCGCCTCACAGACCGCCATGATCTCATCCAGCTTCGCCGGCGTCCCGTACAGATGTACGCAGATCACCGCTTTCGGATGCGGATATTTCACAAAAGCCCTCTCTAACGCCTCCGGAGACATATTCCAAGTATCGGGCTCCGCGTCGATAAATACCGGCGTCGCATCCTCATAGACAATCGGATTGCAGGTGGCGGAAAACGTGAAATCCGACACGAATACAACGTCCCCTCTGCCGACACCCAAAAGTTTTAAAGACAAGTGGATCGCCGCCGTACCTGAACTGAGCGCCGCGGCGTGCCCGCAGCCCGTATACGCCGCCATCTCTTTCTCAAACGCATTCACATTCGGCCCTAACGGCGCCACCCAGTTTGTGTCGAATGCCTCCTGCACAAATCTCTGCTCGTCGCCGTGCATTGTCGGGGACGAGAGATAGATTCTCTTTCTCTCCATCAGCTTTCTGCCTCTTTTCCGTTATTTGCCGACCGGCCAGCTCACGGCTCCTCCTCGAAACTGCTGTGGTAAGTCGGCACAATTTTTTTGATCAGGGGACGAATGTCCGAATTTTCGATCTGGCACTCGTCTTTCAGCTCTTTCAGCTGGGCAAAGAATACATGCTCGTCCAGCTCGATCGGCTTCCCGATGTGGATCAGCCTGTTGGCCGTATCCTTCATCCCCTCCTCGTCCATCAGGAGCTCCTCATACAGCTTCTCTCCCGGGCGCAGTCCGGTAAACTCAATCTTGATATCCTCTCCCACGCGGTAACCCGACAGCTTGATCAGATTCTCCGCCAAATCCAGGATCCGGACCGGCTCTCCCATATCCAGCACGAATATCTCGCCGCCCCTGGCATAGGCGCCGGCCTGCAGCACCAGGGACACCGCCTCGGGTATCGTCATGAAATAACGCATGATATCCGGATGGGTCACCGTCACCGGTCCGCCCGCCTCAATCTGCTTGCGGAACAGCGGGATCACGCTGCCGTTGCTGCCCAGCACATTGCCGAAACGGACCGCCACAAACTCCGTATCGTAATGCTTGTCAAATGTCTGGATAATCATCTCGCAGATCCGCTTGCTGGCGCCCATGATATTGGTAGGGTTCACCGCCTTGTCCGTGGAAATCATCACAAAGCGCTGCACGCCGCTCATCGCCGCCGCCTGCGCGGTCTTGAACGTGCCGAAGACATTGTTCTTGATCGCCTCGGTGGGGCTGTCCTCCATCAGCGGCACATGTTTGTGCGCCGCCGCATGATAAACGATGTTCGGATGATATTTCTCAAAGATATAGTTCATGCGGTTCGTGTTGCGCACGGAGGCGATCAGCACCACCAGATCCAGTTCCGGATATTGTGTTTTCAGTTCCTGCTGAACATCGTAGACCGCATTCTCATAGATGTCCACAATCACAAGCTGTCTGGGCCTGTGCGAAGCGATCTGCCTGCACAGCTCACTGCCGATGGAGCCGCCGCCGCCGGTGACAAGCACCACTTTGCCCTGTACATACCCCAGGATGGAGTCCATATCCACGCTGATCGGCTCGCGCCCCAGAAGATCTTCCACCTCCACATCACGCAGCTTGCTGACATTGACCTCCCCATTCACCAGCTGATACATCCCCGGCAGGGAGCGCAGCTTACAGTTCGTATCCTTGCAGATCTCCAGAATATTCTTAATCTCGGCCCTGCTCGCGGACGGCATCGCCACAATAATCTCGTCTACGCCGTAGACATCGACGCACTCCACAATCTTGTCGCGGCCGCCGACCACCTTGATGCCCTGGATATATCTGCCCCATTTGCCCTTGTCGTCGTCGATAATACACTTGATTACCATCGTGGAGAAATTGCTGTTTACGATCTCCTTGATAATGAGATTGGCCGCCTCACCCGCGCCGATCACCATGACGGAAATCAGGTTTTTCTTGTTCTGCTGCTTGTGCTTCAGACCTCTGAAAAACCGATACGAAAAGCGGCTGGCAAAAATACAGGTGATCAGAAGAAACATATACAAAAGGTAATAACTCTTCGGCACCGCCTGAGAGCTCACCTTAAAAAACTGCAGGCCAATGCTGTTGATCAGCGTGGACAGGACGCAGGAGATAACGATATTCTGCAGCTCCGTCTCACCCGCGTACGCCCACAGGCTGCTGTAGAGCCGAAACAGATAAAAAATCAGCAGTGTCACCACGACGTTGACCGGCATAAACTGCTCGATCGGGCGTATAAAGTGTTCCGGTATCGTGTTTACCGCGAACTCGTAGCGCACCAGAAGCGCCAGATAGCTGGCCAGTATCACGCTGATGATATCGTATATGATCAGGCATGTCCTTCGATAAAATATTTTTACGTTAAAAGGTTTTCTCTTCTTGTCCATATCCGATTCCTATGCCTTCTTCGGTCTGTCAATCAAAAGCGGCGCGATCGCCAGCAGCAGAGCGCAGGCGATAAAATTGCAGGGGTGAAATACCCACTCCGTCAGCCCCGACACGGCGAAGACAAGCAGGATGGCAAACGGCAGCGCCGCACATATCCGATCCCCTCTATGCCCGCGATAGTACAGAAACGACTGTATCAGCGTGCCCGCGCCGAGAATGAGGAAAGCGATGCCGACACAGATACCATGGTCATAGGCCACCTGAAGATAAATATTATGCGCGTGGGCGATAAAATTCCCGTTCGGCTCCATGATCCCCATATCGTCATGGCCGACCTTGTTCAGATTGCGGTAATAGAGTCTGAATATATTCAGTCTGCCGTTGGTGCCGGCTGCCTCATCATCAATCGTCTCTTCCTGTGCCGGCGCTTCCACCGGCACATCCTGCGCCGAAGCGAGCAGGATCTCCTCCGTATCGGCGAGATACAGGCCGTCTTTCATCTGATCGCCCGCATCGCTGACCATATAGACCGCCCGCAGGCTCTCCTCCTCCGGGATCCCCAGTATCTTCATCTGAAATACCTGAATAAAGCGCTGGATCGTGATATAGTAATAGGAATCCATGTCCCTGCCGTGTACAATCACGGTGGGAAGTTCCTCTATCTCATGCAGGATCGGCCTGGCGACGACGGCAGGCAGGATCCGCTGCGCCGTAAAAGTAATCGGGAAGCACACAAGCAGCGCAAGCAGCATCATGCCGATACTGTGCGCCATGCTGCGCCATCTGTGCTGCAGAGAGAAGCATACCACGGGCACTACGATTACCGCCACGACCAGAACCGCCAGATATCCCGTTCTGGACAGCGTGAACACCAGATAGGCAGACGAAACGCCGAGCAGGAACAATTCCCTGTACACGGCCCTGAGGCGCGGACACCTGCTGTACGCATCCAGGAATTTGACCAGCGCCGCACACACCACCAGCGCCAGATAAACACCTGTCACCGTGACGGTGTGGAAGATGAAAGGATAGCGATAATACTGGAAAAACATGTACGGCCTGTGAAGCAGACAGTATATCGCTGTCGCCCCGAAGTGAAGCAGTATGCCGTTACCTATATTCCTGAGCAGCATTGCCTTTTTATCCCACGCCGCCATATTCAGATAGAAGAGGCCAAACGAACACACCAGATAAATCGGCCATCCCCTCGTATTGCGGCGCCATATGATCAGCGCGAAAAATGCCGCCGTGAGGAGAGTATACCAGACAGAGATATCCCTGATCTGCCTCCGCACGAGAAAGCGCACCGTGCCGATGACGACAAATCCCGCAAGAACCGCCGCCCACACAGTGAGCTTCAGGGCGAGAATCTCTAATTCTTCCGGATCTTCCAGCTTCGCCGCCGTCGCCGTATAGTACCGGCATCCCAAGATCGCAGCCGCAGCCGCGTACAGAAGATTGACGACGTTAAAAATATCCCTGCCCTTGTAAGTCACAATCACCGCCAGCGCAAAAAAGATCAGCATCTGCCGATACGCCACGGTATGATGGAGTTCAAACATCGCGTTCAAATAGTTGCAGCAAGCCCAGATCATACCCGCAAAGAGAGCCGACTGCAGATAATTCTGCCATTCTCCGGCGAGGATATCCCAGACCGTTCTGTCCGATGCACAGCCTGTCCGCCTGTGGTTGACGGCATACCAAAGCACCGCCGCCGCCAGAAGCACGCTCGCCTCATAGAACAGAATGCACACCGTGTTGGTCGTAAATAACCGGCAGGGCCAGATGGCGATAAAAGCCGTAAGAGCGCCGACGACAATCAGCGGATTGCAGACTGCTTTCACGGTCTGCTCCACCGTGACCAGAACATTCTTCTGAGGCCTTTTTCTGTAGTAGCGGCCCGTCAGATAAGTGACGGCAGCGCCCACAAACAGCAGGAGCGCATCACAGACGAGCGTCCTGCCCTTGCGCAGCGGCATCTCATACTCATAAGAGGCCATGATGCAGTGTTCCGTATCCTCGACACTGCCATGGAGGAGTGTCCCGATATATATATTGCCCGCATCCGCCGTATTTTCATACGCGGCGCGGAAAGGTTTCTCCACTCCCTGTATCAGGAAATAATACTCCCGTCCCACCTCCGTATCCATATTGACCTGCACGGTGCAATAGCCGGGCATCTCTTTCATATCTTTCGTGTCAATGACCTGCTGCATGATAATGTTCATCTGCCTGTCATACAACACAAAATTAAACTGCCCCCCGATCTCCCCTTCGGTAAAGCAGATATCGATATTTTTCAGTCTGTCGTACTGTGCGATGAACATCTGCCGGACCGTATAGTCCGCCGTGATCCATTCGGATTTGGCAGCCGCCTTCCCGCTGCCCGCGGAGACTACGGTTTCTTTCACCAGGCGAAGCGGCCACAACGCCAGCACCGCACATATGATCATGATCCAGACGGTCTTGCAGATCGCCTGTCTCCTGTATAGTATCTTATCCATTTCCCCACCTTGCCGGAAAAATTCTTTTACAGCTTAGTATAGCACGTAAAGTCAAATTTTACAAACTTTCCGCCGCGGCATCCCGGGACGGAAGATACAGCCTGCGTTTCTCCTCACAGCTCCTCGGCAAGCATCGCCGCAAACAGCGGCAGCCCAAACCAGAAGATCAGCACATAGCGCGGCAGATAGGTGGGACCCAGCAGCACCGTCAGCCAGGTCAGCAGCACCATCAGATAAGGGATCACCAGATGATATTTCCTGCGGTAGAGCACATAGGTAAACACATAGGCAATTCCCCAGAAGATAGCTCCCGGCGAGTAGAGCATGGACCAGATCGGTATCTTCTCCTGGGAGATCTCCAGGGCCAGCTTCCTGTACGCCTCGTCCAGCCAGGGAATCTTGCTGTCGCGATAGCCCGGCTCCTCCACCTCATAGCCAAAATAGGAACTGTCCTCATAAGTGAACGTGAACACCGTATTGCCGGCATAGACGTCGATCACCGTGTCAGGATACCAGAAACCGTAGGAGTTCACCAGCCATGCGTTGAGGTAGGAGAGCGGTTTCTTCAGCCCGACGCGCAGCCACAGCCCTATATACCTGGATCTGTCCGCCGCAAACGCCTCATTCCGAAACCGTATTTTAACGGGATCGGAAAGTTTCGGATTATACAGGGCAAGAGCCTCCTCCGGCAGAATCTCATGGAGCGCTTCAATATCTTCTTCGCTGAACACGTCCCTGTTAAATTTGTATGTTCTCGCGAGCTGCTGAATCGGCACCGTGAGCAGTTCCTGGCTCTCGCCGCCCTGTGCGTGCAGCGCGATTGTCAGCGTGCCGCTTATGAGAAAATAGGACGCAAAAGCCGCCGCCAGCAGCAGCGACACCTTTCTGATATGGCCGCGGTGACAGACAAGCAGCACCGGAACCATGAACGCAAAAGCGTAAGCGCCGTTCCTGCGAAACAGCATCATCGCCACGGCAAAAGCGACAAACAGAAACATTTTTCGCCCGGAGGAGAAAAATTTGTCCGCATCACTCCCCATGTCAAGGAGCACGAGCAGCAGCATAAGCAGCGCCACCGTAAAGAGCGTGTCCTTGGCAGAACAGAGCGTAAACATGACGACGACGGGAAAGAAAGCAAAATAGAGCAGCGAGAGGATGCGGATGCCCCTGGCGATCTTCTTTCGCCGCATAAAAGAAAGCAGGCAGGTAAATCCGCCCGACACAATCACCATCTGCACGAGTGTATAACAGGCGATACCCAGATTGTAGGAGTCCGTCGCTTTGTGTACGGCGCACACGATACCGCCGAGCAGCAGCACATGCGCCAGCGGATGATGCGTGTAAAACGTCCGGGACGCCACCTGCACCCACTCGTCCTGCGCGTCATAGACAAAGAATCCCGGATAAACCGCGAGAAAAACGGGAATCCAGCACAGAAGCAGAAAACAGAAAGTCAGAAGATCAACATATCTGGCGGCTTTGGCCGGCGTATCGGGCAGCCGGATATGCTCCGCCAGCGCTTTCTTTTTCTCCTCAATCCCCGCCAGATAATCCCAGAATTTCCGTATCAGAATCGTAAAAAGACAGGTCAGGACCGGCAGGGATATCCACAGTCCGATATCCTTGAAGTTCACATTGCCCACCGCTTCCAGGCGGACGCCGAACAGCATCGCCGCGGTGAAGCAAAAGGAAAAAAGCGCGGCCAGCAGCCAGCCCCTCCTGTCATGCAGATCAATCGTCTGCAGCGACCGGCTGACCGCGTACAGGCACAGAAGCCACACAAAGACAGAAAAAATGCTGTTGGTAAACCCCAGCATATTTTCCCTGAGATTCAATATCTGCGGGAAGCAGAGCGTCCCCGCCGTCGCGATGGCAAAGGCCGCCGTATTCAGTTTCAGTCTGATCTTAAATTCTCTGTCGCTCATGATTCTTTTGTCTGCTCCACAGTTGATGGCTCTGCGCCGAAATCCGTATTGACGCACTCTCTGACGACATACTGCGGCGAATTGTTGAGCGAGATATAGATTCTGCCGATATATTCACCGACCAGTCCCAGCATCAGCATAACCATCCCGCCCAGAAAGGCGATCGCAGCCATCAGCGCACTGTAGCCGACCGGCACGTTGGGATTCACGAATTTTTTGATCACCGTATAGACGCCGTACAAAAGTCCCACACAGGCTGTCAGCGTGCCGACCGCCGTCGCCGCCCGCAGCGGCTTAATGCTGAACGCGGTGAAACCGTTGAACCACAGGGCAAGAAGCTTGCCCATCGTGTAGCCCGAAGTGCCGATCTCCCGCTCTCTGTGCGTCACATCCACATTGGTCACCCGCTTTGTCGTGCGCAGCACCAGGCCGATCACATAGGGGTAGGGATTCGTGTAGCGGATCATCTCATCCACCACGAATCTGTTCGCGGCGAAATAGCTGGACAAGTACAGGTCTTTCGGCTTGCCCAGCATCACGCGCACCATAAGTTCATTGAGCCTGCTGCCGAAATTGCGGAATCCCGAATGTTTCTTCTGCGCGTACCGCGCATAGACCACATCATACCCCTCTTCAAGCTTTCCCAGCAGCCTGCCGGCCTCCGATGCCGGCGTCTGTCCGTCGTCGTCCAGGCACACCACGATATCGCCGCGGGCATGACGAAAGCCTGCCATGAGCGCCGCGTGCTGCCCAAAATTTTTCGCCAGACTGATGCCGCAGATATCTTTCCGCCGTTCACACAGTCCCCGGATCACCTCGTAGGTATCGTCCGGCGAGCAGTCGTTCACCAGCACGATCTCGTAGGTATAGGCGCTCAGTCCGCCCATCGCCGCGTCGATCTCCTCCACCACCCCGCCGATCGTCTGCGCCGAACGGTAGCAGGGTATCACAAAACTCACCAGCTTACTCATCGCCATCTCCCTTTCCGGATCCACGGCTTTCCGCCTGTGCTTTCCATATGCTCCGATCCGTCTCCATGAACCTGACTTCCCGCTCTCCCTGCATGGTCGATACCGTCTCCCTGCGGTCCGTCAGCCGAAAACCCGCGCGCTCATAACTGATGCGGGCTCCGATATTGTCCGAGAGAAACCGCAGGAAAACTCTGTCCAGACCCAGCTCGTCAAAAGCGTATGCCAGCGCCAGATGCGCCGCCGCCGTGCCGTACCCGCAGCCCAGAGCATCCTCCTCCCCGATAAAAATACCGTACTCCGCCGTGCCCGCAGCCCTGTCGATGTCGCGGAAATAGACACTGCCGATCTCCCTGCCGTCTGACAGGCAGATGACAAACTGCACCACATGTCCGGGCTCCACCTGCGTGCGGATCCACTCTCTGTGCCCCTCCTCGGTAAAGAGTTCCTGATAGATAAAATTTCTTCGCACAAAATCGCGATTGCGCCACGCGACAATCTTCGCCGTATCGTCAGCCGTCATCGGGCGAAGATACACCGTCCGTCTCTCTGTCATATGCCGTCCGTCCCTATCGCCCTCTCTGCCCGTGTAAAGCGTAAAACGCAGTATTGCTCTCCGATGGCATCCACCTGTCCGGCCTGTATCTCAATCCCCTGTCCGCCATAATAGTCAGCAACCGCCTGGATCAGGCCGTCACACTCCTGCCGGGATGCGATCAGATATACATCATCCCGCTCTAAAAGCGCCTCCGCGGCGGACCCTATGCCGAAGCGGGCAAGTTTCTCCTCATAGAGCGGACTCTTGCAGAGCCAGCCGCCCATATAATCATAATTGGCACAGCCGCTGCCATTCTCAGGCGCAAACATATATCGCGAGAAATCGGTTACGCTGGCTATATCCTCTAAATAAAAATTATGACTGTGCTCTCTGCAATAATCATCTATCGCGTACCAGTCCGCATTGGTCTGCCTCCGAACTTCCTGATCCGCACGCATGCGCGGCACTTCTTTCACCGTGCCAACCGTGACAGCCGCCGCTAAAAGCAGCACCCAGCCGTACAGGACAATCCGCCTCTTCCCGGCGTCATGCAGGGAACAGATTTCTCGTGCAAACAGAGCGATAAGCACGGCAAACTCCAACAGATACAGAGAATGTGTGATTCGATCCGGATAGCGTCCCCGAAACAGAATAAACAGCCACAACACACTCCGCACAAGAACAAGCAGTACAAGCTGCCACACAAAAGCGTAACGGCGCAGCAAAACTGCCGCAAGTCCCTCTATGCCGCCTCTCTTCGACACTTTCCCGCTCCCGCCGAACACCGGCATACCCGCAATAAGCACCGCCATATATGCCCAGAACATGAAAGCATTGTAGGGCATATCACCACCGACACCGCCGTGCGTCGTGCGATACAGATAATTGTGGAGAACTTCGGGGGCCATCGCTGTATAATCCCTGACCATTTCCGGAGCGGTACCGGTATACTCCGCCAGCCGCACAAGAAGTTGTGTATTGATCGTATCATCCAGCCCGTAGTCGTATCGCCTTAACAGCAATCGCTGCGGCGGCGTCACACCAAGACTTTCCACTTCTTCGTTGTATCTGTCATCATTGATTAATTCCGTATAATAATCATAAACCGTCGTCCGCGCATCAAAAAACCGGCGGAAATCCCGCCATTCCTCACTGCCATAAGCCGCGTAATCCACCGCCGTAAGAAGAAGCATACCCGCCAGCACAGAACCAAGCACCGCTCCATATCGGATCAGGTTTATCCTGTCAAAAATCTTTTTTTCCGCCGTCAGCCGATAGAATCCCGCGAGGCAGACGAGCGGGAAAGCCAGCAGAAACATCTCCGTCCGCAATGCATAGGCAGCAAGCGCCAAAATGACCGATGCGATATTTTTTATAATAAACTGCCGGGCAGTCAGCCCGTCAGGTGTCGTCAGGAAGAGGAATATCGCCGCAGCCGCCAGCATCGCACAGGTGATCGTATACTGCACGTTGATCAAATGGCTCAGCCAGACACTCCACAGAAAAAGAGACAGAAGCGCCAGCCACAACAGTTTCCCTGCAAGGGCCCGTCCTCTGCTTTCCAATGCCGCAGCAGCATCCCACATGTCACACAGCCTTACGCCGACCAGATACAGGCTGCCGAACTGGCACAGGCACAGAAACAGACCGTACCACGGGACCGGCCTGCATATTTTGTACAGCAGCGCAATCAGCGCGCCCAGCGGATAAAGTGTCTGCATATTGTGTCCGTCCGGTGTGCCGGTATAGATACCGGACATAATATCATGCATCAATGTATCATCATTCAGGGCATAATAAAAGTTAAAAAGCAGCGCCATGAAAAACACATTGGCAGCCATGGCCGCAAATGTCAGGATACAGTTTTCATATTTTCGCCAGCCCGTACCACGTCTCATGAAGTATCTCCTCCGCGCTTTTCACCTCTACTGCCGGTAGAACGCTTTCACCTGATCCGCAATATACTCCGTCTGTTCCGCCGTCAGTTTGTAGAACAGCGGCAGGCGCAGCAGACGCTCGCTCTCTTTCGTGGTATATCTGTCCTCCCCGTGGAATCTGCCGTACTTAAGGCCTGCCGGAGCGGAGTGCAGCGGCACATAGTGAAACACCGACAGAATCTCTTTCTTTTTCAGAAAATCGATCAGCCTGCTCCGCTCCTCCATATCTTTCGTCTTGATGTAGAACATATGCGCGTTGTGGGTGCATTCCTGCGGGATATGCGGCAGTTCAATCCTGCCCTCCTGCGCTAACGGGGTGAGCATCTCCCAATATTCGTTCCACCTGTCCATCCGCGCCCCCGTGATCTCATCGGCCAGTTCCAGCTGCGCGTACAGATAGGCTGCATTCATATCGCTGGGAAGATAGGACGAGCCGTACTCCTGCCAGCGGTACTTGTCCACCTGTCCGCGGTAATACTTGCTTCTGTCCGTTCCTTTCTCCCGATAGATCTCCGCTTTCTCGATATACGCCGCATCCCGTATGAGCAGCGCGCCGCCCTCGCCCATGCTGAAATTCTTCGTCTCGTGGAAACTGAAACAGCCAAAATCCCCGATCGTCCCAAGCGGCCGCCCCTTATAGGAAGCCATAATCCCCTGCGCCGCATCCTCGACGACCATCAGATTGTGCCGCTTCGCGATGTCCATAATCGTATCCATCTCGCAGCCCACACCCGCGTAATGTACGGGCGCGATCACTCTCGTCCGCTCCGTGACGGCATCCTCAATCAGCTTCTCATCGATGTTCATGGTGTCCGGCCGGATATCCACAAAGACCGCCGTCGCCCCGCGCAGCACAAAAGCATCCGCCGTGGAGACGAAAGTGTAGGACGGCAGGATCACCTCGTCGCCCTCCCCGATGTCCGCCAGCAGTGCCGCCAGCTCCGTAGCGTGGGTACAGGAAGTCGTCAGCAGGCACTTCGCCGTGCCGGTCTTCTCCTCAATCCACTCGCTGCACTTTCTGGTAAAAGGACCGTCGCCGCAGATTTTCTCATTCTCGACGGCCTCTCTCATATAGTCAAATTCCCTGCCCGTAAAGGGCGGTACGTTGAAGTTGATCCTCATCTTCTATCCGCTCCTCCATGTTCCGGTTTGCCGTGTCTGCGTCCAGTTTACCACAACACTTCCACTCTTGGCAATGTCACGCCCTACTCATACACCGCATAACGCATGTTTTCGTAAGTCTCCTCATAGCCGTAATCCGCGAGGAAAGCAAACAGCATCTCTGTCTTGGGACCGGCCGCATACCGTTCGCCGTCCACATCGGACGCTCCCTGCGCCGCGGCCTCTTTGCCCCGCACGGTCAGATCATACCGAATGGCAGTCTCGGCAGACACGATCACCACGGGACGCCTCGTCCCCATATTCGCCTCCACGGACTCCAGCTCCCGCTCCATCCTGGCAATCGGATAGGAGTCCAGATCGGGCCAGGTCGTGGAGATTGCACAGGGCATGTCCAGCAGATAGCTGATGCCCGGTATCTCCCCATAGAGGATCACTTCCCGCCCGGACAGGCCATTCTCCCCCACATAAGCCGAAAGCTGTGCCAGGGATTCGGCATTCTCCCGGTTCGTGCGGATGCCCTCCGCTTTCGGAGGCGCTGTCACACGGGTGTCCCGCGCCTCGCCCCAGATCCCGTCTGCGAAGACAAATTCCCGATGAAAACCCACGCACTGAACGGCAAACACCACGGCAAAGACAAGCAGCATCGTCCGCCACGGCAGACACCATATCCGTCTTTCGAGCCCCGCACCGGAAAACCCGGCAGCCTCACGCTTTCTGCCCTCCGCCGCGCGCCGCAGCCGCTGTCCGCACCACAGCGTAAAAGGCGCTGCCAGAAACAGATTGTTGATGACCGGCGCCAGCCCGTTGTTGCTCCCGAGCGGCGTCAGGAAGATCTGCAGCAGGATTAACAGCGCCAGCGTCTTATCCTGCACGGCGCTTCTTCTGTCCACGATCAGCCACAGCGCGCCCGCGATGCCCGCCAGCAGGAAGAAAACCGCCCACCAATAGACACTGCGGTAGTCGTGACTCCGGTATTGGAACGTAAACATACCGCGGCCCCAGTAAAAGCGCAGCAGCACACCCCAGACACACAGACATACGAACACGGCCGCCCACACCCAGAACCGGCCGCCGGCAGAAAGCTTCTCCCCGGCGCTGCGGTGCGCGCCATCCGTATCCCGCGCCGCCGTACGCCGCATTTCTCTCACCGCAAGCGCGCGGCACAGTCCGCACACCGCGTACAATCCCGCCATGCAGAGCACCGCAAAGGCCAGCCAGTACAGCCCCCATCCGTAATCCGCAAACATCCCCGTCACCATCGAGCCCGGTTTGTAATCCACGGCCTGATCCGTCATGGCGAACATCGAGCGGACCATCTCCGGGTAGGCGCCGGCGCCGTACTGTATGCAGATCGCCGCAAAAGGAATCGCAAATCCCGCCATGTAGCCCGCCAGACAGCGCAGCGTGTCGCGCACCGTATCCCGCAGCGTCTCTTTCTGCAGAAAGGCGCTGTACCACAGCACGAGGATAAAAGCCGCCTGCACCACATTCGGCATCCGCACGGCAATGTTCGCGCCCAGACAGACACCCGCCGCCAGCAGGTACCGCGCGCGCGGCTTCTCCTGAAAGCCGCAGAGACAGCCCCGATAGAGAAGCCATGCGCCCAGCGTCATCAGACAGTACGACAGGTAATGATACAGAATCACCGTCGGACACCAGCACAGGCTGATCGCCAGCATCTCGCCGGCAAAAACGGTCACGGCGGACATCCTCCGCCTGAGGGCCAGATAACAGCACACCGCCGTAACCGACACGAGCAGGCCGGTGTAGAGGTTCATACCCGCCATCGTGCCGCCCTGCGGCAGTTTCATCAGGAGCCAGCCCGCTGCATTGGACAGATAGGTGGCGACCTGCCAGGTTCCTTTCGCCGAGGCAAAATATTGAAAATTGCCGAGGCTGTAGGCTGCATCCGCCACATCCAGACCCTCCCCGATATGGATCAGCGGCCAGAATGCCAGCAGGATGATGAACAGTCCGTTCTCTATATAGCTGTGAAAATAAGTGCTCCCTGTGATGCGGGCTGTCCGGAGCGCCGGATTCGACTCTCTCTGCATCTTTCTCTCCCTCTTCGGCTCATCCTCTAAACTGCGGATCCGCTATCCGGCCCGCCGCTGCGCCTCTTTACGAATATACGGTTCACACACGCCCCGATCCGCGCAAACAGGCAGGCCCGCAGATAATCCACCGCTGTGCCCAGAAGATAGACAAGCGCCACGCAGACAATCATGTGCGGAAGAAACAGCCAGCTCCCCTGCACTTTCTCCATGCCGAAAATACTGCCCCAGCTGCGGAAGACAAGACTGTGGGCGTGCAGGAGATAGACCCCGAATGTACAGGGCGCAAGCCTCCTGATCCAGTCAGCCGCCCTGCCCTCGCCGATCCGCAGACTCCGAAACAGGCCAAACAGACCCACAGAGCCGAGGAATACGGTAAAATAGTTATAGGTATAAGGCGCATTCCCATAATAGGTAAGCGACCCTGTCCGCCGCTCCACAGCGCCGCAGACCGCCGCAATCGCCCAGCCCAGCAGACACATGGACGCATAGAGAAAAAGCCCTCTCTTCCCCGTCTCCGGTCTGTCCGTCCCGTATCGGCGCAGATAGGCCCCTGTCAGAAACAGACAGAGAAACCAGCCGTAATCGTACCCGTTGTGATCCATGACCAGACCGACGGGGATGAGCGTCTTGGCCACGGAAAAAAAGACAAGCAGAAAAGCGAGCACGTTCCGCAATGTCTTTTGATCCAGTCTCTGCACCCCCGCCGCGAGAACGGGCGAGAGCAGATACAGTACGAGATAATGGCTCGCGAACCAGTAGTGTTCGCTCTGCAGCGGGAAGAGATAGCGCAGCCACTCATATGACAGCTCTTCCGCCCGAACCGCGCCCGCGCCGAGCATAACGGCCGTGACCAGGAGAGAATAAAAAAGAACCTGCGCCGCCAGAGAGAGCACCCGCGCCGGTTTCCATACAGATTCCGTCATAAAATAACCGCTGATCAGCACATAGCAGTTCACTCCCACGATACAGAACGACTCAATCAGTCCCGCCACATGGTTTCTCAGCGACGCGTCCGCGCCGTAGGGGAGGAAAATCTGTCCCATATTCAGATAATGCAGGACAATGATCATCAGCATCGCCACGATCCTGAGCAGCTCGAAATTCACCTGCCGCTTTGCTTTCATAACGCCCTCCGTCCCACTTACTGATTCTCCTTAAAGATCCACAGCTTGCTTAAGAAATAATTTGTCAGGATCACCACCGCCTGACCAATCAGCTTGGCAATATTCTCCCCCGCCAGCACATAGCCGAAAGGAAGCGGCATTCCCCAATCTCCCATGCCGGCCACGTCAACCATCAAAAACATCAGCAGAAGCTCCAGAAACTCCGTCGCCACCCGCGCGCCGATAAAAGACATAAACTCGCGGAAGAGATTGGCCGCCCCCGTATTCTTGCTCTTGAAGACAAACGTGCGGTTGGTCCAGTAGGCGAACACAACGGTAACCGCCCAGGAGAGCGCCGTAGCAGCCAGATAGTGCATCCCCGGAATCTTTTCAAACAGGATATACAGCACATAGTTCAGCACAAAAGCGAGAAAGCCGAAGATCAGATAATTGATGCCCTCCTCATGCTGTCTGTACAGATTCCAGATCATATGCCAAAGTTTTTTCATGCCTGCCGTTTCCTTTCCGTTTTCTCCCGTCCCCGCAGCCCTCGCCGCATCTGCCGCGCCCCACAGTGTCCGCTATCTCTCCCTGACCACCCTGCCATCCGCCACGCGGTAGACGATATCGCACTTCTCGATGGTCTGCAGCCTGTGTGCGATGATAATCAGGGTCTTGCGCCCGTGCAGCCTGTTGATGGAGTCCATGATCGCCGCCTCCGTCTCGTTGTCCAGCGCCGAAGTGGCCTCGTCCAGCACCAGCACCTCCGGATCCTCAAAGAGCGCTCGCGCGATGCTGATGCGCTGCCTCTGTCCGCCCGACAGTCTTATGCCGCGCTCACCGACACTCGTGTCCAGTCCTTCCGGAAGTCCTCTGACGAACTCGTCCAGCTGCGCCTCCTTGAGCGCCTGCCACACCTTGTCGTCGTCAATCTCCTCGTCCGCGAGGCCGAACGCCACATTCCTGCGGATCGTGGAATCGAGCATAAAGATCATCTGCGGGATGTAACCGATATTCTTAAGCCACTGCGGATAGTGCTCCCGCACTTCCACGCCGTCCGCCAGGATCTCCCCGCTCTGGATCTGCAAAAGCCCCAGCAGAATATCCGCCATGGTCGTCTTGCCCGCGCCGGTCGTCCCCACGATGCCCACGCTCTTGCCGACAGGGATCACCATGTCCGCCCGGTCGAAGATGAGGACATCCGTGTTGGGATATTTGTAAGTAATCTGCCGCAGTTCAATCTTATCGCGAATCTCCAGCTTCTCCACTTCCCGTCTTGACCGATACGCCGCCTCGCTGTAGTCGATGCTCTCGTCCCGGATATCCTGCTGCAGATTGTCGCTGACATCCATGAAGAAAGGCTCAAAATAGGCGATGGAAGTCAGATAATTGTTGATTCTGTTGGCACAGGGAATCAGCCGCATCGCCGCCACCGCCAGCAGTCCCACCTGCGGCATGATGTCCTCCACCTGCGTACCGTGCAGAAGCCGGATCAACATATACAGGATCATGCCGGCGATGGCCACCGTCTCAATCAGAAGCCTCGGTGTCGCGTTGTACAGATTGTATCGCTGCACCGCGCTGACATAGCCCGCACCGCACTTGGAATACTCGTTGATAAAATAATTCTCCCGATTGGCGATCTTGATCTCCTTGATCCCCGTGACGGACTGCTCGATCCACTTGTACAGGCCGCTGTAGTATTCCTGATTCTCCTCACCGGCTTTCTTCATGATCGGCTTCAGGATGCACTTGATCACGAGCAGAACCACCACCAGAAGCGCCGTGACCGTAAGACTCATGACCACGTCCGTCGCCAGGCCCGTGATCACGAGACAGACGAACACAATCACCTCGCTGGTAAGCTGCAGCAGAGCCAGAATCAGCCCGTACATATTATTGACATCTGATGTAATGCTGCGCTGAATCACCGCGGTGTCCGCATTCAGATAATACTCGTAGGGACGTTCCATGAAGTTGATCATCATTCTGCGGGATGTCGCAAACTGATTCGTGTATACGAATCTGAGCTGTATCTTCTGCTGCAGAAAGAGAAAGGCATTCTTCACCGCAAACACAAGCACAAGCCCCAGCATGACAAAGATCGTCAGTTCTCTCGTGCCGTCGATGTGAAAAACACGGCATATGACCTGCAGGTAGGCATGCTTTTCTATCGCATTGTCTTCCAGCACGACGTTCATGACCGGCAGGATCATCGATACGCCCAGCATCTCCAGCACGCCGCCGATCAGCATCAAAAAGACAAGCAGCGCCATCTTGCGTTTGTGCTGCCTATCCAGCAGGATCATCATTTTTCTGTATATCTTCATCATACCGGCCGAATATCCTTTCCGTCGTATGCAATACCATGCGCCGCATTATCAGATACAGGGAAAAATATGATAATATTTTATCACATCCGGCAGGTATAATGCAAATAGGACGCAAACCTCCCGCCGCCGGGACGAAAACGGTCGAGTTCTCCCTATATTGCCTCGTTCTGCCGGTGCAGTTCGGGCGCCTCGTACCTGTCCATAAAATCTTCCCCCAGAAATATAATCTCATCCGCGAACTGTATCGCCTTAGGTACGGTGAGCACGGAAACGACCCTGCGGAAACACAGATCGGGAATCAGGTTTAACATCTCCATCGGAAAAAAGGCATCCAGCACAATATACTGCGGAAATTCCCGCGCATAGTCCAGCACATCCCGCGGATGCGGCTTGATCAGAATCTGCGCCGGCCTGCCGTCCACCGTGCCGTACTGCGCTATGATATCCGAGAAAATGCGCTTCCGCGTCTCCAGATCGCACAGCGGTTCCGAGAGCACCAGCACCTTGTCCTCGGCGCCGCGGTTCAGTTTCTCCATCAGCCCGTCCATGTCTTCCAGGAACAGTCTGAGCAAAAGTTCCCTGTCCGCATCGGTCAGGCGCTCCGTCAGCGCGGCGCGGGGCTGCTCGACATACTTTTTGCACGGATAGGGCACAACGCTTTTGTCGTTAATCTCCATATCGATACAGTATTTGCCGTAGCCATTCTGGATAAAAATCAGATTTCTGGCGGCCAGCCATGCTTTCAGGCCGAAATGCCCTCTGTTGTCATAGCGCGCGGTATCGTAATACTGAATACAGTTCAGGCCGTCTTCCACCGCGTGATAATAGATTCTGCGATAACTCAGATAATAGCCGATCGGATCGGAGTCGCAAAACACATAGATATCCTTGTAGTCCTTAAAATTCACCGGCACATAGGGCTCCTGCAGCTTCCCCAGCAGTTTTGTGTAGCGGATGCGCGCCAGCATATTCAGGACGATATTGCCCCTGTCGGTATGGTATTTGGCAAGCCGCGGAAAAAAGCTGTCCTCTTTCTCGTCGAACATCGCCACCTGCTCAAAAAGCCGGCATTTTTCTGCCCGCTCTTTCAGATTGCCGAAATGATTCGACATCGTGCTGAGCACTAACGTCGCCTGTCCCTGCCGCTCCTCAGGGAGCGCCAGTTCTTTCAGACAGGCGACATACACATGATAGTAGGTGTGGCACACATAGATTCTCTCTTTCACTGTCTTCGCTCCCTCTCGCCATGCCCCGCATCCGTCCTGCCGGGTATCCTGACAATGATCCTAATAAGCATCATATAATATTTCTCCGATTTAGGCAAATTCCCGGCGGCGATGAAGTAAACGAATTGTCAGTTGACATGAAAAAGATTGTTCCTAAAGAAAAATGATCTTAGACCTGCTTTCTTGA
>CANPZI010000002.1 GCA_947588995.1 uncultured Lachnospiraceae bacterium
GACCACACTGCTTTCTGCCATGGCCGTCCTCTCTCCCCGGGCGCTGTGCCGGGCCTGTCAAAAAGTATACTTTTTGACAAGCCTGCACCTGCTGGCAAAACTGCCCAATCAGTGGAAATAAATTGTCTTGATTTTTTGTGAGATGTGCGTTAAAATAGACAAGAATTATGTATATGTTTTCTCGATTCAAAAAGTATACTTTTTAGGAATCGTCTGTCCGTTCCAATGACGCAGCTTTTCTCCTTGTAAAATTTAAGCCCCTTGCTCTGGGCAAGAGGCTTAAAAACTTTTCCACGGTCTATTTGTTATTCGCATGACCGGGAGCGAACCACGTTTTCATGGTCTATTTGTTTTCCGCAGTTCCATAACATCATCATCGGTGAGAAGTGTCGGCTCCCGCAAAAAGCTTTCCAGCATACCGACACGGGTACAAAGCCTGTGTGTCCTCTCGTTCCGGGTCAGCAGCTTCAACTCGTTCCTCAATCGCTTTTCCCTGTGCTGGGCGGCGGTCAGCTTTTTCTCCGCAACATAGCGGTCATGTTCCAGCTTTTTCAGTTTTTCATTATCCATCGGCTCTGCTCCTTTCAAAATGGGCAAAAGGAAAGCACTCAAGAATTTACACTTGAGTGCTATATATGAGTGTTAATTTCAGATTGTGCTTTAATCGTATAGCGACCGGCGGATTGCATCACGATACACATTTTGTTCTGGTAGATCAACGGCTGAAAATGCTTCTTGCACTTTATAAACTGTCGTACAGTATTCTTCGATGATACCCAGTGGACGAATACTACCATCCGTAGCTGGCACATCTCTCAAATAATCATACGCCACAAAATGAATTGCTGCTGGTTGAGTGGGGAATGAGGGAAGTTTTTCTTTGCCTCCCAATCGCTCAAGCACCCTATCATAAACAGGAACAGGGCAAACGAAATACAAACCGCTTCGGCACAATTCTTCCCGCTGAAGGACTTGCCCCTTATAGATTATTTGAGGGATAATTCTCTTGGAAACATTCTCCCAATTCAAACCCACGGAATCTTTTTCTATCTTGTGATGTTCAATTAACGCCCTGCGTGCATTTTGGTAAGAGCCTGTCGTATCAATAGTCTGAACCTCAATGGCGGTAAATTCAACAAGCTCACCTTTTCCGTCCAGCCGTGCTAAAATCCAATCAACATAATAGGAGCCTTTCCCTTTTCGCTTAGGTAACGGCAACTCACCTCCCCATCCGTGACCGAAAACGGCAACAGCACCATTTTCCTCTTTGGCCTTTGCGACAGCAAGGCGACCGGCATAAAGATTGAGCTTTGAACCAAATGCTTTTTCCCCCACTGTGGCAAGCATTTTATAATTCTCGGCATAGATTCTGCTTGGGCAACAGATAACATCCGGCGAACCCACAGTGACTTGACGAACAGCACATACTCCAGACAACGTGCGGTTTGCTCTATCTCCCAGTGCTTTCGTACAATATGAAGATAAAAACGGACATACTTGCTTCGATATGTTATTCAAAGCCACCTCGGACGTATCCTCGGCTCGATACCCAAATATTTCAGATATATAACCAGACATAAATCATTCCTCCACATTTAGAACTGAACGCAACGACAATCCAACGGCTTGTGCCAATAGAGGTGGTACTGCGTTCCCAACTTGAGCAAATTGCTCCGCAAGGTTTCCCGTAAATACAAAATGGTCTGGAAACGATTGTAGGCGAGCAGCTTCCCGGACTGTAAAAGAGCGGTTCTGTTCATAATGAAAGTAGGCTCCCCAATGTGGATCGCACTTCGTTAAAATAGTAGACGCTAACCCATTGGGCAGCACTCGACCATATCTTTTTGTATGGTCAGATTTCCTCGCTTTCTGCATTCCCTTTGGCAATAAATCATCAGGTATGTCAGTCCAATTTCCACCGGGCTTAATATATTCCAGCCTTTTTAGATTGATGGGTGACAACCGAGGTGCCTCGTGATTCAACACACCAATAGAGCCGATGCGAGAGCGTCGTTGGTATTCACTGAATGCTTCACATGAATACTCCTTTATGGGCGCTCCTTGTTCACCACTTGCAAGTGGCGGCAAATCTCCGATTGCCTCATAGACCGTGACAAAGCTTGCATTTGCTTCCGGTGACGGTTCTTTAATAATTGACTGTCCATCAAACGTGCTTGTAAAGTTTGCTCGAATAGGTGCGTGGTAAACCGGTTCCGGATATGCGCTTGAAGGAAGTGTCCTACCTCGCACTCCAAGTATAATTGTTCGCCAGCGCATTTGCGGTACACCATAGTAAGGCGCTCCCAATATCCTTACATCTGCACCGTAGCCCAATTCGCCCAAAGCATCCAAAATAGCATGAAGTGTTGCACCATGTTCAAAAGAAACAAGCCCCGGCACATTTTCAATCAAAACCGTCCGTGGAGCAAACGCATCGACAAAACGAAGGTACTCTTTGAAAAGATGATTTCGTTCATCCAATATAGTTCGGATGGGGGCATTGATTGAAAAACCCTGACACGGGGGTCCGCCAGCAATTAAATCAAGTTCCCCTCGCTCCATACCTAAACTTTTTAGTATATCAGTTGCATCAATTTTTCTGATGTCAGCAGTCAATACCTTTGTATCAGGATGATTCTTTTGATAGGTCTGCGCATATACTGGGACGATTTCAGAGGCAAACAAACTATGGAATCCTGCCTCGGAGAGACCCTCGGAAAGTCCGCCTGCCCCTGAAAACAAGTCAATCATTGTAAGTCTTTCAGAGTTCATAAGCATATCCCTCAAATAATTCACACAGGTTATGTAGAAGACTTTTCCTTATAATTCTCCAGTTCCTTATCAGCATTCAGTTCAGGAACTTTTCTTCTGATGCTTTCCAGTTCTTCAAATGCCTTATCTCTCGCTAACTGATCCCGCCCTCCATATAGGCCGCTTACTCCCTGCATAATCTGAACAATATAATACAGCTTATCTTCCGGTATCTTTTCCAGTAAATCCATTGCATCTTTTCTAAGTGCAGTCATTTTATGCCACTCCCATCTCTAATGATATACCCAACACACATATCTTCAACTTTTACCTAAGCTATATCAAATCTCCGTAAAGCAACTTATTATTTATTATACGCAATAACGCCGTTTTCTTCAATAAAATTTCTACCGACAACCTCAATAACTATTTGTTTCAGCCAAGCATCACTTTCTCCCCCTGTGTGAGGAAATAGCAAAACCCGTGATAGAGTCCCTGCGCATACAGGCGCGTCACAATCTCCCGCATACGACTGTCCAGGCAGTGATAGCAGATTCTGGTCTCCCACGGCAGTCCCTCGATATACTCCCGCTGTCTGGCGTTCAGGACCCGCATCTGCGCCTCGAACGTGCCGTCTTTTCTTCTGTCCGGCAGGCCAAAATCGCAGGAGAGATACGCTTTCTTTTCCCCGCACGCGCCGCACGCTCTGTCCAGCCAAGCCGCCAGCTCCCCGCAGGTCTCCGCGCCGTAGCGCCGCTCGCGCAGGCGCGGCACACTCTCCGCAGCAGCGTCCTCCGTCTGTCTCTCCATGCAGAAGCTCGCCCGTCCGAAGCGGTCATATCTCACGCTGCATGCCGCTTTTCTGCTCTGCCCGCCGCTTCCCGGCTCTTCCGTGAGGATCGTTCCCGCATCGCACAGATGCTGCCACACCGTCTTCCTCACCCTCTCGTAAGGCGTCGGGTAGGTCAGCTTCCCGCAGATCTGCTTCACCGTGTACCCGAGGTCCGCCAGATGCCGGATCGCGCCGCCGCTGGCCGCCTCGTAGGTAAAGTCGGACAGCGCGTTCCTGAAATACTCCTGCTCTCCCATCGCCGCTCTCCTATTTTCTTCCCTCGGTTCCCTGAAAGGTCTCATCCCGCTGATATGCCAGGAACTTCGCCTGCACGTCGTCCGCGGAGATGGCGTAGTGATAGATCTCCAGATCGGCCAGCTTTCCCTCGTAGGAGTGCTGGTACTCGTCCCCGCCGACCATAATCCGGCGGGCGACTTTCATATTGGGGACATTCTCCCTGCTGCCCACGAGCAGACCGTTGAAATACAGCTTGGCGATCCGCGTCACCGCATCATAGGTCGCGCAAAGATAGGACCATTGCCCCGGCACCGCCTGCCTGCAGGCGATATCGTGCCACTCGTTGGCCTCCCTGTCGTCCTTGATCCGATAGAAGAAATCCCCGTGTCCGCTGACCGGAATCAGGCTCATAAAACCGTCGGCATAGTCGATATAGATCACGCTCGTCCAGGGCTGGTCCAGATCCGGATTCACCCAGAAGCAGATCGAGTAACTGTCGTTTTTCATGACTGCCCCGGGAAGCAGCAGGACGTTCTCTTTCACCTCGCCGCCCGGAAAATGTACGGAACACTGATCTGCAACGACGCCCTCGGCAAAGGTATAGCCCTCGCCCGAAAACGTGCCCTGATATGTCCCCTCCTCGTCGTCCAGGCTGCCGTTGAAGCGGAACTTCTGAGGCCGTCTGTTGCGGACAAAAAAGAGGCGTTCCCCGTAGATCTGCGCAAACGCCGCATCCGGGACGGGCTCGCCGTAGTACGGACCGGTGCCGAACTGCGCGCCGTAGTTGGCCAGCATGGCGATCTGGTTGGTCTTCTCGATCCCCTGCGCCACGATCCCGCAGTTTAAGTCTCTGCCGAGGCTGATGACGTTGCGCAGAATGCAGAGCCCCGTCTCATTCTCCCGCGCCTCGGTGAGCAGTTTGCCATCCAGCTTCAATGTCCTGACCGGCAGTTTCTGCAGCACGCGCAGCGAGGAGCCGGAGGCGAAATCCTGAATCGCCACGCCAAACCCGATTTCGATCATCGTCCGCACGATCTCGTAGAGTTTCGCACCGTTTTCGATGAAATCTTTTTCCGCGATGCAGAACTTGATGTCCCCCACGGCGACGCCGTATCTGTCCATATGCTCCGTGATCTGCGCTATGCTGTCTTTCTGCATCAGGTAGGCACCGGACAGATGGATATAGAGCGACAGGTACTGAAAATCCGTGCCGCGCCAGGCTATTTTTTTCTCGCAGACCCGATCTAACAGGAACAGGTCGATCTGCCCGATCATACCGTACTGCTTGCACACCGGCACAAATTTCTTGTCAAGGATCAGGCCCCGCCCGGGGAAACGCCACTGCAGCGACGCTTCCGCCGCAATCACGTCGGAGGTCTGCAGATGCACCACCGGCCGGTACAGCACTTCCAGTTCCTGCCAGATCCTGCCGGAGAGCGCCCGCTCCCTGATGGCATTTTCCTCCTCGACGCGCTCCCTGATCTCATCGTACAGGATATAGCCGCCCTTGCCGTTCTTCTTCACATGGTACATCGCCATATCGCTCTGCTCCAGGATCTGTGTCATGCCCAGCGAAACCGGCTGTGCGAGGCAGACGCCGATACTGAACGAGAGCAGTTTCTCCACCTCCGCGTCAAAATCGCCGCGGCAGATCGCCTCCTGCAGATATGGCAGCTTCTCCTCCACATAAGAAGCCGGCTGGCTGCCGTCACACAGCACCACGAACTCGTCCCCGCCCATGCGGACGACAAGCTGGCCGCCGAAGACGCGCGCAAGCAGCTCTGCGATAAAGATCAGAAGCTGATCTCCCTTGGCGTGTCCGTAGATGTCGTTGACGAGTTTGAAGTTGTCCACGTCCAGATAGACACAGTGCACCGCACAGTCCGCGGGCAGCGTTTCCCAGACTTCGCCCAGCCCTCTCCTGTTGCAGAGCCCCGTGAGATAATCGATATTCTTTTCCGTCGTGTGAAAATCCTGAAAAAGCGTTTTCATAGTTATTATTTTATCCTGTTTTTCAAAAAGCTGCTACCCCCAACTGATATGCAGCGGTTGTAGCAGCTTTTCGACAATAGCGTGCGATTGTCTCTGCCGTATTAACCCTTGACTGCGCCCGCCGTCATACCTTCGATAAAGTATTTCTGGAAGCACAGGAAGACGATGAACACCGGCAGGATCCCGAACATGGAGCCCGCGATCAGGACATCATAGTTATTGCCGTAGGGTGTCAGCAGTGTGTTTAAGCCGATCGGCAGCGTGAATTTCGCCGCGTTTCTGTACACGAGCATCGGCCACAATACGTTGTTCCACGCGCCCATCGCGCAGAGGATGGACATCGCCGCAAACGCCGGCTTGGTGATCGGGAGCATGATCTTGAAGCAGATGCCGTACTCCGTCGCGCCGTCGATACGCCCCGCGTCGAGCAGCTCTTTCGGCAGTCCGATCATGTACTGCCTGAAGAAGAACACCGTCGAGGCGCCGCAGATGCCCGGCAGTACCACGCCCGCCGTCGTGTCGATCAGCTTCAGCGTGATCATTTCCTTATATAAAGGAAGAATCAGGATTTCAAAGGGCACCATCATCGTCGCGATGACGAGGAAGAACAGGAAGTTCTTTAACGGGTACTCGTACATGCTCAGGCCGTAAGCCACAATATAGCAGATCACCAGGGTACCCACTACGGATACCGCCGTCAGAAACAGGCTGTTGCGGAACCACATAAAGTATTTCTGCGAGTCCGCGTTGCCGCTGAACAGGTAGATATAGTTATTCAGGGTCATGGTGCTCACGTCCAGGTCGATGCTCAAACCCTTGCGGATCAGCTCCGTGCCGGGACGAAAAGATGCCAGCAGGCCCGCAAAAACGGGGAAGATAATGATGATGGCAAGGATCGCGAACCACGCCGTGGCGATCACGCTTAAGATGCGGTTCTTCGCGCTCATGCCCATCTTTTTACCGATAGAATCCGCCATGTTATCTCTCCTCCTTCTTGAATGTGCCGTTTGCGATAAGCTGTATGATATTGATAATCAGTGCGATCACAAGCAGTACCAGACCGATCGCGCTGCCGTAGCCCAAGTCATTTTTCTGAATACCGCGGTTGTACAGGTAGCCGACAATCGTCAGACCGATATTGTTCGGCGACGCCGGGCCCGCCCACAGCATGAAGCTCTCCATGAACATCGCAAGACCTGCGTAGACGCTGATGGTCAGCACGTAGATCGTGGTGGGCTTGATTAACGGTATTGTCACGTAGCGGAATTTCTGCCATGCGTTCGCGCCGTCGATCTCCGCCGACTCGTACAGCGCGTTGTCGATGCCTTTTAAGCCGGACAGGAAGTAGAGCATGTTGACGCCCGTCCACCGCCAGCAGGCAGTCAGAAGCAGTGCGCCGAGTCCTGTCGATTTCATCTTCAGCCATTTGAACGTACCCAGGCCAAGCGCCGAGGTGATGACGTTCATCTGTCCCGTAGGGTACTCCGAGAACATCAGCCGAAACAGCGTACCGGAGATAACTACGGAGGTCAGGGCCGGCAGATAGAGACAGGCTTTCCAGAAGCCTTTCGCTTTTACCAGCCTCGAATCCATCAGCACCGCGAAGAGCATCGGGAACGGAATCAGCAGAATCAGCGTGCCGAGCATGTACTCAAAGCTGTTGGCAATTGCGGTGCGGAACGTGGGATCCCTGAGCAGCTTGGCATAATTCTTAAAACCGATCCACTCCGAGGTCGCAGGCCCGATGTCCTGAAAGCTCATGGTGATCGTACTGCACAGCGGATAGACCCAGAAAAACAGAAAACTCAGAATAAACGGTACGACAAACACATAGGGCGCCGCTTTCTGGGAATAAAGAAATTTCTTTATCTTCATAGTCAATGCCTCTCCTTACATTACATAGTGTCCCCGATAATCAAGAAAAGGGCGACCGCCCGGGAAAAGCCCCGGGCAATCTCCCATTGTACTGCTTACTGCTCTAACGCGATAACCTCCTGAGCCGCAGCCAGCGCCTCGTCTACATCCATACCGTTCTCGAGGATGTCGTTCAGCGTTACGTTGCACATCTGCTCATTGATCGTCGGGCTGATCGGAACCGTCATAACCGTGCCGATCTGATCCTTGATGCTGTTGAGCACATCATAAGGATAATTTCTGAAGAAAGTGTTGTACTGATTGCTCTCGTCATGTGCGAAAGAGTCGTCGCTCCAGAGAGAGGTGTTGCAGACATCAAATCCGAGGTCTTCCCAGATCATCGTCTCACCCTCGGGAGACATCTTCGCGTAGCAGAGGAAATCTGCTGCCAGAGCGGGATCTACGGACTGTGCCGTGACAACCGTACCCGTGCCGCCGATACCTACGGAGCAGTCCTGACCCTCCTCGAATACCGGGCACTTCGCGATATACCAGTTGCCCTCTTCCTCAGGCATATAGTTGATGAAACGGCTCATGTACCACATTGCCTTAGGGAAAGATACGATGTTGTGATCCAGAATGTTCTGGAAGCCTGCCTCCAGGTCAACATGGCCGTCCGGGGAAACCTCAGCCAGGCCGCTGTTTACCCACTCCTGCTCCATCGTCAGCATCTTCTTGACAGACTCAAGCTGTACGTTCGCCTCAGCGTCAGCGCTGCCGCCGGTCCAGTCCTCGCCGTACTCAGCCATGGCAACCCACTGCCAGTCAACGCCGCCCGTATCTACGGACGTCCAGTACTTGCCCTCAGGCCTGCCGATCGCGTCGAGATACTTCTCACCGAGCGCTGCCCAGTCGTCCCAGGTAACAACCGCGTCAACATCCGCCTGCGTGATGCCTGCCTCTTCAAGGACAGCCATGTTATAATACTGCACCGTAGCGCCTACATGGAAAGGTGCGCCGTACTGCTTGCCGTCGGACCCCTTGTAAGCGTCCAGACGGGAGGTCAGCATATCCGCCGCATAGGGAGCCATCGCCTCGTCGAGAGGATACAGCCATGTGTCAAGACCCTCGTATACGTTCGGCACCTGACCCATCTCCACGTCGCAGATGTCCGGTGCGCCGGTACCTGCCTGCAGAGAGGTGAGCAGCTTCGTGTGGTTGCTCTCATAAGGATATGTAGTAAAGGTAACCTCGATCGTTCTGTCGGGATTCGCCTCATTCCACTTGTCAACCATTTTTGCGTAGAAAGTGTTGTGCGCCTCTACGAAAGACCAGCACTCCAGATGTGTGCCGTTGGGATCGCCGACTGTGGTGACTGCCTGTGCCTCTTCCTCCGCCGCCGCGCCGTCTTCTGCCGCTGCGCCGTCATCTGCTGCCGCACCGTCATCCGCTGCTGCCGCGCCGTCATCCGCCGCCGCACCGCTGTCCGCTGCCGCGCCGCTGTCCGCAGAACCGCCGCCGCATCCAACAAGCAGGGAAGAGATCATGGCAACGCTCAGAAGACCTGCCAATAACTTTTTCTTCATTTCTTTTCCTCCTTTTTACTCTGCATTTACATGCCGCCCGGATAACTGTAATTTTTTAGAAAAAAATATAATATCCTGTCAAATTTACTTTTTTCTCCACGGTTACAATTATCCTGTTAGTGATATTGTATATTACCCCCCCATATGTCAAGGTATTATTAAAATATTTTTTATTTTTATAAAGCATTGAAATAATTTAGATCATTTCCACATTCTCGGCCTGCCACTTGCCATAAGGGCAGGCGTTTTGCTTCATGAGAGCGCGCAGCTCCACATAACAGCCGCATGCCCTGCACATGGCGTCCGCCAAAAGATCGCACTCCTTACAGACAGACAGCCGCTTTTCATAAAGCGGCTGTCCTACTTTCAGATCTTCCTCTATCGCTGCGATATAGGCGTGCAGGCTCTCGAAGTATTTCTTCTCGTCCATGTCCGCGCTCAGGCATCTCCTGCAGACACGCCTCGTACGCTGTTCCTCTTCCATCATTTCTTCATCCCATCTGACACTCTATCTGACGCTCAGGCTGACCACGCTGCAGGCGGGCAGGGTAAGGCTGATTCTGCCGTCCGCAGCCGCACAGCCCGTAAACACGGTTTCTTTGACATTCTCCGGCGCGTCAAAAGTATTGTGCGCGTGCATCTCGCCGGTGAGAATCGACGCTTTCACCTCCGACGGCACAAGCTGCGCGAAAGCGATCTCTATCGGCGCATCCTCCGTGACGGACAGATTGCCCAGCGTGATGTGAACCGCGCCGTCCTCGCCCAGGGATACGGACTCGCTTACAAACGGCACCTGTTCCTCTGCCGTGCCGACCGTCTTGTTGCCCTCCAGGTAGCTGTGCAGAAGTTCCGCGTCCTGATGTTCCTTGTACATATGGAAGACATGGTAGGTGGGCGTCAGGATCATCTTCGGCCCCTCCGTCAGGATCACGGACTGCAGCACATTCACCATCTGGGCAATGCAGGCCATCTTCACGCGGTCACAGTGCTTGTTGAAGATATTCAGGGTCGCGCACGCCACCAGCGCGTCGCGCATCGTGTTCTGCTGATAGAGGAACCCGGGGTTCGTGCCCGGCTCCACGTCGAACCAGCAGCCCCACTCGTCCACGCTTAAGCCGATCTGCTTGTCGGGGTCATACTGGTCCATAATCGCGCCGTGGCGGTTGATCAGCTCCTCCATGTAGACGGCCTTGGCCATCGTCTTGTACCAGGTCTCCTCGTCGAACTGCGTCGCGCTGCCCTTGTTGTCCCAGCCGTTCGGGTGCACATAATAGTGAAGAGAGAGTTCATCCATATAGCCGTGGGCGTGATCCGGATGCGGGGGCGCGAAACAGGTCTTCAGCACACCCTCCGTCCAGAAATAGTCAGCCACGTTCGGGCCGCCGCACACTTTCTTGATCGGCGCGGCCATATCGTAGTGGCGCACGTAGGTCTGGTAGCGCCTGTACAGGTTCGCATAGTATTCCGGCGTCATGTTGCCGCCGCAGCCCCAGTTCTCATTGCCCACGCCGAAATAGTCGATCTTCCAGGGTTTCTCATGGCCGTTTGCCTTGCGCAGATCCGCCATTGGGGATACGCCGTCAAAAGTGATGTACTCGACCCACTCGCTCATCTCCTGCACGGTGCCGCTGCCGACGTTGCCGTTGACATAGGTCTTGCAGCCCAGCTGTTCGCACAGCTCGAAGAACTCATGGGTGCCGAAGCTGTTGTCCTCCACGACGCCGCCCCAGTGCGTGTTGATCATCTTCTTGCGCTTCTCTTTCGGGCCGATGCCGTCTTTCCAGTGATACTCATCGGCAAAACAGCCGCCCGGCCAGCGCAGCATCGGGATCTTCATCTCTTTCAGCGCGTCCACCACGTCTTTCCTCATCCCGTTGACATTGGGGATGTCGGAGTTCTCGCCCACATACAGGCCCTCGTAGATGCAGCGTCCGAGATGCTCGGAAAAATGCCCGTAGATCTCCGCGTTGATGTGTCCCTCTTTCTGCCTCTCATTTACGTGTAATACTGCCATACCTGTCTCCCTTCTTTATTATTTTTATATGTCATCACTGCCTCTTGTCTCTCACACCGATGTACAGGCTGCGGCCTCTGTATGGGCCTCAGTTGTCATAGGAAAATACCGGTCTGCCCTCCGCGTCCCACTTCACGCGCATCAGCATGGCGTGGCGGTTCGGGTTGTAGAGCGGGTCGCCCACGATCTCCGTCTCCGTCCGCGCGTGGTAGACCATAATATCATTGCCGTCCTCATCCGTCGTGAAGCTGTTGTGGCCCGGCCCGTAGATGCCGCGCGTCTCGTCGGAGCTGAGTACCGGATGGCGCTCTTTCTTCCAGGAGAGCGGATCCAGCAGATCGGCGTTCTCATCCGCCGTCAGCATCCCCATGCAGTAGGCGATTCCCGTCTCGGAGGCCGAGTAAGTCACGAAGATGCGCCCGTTTCGCTTGATCACGGCAGGCCCCTCGTTCACCCAGAAGCCCACTCTCTCCCAGTCGTAGTCGGGCGTCGTCAGCAGCACCTGCACGGTTTTTAACTGCCAGGGCATCTCCATCTCGCCGATGTAGAGATTGGAAATCTGCTTGCCGACACCGACTTTCTCCGCCCATATGTAATAATATTTCCCCTGATTCTCAAAGACCGTGCCGTCCAGAGAAAAAGCGCGGAAAGAAAAATCGTCACCCGCCGCGCAGCCCATCTTGCCTTTTTCCGTCCACGTGCCCGTCAGCGGGTCCTCGTCACGGCATTCCAATACATAGGGACGGATGTTCCAGATGTCGTCCTTGTCCCCCGCCGCGAAGTAGACGTACCATGCCCCGCCGATATAGTGAAGCTCCGGCGCCCACACATGGCAGCTCATGATCCCGCTCTCATGCCTGTGCCAGATCTCCTGTTCCGGCGCGCTCTGCAGCCCGGCCAGCGTATCTGCCCGGCGCAGTACAATCTGGTCGTACGCCGGCACGGAAGCCGTAAAATAATAGCTGCCGTCCGTGTGCCGGTACACATACGGATCCGCCCGCTGCATGATCCACGGTTTATTGTACTCCAACTGCCTGTCTGCCATAGCTGTTCTCCTGTCCTGTATCTCTTTATTTTTAATATTGCTAAATTATTATATTTCTTTGTAAATTAATTATATAGAATCTATGCGTGTAAATCAACCATTTTTTTCGTTTTTCAGGGAGCGACAGGGCTGTAGTTGATGCGTACGGCGATATCCTGATTGTAATTGCCGAAATTCCTGCCGAAGACCGTCAGCCCGCCTACATGTTCGGCGTCCTCCTCCACCTCCAGCTTCAGCTTGATCGTGCTGTGATAGTCGAACTGAAAATCCGTGATGGTGACGTCCGACACCTGCAGGCCGTCGATGAAAGTTCCTTTCTGGTTGATGACCAGAATCTTTAACAGTCCGTACTGATTCCAGTTCGGGAACCACCATTCCGGCGTGAAGATACCCTTGACGCTGCCGAAATCGCCGGGGCTCGTCCACATCGCCACTTTCTTCTCATTGAGGAAGAACGAGATGTCCGAGGGCCACACGTCGTTGCAGCCGGGCGCTTCCGAGCCGAGTTCCAGGGAGATGCTGATCTGGTCGATCTTCTGCCCGGCCGGGATAAAGTTCGGGATAATGTACTCCACATATCCCCTGGTGAACCACAGGATGTCCGCCTCGTACCTGTCGGCATGCGCAAAGTAGCGCGCGTCGTCCACCTCGCCGATAATCGCCTTGTCGGAGGCCAGGCCGCAGGTCGGATACACGTTGTAGTCCGAGTAATGCCCCACCTTGATATCCGTCTGGTAGATATTCTTGATATCCTCCTCAGGATTGACGTCGATCAGGATCTTGTCGAGACGCACCGTGCACTTCTTCTGGTTGCCGTGTCCCGCCGACTCGTTCGTGATCATGACCAGGCCGCAGTCTTCCAGCTTTTTGATATGGCTGGTCAGCGCGCCGTTGGTGATATTCAGCCGCGCGGCCAGTTCGTTCATATTCATACCGCGGTTTTCCGAAAGAATTTTGATGATTTCAATGCGGACGTCCGAGCCCAGCGCCTTGAAAATATCCAAACCCTCGTCCAATGATTTGATATGCAGCATAGTTTTTCTCCTGACACTATAGGGAAACTGACTGCCGTGGGCGGCAGCGTCTCCATATGTTTTAGATATATATAAAATATAACAAATTTTATTATATCATTTTAGGTTGATTAGTCAAGATAAAATAATTTAAAATATTTTAAAAATATAGATGAAAATCAAAACGGATTCTGTTATGATGAAGGCAAGACGCTCCCTGACAGGATCAGGCCGCGCAAATCATGATACAGAAAGGAAGCAAACCATGAACAAAAAACTGCTGCTCACCGCCGGGATCGGCATTGTGGTTCTCGCAGGCGCCGCCATCGTCGTCTGTCTGAACGCGGACAGAATCTTTCCGGAAAAGATTCCCTCCGATTTCACCGTAAGCTACGACGGCATACCGACCGCCTCCATCCCCGCCGGCGCCAGCGTGCACGATCCCTCCATCATAGAGGCGGACGGCACCTACTACATCTTCGGTTCCCATATGTCCGGCGCATCCTCCACGGACCTGCGCCACTGGACGAATATCGGCAACGGCTATCAGTTAAACAACCCGATCTACGACAGGCTTCTCGCCTCCGAGCATGCCTTTGACTATGCCGGCAACAAGCACAGCCTGATTCCCACGGACGACCGGACGAGACATATCTGGGCGCCGGATGTCATCTACAACAAGACGCAGAATATGTACTATATGTATTTCTGCACGACTTCCACCTGGAACGCTTCCAATCTGTGCTACGCGACCTCGTCCGAGGCACAGGGGCCGTACGCCTGGCAGGGGCCGCTTATCTACTCCGGCTTCACCGAAGAGACAATCGACGCGACGGATGTGCTGGATTATGTGAGCAGGGAATACGCGGAAGAGAACTACATCTCCGCATCCAATGAATACAATTTCAACGACTATCCCAATGCCATAGACCCCACGATCTTCTATGACGAGGACGACAGGCTGTGGATGACTTACGGCTCCTGGTCGGGCGGCATCTTCCTGATCGAGCTGGACCCGCAGACCGGCACGGTGATTCACCCGGAGGCGAATCCCGACAATCATGTCGATGCCTACTTCGGCAGACAGCTGATGGGCGGCGGCCATATGTCCATGGAGGGGCCTTATATCCTCTATGACCAGGCGCACGGCTACTATTATCTCTTCGTGTCCTACGGCTCTCTCACCAGAGAGGGAGGCTATCAGATCCGCGTCTTCCGCTCCGAGACAGTGGAGGGGCCTTATGTGGACATGAACGGCGAATATCCCGCAAAAGGGTCTGACCACAGCAGATACGGCCTGAAGCTCTCCGGCAACTACTATCTGCCGAGTCTGGAGATGGCCTATATGGCGACGGGCCACAACTCCGCTTTCATCGACACGGACGGCAAAGAATATATCGTGTTCCACACCCGCTTCGACAACAAGACGGAGGATCACGAACCCCGGGTTCACCAGTTCCTCGTAAACGAAGAGGGCTGGCCCTGCATGCTGCCCTACGCCACGGAAAAGGAAACCGTCTCCGAGACCGGCTACGACAAGTCCGAAGTGGCGGGAGAATACTATGTCATCAACCAGGGCACGGCCATCGACGCCAATATCGCCCAGCCTTTCAAGCTGTTCCTGTCCGAGCGCGGCAACGTGTACGGCCAGGATATCACAGGCACCTGGGAGATGACCGACGGCACATACTATATGCACTTTACCTGCAATGACAAGGAGTACAGCGGCGTCTTCTGCGCCATGAACGACGAGGCGGGAACGCCGGTGATGACGTTCAGCGCGGTCGGTTCCAACGAAAGCGTCTGGGGCGTAAAATACTGATACCGATATAAAAAGGCGCTGCCTGACAGATTGATCAGGCAGCCGCTTTTTTCTTGATGTGGTTGCCGATGATCTCGGACACCTCGTTGATCGCGATGAACGCACTGGCGTCCGCCTCGTTGATCAGTTTCTTCAGTTCATAGACCTCCAGACGGTTCAGCACGCAGTATACCACATCTTTCCTGCCGCTGAGCAGTCCTTCGCCCTCCAGAATCGTCACCGTCCGTCCCATCCGCTGATAGATCATATCCGCGATGGCCGCGCCGTCGTTTGTGATGATCATGGCGGCCTTCGCCTGGTTCATACCGTTGTCGATGAAGTCCAGCACCTTGGAGGCGATATAGTAGGCAAGCAGGCTGTACATCGCCGAGTCGAAGTTGAACACAAACCCGGCTATGGTGTAGATCACCACGTTGATGATTAACACCGTCCGTCCCACAGGAAAATCCGTCTTGCGGTTGATGAGAATGGCCACCGTCTCCGTGCCGTCCAGACAGCCGCCCGCCGAGATCACCATACCCACGCCCGCGCCCAGCAGAATACCGCCGAAGCAGACCGCCAGAAGCGGTTCCGTCGTCATATTCGCAAGCGGCGCGAACAGCTCCAGGAAGACGGAGAAGGCCGCCATGGAATACCCGGCCTTGATGAAGAAGTTCCTGCCGAGGACCTTGTAGCCGACGATCATAAAAGGCAGGTTCAGCACAAAGGTGAGAATACTCAGCTTGATCCCGCTCAGGCGATTGACGATAATGCCGACGCCGACCACACCGCCGTCCAGAATCGTGTTCGGGACGAGAAATTCCTCGACGGCAAAGGCCGCCACCGCCGCGCCGAGAGTCAAAAGCAGATATTCCCAGATCCGCTTGAACAGCACCCGTACACTGCCCGCGCCGCCATTTTGGTTTTCCTTATTTCTGCCGTCTCCGCTCAAAACCTTTCTCCCTTTCCGTCATTGCCGCTGCTTTGAAAAAATATTACAGGCAGGCAAGCAGTTCTTCGCGCACCCCGTCCATGCGGGCGTCCGCGATGCCGAAATCCATCTCCTTATAGCTCCAGGCCGCCCTGGCAATCCCGTGCTTCTCGAACACGCTGTGGATCACCCGGAACCACGCAAGCGCGTCCTCCGGCCTGGCGATATCGATGACGCCGTACTCGCCGCAGTAGAGTTCCGTGCCGTTCTCCGCCGCTTTCTGCAGCGCCTCGGCAAACAGCTTCTCGAAGTATTCCGGCGTGGCGTTCATCTCGTCGAAGCGGGGCCGTGCCTCCCTGTCGAGGCAGTCCACCCAGTACGCCCCCTGATGTGTGAAAGGAAACGGCTCATAGCAGTGGAAATTGTAGACCACCTTGTCGTCGTAGGGCTTCTCCAGGTCTTTCACCGCCTCCGCACTGTTATTCCAGTAGCTGCCGAGCAGAATCACTGTGTCCGGCGCATAGGCGCGGAGCCGCCTGATGCACTCGCGGGAGATCCGGTTCCACGCCCCGCTGAAGCACTGATCCGTCACCTCGTTCAGCAGTTCAAAGGCCACATGGTCCGCATCCTTTCCGAACCGCTTTGCCAGCTCCTCCCACAGCCTGTAGAAGCGCTCCTGATATTTTTCACTCTCGAAGAAGCCGCTCTCGTTCTCACCCGCGTCGAACGAAAACCCCGCGGTCTTGTGCAGGTCGAGGACCACGTTCAGTCCGTACTTCCGCGCCAGGCCGATCGCCCCCTCGATCCTCGCGAAGCCGCTCTCGAGGTAAGCCGTGCCGTCCTCGCTCTCCAGAATATTGTAGTCCACCGGTATCCGCACATGATCCAGCCCCCAGGACGCGATCTTCGCGAAGTCCGGCTCGGTGATGAAATGATCCAGTCTGTCCTCACTGTAATCACACTGGGACAGCCAGCCTCCCAGATCAATCCCTCTGTAAAATCCTCTTTCTCTCAGCATACGCCTTTCTCCTCCTCGTCTTTATTATGATATTCATCTCCGCCGTGACGAAGAACGTCTGTATTCACATCATGCAAATACAGACGTATCTTCTTCCGTGTATACAAAACCCTATGGCAGATTTACCCTGCGCTTCTACAGCGTAAATTTCTTGACATTGCCCTCCAGCGAATCGCTGATCGCGCCGAGCCTGCCGACCGAGTTGTCGCACTCGTTGACGAGTTCGCTCAGCTGGGTCATGGTGGCCGAAGTCTCCTGCGTGGAAGCCGCGTTCTCCTCAGAGATAGCCGCCAAGCTTTCCAGATTGCTGTAGACCTCGTTCTTGGAATTGTTGATGTTGTCGATCTCTCCGGCGATGCTGTCCACCGCATCCGTCACGTTCTGGATCTCGCCGTCCAGCTGGCCGAAGACGTTCTTCGTCTGGTTCAGCTTGTCGTACTGGTTCTGCATCTCCTCCGTGACGGCACGCATCGCCTCCACGCTGCTGTTGGACTTGTCGATCAGCTGTCTCGCGATATTGTCGATCTGCTCCGCGGACTCACGCGACTGCTCCGCCAGCTTGCGCACCTCGTCCGCAACCACCGCGAAACCGCGTCCCTGCTCGCCGGCTCTCGCCGCCTCGATGGAGGCGTTCAACGACAGCAGGTTCGTCTGTCCCGCGATATTGGAGATCAGGGCGATGGCATCCTGGATCTCCATGACGGAGCGGTTCGTGTCGTCCGTCTGCTGCTGCACTTCCTCGATGGATTCTCTCGTCCTCGTGCTGATCTTCACCAGATCCTCCAGCGTCGCCCGCACTTCCCGGTTGGAGGCCTCCATGCTCTCCGCGCTCTGTTTTAATGTCACGATACTGTCCGACGCCTTGTCCACCGCATAGCCCATCTCGTTCATCTGCTCCGCGACGGACTGCGTCTCGTTGGCCTGGTTGGTCGCGCCGGTGGCGATCTCCTCCACCGCGATATTGATATTCGCGATGGACTCGTTGATCGAAGCGAAGTTCGTCTTGATGCTGTCCGAGAAATCCGTCAGCGTATCCGAAGACACGTTCAGGTCGTCCACAATATCGATAAATTTCTTCATCAGGGAATCGATGGAACGGGCGATATTGCCGACCTCGTCCCCTCTCGCCGTCATCTTCTCGCGGACCTCGAAATTCAGCTTGCCGTCCGCCACCTCATCCAGATTCGCGACGGACTCCTGGATATTCCGCACGATACCTCTCACCACGAAGAGCGCTATCAGGAAGAAGAGTACGCCGATCGCGATCATGAAGATCGTGTTGGTCGTCATGCGCGTCGAATAGATGGCATGCGTGTTCACCACGGAAACGCCCGTGAAGACGATCAGCTCGTTGCCCTCGCCGCCGTCCGCAAACAGCGTGTAGACGCCGTAGTACGGCTCACCCTCCACGGACACGCTGTCCGAGAAATAATAGCCGTTCGCCTTGATCTGCTGATACAGTTCATCCGCCATCTCGGTCCCCAGAATGCGGTTGCCGTCCGCCCCGATGATGGTCGTCGCCCTTCTCGTCTTGCCGTAGAACAGCGTGATCTCTACCTCCGCCTCCTCCTTGTAGGTATCGATCATGGAAGAATCCGCCGTCAGATCCACATCCCCGCGATACAGGTTCTCCCCCTGCAGGGAGAAAGGCTCCGTGTTCACGCTGTCCAGCATATGCCACACCGCGTAGTTGGCCGTCTCCAGATGATCCTCCTGCAGCCTGTCCGCCATCAGCGTGCCCACGCTGTTGATCGACATGACCGCGAAAATCACGAGCAGCAAAACCGGAAGCAGAACGCACCCCAGAATCTTGATCGTGAGATTCAGTTTCAAGTTTTTCATACCTCATGTCCCCTTCTCGTTTTTCTTTTTGTATACCGCCGGCGCACTGCCGATTACGATATACTTCTATATTACACATTTGCGCGTGATATAGCAATATCTTTTGCCTGATAAAGAAGAAAAAATCTTAAGTCGCGCTGCCCGCGAACTGTGTCATGTACAGCTCGTAGTATTTGCCCCGCGCCGCGATCAGTTCCTCGTGATTGCCCGCCTCGATGATCCTGCCCCTGTCCATGACGACGATGTAATCCGCATCCCTGATGGTTGACAGGCGGTGCGCGATGATCAGGCTCGTCCGGTTCTCCATCAGCTTCACCATGGCATCCTGAATCCGCTTCTCCGTGCGGGTGTCCACGCTGGATGTCGCCTCGTCCAGAATCAGGATCTTCGGCTGTGCCAGAAATGCCCTCGCGATAGCCAGAAGCTGCCGCTGCCCCTGGGAGAGACTGCCCTCCCCTGTCAGGAGCGTGTCGTAGCCGTCCCGCAGGCGCAGAATCATGTCGTGGCAGTTGCTCATGCGCGCCGCTTCCTCCATCTCCTCATCCGTGGCGTCCTGTCTTCCGTACTTCAAATTGTTGCGCACCGTGTCCGCAAAGAGCACGGTATCCTGCAGTACGATGGCAGTGTTCTCCCTGAGCGACCGGCAGTCGATATCCCTGATATTGACGCCGTCGATCAGAATCTCTCCGCTGTCCACGTCATAGAAGCGCATCAGCAGATTTACCACCGTCGTCTTGCCGCTGCCGGTAGCGCCCACCAGCGCGATCTTATGGCCCGCCCGCACTTCCAGGTCAAAATCGTGCAGCACCTGCTGTCCGGGCAGATAGGAAAAATTGACGCCGCGGAAATTGATGACGCCTTTCGCCCCCTCCATAGTCCCGCTTCCCGACTTGTCCTCCCGCGCCTCGTCGATGATCGCGAACACTCGCTCCGCGCCCGCGACGGCGGTCTGAATCTGTCCGTAGATCTGCGCAATCTCGTCGATAGGGCGGCCGAACTGCTTGGCGTAGACGATAAAAGCCGAGATGATGCCGATGGAGATCACGCCGTGCACCGCGAAGTAACCGCCGAAAGCCGCGATAATGACAAAGCCCACATTGTTGATGACATTCATCACAGGCCCCATGGAACCGCCCAGAATCTCCGCGAAGATACCTGCCCTGGTCAGTTCGTCCGCCGTCCTGTCAAAAGACGCCGTCACCGCCTCCTGCCGCCCGTAGGCCGCCACCGTCCGGCAGCCGCCGACCATCTCCTCCACCGTGCCGTTAAGCGCCCCCAGCAGCGCCTGCCGCCTGCGGTAGAATGTGCGCATCGCGCCGGAGAGAAATTTCGTCGCCGTCACCGTCAGGATCACCGTGGTGCAGGAGAGCAGCGCGAGCGGCGGGCACAGCCACAGCATCATCGCCACCGTGCCGATCACGGTCAGCACACCGGAAAACAGGGAGCTCAAGGACTGCGACACCGTGTTGGAGATGTTCTCCACATCATTCGTCATGCGGCTCATGATATCCCCGTGAGAGTGGCTGTCGATATAGCTGACCGGCAGATTGACCACACAGTCGAAGAGATCTTCCCGCATGCGTTTCACCACGCGCTGACTCAAGACCGCGCTCTCCCTGCTCTGCAGGAATGTGCCCACGCTCTGCACCGCGTACACCGCAAGCATCACAAGAAGCGTCGCCGGCAGCGCCCCGAAATCCCGCGCGGAGATACTGTCAATGGCGTCGCTCTGCAGTCTGGGCGCATAGACGGAGGCGATCACCACGACGAAGACCACAAAAAACAGGAAAAGCACTACCCTGCGCTCCCCGGCAAAATACAGCACGAGACGGCGCAGCGTCTTAAAGCCCTCTTGCGGCTTCTCCACCTGCCTGTTGCGCGGCCCCCGCATACCGGGCAGCTTGTAATTGCTCATGGACTGTTCTCTCTGCTCACCCATCGTCTACCTCTTCAGCTGGGAATCATAGATATCCCTGTAAATTTCACTGCCCGCCATCAGTTCCTCGTGACTGCCGCAGGCCGCCAGCCTGCCGTTGTCGATCACGGCGATGCGGTCCGCATCTTTCACCGAGGCGATCCGCTGGGCTATGATGATCTTGGTCATGTCGGCGTACTCCCGCTTCAGTGCCTCATACAGCTTCGCTTCCGTCTTCAGGTCGAGGGCACTCGTCGTGTCGTCGAAGATCAGGATCTCCGCGTTCTTTAAGACCGCCCTGGCAATGGCCACGCGCTGTTTCTGCCCGCCGGACAGACTGTGCCCTCCCTGGGCTACCCGCTCGTCCAGCCCGTCCGCTTTCGCGTCGATAAATTCCGTGGCCTGCGCCGCATCCGCCGCGCGGCGGATCTGCTCCTCCGAAGCCTCCGGATCACCCCAGGCGATATTTTCCCTGATGGTTGTGCCAAAGACCTCGCTCTTTTGAAGCGCCACAGCGATCCTGCCGCGCAGGGCAGGCAGCGTATAGTCCCGCACATCGACGTCATCCACCAGAACCTGTCCCTGCGTTGCGTCATAGAAGCGCGGGATCAGATTGACCAGCGTGGATTTGCCGCAGCCGGTAGCGCCCAGGATACCGAAAGTCTCACCGGGATGTATCGTCAGGTTCAGGTGTGAGAGCACCCTCTCGCCGCCCATCCCCGGATAGGCAAACGACACGTCGCGAAACTCCACCTTGCCCCTGACCGGCGTATCGCCGTCAAAAGCGCCGTCCCTGATCGCTGGCTCACAGTCGAGCACCTCCTGCACCCGTCTGCCCGACGCCACGCCGCGGGACACCATCTGAAAAATCATATTCACCCGCATCACGGCATTCAAAATCTGGGAGATGTAGGTGACCGCAGCCATCACGTCGCCCGGCGTGACATTCCCGGCGCCGACCTGCAGCGCGCCCACTTTGATGACGGCCACCACGGACACGTTCAGAATGATATTCATAATCGGCGTCATGTAGGAAAACAACAGAAGCACCCGAAGCTGTGTCTCCACCAGTCCGTCATTGGCAGCCCCGAAACGCTCTTGCTCATACGCTTCTTTCACATACGCCTTGACGACCCGCGTGCCCGACACATTCTCCTGCATGACGTTGTTCAGGCGGTCCAGCTTTTCCTGCAGTACGGCAAACAGCGGATTGGCCCTGCCGATAAAAAACAGGACGCAGAGCACGATAAGCGGCATCGCGCAGGCCACCACCACGCCGAAGCTTAAGTGCAGAGAGAGCATACAGACGATACCGCCCGCAAAGAGCAGGAAAGTCCGCACAAATCCCCTGATGCACTGTGACACCAGATTCTGGATCTGGGTGATATCGTTGGTCACGCGTGTGATCAGGGAACCCGTGGAGAAACGGTCGGTCTGCTCAAAAGAGAAAGCCATCACCCGCCGGAAAGCCGCCTTGCGGACATCGTTGCCGAAGTTCTGGCTGCACAGATTGGCGAACACGCCGGACAGAATACCGCACAGGCAGCCGAACAGGACAAGTCCGATCATGCGAACCCCTGTAGACATGACGAGGGCGATATCCCCGACGCCGCCGTTCGACAGCCCCAGCACGCCCTCGTCCACGATACGCCCCATCAGTCTGGGCTGCAGCAGATCCATGCTCACCTCGCCCAGCATGAAAAGAGGCGCCAATATGAAAAACAGCCAGTATTTTCTCAGATATTTTATCATCGTCTCCTGCACTCTCGCCTTTTGACTGTTCTCCTCTTCAGAGATCGAAGTCGAAAATATACTTCTCGTACGCATTGATAACCTGTGTCTCATTGTACATGGAGACGCGCGGGAACCTGCCGTAATTTAAGTGTACATGCCCGTGGATAAAATATGCCGGCCTGTACTTGTCCAGCAGTTCCCGGAAAATCTGAAATCCCCTGTGGGGCAGATGCTCCTGATCATTGTGCTGATAGGCCGGCGCGTGAGTCAGCAGAATGTCAAAGCCTTTGTGGTATTTCAGCTTCCACCAGAGTTTCCGCACGCGCCGCCGCATCTGCTTTTCCGTGTACTGATGCTCGCCGGGCTTGTAGCGCATGGAACCGCCCAGACCCAGGATGCGCACGCCGTTGTGGACGTAGATCGTATCCTCAATGCAGATACAGCCGTCCGGCGGCGTCTCCGCATAGCGGTCGTCATGGTTGCCGTGCACATACAGGATCGGCACGGAGGTAAACGTCGCCAGAAACGACAGGTACTGCGGCTTCAGATCTCCGCAGGAGAGGATCAGATCAATCCCCTCCAGATAACTTTTGTCAAAGTAATCCCACAACAGCTTGGACTCCTCGTCTGCTATCGCCATAATTCTCATCGGACATTCCCCTTATCCCCATCATATCCTCTGTACCTTGTGCCTTATCCTCTGTAAGTCATAGATCTGTATGTTTGGCAAACCTGCCTGTCATCCGCTGTCACTCGTCCGTCTGCGTCCTGCCAAAGCCCTGCATCCTGGCCACCGACTGCGCCTCCTGCGTCAGTTCCTCGACGGTCGGGATAGTGCCCGCCACATTGTCTACCAGCCAGTCCATCGTGATGATGTCCTGCGGCGTCATAAACTGTTCCGCCTCGTTTCTGACGCTGCCGTCCTGAGAGATGATCTCCCCGTAGAAAGGCACCAGCGTCTCGGAGCAGATATTGCTGCGCAGCAGATTCACCAGTCTCTGGGTACTCTTCGGCAGATCCTGCGAGCAGATCAGATCGACCACGCCCGCCGACAGCCCCCACCAGTAATTGATGGCGCGGCTTCCCGTGGCGGCCTCCTCCTCTTTCCAGGTGCCGTTCAGGACAATCCTCACAATCTTCTCATACAGCTTGCCCCAGTGCCAGGTGGTCATCGCCAGATTGTCCGGTTTATCCCCGCCGATGCAATAGAGACCGAAGCGTCTGGAGGAATCGTTCGGAACCGCCATATCCCTGTCCATGATGTAGTTGATCTCCGGATCCTGTGTGATCTGCACTTTCCTGTCCTTTAAGGTGTTCCAGTCCAGATAAATCTTCGCATCCGGATTCACCATGCGCGCGCCCAGCGCAAAGGCGTTGATGCTCGCCGCCATGCCGTAGATCGGATAATCCGCGATATAGCCGATCTTGTTCGTGTTAGTCATGGAACCGGCGATGGCGCCCGCCAGGAATTTTGCCTCGTACATTCTCGCATAGTACGTGCGAAGCGTCGGGTGCGAAGTGTTGAGCGAGCAGTTTAAAATCTTCACGTCCTGATGGTTCGCCGCGATCTTCAGGCTGGCGGGTATCATCACCGGCGACGTGGTAAAGAGCAGATTGTAGCCGTCCGCAATAACCTGTTCCATCGTCTCCAGGTCGGTTACGCCGGGGACGATATTCTCGAACGCTTTCGTCTCCACCTGTCCCGGAAATACATTTTCCAGGTACAGGCGTCCCAGCTCGTGGCTGTAGGCCCATTTGGATGTCCTGTGGTTCTTCTCGTACAGGAAAGCGATCTTCACCCGAGACGCATTGTCCGGCAGGATCAGATTCAGCAGATTCTTGTACAGGTTCTTGTTTTTCGTCTCCTCCTTGGGAGGCTCCATCAAAAGTTCAATCGACTTCTCCTCCGTCAGCACTACGAACTCGTCCCAGATCGTCGCCAGATCTTTCTTGAACTCCTGCACGCTCTTCTGCTTCATCTCCTGATAACCAAACACGGTCATGTAAGCCAACAGCGCGTCGCCGACGGTGATCGGCAGCTTACTCCCGCCTTTCGCGTCAAAAGCCTTGCGGAAGCGCGCATACAGGGAATAGAATTCCAGGCGGTCGTCGGAAGTCCACTGCTCTCCCGCCGGCGTCCCCGTCAGTTCCAGAAATTGGGCAAATCTGCCTTTTTCACTGAAATAGACGATATTCATCTGGGTGATCTCATAGAAATCCAGAAATTCATAGTAAATCTCGTTCTCTTTGGATTTGGAACGCTTCGGCACCACCCGGATCACGCTGCAGGGCACACTGTAAGCGTCCAGATATTTTAAGACGCTGACACGCTTATTGCCCTCCAGCACATAGAAACGGTTCATAAACTCGTAGACCTTGATGGGATCCCGCAGTCCCTCCTCCTGCAGGGACGTGCACAGATGAATCCACTTGCCGGCAAACTCCGACTGTGAATCCAGAAGCGGCATGAAATTCGACGCGAAAGCGTTCGTCCGCCCTCTCGTCCTCGTGCCGACAATCAGTTCCAGCGGGATCTCGCAGGTCCCGATACTCACTTCATATTCCACCTTGACAAAAGACAGTATCTCATCCAGCGCCGGCAGATAAGGATAATCGCCTTTCTGCACGTGCGCCCGGTAATCTTTCTGTGCAATCTTTTGAGCTGCGCTGTACTCATCATATGACATGGTAATCATCACTCCTTCTTACATAATACTTATATACCGCATATACCGATTCCGGTACTTTCCCCTGCTGCATAAGTGTGTTTTTCTTCGATTATGGCACTTCTTGCGCCCACTATACCATATGCGCCGAAAATATGCAAATGTCCGGGCGCATTAAGGAAATTCAATTCTCCTGCGCAATGACATCGCGGGGATTCCCACGCCCGCCGCGCCGACACAACATTGACAGCGCCCGCAAAAAATCCTATACTGAATGACAGCATACACGCAGGCAGCCCGATACCTGCACGATATCCATACTATGACAAACAATCGAAACGGAGAATGACGATGAAGACAAAAATATTTATAGACGGCAGTGAAGGAACGACAGGTTTAAGGATCCACGAGCGCTTCCGCGGGCGGGACGACATAGAACTGCTCACGATCTCACCGGATCTGCGCAAAGACCCGAGCGAGAGAAGACGCCTCATCAACGCCTCGGACATCACGTTCACCTGCCTGCCGGACGCGGCGGCAATCGAGTCCGTCTCCCTCGTGGAGAACGACCATGTGCGGATCATCGACCCCTCCACGGCACACCGCACAGAACCCGGCTGGGCCTACGGTTTCCCGGAGCTGTCCGACAGTTTCCGGACGTCGATACGCGAGGGAAAACGCATCGCCGTCCCCGGCTGCCACGCCACAGGCTTCATCTCCTTAGTCTACCCGCTCGTCGCGGAAGGCCTGCTGCCCGCGGACTATCCGCTCTCCGCTTTCTCGATCACCGGCTACAGCGGCGCCGGCAGAAAAGTGATCGCGGACTACGAGGCCGAAGACCGGCCGAAAGAGTACGATTCCCCCAGAGAATACGCGCTGAGCCAGCAGCATAAGCATCTGAAAGAGATGAAAAAGATACCGGGATTGGCGAAAGAGCCTCTATTCTCTCCCATTATAGCAGACTATTACAGCGGGATGGTCGTATCCGTGCCGCTGTACGCGGAATATCTAAAAACCTCTCCGACACCGGAGAGGCTGCAGGAATTCTATGCGGATTACTATGCGGGCGAACGCTTCATCCGCGTGATGCCCTACGGCGCAGAGGCCGAGACAAAGGGCTTTCTCGGCGGGAACGTCCGCTCCGGCTGGGACGGTCTGGAAATCTATGTGACCGGCAATCCCGACAGGCTCCTCCTCTCCTCGCGCTTTGACAATCTCGGCAAGGGCGCGTCCGGCGCGGCGATCCAATGTCTGAATATCATGCTGGGCTGCGAGGAGGACAGAGGACTCAATCTGTAACTTAAGTGGCCATGGCCAGCTCCACGATCTTGCCCACGAGGGCGAGGAGCACCTTGTCCTCCTCGGACCACATCTGCCGCCTCGACGATTTGGCAAAGATCAGATAGCCGCTGTATTTGCTCGTCGGCGCAAACTTATAGAAGAGTACCGACTCCACTTTCTCCTCTTTCAATCTGGTGTACAGCGTCTCCGTCTTGCTCTCCAGATTCGCAATCGCGTGGATGACCAGCGTATTGTTGTCGTCAAAGCTGTCCAGAAAACCGGGCTCCGGAGAGCAGAATACCGGATCTTTCACGCCATACTGATATCCCTGATGGCTCCAGATATTCGCCCGGCTCTCGGAGAAACGCTTACCGCTGACACACACAATGCCGTCGAGATTAAAGCATGTTCCCACGGAATTTAATACCTGCTCGAACGTCATGGCATGGCGCATCAGGAACTGTTCCTGCAGCTGCTGCATCACGCCGCTTCTGTCGCCCTGCACTTTCTGCAGAATATCCTCCGTCGTCTTCTGATCGGGGTTTAAGAGCGCGCCGTGGATCTCCGGCACGAAGATGACATAGCGGTTCTTACCCTTGCTCTTCGCGATATAGAGCATCTTGTCAGCCAGGCCAAACGTCTCGTCATAGCTCTTGCCGTTATCCGGGTAGACCGCGGCGCCCATGGAACAGGTCACTTTCACTTCTTCCCATTTATCCTGATATTCCCACTCGATGTTGGTGCGGATCGTGCGCAGCGTATTGCGCAGCTCCGTCTCGCTCTCCACCTGCGGGAAGACAATCATCATCTCATCGCCGCCGATACGCCCCAGAATACCTCTGTCTCCCAGCGCCGCCTTGATAATCTCCGCCGTTCGCAAGAGCACCTCGTCTCCCACCATGTGTCCCAGCGTGTCGTTGACCGTCTTGAAATTGTCCAGATCGAGAATCACGAGACACACCTTGTTGTCACCGACAGTCATGGCGCGCTTCGCATAGTCCATGATGGATTTCTTGTTCAGGACAGGAATCGCGGTATCCCTGACATACTCTGAGCCGGTCTGCATGCCGCCATGCTGTTCCACGGAACGGATACAGCCCAGAATCTTCCCGCCGTCCGGCCCGTCGACCAGCTGCGCCTTGAACTGATACTGCTCTTTCTTATTCTCACTGGAGAAGAAACTGGTTTTGACTGTGTAGGAAAAAGCGCTGCGCCGCATCTCCAAGTCCCTGCAGAGTCCCGAAAATACCGCGTCGCTCCCCGCATCCAGCTTCCCGTTCTTCATCTCCGTCTGCCAGTCATCCAGAGAACCGTCGAAGAACGTAAGCTGCTGTCCCCCGTTGCGCATGAAGATGAACAGCCGCTTCGCGGCGACCTCGTAGGAGAACAGGATGCCGTTCAGCAGATCGAGATAGGCCCCGTACTCATCGATATATTCCTCCAGCTGCCGCCTGATATCGTCGTCCGGATCCGTCACGTGCAGATGGTAAATCTCTGTATGATCCGCCTCCGAACTGGCGGTCGGGCCCGTCATTTCGATGACACTCCAGTGATAGCTCTTTTCGCCGTCAGCCAGGCGGATCATGACCTCGTTCTTCGGCATGTCTTTCTCCCTGATCTCCCTGACGGCATTTTTGAATTTATCCCTGTCGTCGGCATGCAGATAATTGAGAAAAGACGTAAACATATCCTGATTGCCCTGCCCTAAGAATCTGCGCAGGACTTCATCCTCCGTCTTCAATAACATCTGCGCGTCTATGGTGGCATAACTGTCCGGTACTTTCCCCATAACACGGATCCTTTCTGCGCTCAGCGCTTGATATCAAAATTCATATTCATCAGATTGCGGATTGCCTGTGCATCGTCCGTGATGTTGGCGTCGCCGCGGATCGTGTGCTTGATGGCGCTGCTGGCCACCGCAAAATTGATCATATCCATCGGTTTGTAATCGTTGATGATCGCGTAGATCAGCCCGCTGGCAAAGGCGTCGCCGCCTCCCACCCTGTCCAGAATATTGAACGTGAACAGACGACTCTCAAACGTATGTCCCTCATGCCACATAAATGCTTTCAGGCTGTTCTCGCTGCCGCTGTGCGCATACCGCACATGGCGGGCGATATATTTCAGATTCGGGTAACGTTCCGCGAACAGGCGGAAGATTTCGTCCTGCTGCTCGTAGCTGGGCTGCAGCGGCACGCCGTCCTTGCAGTCTCCCTGGGTGTGGTCATTTTCGTCTTTCCATAAGTGATAGGGCTCAATCCCCAGCAGGACATCCACATAGGGCAGACATTTTGTGCAGAAATCCCGCGCCTCCTCCCATGACCAGAGCAGGCTGCGGAAATTGCCGTCGAAACTCACGGTCAGCCCCAGCTCTTTCGCTTTCTGCAGACTGTTCAGAATCAACTCCCTGCAGTTTTGGGAAAGCGCCGGCGTGATGCCGCTTAAGTGTAGCCAGTCAAAGCCCTCAAGCAGCGCGCCCAGATCCACACTGCCGAAATCATATTCCGCCATGGCGCTGTGGGCACGGTCATAAGTCACCTTGCTGGGCCTTATCCCGTATCCTGTCTCCAGATAATAGGTGCCGAGACGGTGCGTCGGCGTCTCCTCCGGCGTACTTAAAATCATCGGCGTACAGTGTACGTCATTGCTTCTGAGCATGCGGATCGCACTTTTGCCCAGGCTGTTGTTCGGCACTACCGAAAAGAATGTGCTGTCGATGCCCAGATTCGCCAGAGCCAGCGCGATGTTCGCCTCGCTGCCGCCATAGCTCGCCTCGAAAGTGCTCGCCATGCGGATCTTCTCATAATTCGGCGGCGTCAGGCGCAGCATGATCTCACCGATCGTGATAAATTTCGTGTGCGTGTCGCTCTGTATCGGATTCCGATGCTCCATGAATGCCTCTCCTTTCCCGTTCGCCGCCGTCAGTAAAATATACTCTTATTCGTTAATTTTACTGTATTTCAGAGGCGTTTGTCAAGGTATCGCGGCCGTGTCCGGCTGCGCCGTTCTCACCACACTTTCCACGGCGCCCTGCCGCTGTCCCACAGCTCTTCCAGATATGCTTTGTCCCGCAGTGTATCCATGGGCGACCAGAAACCTTCATGCCGGTAAGCCGCCATCTCTCCGGCGGCGGCCAGCTTCTCAAAAGGCCCTGCCTCCAGCATCTCGCTTCCATCTCCCAGATAATCAAACACCCGCCTGTTCATCACCATAAAACCTGTGTTGACCCAGGCCGAATCCGTTCTCGCTTTCTCCTTAAAACCCACGACCCTGTCGCGCTCATCAATCTGCAGCGCGCCGAATCTTCCCGGCGGCTGTGTCGTCGTGATGGTCACCGTCCTGCCCTGCCTGTGATGAAAGTCAAGAAGCGCCCGCAGATCAACGTCTGAGACGCCGTCGCCGTAGGTCAGGAAGAATTCCTCATCCTCGCCGATGTAATCCCTGATTTTCAGAATACGGCCCGCTGTCAGCGTATTTAAGCCCGTATTCGCCAGCGTGACTTTCCAGGGCTCTGCAAAGAGTTCATGAACCACCGTCTCCCTGTCCATCAGCCGAAAAGTGCTGTCGGACTGATTGACGTAATAATGGATAAAATACTTTTTGATCATCTGCCCCTTGTAGCCGCAGCAGATAATAAACTCATGGAAGCCGTAATGCGCGTACAGCTTCATGATATGCCACAGAACCGGCCGGTCGCCGATCTCGATCATCGGTTTCGGCCGCAGCTGCGACTCCTCACTGATGCGTGTGCCCTTGCCGCCCGCCAGGATCACTGTCTTCATACGTCCCTCACCTGCCCTTTGATCCAGGGAGCCATGCCGGCATTCCACAGCTTCTCGGCATCGTTTAAGTCTCTCTTGGTTTCAACCGCCAGCCAATAGCCCGCATGTCGGTATGCCGTGAGCTGATCTTTCTCGCACAGCCTGATAAACGGTGCCTGCTCCAGTTCATAATTGCCTGTGAGAAAGTCGAAAATTTTCGGTGTGAAGACATAACAGTCGCCGTTCGCCCAGGCATTGTCCCCCGTATCGTCCTGCAGGCTGCCGTAGTGAAACTGCCCGTCCGTCCCGAGAGGCAGAAGTCTCTCGCGGCCCGAAGGCTTCACCATGGCGACCGTCGCAATTCTGCCGCCCCGCTTATGGCACGCCGTCAGCGCCGCCGCATCGATATCCGACAGGCAGTCGCCGTAGGTCACGATAAAATCACCGTCCACATACTTCTCAATCAGCCTGACGCGCTGCCCGGTCGCGGAGAAGAGGCCGGTATCCACCACCGTTACTTTCCAGTCTTCCGTCCTGTTCTTGTGAATCTCCACGGTATTGCTCTGCAGATCCACCGTGATATCCGACTCATAGATATAGAAATCCATGAAATACTCTTTGATCTTATCCACCTTATATCCGCCGCACACAATAAACTCCGTGAATCCGTACTGCGAAAAATGTTTCATGATATGCCAGATCAGGGGCTTGCCGCCGATATCCACCATGGGCTTCGGAATCCCCTCCGCCTCGTTGCTGATCGAGCTCTGCATACCGCCCGCCAAAATTACTACTTTCATATTTCACCTGCCGTCCGCATCCATCTGTGTTTTCTTTTCCGTCTCCGTATCTACTGCTCCATGATCCCCGGCCATCTGAGCAGATACACCTGATCGTTCGGGATCCGCGCTGTCTCCCGGTACGGCCGCGACGCCGATTCAAACAGCACATAAAGTCCTTTCCCCGACATGTCGATCTGCTCTATCCCCTCCGGCATCACCTGAGAGATAAGCGGATCTGTATATGCCCCGCACCCGTCCGTATAGACGAAACCGAGCAAGGCGGAATCCTCCGTCTGGTATCCCTGGCTTAACAGCATATATCTGGTCTGCGTCTCCTCTTCCCAGGCGAAAGTGATCCCCTGAATCCGCTGCGGAATCTCCGCCTCCGACAGCAGCTCGGTCTGCAGATCATCCGTCACGGCATAGCGCCGCAGCTTTCCCATGTCGCCGTCCACGTAGGAGCCGACGAAAAGCTCTCCGTGATCGTATGTCAAAAAGGATGCCACCCTGGAGCCGTTATGGTTCTGCAGCCCCGCGTCGAACGCCGCCTTGATATCCCCCTGATAGACTCCTCCTGTGATCTCGCCCCAGTCAAGGGCGTACACCATACCGTCCGGTCCCGTCACCCACAGGAGATTTCTCTCCTCATCGTAGGCGATGCCGCCCGTGTGCGCCCGGAACTGCAGATCCACGATATCCAGAAGCTGGCCGCTCCCGTTCAGCAGATACAGGATACTGTCATGCTCTCCCGATTTGCTGTAGGCCGATATGGCGATGTATGACCCGGCTTTCACCAGTCCCTGCACCACCATGTCCCCGCACAGTTCCGGCAGATCGTTCCCGTACAGACCCGGCAGGGCAAAAGAGCTCTCGTAATTGTCCGCCAGGCATTCGTACTCCGGATGCACAAACACTCTGGCCATGCCCGCCCGGTTCGTGACGACGCCGTCCGCGCCCATCCGCCTGACCGCATCGATCTGCGCCGGCGTCTCCAGCGTCCACACGAACGCTCTGCCGCCCGCTTCATGGATCGCCTGCACCAGCTCGGCGGAGACGCTCTCCACATTCAGGCCATAGAACTCCGCCGGATATTTTTCCGGCAGGCGGACGTCGCCCGACGAAGTGATATATAACGTCGGGACATGCGGATCGGCCTCCTTGATCCGCCACAGATAATCGTACCGGAACGAGGCGAAGATGCAGCGCTCTTTCATACCGCACGACTCGGCCGTCCGCAGCGTCTGCTCGACATAGCCGTCCCGCTCGCCGATGTCTTTCATCTCCAGATATACATTGCAGGAGGATTCCCTGATCAGTTCCAGCGCCTCCTCCAGCGTAGGGATTTTCTCGCCGCCTACGTTCAGCTGCGACAGCTGTTCATAGGTGCTGTCCGCGACCGTGCCCTCGCTTCCCGTCAGCCGCGCCAGATCGCCGTCGTGGAAGACCACGATCACACCGTCCGCCGTCATCTGGACATCCAGCTCGATATAATCCGCGCCGATATCGATCGCGCCGGCGAACGCCGCCAGCGTATTCTCTGGATAAGCCGCCGAATATCCCCTGTGCGCGATCACCCGCATGGTGTCAAAATCCTGCTCTATGGGAATCAGCGGGTATGCCGCTGGCTCTTTTGCCTCCTCCGTCGTCTCCTGCGCCGCCGTCTCTCTGTGCGCATAGCGGTAACCGGTCAGGCTCATGATCAGCCCGACTGCCAGAACACCCGCCAGACAGGCCGCCGCGAGCCGCTTCCTGGCCGCCGCCGTCCCCGTCTCCCAGAGTCCAAACAGGAACGGATAACCCGCCATGATAAAGACCGCCAGCGCAAAGGAGGCAAAAAAGCCCGCATATTTTCCCCTGACGACATAAGCCAAAAAAGTCTGCATGGTCTGCAGCAGAAACAGCACGCACGCCGCCCCCGGCAGAAACCGCTTAAACCTGTGCGCCAGGTTCCCGCACGCCGCAAAGCGCACATAACGCCTCTCAATCAGCCAGCCGATCAGAAAACCCATGCCGGCGCCCGCATTCGGGATGCAGCCCACCTTGAGCATGGGCACAAAACACAAAAAACAGCCTGCGGCGCACAGCGCGATGTCCCGCCCGGCTTTTCTCTCCGCCCACGCCTGCGCTCTCGGCAGAACCAGAAGCAGCCCGGCGGCGACAAGCAGTGAAACCGCCACATCCTGCGGCGTGTGAACGCCCAGAAAATTGCGGGACAATGCCACTGCCAGCACGACCAGCCAGCAAAAGGCGGAAAGCGCTTTTTCCCGCCCGCGCCAGAACGCCGTACCGACGCTGCCCCAGACCGCCGCAGCCCGCGCCGTATGGCCGCTGGGGAACGAATACCCGCCCGCGCCGGCGAGCGCCGCCTCCACGGGGACGACCCGCGCATCCCGCACCCAGGGACGTTCCACCCGGCAGACATTCTTGAGAAAGGTATTGAAAGTGCAGGCGAGCGAAAGGTGAAAAGCCGCCAGCTGCCCCGCCGCCTTATCGACGCACCAGTAGACCCATGCCAGGAGAAGATACGTCACAAGCGACTCTCCGAGCGTGGTCACCGTCAGCGCCATATTCGTGAAAACCCCGCCAGTCGCCTCGCGCACCCGCTGCAGAAATACCAGATAGGAAATATCCATGTCGGGGCTCTCTCCTTTCTTTCCGGCTTTTACCAGAGCTTAATGTCCGTATTGAAATAATGCGAGGGTTTCCTGACGGAAAGTCTGGGAAAATTCATATAGCCACCGTAGCCCATCGCGTTCAGCACACCGTCATAATCATCGGGCACCCGCACCTCAAAGTCCCGGAAAGGCTTCAATATGCCGTTTCCAAAGAAAGCCCGCCTGACTCTTCGCTGAATATAAAATACCACCAGGTTCGCTATACAGTAATCCTCGCAGTCTTCTTTCGCGGCATAGCGGCAGATGCGGTCATACAGAGAGGTCAGCATCTTGCAGGGCAGACAGCGGCCCAGCTTGTGTACAACCTTTAACAGCCTGATCTCCGGCGCGGACAGCTTGCTCTCATACTCCGTATAGTCGATGCTGCCTCTGTGCCCCATGCACAGGACATAGATATCCTTGAGCAGACTCATGGCCATCTTATGCTTTCGTTCACTCCTGCTCGCGTTATCCAGAATATAAATATCGATCCAGAGCCTGCCGTCCACATCGGCCTTGGCCCTGTCTTTTACCTTTTTCCAAAGCTTCACCTGAAATTTCTCTCCTTTCAGATAGAACAGCCTCGGAAAGAAATCCAGAAAAGCGCCGTTCCCGAGTTCGTCATAATTCAGGAACAGAAACTCATCGTTTTTCCACTCCTCGCGGGCAACCTTCTTCAATTTCTCGTAATCCTCCCGCGGGATACAGATATCCAGGTCGTCATCCCAGGGGATGATGTCCTGATGCCTGATCACGCCGATCAGCGATCCGCATATCATGTAATACCGAATGCCGTATTTCTCACACACGCGGGCGAACTCCCGCAGGAGTACCGCCAGCGTGTCCTGCGCCCGCTCTACATAATCTGTCTCGGCCGCAAACGCCATCGCAAACTCCTCGATCAGAGCCGCCTCGTGCCAGACGCGCAATGGGCGGTAATGGTGCAGGCCCGCGGTCTGAAGCTGCCGCAGAGCGTCCTGATATTCCCCGTCGCAGACGACAATGAAAACATCTCTGTCCGCCTCCTCCCGCAGCGCGTCCGGCTTCCTGATCTCCACACCGGCTTTCACCGTATTCTCAGGCTCTTCTGTACAGTCCACCGCATAGGCCGGCCGATATCTGCCGCCATAGTTCTGCATATAGTAATCAAAGCCCGCACCGGCGCCAAAGAGCACGATCTTCTGATCCGGCGGCACATTGTTTAAGGCCAGCCGCAGCGCATCCTGCGCAGCCGAAACCGGCGCCTCTACGTTCTCCGGCATCAGGGAGCGGAAAGCAATGCCTCTCTCCTCCATAAATGCCCTGTCTTCCTCGAACGCGGCGCCGTACTCCGTGCCGTAGAAGCAGACATCGTACCGCAGTTCTTCATACACCTGGCGCTTGCCGAGCTTCGTCACGTCGAGAATGACGACATCGTCCACCCACCGGCAGTCCAGCCACAGCCTGCGCAGATCCTCCGCACAGTATGTACTGTCGCCGAACAGGCGCGCCATAACGTACTCATCCGGAATGCCGATCACAAATTTCCCACATTCTTCCGCGCACGCTTTCAGCCGCAGATAGGTAGTTTTGTTAAAAAAACTGCCCAGAGTGCCGCAGTAACCCAATTGATACTTTTTTTCCATACAGTAAGCTTTCCTCTCCGTCAGTCTGTTTTCCTCTCCACCTCAGCCTGAAGTTCTTCGTAGGTCACCCGCTCAATATTGCCCCCGTCCACGCGGTAGATGATGTCGCAGTTTCGCACGGTGGTAATACGATGCGCTATGATAATCATCGTCTTACGGCCCAGCAGCAGATGTTCGATAGACTCCATGACGGCTTTTTCCGTCTCGTTGTCCAGCGCGGATGTCGCTTCGTCGAGCACCAGAATCTCCGGATTGGTATACAGGGCTCTCGCGATGCCGATTCTCTGTCTCTGTCCGCCGGACAGCCGCACGCCGCGCTCGCCGATTTTGGTGTCCAGCCTTTCCGGGAGCTGTTCTACAAACTCCTTTAACTGCGCCTGTTCCAGCGCCGCCCACACTTTCTCGTCCTCGCTCTCATCCACCACCAGACCGAACGCCACATTGTTGCGTATCGTATCGTCAGACAGAAAGATGGTCTGCGGAATATATCCCAGTTTTCCGGCCCACTCCCGCTCGTGCTTTCTGATATCCTGTCCGTCGCACAGAATCCGCCCCTCTTTCAGTTCCAGAATCCCCAGGAAAACATCCGCAAGCGTCGTCTTGCCGGCACCGGACGGCCCGACCAGCGCGATGGACTGGCCTTTCTCGATCGTCAGGTTCACACCGGCCAGCACCTCCACGTCCGTATTGGGATACACGTAATGCACATTCTCCAGACGCACCTCGCTGTCAAAAGTAAACGCTCCGTCCTGCGCCCCCTCTTCCAGCAGCTGCCTGCGCTCGTATTTATGCTCCTCGCTGATTTTCAGATCCTCATACACCTTATCCATAAAGGGATAGCTGAAAATAATCTGGTTGATACACCCGTTCACGACGCTGATCCGCGGGAACAGCCTGAACAGCGCCATGGCAAACACCGAAAGCTTCGGCAGAAAAATCGATACGTCGGTGCCTCCCTGCACTCTCACCGCAATCAGCAAAAGAATGGCAATCACGCAGAATACTTCCAGGACAAGATGGGGAATCTTGTTCAAAAAAGAAAAGATTTTCTGTACGCTTGTAAAAGAACGGTAATAGCCCGCATACTGCTCCACAAAATAATTCTCGCGGTTCAGGATCTTGATCTCCTTGATCCCGCCGAAAGCCTGCATGAGCCACTGGGACATCTTGCCCTGGCATTCCTGGCTCTCTCTGCCGAAGCGCAGCGCCCGCGCCTTGTTCCACCGCACAAAAAGAGTCACGAACAGCACCATGATCCCGACCATGCTGATCGAGAGAATAAAGTCCGTGTACAACAGATATATTCCGAAAATCAGGATCATGACACAGCTGGAAAACATGACCAGACACTGCATCACAAGCTGGAAAAAATTCGACACATCCGCGCCTACGCCGCGCATCAGCACCGCCGAATTTTTTTCCAGAAAAAACGAGTAGGGTTCCGCCATATAGCTCCGCATCAGACGGACGCCTATCTCCCGCTGATTGTCATAGACAAACACATTCCTGGCATAGTAGGCATAGGCGTTAAAGAGATTCTTGAAGATATACACACCGATCAGCCCGATCGCCACCAGCAGGAAAAATTCATTGTCGTTCTTCACCCGGAACAGTTCATAGAAATAGTGCAGCAGCGCATTGCTCTGAATCATCCCGGGATTCAACATGATCGCGATAAACGGGTAGATGGAGATCACACCCGTCAGTTCTAAAAGCGCCTCCATCATCAGAATCATGATCATGCCGATAAGCTGCTTTTTCTGTTTCCTGCTGAAAATATAGCTTATTTTTTGATAAATATCTCGAAAATGACGCATCCGTCCCTAGTCCTCTTTTTTCTTATCTTCTTCCTCAAAATTCAGCCGTTTCTCCTCCACCACCAGCGGCCTGTGAATTACGCGGGTATTGATGTTCAGGATATACTCGCCGATCAGCCCGATAAAGAAAAGCTGCAGGGAGCCCAACATGTACACGCCGATAATCAGCGGCGCACTTCCCATCTGGAAGCTGTGCCATTTGACAAGCTTCAACACCAGATAGACCAGCGCGATCAGCATACTGACACCCGATGACACAAAACCGATCCAGGTGGCCAGCCTGAGGCCCACCTTGGTATAGGAGGTCACACTCAGCATCGCCGCGTCATACAGCGTCAGGAAATTGTTATGCGTCTTGCCCGCTCTGCGCTTTGGCTGTTCATAAGGGACATCCTTGCGGTTAAAACCGTGCCCGTACTCCGCTACAATTCCCCGCAGAAACGGAATCGGATCGTCCAGCTGCCGCAGGATATCGATAAACGTCCTGTCATACAGGCCGAACCCCGTAAAATGCTCGATCATCTCCGTAGCCGACATACGGCGGACAGCCTTGTAATACAGGGAGCGCAGGAAATAGAGGATGGGATTCTCCCTGCTGGAGGTCTTGATCCCGCTCACGATCCTGTGCCCCTGTTCCCACTCGCGCACGAAGACGGGGATCAGTTCCACCGGATCCTGAAAATCGCAGCACATGCTGACCGTGCAGTCTCCCGTCGTCTGACACATACCGTAAAAGGGCGAATTGAACTGTCCGAAATTAGTCACATTGAAGATAGCTTTAATCTTTTTATTGCCGGCGCACATACTCTCCAGCCTGTCCCGCGTTCCGTCCGTGGAACAGTTGTCGATAAACAGGATCTCGTAGTCGTACTGGGGCAGGGACTGCCGGAAGACATCCTCCACCGCCCGCGCGATCGGTTCCACGTTCTCCACTTCGTTGTAGCATGGGATCAGTACACTGATTTTTTTCATGGCACTCTCTCTTTTTTTTGCAAATTCAGAATTATTTTACTACATATGGGACAAATTAACAATCGATTATCTTGTGGAATTTGATTGTCTCACGAATGCCGGCAGCAAACTCCGTCCCCGGCACATACCCCAAATCCTCGCGCAGAGGCCCGACGTCCGCGCACAGATGCATCACCTGCCTGTCTGCATACGGGATATCGCCTATGCCAAGCGTCCCGGACACCTTAAGCATACCCGCTATGATCTCGATATAATCCCTGAGCGGCCTTGCCCGGCCGCTGCCGACGACATACGTCTTGCCGTCTTTCCCTTTCTCTCCGAGCAGACAGAAAATATCCGCAGCGTCGCCGGCGTACAGATAATCCCACATCTGCTCGCCTTTTGTGAAATGCGTCGGCTTCCCCGCCAGGAAATTCCGTATCGCAGTGGAAATCATCGTATTCTCGCCGTCGCCCGGACCGTATACGCTCAGGATCCGGGTCCAGATATGACGCATTCCCAGCTGCGCGCACAGCTGCCTGCTCATCTGTCCCGCGCAGAGCTTCGCCATGCCATAGCCATTTTCCGGCATCGTCGGCGTATCCGCCCTCAGCACACCCTCGTATCTGCCGTACTCCGCCTGAGAGCCCGCGCCTATAAAAGTATCGCAGCCGCTCCGATGTGCCAGCCGTACCGCCTCCAGCGTACAGCGGATATTATTGATCTGCAGCTCCAGATCATTGCGCGCCTCCCCGAAAGTTCCGCCCCAGGAAAAATGATAAAACACATCCCATTTCCCCTGCGGCAGCGCGATATCCGCATACTCCTCCTGATCGGCCTCCAGAATCCGCAGACGCGGATGTTCCGGCATACGGCTTATCCTCTTCGAGCCGCGATGCACCACGGCAAGCACTTCCGTGCCTTCCCGCAGCAATTTCCCGACTAACGCCGTTCCGATCGCCCCCGTCGGTCCCGTGATCACTGCCCGCCTCATAGTTCCAACGCACTCCTTTTCACCTGCTCATACTCCTCCCGCGGCAGAAACGGAAACATATCGTCGATCTCCGGAGAGACAATACTGCCGTCCGGAAGTATCTTAGAGGAGAGTTTTGGCGCAAAGTTCTGTTTCTCGTCCACTACTACCTCGCACAGAGCAGGACCCTCCTCCGCAAACATTTCCCGCAGTGTCCGGCTGATCGCGTCCGCATCGTCAATCCTGCGGTATCTGATGCCGTATGCGCATGCGATCTTCTCCAAATTCGGAAAGCTGATGCCGTTGTCCGCAGACACACCCACGAGAGGCGGGGCGAACAAATTCGTCTGCGTCTGGCGTATCGAGTGATATCCGTTATTGTTCAGTATGATGATCTTCAGATTCAGGCGATGGTGCGCAACCGTCTGCAGCTCCTGAAGATTCATCTGGAAGCTGCCATCCCCGTCGATACAGACGACTCTCCTGCCGTGCAGGGCAATACAGCAGCCAATCGCCGCCGGAAAACCATAGCCCATAGCCGCGCAGCCGGAATTGGTAAACAGGCGCTGGCCTTTCCTGATCCGCATCGTCTGGAAAGTCACTACGCAGGCGCTTCCGTTGCCGCAGACGACCGTCTCATCCTCCGCCGCTTCCCGGCTGAAAGCGTCGATAAAGACATAGGGATTGACAGGCGACTTACACTCACGGTAAGCGGGCAGCACGGCCGGGTACTTTGCATTGACGCCGCGGCACCATGAAAGCCACTTCTCGTGTCCTGTAATGGGCGTATCGAGCAGTTCCACAATAGAGCGCAGGACATCCCCGACATCCGCATGAATCCTGTCATCGATCGCTATCGTAGGCTTGCGAAGCTCCGCCTCGTCGATATCCACCATCATTTTATAGGCATTGTGCGCAAACTCCTTATAGTTGTAACTGATCATCCTGATATTCATGCGGCACCCCAGCACCAGAAGCAGATCGCAGCTCTGCACTATAAAATTGCCGCCGCGCGTCCCCACGCTGCCGGGTCTGCCGCAGTACAGAGGATGCTCGTCCGGCAGAAGATCATGCGCGTTCCATGCCGTGAGCACCGGAATATTCAGAAGTTTTACCGCCTCCTGAAACACATCATACGCTCCTGCCAGACGTATCGCTGTCCCCGCCAGAATAACAGGCCGCTTCGCCGCTTTCACCCTGTCAACGATATCTTTTGTCTTCGCGGTGTCATAGACCGGATTCTCTTTTGCCGCGGCCTCCGTGCTGTCGAATCCCTGCAGAGAGTCCGTCTCTATCTGCGCCGCCTGCACATCCAGAGGAATATCGAGCCACACCGGCCCTTTTCTCCCGTTCATGCACAGATACCAGGCTTTCTCCAGATGATAACGGATCTTCTCCGGCTCCGTCACCATCACGGCATACTTCGTCATAGTTTTTACGCAATCAACAATCTGAAATTCCTGATCGCCCAGCTGCCTTACGGGGACATCGGTAGACCAGGTCGTCGTCTCCCGCTTCACCTGCCCTGATATGACAAACATCGGAACAGAATCCTGATACGCCCCCAGCACACCCGTGAGCGCATTCGTTCCGCCGGGGCCGCTGGTCACACAGACTGCAGCCACCCTGCCCGTCAGGCGCGCATAACCCTCCGCCGCGATGGCACAGGCCTGCTCATGATGGTTATAGATACAGCGCAGGCCGGGATGATGCCCCAGCGCATCGTTCAGATGCATGGCACCGCCGCCCGTGATCGTAAAGACATGCTCGATCTGTTTTGCTGCCAGAAAATCCGCAATATATTTTGAAAGCTTTATTTTCATGCGTCACACCTCCCAAAGACTTTCTCTCTTCAACACTGTCACCGCAGATTCAGAATCAGATCCCCCAGCTCCTTCGCCGTGGCCGCGCAGCCCAGGCATCCTTGCAGCGCCTCCTCCGACCCGTCGCGGAAACCAAAGCCGTACAGAACGCCGATAAAGTCTACGCCGGCCTGCTTCGCCCCCGCACTGTCATTGACAGTGTCGCCTGCCATAACGGCCCCGGAGATGCCGGAACGCTGCTCTCCGTCCAGAAGCCGCAGACATTTTTGTATGATATCCGCTTTCTTTAACCTGTTCTCGTGGTCCGCCCCATACACGGCAGTCATATAGCTGTCGAATCCGAAATGTCTTATGATATCTTTCGCATAGTCCTCACGCTTGTATGTAGCCACTGTGAGCATGATACCCGCATCCCTAAGCCTTTGGCATGTGTCAAAAATCTCCGGATACGGCACGGCTTTATACAGCTCCCGTTCTTTATAACGCTCACGGAAGACGCCCGCAATCTCCTGCAGCCTGTCCGTATCCTCTATGCCGTAAGCGCTGCGAAAGGAATCCTGAATCGGCGGCCCGATAAAAGCCGTCAGCCTCTCCTCGGGAAGCGGTGCAAGGCCGCATACGTCTATCGCATACCGCACCGCGTTCAGAACTCCCTCCGTCGTATCCAACAATGTCCCGTCCAGATCAAAAATAACCAGTCTGCAGCCAGCCATATCCTATCGCATCTCCAAGCTTCCGTTATAGTGTGTCTTCGTCAGAAATTCATAAGGCGTCCTCATGTGCAGCCTCTCTAAGCTGCGCACGACGTCGGCATTGATCTCCGCCGCTTTCTCCCGGCTGAAGATATGCTCCATATTGGGATTGACATAGTTTGCACTCTCCGACTTTTCATAACCGTCAAAACCCGCCAGGACAATCCGTCTGACCGCCAGCCCGTCTAAGAGCTTCATCAGCATAATCATGGGATTGTCCACAATGAGCGCCTCCTCATCTATCAGCCTGCCGTAGCTGAACAGATAAGCGAATCTTCCGTCCGCCCCCGTGATATTCGATGTCGCCATCAGCCTCACAGACGGCGGCAGGCTGTCCAGACTGGACGCAATCTGCACATACCGCTTCGCATTGCTGATAAAAATATAGTCCAACGCATCTATATCCGGAACAAAATTGATCGCGACGGTAATCGGCCGATGATCCCGGATATAGCCCTGTATCATTTCCCTGTGCGTCTCCACGCTCCGTCCGGGCCCCAGCAGAACAATCTCCCTGCCCGCAAATTCCCCTGCCATATCCGCAACGGCCTGCGTGTCGTCACAGACAATCTGCTGATAATCCACATACAGGCTTTCGATCAGCTTGGCGTCGTAATTAAGTTTTTTCTCCTCCGGAAGCTTCTCTAAGATTTCTCCTATCGCTTTCGCCGGAAGCTTCTTCTTTTCCAGCAGATAAGAGACATAGTTGGGGTGGCAGTCATTGGAAGCCGACAGGAAAAATTTGTAGGAGTATCCCCAGGGAATCTGTCTGTACAGATCGAGAACGGTCACGTCTATCGCTTCCAGGAGATGATAGATTCGATACCGGTCGGGCTCTCTATTGTTCAGATAGTCCGCCAGAAGTTCAATCGGGGTATTGCCGGCGCTCTTGCCCATGCCGTAAAGAGAGCCGTCTATGATAAGAGGCCGCTCAATGTCCTGTTCCAGAAGTTCTATGCAGTTAGCGTATCCAAGCTGGAAATTATTGTGACTGTGATAACCTATACTGATACTTTTCTTAAGATGCTCATCGGCAAAGGTAAAATAGTGAATCAACTGTCTTCTGTGCAGTAAGCCGTACGTGTCGACAAGGGAAAAGGCGTACGGCTCCAGATCATTGACCAGCCTGATCAGATCCGCCATCTCCTCATCGCTGTAACTCGTGATGGAGACTGCCTGCACAAACACTTTATATCCCAGCGCCTTGACCTGCGCGCAAAAATCAATTGCCTCTCTGCGCTTCTCTTTCTTGAAGATGACCCGGATGCCGTCCATGAAGCTCTGCTTACTGGGTCTGACATGTTCTATCCCGCAGGTTCCGTAATCTATCATGCCCACGATCATGGAAGCGCCTTTGTCAAGTCCTCTGTATACCGCGTCAAGCGCCGGGCCGTCAGGCTGAATGGTGTGATCCGCATCGACGCTTCTGCGCTCATCCATGAAACCGATCTCTATGATATCAATCCCCGCGCCGGACAGATGCTTAAAGATACTGACTATGTTGTCGTATCCAAAATTCCAGTCATTCACATATCCGCCGTCACGAAGCGTGCAGTCTAACAGTCTGACGGATCCCATCGTGTTCTCCTCCTGCGCGGGCTTTCGCACGGCCTCCCATAAGCCGTGCCGCCCTCGCAAATATGATATCACATTTATAGAAGATGGGCAACAAAGTATGACGCCATACTATTCATAAACCAGTGAGGCAGATGATTCCGCCGGTGTCCGAAGCTCCGCATAGGTACGGCGGATCAGGAACACGGCGATCAAAAAGGTCAGAAAGTCGGAAACCGGCATGGAATACAGCACCCCGTCCAGCCCCCAGAACATTGGGAAAAGCAGGGCTAAGCCCACGCCAAAGACAATTTCCCGCACCATGGAGAGCGCAGTGGACTCCACCGCCTTGCCGAGCGCCTGCAGGAAGATGAAACAGGCCTTATTGACACAGGCGAACACGATCATGCACAGATAGATGCGGAACGCCCTGACCGCAAACTCAGTGTAATACGCACTCTCGTTAGCCGCCCCAAAGATTGCAATGAGCTGCCCCGGCAGAAACTCTACGACGAAAAGCGCCAGCGCGCCGACAGAGGCCTCTGCAGCCAAAAGCATTGAAAACAGGCTCCTTACGCGCCTTTTCAGGCCAGCGCCCATATTATAGCCCGCGATAGGAATACACCCCGCCGCCATGCCGACGACCACGGAGATGACAATCTGGAAAAATTTCATCACGATACCTACCACCGCCATCGGAATCTGCGCATACTCTTCCCGCCCGAAAACGGGATCCAGCGCCCCGTATCTGCGGATCATATTGTTGATGGCCGCCATCGCCGCCACCAGAGATAACTGAGAGAGCAGACTCGTGAGGCCGAGCGTCAGTGTCCTGCCGGCAATTCGCCGGTCCATACGGAAATCGCTGCGCGCCGGTCCGACCAGCTTCATACGCCGCAGATAGGCGAGCGCCAGCGCCGCCGTGGCAATCTGGCCGATCACGGTGGCGACGGCCGCACCTGTCATTCCCCATCTGCACCCAAAGATCAGAACCGGATCCAGAATGATATTGATGAGCGCGCCAAACAGAGTGGAAGCCATTGCAAACTTCGGGGATCCGTCCGCGCGGATGATCGGGTTCATCGCCTGCCCGAACATATAAAAATGGATGCCGAGCGAGATCCAGAAAAAGTACTCCTCGGAATAGCGAAAAGTCTCCGCGTTGACCGTGCCGCCAAAGACCGTAATAATCGGCTTCGCCAAAAGCAGATAGAGCGCGCAGAGCGCGATACCGCTTATCAGTGCCATGACGACCGAATTGCCGACGCTCCTTCTCGCGCGGTCAAGCTCTTTCTTGCCGAGGCTCAGGCTGACATAGGCGCAGCAGCCGTCTCCGATCATGACGGCAATCGCCAGCGCGACGACCGTGAGCGGAAAAACCACCGTGTTGGCGGCGTTGCCGTATGAACCGAGATAATCGGCATTTGCGATAAAGATCTGATCCACAATATTGTACAATGCGCCCACCAGCAGCGAAATAATACAGGGAACCGCATAGCGTCCCATAAGGCTGCCGACAGGCTCATTTCCCAAAAATTGATTTGTCTCCGTTTTCATTTTCAATCCTCTTCTCCCTTCGCAACGAGATGTTATCGCGGCATTCACCAAATTGGCAAGCCTGCCTGTCAATTTGGCTCATTACTCGCGTAAAAAAATAGCGTACACTCCGGCGTTGGCTGGACTTACGCCGCCGGGCTGCACGCTATAGTTTTATTATACGCCAAAAATCCGTTTTGCCTATGGACGGATTAGACAAAAAGTCCTGTGCCGCCTATTGGTAAAACTGCCGGATATATCATGTGCCGTCCCTTATTTTCGCGCGATCTTATGGACATCCTCCTCCAGTGCTTTCCTGCGCCGGTGCTCGTGTGCGATCTCCTCCTGTATCTCATCGATGCGCTTAAAAATATCGAGAATGACCTCCTGCTCATTCTCCGGCTGCGCGGCATCCTGCTCCCGCTCTCTCTTCTCGATATCCCGGCGGAAGATCGTCTTGAAGATCACCCGCACGAGCGGCTGGATGAAAAACAGCTGCGAAAAGAACGCAAACGGGAAATTCAGGCAGATCAGTTTCAGCCAGTTGGCAAGCAGCGTAAAGACATTAAAGCCCATATAGTAGGGGTAATACAGAAACGCCGCGATAAAACTCATCGCCGGGCACATGATGCCGACCGTGGCGCAGATGATCGCCGTCTCAAAGATCATCGGATGGTTTTTCGCTGGATTGAACACCCGGCACGCCAGCCTGAACGAAGCCGGACTGCCGACCAGGTTTTCCAACAGATAAGCAAAGCAGAATTCGATCAGAATGCACGCCCAGATCGGCACATAGACTGCGCACATATAGATGCCGCCCTGTTTGTTCAGCGCCGCGATGACGCTCGTGGTGCCGTTCAGCTCCATCAGCGTCGTGCCGTTGACCACATACAGGCTGTAAAACACATAGGCGTGCACGGTGATCACTACAGTGATCAGGGCAAATATCATTCTCTGAAATTGATTTCTCGGCATAATTTTTCCTCCGTTTCGGCGCAAAAAAACACACGCAGACGCCCGTCTGTGTAAACATACTCTGTGATCAGATTTACGTGCCGGGCACTACATGTGTCATTATGCGCATATTTATTTTTCCGTGAATCAGAATAGCACATTCGCGCCGGAAAATGCAAGCAGAGATTTTCAAAATGTTCTGCGCTTCTGTACACATCCGCATGTTACGATTGTGATTGTATTTCCGCCCGAAGTGTGGTACTATAGTCCCAATGAGGGCTATAGCCCCAAATACATGATCCGAAAGGAGTTTTTACCATGAAAAAGTATTTCTGTAATCCCTGCGGCTACACATACGATCCCGAAAAGGGCGATCCCGAGCACGGCATCAAGCCCGGCACGGCGTTCGAAGATCTGCCGGACGACTGGGTATGCCCGGTGTGCGGCATCGACAAGAGCATGTTCCAGCCCTGCATCGACAACTACAACTAAACAAGACCAGTCGAGCCATCCGTTTTACGGGTGGCTCGACTCGCTGGGTACAACCCCTTGACGCCGGACAGCGTCTCAAGGCGCCCTTGACTTTCTTTCCGTTCAAGTCTCTATTGCACTTGACGCGTTGCTTATACCCCTAAAGGGGTGTTTGTACTACTCCGACTCAACCCTTAAAAGGGTCTTCATACTCCTTTACACTGAGCTTATCCTGCATGATATCGTACTTCTCCTGGTCTTCGATATATTTTCTGAAATATCCCTTTTATTTCCACCTGCTTCTGTCACCTCTCCATCAAATCCTCCATTTTGCAGCACAATATCCGGCTCAGGCGCAGCAGCGTTTCTGCCGCTGTTTTATTGATATCGCGCCGACGCTGCTCGAAAAGCTGAATCTGACGAAGCGCTACGCCGGAATCCTGCGCCAATTCCGACTGCGATAAACCGCAGATTTCCCGCCGCAGCCGCAGCCTTGTCTGCGGATATGCCTCTTTCATTTTCTCCTGCATCCGATCCACAAATTTCATAATGTCCATTTCATGACAGACGGGATACATAGCGATAATTTTCTCCATCGGCACGGCGGTCAGGATTTCCATAAAAGAACAGCCGCTGTACCACTGATAAAATGCCAGTGCCCACCCGGCCCAATACTCTGCTCCTTTGTCAATGTACATGATATCGGCTGCATCTGTAAAAGAGACATTTGTCTCTGTCAGCACCTTTCTTGCCAGTTCACAACCATTGTTTCCTGCCACATAGCGCGGATTACCGCTGCCAAACTGCACGGAAGTGTCAGATACAGCGAATGCTCTGCCAAAAGCATCGGGTTCCAGGCCAAGAGTCATGACGGCAAAATCAACCGCATCCCCGAGTATACGCTGCGCTCCGGCAACATAATCCTCAGCGTAAGCGTGGATCACCATTTTTGATTCCCTCCCTCATAATATCTATCATATACAATTCGTTAATCCCGGAAACGGGTTGTCGAAAACTGCGGTACGCCCGACGTGCTTCCCTGTCGCGCAGTATTTTTTTCTCATAGTAAATATCTGCCGCTGCAGGCTCTGCCTCTACAAAATGAATCCGTGCAAACGCCGCCCGGCTTTTCAGAACAATCTGTTCCCCGAGGCTGCCCAGATGCATCGCCTCGGACAACTTGCTGAGAGAAATCGTGCCTGCAACAAAATCCTGCGCAAATGTAAAATAAGAATCGTCGGCACGATAGCCAATGATAATGTCATAGGGCGACGGATCCACGAAAAAATGCTGCTGAAGATATTTCTTCGCTTCTTCGGCAATGCTTCCGCTTTGCCAATAGCTGCGATACTTTGTCAAAATCGCCAGCCAATTCAGGATATGATAATCCGGGGAGTTGAGACGCAGAATTTTCAAATCATCCCAGTCTAATTCATAACTATTGACAAACCCATCTCTCTGATCGGCGCAGGCCCACTCTTTAGCCAGTTCGATATTCTCAGTCGTATAGAAGCCGTAGCCATAATCATTTGTACTTTTGCCGCCATGATACACCGGAATTTCAACGATATGGTTTGAGCCGTGATAGACAAGCATGTTTTCCCCTCCCTTTTTCTTATTATATCTCTACAGCGATATATGGTCAAGTTCCCCTTTTCACGCGGCAACAAATATTTCTGCATCCCGGCTGCGGTGAAGCCGCTACCAAACAGGCCCTCACTCATGAAGCGTACTGTTTTTGCGTCCTTCGGATATCGCTGCATTTAATTTTTCCTGCAAATTACCTGCGCATTCTTCAGGAGTGACAGCAAAATTACCGTCTGCATCTTTGATCATAAGCAGCGCTATTTCTTTGTAAAATACATTCCTGACAGAATTTTCACTTCCCTGCCAGTTTGGGAGATTATGGGTATAATCAACTGAATTTACGGCATTCTGCGAGAACGCCTCCAGAAGCAAAATATCATCTTTATATTTTTCCATGACTTTTTTGCTTACAGGGATGCTTCCGGCTGAACATTCCAGCCATTTATCGGTTTCATAGAAATATCTCAGGAAATCTTTCGCTATTGCTATTTTTTCGCTGTCGCCGTTGTCGAAAATCTCAAATCCCTCGTTGAAAATCGTGCAGTGATTGCCGGGGTAATTGACAAAGCCGTATTTTTTAAACGTATTCGTCTTTGCATTGTAATCTTCTATGACTCTGCTGTACGTTGAACTTCCCAGATTAAAGTTATAAAAAGCAAGCTCGTCCATTTTGAATTTACTGCTGTTGTCGGACATGGTTTTGTAATACGGAACAGGCAGATACCAGCCTGAATCCACACCGTTCTGAAGCCATCTGAGAGCAGAGATAACATCGGGATTATCAGCAAGATCAAAATTATTGCCGCTGTCAAACAGATCACCGCCGAAAGCGCGAAGCATCGTCATGATATGCGTATCGCCCTGGTTATCTTTTGCGTACATCATCATAGGGACTTTCCCTTTGCCCTCTTTGGCAAATCCGTCCGCAAGCGTATTCAGTATTTTTGTCCAGTCCTCCATGCTCCAGTTTGAAATCACCGCGCCTTCGTCAATATATTCGCTCAAACCGTATTTTTCAAGCATTTCCCTGTTATATATGAGAATGTTCTCAGAGCTCATATAGGGCAGCATATAGAGCTTATGATTAAATCGCCCCTGTTCCAAATAAGCAGGAGATATATCCTCTTTCATTTCCGGCGTAAGGACATCGTCTATAGGAACAACCTTTCCTGTATGGATAAACGAGCTCATATTGAAAAATCCGTCATATAATATATCTGCCGCATCGCTTTTGCCGAAAGAATTTGTGATTGCTTTCGTTTCCTCGCCGCCTTCAAATTCTATGACTTTTATTTTCACTTCTTTGTCATATTGCGCTGCAAAATCCTCACTTGCGAGTTCCAGAAGCGTGCGGACATTTTTTATATTTTCATCGGAAATGCAATTCATAGTACTGGTATGAGGCACTTTTATAATAATTTCTTTTTCCGGTTCTTTTTGTCCGGCACAGCCGGAAAGGCAGAATGACACTGCTATGATGATCTGCAAGAAAAATGCGCTAATTCTTTTTCTCATCTTTTTCTCCTTATTGGCTGTTACGTTTTTCACGGTCGATTTCCTCCATTTTACGCAACAGAGTATTGATATCTATCGGCTTTGTCAAAAAGTCGTCCATTCCGCTGCCTAAAGCCTTGACCCTGTCCTCCTGAAAACTGTTTGCGGTACAGGCGAATATGGTAACCGTTTTGGCGTCTTCACGGTCAAGTGCCCTGATCCTTGCCGCCGCCTCACAGCCGTCCAGAACAGGCATACGCATATCCATAAGGATTATTTTGAACTCGTTTATCTTTGATTTTTCAAAGATCTCCACAGCCTCCTGACCGTTTGGCGCGTGTACGGGAACAAATCCGGACTGGCTCAGTATCTCCAGCAGTATTTCCGCATTCAGTTCATTATCTTCGGCAACAAGAATTTTCGTTGCCTCGGCGCCGTTGCCGGAATGGTCATCCGGTTTTTCAGCTTCATTCGCATTTATCTTCAGATAGTCAGGAATTTCACAAATTTCGGCAGGAATTTCAACCGTAAACCTACTGCCTTTGTTTAATTCGCTCTCTACACTTATTTCTCCTCCCATGGCATTGACAAGCAGCTTGCTTATAGCCATCCCTAAGCCTGTACCTTTGGTGGAGTTGGAACTGCTGCTGCGATCCTGGGTAAATTGATTAAATATTTCATTTAAAAATTCCTTACTCATTCCGCAGCCTGTATCTTCACAGACAAATGTAGTCATAACGTGATTTTCGTCAATCATGCTTTGATTTACCGAAAAGGTTATCGTTCCTCCTGCGGGAGTAAATTTTGCCGCGTTGCCGGCAATGTTCATTAGCACTTGTTTGATATGTACCTCATCACACCGTATACACGGGACTGTGATATGGATATCCTTTATAAATGTAATCCCTCGCTCTGCAATATTATCGTACTGCATGGAACAAACAGCCTCTGACACTGCTTCGACCAACATCGGGGCACGGGTAATTTCCACTTTTCCCGCCTGAAGTTTGGATATATCCAGCACATCGTTTATGAGCGCAAGCAGATATTCGGCTGTATTCTGCGATTTCTTCAGCCACTCTTTGATCTGAAGATGTTTCTCCGGCGTATCAATGGCGTTCATCATCAGGTAATTTAATCCGACAATACCATTCAATGGGGTGCGGATCTCGTGGCTCATATTGGACAGAAATTCGCTTTGTGCTTTCTCCTGCGCGTGGGCTATCTGCGTTTTTCTCTGCATAATAAGGGTCAATATGAACGCAACGATGATGACAATGATCGCAGCGCTCATTGCCGCGATGATAAGCAGGACAAACAATTTTGTCTGGTCTTTCACTACCTTATCGTTTACCGACATGATAAAATACCAGTCAACACTGCTGCTGTTTAACGGCGCACAGTAGTTCAGTTCACGAACGCCGTTTTTTTCCATAGAGAACCAAAATTCTTCGTCTGCAAGCATTTTTTCCTGTACTTCGGCGGGTGTGAGACTGGATCTGTCACAGCGTTTCACGATATCAAACAAATTGTCAGAAACAGAACTTGCCGCATCTTTTCTGTCCACAACATATTCGCCTTTTTCATCGACTACCGAACTGTAGCCCTGTGTATTGCCTGATTCATCAGCATAATTTTCAATGACAAGACCGTCCACAATCGAAGACCTCCTGCAGACTCCTATCACGGCATAAACCTCTTTTTGATCTTCGCCTATTTTGATGCCGGATAACACTTCATCTTTTGGATTGTCCGGCAATCTATAACCGTAGATGACAACTTTATCGGAACCCATGACCGGAAGCGAATCATAAGTGATGACTTTGTAACTGTCCGTATCTGCGAACAGATCCATATACGGGTAATAATCCGGATCTTCGCTGCCTTTTCTGTAAGTGATATCGGTATAATAGGAACCGTCTTCCATCAGCAGATAGACTTTGTCGAATGTTGATTCATACGCTTCCAGTCCCAGATATTCGTTTATCTGGCTTACCGTCTTCAGTTCCTGACAGTTTCGTTTCAGTCTTTCGCCTATGCGCTGCTGGTTTTTCCAATTATATTCAATAAACATAGTTATGGTATTACGGTCATGCACAGCGACTTCCCTGATGTTGTTGACCGCCGCATCTTCGAGGATATTTCCCGTCACAATGGAATATACATATATCGCTGAGAAAAATACGATTATGATAAAAAAAATGAATAATACATAAAATGATTTGCTTTTTAGTCGTTTCATAACTTCACAGCCTTCTCATAAGTATCTTAAATCGTGCGAAAAAGGGGGCTCACCAGTCACCCGGTGAAGCCCCTGAAAGTCATTTCTCCTTGATTGCCGCCTGTGCCGCAGCCAGCCTTGCGATCGGCACGCGGTACGGTGAGCAGGACACGTAGGTCAGGCCTACCTTATGGCAGAACTCCACGGAGGACGGATCGCCGCCGTGCTCTCCGCAGATGCCCAGTTTGATGTCGGGTCTTACGGAACGGCCTTTCTCCGCCGCCATCTGTACGAGCTGTCCCACGCCGCTCTGGTCGAGCCTTGCGAAAGGATCAGACTCATAAATCTTGTTCTTATAGTAGTCGCCCAGGAACTTACCCGCATCGTCACGGGAGAAGCCGAATGTCATCTGCGTCAGGTCGTTCGTTCCGAACGAGAAGAACTCTGCCTCCTCGGCGATCTCGTTCGCCAGAAGCGCCGCCCGCGGAATCTCGATCATCGTGCCGATGTGGTAGCGGATGTCGGAATTCTTCTCTTTCTTCACCTGCTCCGCCGTCTCCACCACAACATCCTTGACGAACTTCAGCTCTTTCTTTTCACCGACTAACGGAATCATGATCTCGGGCACGATATCGTAGCCTTTCTCGGCTTTGACTTCGATGGCCGCCTCCATGACCGCTCTCGTCTGCATCCTGGCAATCTCCGGATAGGTGACCGCCAGTCGGCAGCCTCTGTGTCCCATCATCGGGTTGAACTCGTGCAGGGAATCACAGATCTCCTGCACCTCCTCCGCCGTCATCATCATCTCGACGGCCAGATCGTCGATGTCGTCTTTCTCCGTAGGCACGAACTCGTGCAGCGGCGGATCGAGGAAACGGATCGTGACCGGCCTGCCCTCCATCACTTCGTAGAGTGCCTTGAAGTCTCCTTTTTGGAACGGAATCAGCGCGCTCAGCGCTTTCTCTCTCTGCTCCACGGTCCTGGAGAGAATCATCTGACGGATCTTCGGGATTCTGTCGGGCTCGAAGAACATGTGCTCGGTGCGGCACAGGCCGATACCCTCCGCGCCGTACTTCACGGCGTTCGCCGCGTCGGCAGGCGTGTCCGCATTGGTGCGCACCTGCAGTCTGCGATACTGATCCGCCCAGTCCATGATACGGCCAAAATTGCCGCTCACGGACGCCTCGACGGTCTTGATATCGCCTTTATAAATTTTACCCGTGGAACCGTCCAGTGAGATGTAGTCTCCCTCGTGGAACTCCTCTCCGCCGAGTTCAAACACCTTATCCAGTTCGTTGATTGCTATCTCACCGCAGCCGGACACACACGCCGTACCCATGCCTCGCGCCACGACCGCCGCGTGGGACGTCATACCGCCGCGTACGGTCAGAATGCCTTCCGCCGCGTGCATACCCTCGATATCCTCCGGGGATGTCTCGAGACGGACCAGAATCACCCTCTCGCCTTTCTCGTGAGCCGCCTTGGCTTCCTCCGCGGTAAAATACACCTTGCCTGCCGCAGCGCCCGGAGACGCGGGAAGCGCCTGCCCGATCACCTGTCCCGCTTTCAGTGCGTCCGGATCGAAAGTCGGATGCAGCAGCTGATCCAGGGACTTCGCCTCGATGCGCAGCACCGCCTCCTCCGGCGTGATCTTACCCTCGTCTACGAGATCACACGCGATCTGAATCGCGGCCGGCGCGGTTCTCTTGCCATTGCGCGTCTGTAAAAAGAAGAGCTTGCCCTCTTCAATGGTGAACTCCATATCCTGCATGTCGCGATAATGGTCTTCCAGCTTATTCGCGATCTCCATGAACTGTTTATAGCACTCCGGCAGATCCTGCTCCAGCTTGGTGATCGGCTGCGGCGTGCGGATACCCGCCACCACATCCTCGCCCTGCGCGTTGATCAGATACTCGCCATAGATGCCTTTCGCACCGGTGGAGGGATTGCGCGTGAAAGCGACACCCGTGCCGGAGGTATCGCCCATGTTGCCAAATACCATGGCCTGCACGTTGACCGCCGTGCCCCAGTCGCCCGGAATGTCGTTCATTCTTCTGTATACAATAGCTCTCTCATTATCCCAGGAGCGGAATACTGCCTTGACAGCCTCCATCAACTGTACTTTCGGCTCCTGCGGGAACTCCTCGCCCTTGTTGTCCTTGTAGATCTGCTTGAATCTGACAATGATCTCTTTCAGATCGTCCGCCGTAAGCTCCGTATCATACTTCACGCCCTTGGCTTCCTTGATCTCGTCCAATATTCTCTCAAAATAAGATTTGGGAATCTCCATCACGACGTCGGAGAACATCTGAATAAATCTTCTGTAAGAATCATAAGCGAATCTCGGATTTCCTGTCTTCTTCGCGAACCCTTCCACGGCCACATCATTCAGCCCGAGATTTAAGATTGTGTCCATCATCCCCGGCATGGAAGCCCGCGCGCCAGAGCGAACCGATACGAGAAGCGGATTCTCGGTATCGCCGAATTTCTTGCCCTGCTTCTTCTCCAGACCGGCCAGCGCCTCAAATATCTGCGACTGAATCTCATCCGCGATCTGCCTGCCGTTGTTGTAATAGTCCGTGCAGGCCTCCGTGGTAACCGTGAAACCCTGCGGTATGGGCAGTCCCAGATTCGTCATCTCGGCAAGATTTGCCCCCTTGCCGCCGAGAAGATTCCTCATGTCGGCATTGCCTTCCTCAAATAAGTACACCCATTTCGCCATAGTTTTTACCCTCTCTTTTCCCTTAAACTAGTGGTGTGCAGTTCACTGCTTACTTGAATATCTTACCATATATCTGTCAAATTATCACTTCTTTTTTTGCAATTACGGTGTAAAACTTTCAAAAATAAAAATATCGAACTCCGGCCGCAGCCTTTCCAGCTCCTCGCGAGTCCTGACCGTCCACGCCGCGGCGGGCTTCCGGTACAGTTTTCTGCAGATTTTCCGCCCCGGTTCCTCCCTGAATTCATGGTTGTAGGCGATGAAATCCGGCTTCGCCAGAAAGTTGAACAGAAGATGTGTCATGAAAAAGGAAAAAACATTGCGAAACTCGCCGTCCCTGCGGAAATTCGTGGCAAGCTGCCCTCTGACAATCTCGTTGTGGTGCCGCCTGAACCACAGCAGGACAATCGGATTGAAAGACTCGATGCAGTAGGCGCCGCCGTAAGCCCCGAGAATCCCGTCAATCGCCTCACAGCAGGAGACATTCGTCGTCTCGCACTTGATCTCCACGATCAGCGGCACGCGCCCGCGGACCATGAGCAGCACGTCCTCCAGCTTCGGGATGCGCTCTGCGGATACGCCCAGCGCAAACTGCCGCAGTTCCCCATAGGTATAGTCTTCTACCTCACCGGCTGCGTGTTCACCGCACATCCGCGCCAATTTGGCATCATGGAAGACGACCGGAATGCCGTCTCTCGTCACATGCACGTCCAGTTCGATCCCATAGCCCGCCTCCACGGCTTTCGCAAAAGCCGGCATGGAATTTTCCGGCGCGTCACCCGCGTTGTCATGCAGTCCCCTGTGCGCAAAATATTTCTTCTTGAGCAGGCTCACATCCGGCCGCTTCGTCATGCGCGGCATGAGCGCCAGCAGGTACAAAGCGCACGGAGCCGTTATCATCTCTGTCAATGTTTTCAGCTTTTTCATAGGTCCACCTCTGCCGTCGTTTCCCCGTAAGGCGTGCGGCGCCCGCCTATCGGCTCCGCACATATATTATATAGTATAGCCGACTGTGTGAAAACTGCAAGTGTGAAGTCGTGTGTGCACAGCAGATTTCTCTTGCATCGCGTAAACGGATATGTTATATTTGAGACAGAAAAAGGGAAAGCCAGAGAAGCGGCTACCCTCAATAAATGTTTAGCATCAACCTTTTACAAGGTCAGCCGTCACTATTGTGAGTAGTGGCGGCTATTTCTTTCCCCTGCCGATCTGATAGATCAGACCGACCAGGGCGCAAATGAATATTCCAATCTGAATCAAATCAGCATATGTAATATACATTGGCAACCCCTCCTTTCTTTGCAGTCCGGAGGGTCAGCCCCTCCGTAACGGAGGGCAGCCGCCTTTGGCTCTCTGGTTCTCCCATATGGCCATTTTAACATACCGCGCTTATCTATACAAGATATTTCTGTACGGTTTTTCGATATCTTTCGCTGGTCTTTCTTTTTACCCTTGCGAAAAAAGTGTGTAGTAAAGTTTGTACTAAGCATTTTCCGATTGAAAAATACCTGCCGTTGTGTATAATAGTAAGAGTGACTGCAAACAGCGAAAAACATTGAAAATATGAGGTTTTATTATGATTCAGGCAAACAACGTAACGCTCCGGGTGGGCAAGAAAGCCCTGTTCGAGGACGTTAATATTAAGTTAGCAAAGATATATTTTATATGATTGCGCATAGTGCCGTATATACTGTATTTATCAGAAAATATTGTTGCATTGTTCTTTATGATTACATATAAAAGTGAGTAAAAGGTGTGTACGAGAAATATACTTGCACAGACGGGCTCTATATGTTATATTTGAGATAGAAAAAGGGAAAGCCAGAGAAGCGGCTACCCCAAGTAACTATGGCATGTTACATTTCAACAGCCGTCACTATTGCAGTAGTGGCGGCTACTTCTTTCCCCTGCCAATCTGATAGATCAGACCGACCAGGGCGCAAATGAATATACAAAACTGAATCAGATCAGAATATGTAATCATTGGCAACCCCTCCTTTCTTTGCAGTCCGGAGGGTCAGCCCCTCCGTAACGGAGGGCAGCCGCCTTTGGCTCTCTGGTTCTCCCATATGTTTATTCTAACATGCTATCATTATATATACAACAGATTTCAAAACGCTTTCGCGACTTTCTCCATCTCTTCCGCCTTTGTATTTGGCAGCACATGCGAATATAAGTCCATTGTCATAGATAACGTAGCATGTCCCAAAATGGTTTTAAGCACTTGCGGTTCCATACCGTTTTCAATGCAGCGTGTAGCGAATGTGTGTCTGGTACTGTGTAACGTAAAATACGGAAAATCAACCCCATCTGCAGCCATACTATCTAGCATTTCTTTAATTTCCGATGTGATCCGCTTTCTGCTGATCGGTTCGCCGTCTATAGAGAAAACAAAATCATCGTTGTTAATCTTGGTTGTATTTCCCGACATTGCTCTATATTCTCTCTGCTGCCTTTTAAGAATATCATATGCCTTGTCAATCATGGGAATATCTCTTAGAGATGTTCTTGTTTTCGGTGTGTCATTCCTCCAGCCGCCACCCTCACAAACAACAAGTGTATGCCTAATATGAATAACTCTGTTCCTAAAATCTACATCTTGCCACAATAGGCCGGACAATTCACCGTTCCTCATGCCGGTGCAGATCGCAAGCTGGAACAGATTTCGCAAATAGGACTTTTCCGCATACTGCATATATATCGCCTGTTGCTCTGGAGTAAATACAACTCGATTCTTTTTTGCTTTCCCTTTCGGCTTTGTAACAAGTAAAAATGGATTTTTTGGTATAAGCTCATTTTTGAACGCCTGTTTGAATATGCCGGACATCACACAACTTGTTGTTTTTATTGTATCTTCTGCATATCCTTTCTCACACATGCCGTTCAAGATTTTCTGCAGATGCTCGGCCCGAATATCTGTAAGGCGCATTTTCCCCAGAGGCTTTTTCAAATATGCGCTGTAACATTTCTTATAACTGTAAATGGTTCCTTGCTTAACCGCATTCTTTTTGTATGTGTCTATCCATTCTGCGAACCAATCTTCAAACGTTATTTTTTCGGCTTTTATATGTGTGCCATGTTCAATAGAATAGCGCAGATCAAGCATTTTCTTTTTCAAATTGCTTAAATTTCTATCATAAACCGTGCTAGTGATCCCGTTACACTTTACACGCCCTATGTACGCGCCATTTTCCCTTTGTGAAATACCAACCGGCAATTTTTTTCCGTTTAAGTCAGTACCCACGCCGCCGCCTCCTTTCTGTTAATACTTGCCTATGAAAAAAGTGGCAACGCGCAAACGGTGCCACTATTTTCTAGGCTTTTTTCTGGTTCATTGCATCGTTAATGCCTTTCGTATAAGCCGCGGTCACAATCTGCGCCATTGTGTAATAATCTACCGGCGCATCTTTTTTATAACCCAAGCTCCGGGCAAATTTATACGCTTTGTGCATCTCCATAAGGTTTATATCTTTCATGTTGTACCTCCATATCATACAGATATTATCAAGATGTTCAGTCAAGCATATATCGGTATTGCCGGAAGTACAACAAAGCCGTTCTAATAGCGTCGTATGCGCTCTGTAACCTTTCCAAGAATCTTAAATCCTTTGCCCTCCAACTCCTCCATACTGTAAAATTCAGGCAATTTTTCTTTGATCCCTGGTATAAGATAAATACCGCTTGCATATCGCTTGATTCTTCTGCATGCGACATTATCCCCAAGTATCACAAGCGCCAAATCGTGTTCAGTAACCGGCGCGCCCGGAAGTACTTTCAATATATCGCCACTCTTGATTTCCGGCGGCGTTGCGTCTTTGGCTACTTCAATAGATATTGTGTTTGTGTGGCGCTCTTGTGCTGCATCTCCTGAAAATTCTATTGTTTGAATTTTCGGCATTTCTGCCATCATTTCACTATTCATAAAAATTTCTCTCTTTCTTCATTGACTTTTTGTTCGTTATTGTGATAACATTATTTTGTACACAAGGAAAGTACATCGAGTGCGAACGGATTCCTCATTGCTTTGTCAGGGCGGCGGGGAATCCGTTCGTACTTATTCCCGATCTTGCAAGCACTCAAAAGCTCGCAAACCATTTGTTTTTTATGGCACATATTCATATGTTCCCCCGTAAGCTGTGCGCTTAAAAACTCTTGTTGGCATTTCTTTCATTGTTTTTTCTCCTTTCTCTTTGTAAACTCTTACCCGTTGACAGAGTTTTAATGTTGCTTTTTGTTCTTTTTTCTATCCCCCTTTTCTTGTTATGATTACATATTGTATCATATAATGAATTATATATCAACTTAAATTTATTCTTTCTATAATAAATAAATTATATAATATTATATAATCTTGTATATGTTGATTTTGTACTGTATAATGATACTTAATCCCACTATACAAGGAGGTGACACCGTGGCAGTTGGAAAAGACAAGTGTCAAATATTGTTGACTTTGACAAAAGAAGATAAAATTCTTTTGCAACAAATCGCAGAAGAGGAAAATCGAACAGTTACAAACCTTGTTAATACAATTATCAAAAAATACCTGAAAGACCAAGCAAAGAAGTAAGAACCCGACAACCACAACAGCCGGGTTCTTTTTCTTTGCCTCTGTGGCACTCTGTAATGCTCATATTTCAATTTTTATACTGCCTTTGATAGGAAATTCCATGTATGACACAAAAACTCAAATATGGGCTTTCTGACATGTTGCAAAACGCCTTTCAGTTATTCGCCGTTTGCAATTCGTGACATTTCACGCCCAGCACCGCCGAATTTGATCTGATTATCTGTCTGCGCATCTTCCCGAAGTTTCTCTTCCTCCAGCTTTACAACGTCTTTCCAGCATGTTCTTACAAGAATATTGCGGAGTCTGCCGCCCTCCTGTACCGCCTGGATAACTCTTTTGCGGCTCCCGTTATCGGTCAGATCAAGTACAATGCCGGACTTCCTGAGAGTGCGGCGATCAGCCGGAGAAAGCGTCGGGGCCTCAAAATCATTATCTGTTAAATAGATCGGGTTCACTTCCAGTCTGTCATGAAGTGCGCTGAAATGATCCCCTTGCATAAGCAGTTGCGCCGTTGTACTGCTTGTGTCCGCGCCTGTAATCATCGCCTCTCCTGTATAAGATTTCACAAAACCATCAAGAAACGCCTCTTCCTCGTCGAAAAGTTCCATATAATAGGCCGGATCGGGTGTTTTGAACTTCTCGCCCAAGATTTTTCGCGCGTCTGTCTTACTCTCTGTTGCATTGCCGAGCAATCGCAGCGCCCAATAATTCCCTGCTGCGTTCTGGAGAATTGAGGATATTTCAAAATCTGTCAGATTTCCGCCCGACGCCTCAATCATGCCTTTAACGCTTAAAAATTCAGTTGTGTTTGTACTTTCGGCCACCCCATTTTCTACCGTGGCCCGCGCATTGTCAAAGCAGCTCGTGATTTCCGCAATCGCCGTATCTTTCAGGATTGACAATTCACTTTGCGACGCCTGTTCAATCTTTTTCGCCTCCGTATTTATGTATTCTGCCGTGTAAATTCTCTGTCGATTTAATTGTGCAACTTTCTGTACCGTCGCTGTCGCTATGCTGTCTGCAGTCGTAATAAACGCTGATACAATGGTATTTAATTTTGTTGTTAACATGGTTTACCTCCTGTTTGTTGGCGATCCGTGCGCCTTTTTTTAAGTGTCAAATCTCGCGGGGTGTGGGTACACATTCAAACGTCCTCAACGTCCCCTATGAGTTCATCAATGCTGCCTGTTGCCTGTGCATCTGAAAGACTTGCTAAGCGTTTTGTAATATCCTCTTTTGTTGGCAGCCTTTCCAGCAGATTTTCACGTTTTGCTTCCAACGTTATTTCGTCTCGATATCCGAAATGGTTTTTCTGCAAAAAAATCGCGGTTGTTGGATTTACCTTGCCGGTTAAGGCCCATTGTTCGAGAAGAGCCGCGAGCAGTGTTTTTGCCCGGCTTATAATCCTCCCTCTCTCACTGCCGCTCTGCTGCCAGTTCCAAAGAGTTTCGCGCGATGTGCCGATTGATAACGCCATAGACTCCACGCCGGGCCTAACGCCGTTATCAATACACCAGTTGAAATAATACTGAATTCTATCCCTCAGCTGGTCCGTGCTCTTGAAGTCAATCGCCGGAAGATTTCGGAGATGATCAAATGCTGCTGTCATTCGCCCCATTTCCTCTCGCGAAACGTTCGGCTGTTGGTTTGTCGGGAAATTACTTGTTTTGTTCGCCATATTTTCACCTCCTCCCCGCAAATGGATTGTCTGGGTCTATGAAAACCGAATGCCAGATATTTTTTTTGCCGATCAACAATGAATCAAATGTTTTATTGTCTTCACGCAAAAACAGAAAATTCATCTGCGCTCCTGCCGGCACAGCCGCGACAACCCGACTTTTGAAAAGCAGCGCATCAAGGCTGAACGGATCAATCCTCGTATAGACCAGCCCGTCATATATCATTTTTCCCGGCATCTCCTGTCACCCCCCCCTCCAAAAATTCGAACTTCTTTCCACTCCATTGCTGCAGATGTCCGAACTCGTTGCGGAAAAGAAACGCATACGGATTTTCCCGGTTTTTCCATATATCCGCCGTGATTTCGCCATTGTCATAGTATCTGATCGAAATGAAAGTAATGAAATCAAGGCGCATGAACACATGTTCAACATAGCCTTTCTCCGCGACAACAGCGACATTCACACAAAGGAAAACGAGATCATCAATATCTTCCCTTGAAATCACTTTATGTTCGTTTTTTTCCAATAGTATCAACCTCTCTTTCCAGGTGTCGTCGGGTGTAACCCGACAAAAGATAAATAACCGTAGGTTTTTCTTAAATACGCTTTAAGGTAGAATCAACTCTTAATATATAATCTACTATTATTTATGCTGCCCAAAATTTGGGTACCATCTTGATACCCATTTTTTGGGTATTTGCCCCGATACCCAAAATTTGGGTATCGTTTTCATTTTTCATATATCTTTGATCCTGTATGAGCAAATTCCATGCGACTTTTCCCCAGATTGCTTTGTAAAATGTCCGATCCCCACCTCAATCAAGTCATTTTTCAACAATTCTTGTTTGTATTTCCGAATAGAATTAAAGCTGCATTTTGCATCTTTCGCAAGTTGTTCATCTGTACGAAGAAAAGTTTCGTTCTCCGATTTTCCTGATGTGAACCTGTGTTCCAGAAAACAAAGCGTTGCATATAGCCGAAACGCACCACTTGAAAGATCATAATGTTCAAAAATTGCGTTCGGAAACTGAAAAAAATTACCGTTTTTGTGATACTTCACACTCGCGCCACCTTTCTGTCGCAAGCTCTGAGATAAACAACACACCGTTACATTCCGTTACACCGCGTTACATATTGTTACAATGTAACGGTTGTTAATTATTTCACAGATTGCGAATATAATTTTCGATTGCGCTAATATCGTACACAACGCACTTCGGGGCCAACTTTTTTTTGCCGCCACATGATCCGGCGATCTTATCCAGTTGTGCGCGTCGAATGCCGAAGTACTGCATCGCCTCTGCGCATCTAAGCCACTTGGCATTGCCTTTCGCGGTTTTCTCCATCTGTGACACCTCCTCCCAGCGGAAAATTTTTGCAAACAAAAAAGCGTTGAATAAGCTGCATTCGCCCGTTCAACGCTCCCTCTCAAATATAAAACCAAAAAAACGTACAAAACAATGTGTGGAGTCGTAGCCCGTGCAAAGCAATCTAATGTGCATACTGCTGGCCCGTTGGCTCACACATTTTTTGTTTGTAAACACACGATACACCATATGATTTCATATAGCAATATACAAAATGCCGAAAATTTTTGAACAAAAAACGAACTTTCCGCAAGTAAAACGAACTCTTGTAAAGCGGACTTAACAAAAGGATTTATACTATATCCTGAAACCTCCCCATTTTACCGCAAAAGTAAGTTTTACTTTCGTTTTGTGCAATTTTACCAATGCCGCATAAAATTTTTATGTAGTTCTGAACCGAAAACCGTTTGCGCTGCGCTGCTCTTCGACTGCATCGGTGATCTTGCGGTTGCCGATATATACGTTTGTCTGCTCTGCCTTGTCTGCCTGTCGTTTCATGTCCGATGCCATATCGTATAGAATCGGCTGCAAATCCTCTTCTACAGCTTTTTTGAACATATCTTCCAGCGCTGAAGAATCGGCTTTTATGCTTGTATTTGCGTCAAAAGATACTTCTCGCTTTATTTTTTCTACGATTGCATCACTTTCAAACTCTGCGCCGTAGTTGTTTCGATAATCTTTCAGTGCGCTTGCATCAACGCCCACTTTCAACGCAATTTTTACATCTGAGAATGAATCCGCCCACTGGCTCACAATGTCTTTCGTTGACTTTCCGTTCTCTGTAAGTCCTTGATTAAAACCGGCAACCGTAAAAGCGCCCAACTCGCGAAATACTTTGGAGGGGCTGCCGATTTTTAGTTTGTCCTTGAACCATTGTATGATAGACCGGCCCCATTCCTCTATTGAATCCCGACAACTTTCATACAACGCGCCGATCCCATTTATGAACCCCCGAACGAGATCGCCCGCAAGTTCCTTAAATTTATCGAAAGAACAAACATTCTTAAACCATGTTATGATACCAGATGCCCATGCCGTTACAGCACTTGCGCATGTTGAATAGAGATTATTGATTGCATTTTTGAATCCCGTTATGATGTCTTTGGCATAAGCCGCCCACTTTTCAGGATTCACAAGGTTAATGAACCATTCTTTTATTTTGGCGCCCCATGTGTCAATACTGCCTTTAACTGCACTATAGGCGTTGTTGATCTTATCCTTGAATCCCGTTATGATGTCATTGGCATAGTCAGCCCAATTTTCGGGGTTAATCGCATCTAAAAATGTTTCTTTTACATTTTCGCACCATTCGGCAACGGCAGCGATTGAATTGCCTATTTTCTCATTTACGCCGTTCACAAATCCCTCAACAACATAATCGCCTTGCTCTTTCATGACTTTTGAGGGCGACGCAATCCCGAATGCCTCTTTGAATCCGTCGATAAATGGCGCAAAAATATTTTCTTTTATCCATGTACCGGCACCAGATAAAGCATCTTTTATGCCGTTCCACAGTCCCTCAATGATATTGCCGCCCGCATCTTCTATATACTCGTTGAAATAATCAGACAGATTGCCCCATGCGTCTTTGAGTATGTCCCAGATGCTGCCGATAAGGTCAACAGCTCCGCGCAGCGCAGAACCAAGCAATTCACCGAGCGACGATGCAACGCCGGGCCAATCAAAGCCCGTGAAAAAGTCTGTGATCGCGTTAAAAATATAGCTTGGTATGCCTTTCCAGTCTATTTCCTGCACAACACCGACAAGGAATGATGACAATGAAGAAATAGCAGTAGAAAGCGTGCTGCCAATCGTTCCCCAGTCAATTTCGCTGAAAAATGCTCCTATGCTTTCTATAATGTTGCTGCCAAGCAATTTGAAATCCGTATTTTTCATAAAATTATTCAGAGTTTCAAACAACCCGGTTGCAGCCTTGCCGAGTGACGCACCGCCTCTTTCCCACTCTATACCGCCGATTGCGTTTGTTACCGCTATGCCGACAGATTCCCCAAATTTACCAAATTCAAAGGTTGAAAGCCAACCATACGCCGCATCTATAATTGCGTTCAATCCATTTGCAAACGCCGAACCGATTCCCGGCCAATCTACAGTATTGACAATGGAATTTGCCGCCGTTGCAAGCGATTCGCCTATTTTCTGGAAGTCTATTGTCGTCAAAAGTTCATTCGCAAAAATTACGGCGGTATTGATCCCCTGGCCTATCGTTTGACCGAGCAAGCTCCAGTCAAGTTCACTGACAAACCCGTTTATCAACGTGCCTATTCCGTGAGCAATTCTCTGCGCCTGCTCCTGTATTGCCTCCCACGGTATAGCCGCCATCGCATCATTGATCTTTGCGGCGATCATACGCCCTATTTCCGACCAGTCATCACCTTGTAATATTTCCCTGATCCTGTCGGCAAGGCCTTTGATATTTTTGTCTATCGGCTCTGTATCATAATAGTTGCCGCCTCCTCCTCTGGCAGTGCCTCCAGTTGCTGCGTTTTCGTTGTCTTCCTCCGGCTGACTAAGTATATTTAACTCGTCAATCGCGGCAACATTTTCTTTGATTTCTTTTGCCGTCTTTTTGGCAGATTCGCCGATCTTGTCAAGACTTGCCGCATAGTCAAATGCTTGTTTTTTGGCTTTGCGAAATGTACTTTTTCCACTAAGCGCAGACAGAAATTGATTTACAACATTTACTGCGTTTGTAAGTTTCTCGATTAAAAAATTCAACGCCGGTCCTAAGAGATCAAGAATCGGCTGAGCAAGTGCAGCGATACTATACGCGAGTTGTTTGCAGCTTGCCATAAGTGAAGACACCTGAAAATTAAACTCCGCACTTTCTCTCGCTAACTGCTTGAAACCCTCTCCGACATTGTTCAGAACTGCCCGGAGCGCAAGTCGCGTTATCATAAGTTTAAGCATGGTTGTAACACGGCTAAGACTTTTTGCCAGAAGATTAGAATTGACGCGAAAACTGCTCATGCCGCGCCCTGCAGAGGTCAAATGACCGATTGCACTTTTGATCTTATCTATAAATGAACTAAGACCATTTCCCGCCCGTTTAAGCGCATCAATGGCGCCTTTCGCTCCGTTTGCTATACTTCTGAACGCCGCAGAGAGACCACCGCCCAAATGAACAGAATCGCCGCCCGATGCACGCAATAATTCCATATCACGGTTAAATTCCGCGACGCGGTCAGTAGCAACCCGAATATCATATTGTAAACCTTTCCAGCTCGCAGATGATGTGCTAACCCCCTGCGCCTCCATGCGATCTTGCTTGTCAAGAAGTTTCTGCAATTCCGTTTCTGCCTGTCGGATATTCTCCGCAAGCGCCGTGTATTGCTCAGTTGGCACGCGAACGCCTAACCTTGTTTGAAAATCACGAACAACCGCCGACATTTTCCCGAAAGCGTCCGGCACGGAAAATGAGCGCAATTTATCCACAAACTGAGAAAGGCCGTTGCCTCCAATGTTTTGCATTTTCTGCCGCGCATTGTCTGTTTCTATGCCAACGTTGCGGATTTCCTCTCCAAGCTGGCGCACAGTATCAGCAACAGGGGATAAAGCCTCTTTCATATCCGAAAAAGACTGCCTTACATCATCTGCGGCGTATTGCATGAGATTCTGCGGTTCTTTTGTGTCTGTTTCCGTTTCCTCTTTCCAGTCGGGGCGCTCCCAAAAATTCAACGGCTTTGATTGCTGTATTTGATCACGCTTCGCATACAGCGTATCGAGTTGGCCGCATACTTCCGCAATGTCATATTGCAAACTGCGAAATGATTTCGCGTTTTGGTCTATGCCATTTACAGTTTGCAGCTTGTCTTCTTTCTTTAGCAGCGTATCAAGCCGTAACTCTGCCCGTTCAATCTGCTTTTCCAATCCCTCAAACGATCCAGAAACAGTTATGTTTTTACCCAAATCGCGGAGCTGATTTTGAAAATCTTTGAATGATTGCATCTCGCTTTTCAGCTTTTTTGTGTTTACGCCGGAAAGAGAATCTTTCAAATCATCAAATTTTCCAATAAGTTTATCAATCTCGCCGTTCGCCTGTTTTGCCTCGGCGTCTATCTGAATTTCTATATTGTCTACAACAGACATTTTCTTTCACCGCCTTTTTGTTTTCCGGCAACAAAAAAGAGCCGGGTTTCTGATATTTCCGGCTCTTTAGCGGCTCTATTGTCTTACTGTCTCATTTTTTGAAATTGCCGCAGATCATCGCGACACTAAGAAAAATTGTTACGCTGATAATCGAGGTACACACAATAGCTGTCATGTTTTCGCCTCCTTTCCTTTCAAATATGATTCTCGGCACATATGCCATATTTTCGCATTTACTTCTGGCCAATTCGGATAGCGGTTGCCATATAATTCATATAACGACATAAGGCCATTTACGCCGTTCTTGGCATCTTCCCGCCCTTGATTGAAAATTACAATATAAAAATATGCGAGGAATCGTGCGCATCGGATCGCGCCCTTTATAGGGAACCTATTGCCAAACAACGCACGATAGATTCTTATAATATATATAATGCGTACTTTCATAATGCCTCACGCTCTACGATAGTTCCCGGTTCACAGCCAAGATATGACGCTATTTTGTTAATCGTTTTCACTGTCGGATTCCTGCGCCCTTTCATAATTGCTGATATTGTGCCGACATTTACTCCACACCCGGCCGCAAGCTGTCCTTGATTTATTCTCTTTCTGCACATCAAATTTACAATTTCCCCTACATTGGCCCGCATTCTCCTAACCTCCAAACAAAAAGCCGAAAACATTTTGAATGTTCCCGGCTCATGGCTCTATCTGTATTCTGATAATTTTAATTTATCAATCTTTTTGAACAAATGCAAGAATATTTCAATAAATACCACTCACATGACTATCTTTTTTGCCTTTGGAAAATTTGTAGGGGTTAGTTGCCCCCAGATCAGCCGGACACAAACCCCCTGCCCAGGGTTTACGCCCTGCCCATATGGAAACAACCACATTTTGAAAGTGAGTAAAAAGTGAGTAACAGCCAATTTTTGATTGAAAAATACCTGCCGTTGTGTATAATAGTAAGAGTGACTGCAAACAGCGAAAAACATTGAAAATATGAGGTTTTAAGATGATAAGTGCAAACAACGTAACGCTCCGGGTGGGCAAGAAAGCTCTGTTCGAGGACGTTAATATTAAGTTCACAGAGGGCAACTGCTACGGTCTGATCGGCGCCAACGGCGCAGGCAAATCCACGTTCTTAAAGATCCTCTCCGGCGCGCTGGAGACGACGAACGGCGACGTGACGGTGACGCCCGGCCAGCGCCTCTCCGTGTTGGAGCAGGATCACTTCAAATACGACGCCTACACGGTGATGGACACGGTCATCATGGGCAATGAGCGCCTCTATCAGATCATGAAAGAGAAAGACGCCATCTACGCCAAAGAGGACTTCTCCGACGAGGACGGCATCCGCGCCAGCGAACTGGAGGCGGAGTTTGCCGAGATGGACGGCTGGGACGCGGAGTCCAACGCGGCAATGCTCTTAAACGGTCTTGGCGTGGATACCGCTTTACACTATGCCATTATGGGAGAGTTAAACGGCAATGATAAAGTAAAAGTGCTGCTTGCGAAAGCGCTGTTCGGCAACCCGGACATTCTGCTTCTCGACGAGCCCACCAACCATCTGGATCTGGACGCCATCGCATGGCTTGAAGAATTCCTGATCAATTTTGACAACACGGTGATCGTCGTTTCCCACGACCGCTATTTTCTGAACAAGGTGTGCACACACATCGCCGACATCGACTACGGCAAAATCCAACTCTACGCGGGCAACTATGATTTCTGGTATGAATCCAGCCAGCTGATCATCAAGCAGCGCAAGGAGGCCAACAAGAAGAAAGAGGAGCAGATCAAGGAGCTGCAGGAATTCATCTCCCGCTTCTCCGCCAACGCCTCCAAATCCAAGCAGGCGACTTCGAGGAAGCGCGCCCTGGAGAAAATCGAGCTGGACGACATCCGTCCTTCCAGCAGAAAATATCCCTACATCGATTTCAGGCCCGAGCGCGAGATCGGCAACGAGGTGCTGACCGTAGAGGGGATCAGCAAGACGGTGAACGGCGTCAAGGTGCTCGACAACATCTCTTTTATCGTAGGACACGACGACAAGATCGCTTTCGTGGGCGGCAATGAACTGGCGAAGACGACGCTGTTCAAAATCCTGACAGGCGAACTGGAACCTGACGAGGGTACGTTCAAGTGGGGCGTGACCACCTCCCAGGCCTACTTCCCGAAAGACAGCACGGCGGAATTTGACAACGACTACACCATCACGGACTGGCTGATGGGCTACTCTCCCGTCAAGGACGTCACCTATGTCCGCGGCTTTCTGGGCCGTATGCTCTTCGCGGGCGAGGACGGCGTGAAGAAAGTCAAAGTGCTCTCCGGCGGCGAGAAAGTTCGCTGCCTGCTCTCCAAGATGATGATCAGCGGCGCCAACTGCCTGCTCTTCGACGAGCCTACGAACCACTTAGACATGGAGGCTATCACAGCCCTGAATGAGGGCATGAAGAAATTCAAGGGCGTGGAACTTTTTTCCTGCCACGATCATCAGGTCGTACAGACCACGGCCAACCGCATCATGGAGATCCTGCCGGACGGTACGCTGATCGACAAGATTACCACCTACGACGAATATCTTGAGAACGACGAGATGGCGAGGAAGCGCACCGTCTACACAAGCACCGCGACCGAGGAAGAGGACGACTGATGAAAGCCGTAGATCTGCACACCCATTCCAACCGATCCGACGGCAGCTATTCCCCCGCAGAATTGGTGGATTATGCCATCGAAAAGGGACTGGCCGCCGTCGCCCTGACTGACCACGACACTACCGACGGACTGGCGGAGGCCATGGCACACGCCAAAGAACTGGCCGCCGTCGGACAGCCCTCGATCGAGGTCATTCCGGGCATCGAATTTTCCACGAAGCTGGACAGCCAGGATGTACATGTCGTCGGCCTCTATATCGCCTATGATTCGCCCGCTTTCCGCACCAGACTGCAGGAATTCGTGGATTCCCGCACAAACCGCAACATCAAAATGTGCCGCAATCTGCAGGGTGCCGGCATCGACATCACCTATGAGCGGCTGAAGGCCGAAAATCCCGGCGCCGTCATCACGAGAGCGCACTACGCCTCTTATCTGTTTGAAAAAGGTTATGTGAAAAGCCGCCAGGAGGCTTTTGCCAGATATCTGGGCGACCACACGAAATATTTCGTCCCCCGCGAAAAAGTAACCCCCGCGCAGGCCGTAAAACTGATCCTGGAAGTGGGCGGCATTCCCATTCTGGCCCATCCGCCCCTCTATCACATGGGCAATGAGCGCCTGGAACATCTGGTCGCCTCCCTCAAAGAGAAGGGGCTTATGGGCATCGAAGTGCTCTACAGCACCTACACGAATCAAGACGAGCGCGATATGCTTCATCTGGCAGAAAAATATGATCTTCTGAAAAGCGGAGGATCTGATTTTCACGGCGCAAATAAACCAAACCTTGACCTTGGGGTAGGGTTCGGAAAACTCTTTGTGCCGGAGGAATATCTGACCGCTATGAAACAGGTCCTGCAGGAAAAGAACGAAGCGCCGCAAAAAGGACAGGCAGACATATGAAACTCTTATTCACAGATCTGGACGGAACGCTCTTGAATCACGACAGCGAAGTGTCCGCGGGCACGAAAGATTTTCTGGAGCGCTTTCTCGCCGCAGGCAACAGACTGATCCTCTCCTCCGGCAGACCGCGCGACAGCATTCTGGAAGTCAAAGAAAAAGCCGGGCTCACACAGTCCGGCATTCTGCTGATCTGTGACAACGGCACACAGGTATATGACTGCGACAGCGGCCGGACGATTCTGGAGAAACGCCTGCCCCTGTCCTATGTATCCTATCTGCAGGAACAGGCACAGAACTATGGCCTGCACATCCACACCTACCGCGAGGACGCCGTCGTCTCTCCCGCCGACGACGAGGAGATCCGGTTTTACCGCAGGCGCATTCATCTGCCTCTCGTCGTCTCTCCCGACCTCTCTGCAGCGCTGACCGAAAGCCCGTACAAGATGCTGGCAATCAGCCTGGATAAACCGGACAAACTGGAGGCTTTCCGCCTGGGCATCGCAGACTGGGCCGAGGGCAGGATCCAGACAATCTACTCCAACAGCATGTATCTGGAACTCTTCGACCGGGACGGCGGCAAGGGCAATGCGCTCCGCTTCGTCTGCGACTATTTCGGCGTACCGCTGTCCGACGCCTATGCGGCCGGGGACGCCGAGAACGACATTTCCATGATCGAGGCCGCCGGCTGCGGCATCGCCATGCAAAACGCGCCCGACAAAGTCAAAAAAGCCGCCCCTGTCATCACCCGGCTGGACAACGATCAGGACGGCCTTGCGATCTGTATGCGGGAGCTGCTGGGAGACCTCTGATCCGCTCAAGACTTTCTCTGCGGCGTCATACGGGCCAAATCTGCATAGCACCGTAAGGTAAGAATGCCGCCGCTGCCCTCACCCCTCCACGATCAGGTATCTTCCATCTCCCACCTCGAAAACTTCCGCCGCGGACAGAATCTCTTCCTCATCCGCCTCTTCCATGTCCACGCCTTCCTCGTCGAAATATTCCCACACTTCATGCACAGAATCCACGACCACAGCCAGACACTCCTCCAGAAAGTCCTCGGCCTCCTCCGGCGTCTCCGCTACCCTCTGCGGGAAAAGCTGATCCTGCTTTTCCAGAAAACATTTCAGTACCGCCTCGTCGTACATTTGCACCCCTCCTCGTCAAAACTATTTGTAAAAACAGAACCGAAAGCAGCATCCGAAAAAGATGCTTGAAGCACTCAACAAACTGTGATATAGTAAGGATAGGAAAAGGTGCCACCGATAGATGGCTGGCCCGAAACAGATTAGACTACAGAGTAGCCGCCTGAGTTTGCGAGACCGGGGCGGCTATTTCTGTGTCTTGTCATTATCTTTGCGTCCGATGGCGTATCCGACACTAAAGCAGGCCAGTCCGAAACTGAGCACTGTCAAAAGGCCTTCAATCGTCGACATAAGCTTCAGCCCTCCTTTCTACCAGATTCCCTTGCGGGTTTCTATGTAAACGGAGGGTCACAGTCCCTCCGGAGAGGGCCAGCCACTTACCATCTTGGTGACACCCAAGAAGACACTACCATATTCCGACAGTATTTTCAAGTGAAGAGATTTTTGAATTTCTGTATTTAAGCATTCATCCTGAAGCTGATTCAGATCAAACAAATGTTAATTGTAAATTTCGGTGTCATATATGAAACAATCATTGTTTCCTACGGATTGACTCTGAAACGCATGAGAAATTGAAGAACCTTGCCGAATATGACGGCAGATCAATCAACGGAGAGGTATTATACCTGATCCGTCAGGCGATCATGCAGCATGAAAAAGAACAGGGAAAGCATTGACAGCAAATGGGAACACACAAGCAAACCGCATTCCAAAAATCGCATATTTTTTCATGTTTATTTGCCATTACATCTTGCAAATCCCTATCACTATGATAGAATAGACATATGGGTGTTACCTAAACGGTAGCGGTTCGCCTTTTGCCAAAATGAGTACATTTTGAGAACTTCCTGTATCAAGGGAGGGGATACATATGGAAAATAGCGTGAAAGGTAAGCACTATTGGTGTTGTATATGATTTTGGAGCTTGTCGGTATTGTAGTGACGGTTATCAGTATCATCGTGACAATTATCAGTATCCGACAGACCAGAAAAAATAAAAGACATCAAAAAAGCAACCGCGCCGCCCAAGGTTAGTGGTTGCTTTTTTGATTAGTAACTGTTAATTAAGGCGAACCGTTGCTTTACGGTAACACCCTTTTTGTATAAAATATCGTAACACTGATTGACGCTTTCGTCAATAACTTTTTGCCTGATAGTCACTCATTCAGATTTTACACTCTTTTTACACACCCAAGTCAGCGTCCCGCAATTCCCTTTCTTTCGTTAGTCTGCGGACAGATTACAATTCAAGTCCCCGCGTTCGTTTATACCCTTAATGTGGTGAAACAGATAGAATAATATTTTTCTATACAGAGCCCTACTGCGTCACCGTGGCTCTTTCTCAATATCAACCATATCCTCATATCTCACCAGCGTGACATTCCCCATCTCTTTCGCCTTGTCTACGCACCCTTTGGTAAAGCCGGATTTAGCAAAGAGATAGAAGTGCTTCTGCTCATACGGGAACAGCTCACTGCGCCTGACCAGCGTTTCCAGCACGCCGAGATCGACTCTCTCGTTCGTCCATTTGCACTCTCCAAAAAGGGCGGTGGATTTGTCCTGCTCGGCGAGGATGTCAATTTCCGTTTGACGCTTATTCTTAGGGTCGTTGCCCCACCAGCGTCCGAGGGAGGAAAACTGCACCGGACATTTTCCGGACAGCAGCAGTTTCCAGAGATACTGCCTGCAGATCTCTTCAAATACTTTTCCCATATAGTCGGGCAGAAACGGCTCAATGCGCTTGTAGACGAGATCGGCTGCGCCGCGGGCAATGATGGAATTGTTCTCCGGCACAAAACAGTACCAGAAACGGAACAGATTGTCCTCAATGGCGTAAATCGCTTTCCGGGACGCCTTTTCGCCGTAGGGCGTCTCTTTTCGGATAATGCCGAGGGCAACGAGGTTTTTCAGATAGGTGGAGCATACATTGGTGTCTTCGCCGACCTTGCCCGCAATCTCCGACATACGGGTATATCCGGTAGCTATCGCCGTGATGATGGCGTTATACAGCGCAGGCTCCCGCACCTCCTGTTTGAGCAGGTTTTCCGGTTCCTCAAACAACGCTGAGGCGGGGTTTAAAAATGTATTCTTGATATTGTCCTCGACGCTCATCTTGTCGTTTATTTGCAGCAGATACTGGGGCGTTCCACCAACGATTCCATAAAGCAGCGCTTTGTCTTCATCAGAAAAACGCTTAAAATATCGGCAAGTCTCCTCAAATTCAAAGGGGACGACTTTCATCTGCGCCGTCCGTCTGCCGTAAAGCGGCGCTTTATAGGCCAGAACGTGATCCTCCATATAGGACATGGACGAACCGCAGAGGATCAGCATAAGTTTCGAGTTGTCCTTATATTTGTCAATAAGAAGCTGAAGCGTGGAAGAAAGGCTTTTCTCCGACCGGGCAACATAGGGGTACTCATCGATGACGAGGATGAGCCGCTCCTGTTCGGACAGCTTAAACACATACTCCAGAGCCGTCTGAAAGGAACGGAAAACACCGTCCGACTCGATGCCCGTGCAGTACTCCAAAATGCTCCTGCTGAAGTTTTCGAGATTTTGTCTGGCGTTGCTCTCCACGCCCATAAAATAGACAGCGTTTTTGCCTTGGATAAATTGATTGATCAGCGCCGTTTTCCCCACACGGCGCCGTCCGTATATGACCGTGAATTCAAATTTATTTGAGAAATACAGTTTGTCCAGAGTCTCAAGCTCTCGTTCTCTGCCGATAAACATCACAATACCTCTCTTAGGATGAATACAGTATAGCGCGGAAAAGAAAATTAGTCAAGTATGATTTGGCAAATCATGTTTGACTAATTTTGAAAATTTCCCTGTTTGCCGCAGCACATCGGATTTTTGACTTTTTCTTTACGCATCCTGTCCTCAAAAATATCACTTAGGGCGGTATGCGCCTGCAGCGTTGAGAAGCAGGATTTTCATCAATTCGGCGTTACCTTTTAAGAAGCTGATCTTGGTCGGCATTTTCCCTTTCTTCGGATACGCCCTGGTCACCGGGATCTCGCATGTCCGCATCCCGAGCTGCGATGCGCGAACCGACAGATACGCCAGCAGCTCATACGTCACAAAGACATCCCGTAAGGGCTGCACCCTGTCGTCCAGCAGGTAGCGCGCGGAATAAGCCCGATACGCATTGGTGGTGTCAGTGAATCTGCTGCGGGCTGTCAATGATATAATCGGCGCATGAATGCAGCGAACCGACAGCAGACGAAGAAACGGCGTCCGGATGGCTCTGCCGCCTTTTACAAACCTGGATCCCTGCACGAAATCATATCCTTCCCGCAGCTTTTCGATAAAATGCGGCACGTCTTCGATACTGTCCTTATTGTTGCCGTCGATGGTGATCATGCCGCGGTAACCTCTTTGAAGCGCCCACCAGATGCCCATGCGCAGCTGTGCGCCCTGTCTGCCGTCATCCTGCTTGACAAGAAGCGTATTGACGCCCAGCCTCCGCAACCTCTTTTCCTCCGTGCACCCGTCCGTCGAACCGCCGTCGCAGACGACGATATCCGCATGGCCGGCTACCCCGTATCGATATGCGCGCTTCAGTTCTCTGATGATTCTGTCTCCCTCGTTGATGATCGGGATCAAAACGACATAATCTTTTGATTTCTCTTTGTATTCCGTACACGCAAACCGCGGCACGCCGCTTTGCCTTTCATAGATCATAGGCTTTTCACTTTCCTCCCCGTCTTTTTCAAATATCTTATTATTTCTCCCATGAATACCGCGGCTGCAAAAACGCCAAAAGAACGGCACAGCGTATAGACAATACACCCGACTCCTGAAGCCAGTAAACCTTGTCCCAAAAACAGCCGCAAAACAAGATATTCCATAGGATCGTGGAACAAATATACATAAAACAGATTGCGTATGATCATCTTCCACACTTTGTTTTCCGATATGCCATGGAAAATACCGTCACAAATATCCGCCGCCATATAGGTCATAAACGAACCTGTCATAATCGTGAAAAACTTGTCTAAAATGCCGTATTCCCTGTTGATCACCTCAAGGGCCAGACATATTGCAAATGCCAAAAGGTCTGTTTTGATACTCCATTTATCGTGTGTATTTCTCTCACACTCAAAAACATATCCCACAGCAAAATAAAACAGGTACCCCAATCCGCTTTTCAATCCTAAAATATCAAACGGTATGGATGTATAAAGCAACTGAACAGCCCCCGCCGTCAAAAGTACCGCATAAATACTTTGCACACCCATCTTATCCAATATTTTCTTTATGATGACAAAAACCAGCATACACCAGAAAAGCGCCGTCAAAAACCATAGATGACCGCTGTCCTCTCCCGACAGAAATCCTCTCATCGCTTCTATCAGAGAGGCGTTATCATAAAAAAGCCCCAGACGCTTCACGGGCAGCATAAACAGCCATCCATAAACAAAATACGGAATCAGGAGCCTTTTCGTTTTAGCCCTGAATATTTGATCAAAAGACCCCATAGGTCTGATTGCCAAAACCGCACCGGAAAGCATAAAAAATAATGGCATATGAAACCCATAAACCCAGCCCGCTATTTCTCTCCACCACACCAAAACCGGCCAAAAATACACATGACTCAGATTCTCCGGCAATTCATAAACTGCGCCGCCATAAGTAGTCTGAATATTCAGGTAGGCCCCATGCCCCAGCACAACAAATATTGTGGCAATCAGTCTCAGCCAATCATAAACGGCTACGCGCCCCCCCCCAGCGTCAACTCTCCCTCTCATTTCACCCGAAGACCTCCCTCACATACCGCATCACTCTCTCGATTACCCGAAGATCGTCCTGCTTTCCCATCTCAACAGAGATAAATCCTGTATACCCCTCCGCTTCCAGCAAAGCCCGCAGCTGCCCGTGCAGTTTTCTTCTCTCGATCGGCTTTAAGCCCGGTTCGCTGACATGCACATGACTGATCAGTTTCACCCTGCCCGCCAGTTCTTCCGTCTCTTCCCCGTTCTGCAGCATCGTCCCCACGTCCAGATTCAGCCGGAAACCTGCGGTTTCGGTCTTTTCGATCAGCGCGACCGCCTCTTTCGTAGCATTGATATAATTTGTATGATAGATCGGCGGATTGGCTTCCATACCGATCGCCGTTCCACAGTCCGCCGCATATCTCCCCAGTTCACGGAAAAAAGCGATCGCCGTCTTTTCAGCCGCCTCTTCGTCTGCTCCGTCCGGCACGGTTCTGTTGCGCGGACAGCCAAACACCAGATTGCGGCAGCCTATAGCGGCGGCAAAATCAATGGCCTTTTGGGTATAGGTAAGCAAGCTCTGCCTTTCTTTCTCCGATCCAAAGACGCGCTCATTCCTCCCGAACCATATGGACTGCATGGACGGAATCTCAAAACCGCGTACCTTTTTCAATTCCCGCGCCCACGCAGCCGCTTCTCCGCACTTTTCATACGGAGTCTCCGGAAAAATTCTGGTCGGCGCGATCTCCAGCCCGGCAAAACCGTATTCTTTCATTAAGGAATATACCGCATCATCCTGTTCGGCTGCCCAGCCTATATTAGATATGGCAAGATTCACATCACCGCTCCTCTCCAAGTCCCTCATCCCATCCTGCCGTCGCTGCCGGCACCACCATAATCCATGCCATGTTCAGGAGATTCAACGGCCAGAAATAGCGGAAATCAGACCAGCCTGTTGACAGCAGCAGACTCATGATCTGCCCTGCCATCGGCGCAAGCAGCAGTAGATATCTTCCCGGTCCGCGCCGGAAGATAAGATACAGCAGGGCCGTCAGCCCGAGCAGGGTAAACAGCCCGCTGCGCCATTCGATCGCGTCAATCCACTGTGTGGCCGCAGTATAATCCGTAGCCGCAGCCATCTCGGTGTACAGGCTGACATAACGCCTTTTGGGATAATACTCGTTCCACGAAAATCGGGTATCCGCATCTTCCGTCCCGATGAAATTTACGCAGCCGATTGTGGTATCTTTACCTCTGAATATATCCCAGAGAAGATCTTCCCTGTCTATCACGGCCCGCGTCAGCAGGATCGGATTCTTCACAAATGTATCGATATACAGCCGGATAAATTCGACCGGCTCCACATCAACATCATATGCCGCACGGGACCATGTGGGCGTGTAGGGATATCCGTCATTGCTGCCGCCCGTCATCTCGGTTATCATGGCAAGCGTATCTTCCGAAACTTCCCCGCCGGAATAGTAAGCGCCCAGGATATCCTGCCCCAGGCCGATATAGAGGCCATGTCGTCCCGAGTCGATCACTTCAAAATAATCGTAAACCGGCCCTTTAATCACAAGCACCGACACCACGGCCAGGACAGCCGCGATCCATACCCTTGCGTTTGTCCGGAGTACGGCAAGCGCCGCTATGATGATGATCGCAAAGGAGACCATCCCGTTTTTTCGATACAGGCAGACACCCGTCATCGCGGCAATAAACTCCAGATAGATATACCATTTCCTCCGATACGCCTCAGGCTCCCAGGACAGCTTCAGCAGAATGACAAACACCCACAGCAGCGAGAGCGTGTAGGGAATATCTTTCCAGATTGTGTTCAAGTGAAGTAAATTCGCCGCGTTGAAGCCGGAAAAACCTGCCAGCCCAATCAGGACACCCTCCCGCATGCCTCTTTTTCGCAGATAAAGGAGCAGTTCGTTCATCACATAAGCCCAGAAGAAATACTGCACGGCGATCACCGCATAGGTCGTGTCGGACACCTTTTGGATTGCCCGAAGGACCATGCAGTAGAAAGCCGGATGCCAATCGTACATACCGTAAAGCTGTTTTGCGCTGTTAATCATGGTATAGGCCGTGTCCGGCGAAGACATTCCCGGATTGTTTGCGAAAAGATTGCAGAAAGCCGGCAGCAGAAGCAGCACCGTACACAGCAGGCCAAACTGCCAGTTTCTCCCCCCCCCGCCCGATACCAATCGGCCGGCCTTTTCCAGTCCATACAGCAGACTATCGATCACCGGAACAAACCAGCATATTGTCACCGCAAACACGAACAGACCCGCCATGTGAATCCTGACATCCAGCGGATAGACCCATATCCTCTGTCCAACCAAGGCAAAAGCGGCATATCCGTAGAGCAGATACAGGAGAACCCTCTTGGCCGGCCGGTCCGCCAGCTCCCGGACATATTGCTTCTTCTCCTCTCTTTTCACAATCGCAAGCAGAGATATCCCATACAGGATGATCTTCGTGGATTCCTGAACCCCGATTCCGCTGCAGTTGATGATGATCATGACTGCCAGTACTTCCAAAACCGCAGTCAGAACAGCCTGCGGAACCGATTCCGTAAGTCCCCGGCAGATACCTGACGTCACGTCGGCAATCGCTTCAAAATAAGTCAGGAACAGAAATACAGCCGCTGTAAAAAGCAGCCACAGAAAAATGACCATCGCACAATCAAAATACCCCGGCGAGATCAGATAGCCAAAATTGACAGCTATCGTTCCGTCTGCTTCCATGCCGTCCTGACAGGAGCGCACAATCTCAGCCGCGCCCTGTTGTACCACCAGCAGCATAGGCGTCTGCACACTTTCTTCATCGGCATTCAGGGATATCGTGTATTCTGCCCCTTCTTCCGGCACCATATTGACAGAGACTCTCTTCCATTTCCAGTTATCATCAGCTGTCAGCGAAAGGCCCGTCCGGTACAGCGTCCGTCCCTCTCTCTGCACAGCGAGTGTCAGAGCGGTCTCCTCTCCCTCTGCGAGATCGGTAAAAATCAATTCCAGACTGTCCAGCTTGTCCCGGCCGCCGACGAACATGATCTCTATATTCCGGCAGGGCAGCTTCGTAAATTCGGTCAAATCGTACTCCATGGAAGTGACGTATTCTTTGTTCAGCTCGCCGCGTCCCGCAATATACAATATCCTCACAAATACCGCGATCACAGTCAAAAGAAAAACAGCCTTTTTCCAGACCGGCCAGTTACGTCTCCGCCTCATCCCTGTTTCCTCCGTCCTGTCTTCCTGTCTAATACTCATAGCTTTCCACAAACTCCTTAATCCTCTTTAATATCTGCTCTTTATCCGCTATGTAACCGTCCCTGCCGCCAAACTCCGCCGCATGGATCGTACGATAATCGTAATTGGCTGGCACCCCGTCAAGTTCGTTCACAAACTCCTCTCCTGTCAGATACCGGTATATTTCTCCCGCGGATACCGGTTCCGTCGCCGGATGCCACAATCGGATATCCGCCGCCAGCGCCGTATTGATATCCCGCCACAAATCGGCCAGCGGATAGAACTGATAGACGCTCCTGCTGTCCGTAAAATAAAGTGCCGAAAAGCCGAGCCGCTGAAACCGTTCTTTCAAAAGCGCCCTGTTTTCCTCCGTCACATTCGCCCGATAAAAGCCATTGTCCTGCAATTCATAATCGTCCATAAGCCGCGGATCCCTTGCCGCAAGCTCCTCCAGCTTATGCCTGGTCAGCATGAACGGAATGACATGAATATAGTCGTAAATAAAATTCTTTTTGATATTTCTGCCGAACAATCCCGGAAGTCTCACGATCAGCGCATTCGGATACCGTTCCCTCACCCAGCACTCCAGCCGATATCTGTTATACCCGTACGCGTGCAGCCCATCCGTATCGACCGCCGATGTCTCATCCACGCCTCTCGGTGTTTTAAACACGTCGATGGTCGAGATCAGAACAAGCTTTTTGGGCGCAATCCCGGCAATATTGTCCTCCGCCTGCCGGATCAGCTCCATATCTTGATCGGGAGCGTTATTCGCCAGATATTTTTCCGCCCGCAGCCCGGCATAGATCAACAGTTCCGGGGAGGTTCCGTAAGCATCCTCTATATTCTTGGAATGATAAACGGCATCGATCGCTTTTCCCGCAGCCGCGCAGATATTGCTTCCCACAAAACCGGTGTACCCTACTAAAGCCGTCATACTTTTTCTCCCGTTTTCCTATCCTAATTTGTCAGCTTCTCTATCCCCTCAAAGCTGTAGTGTTTTCTCCTGACCGCAAGATTGACAAGCAGCTGCAGATACTTGATCACGACAGTCAGAATCCCAAACAGCCCCAAAAACGCCACTGACAGAAACAGCATCGTCGTAGTCCAGCCGGCGACGGGACTCGACGTGACAAACACAGCGACGGAATACACGATCATAAAAGCGGACACGATCATCATAAGCGCCGTCATTGCCACGGAGATCCGATAGCCAAGCTCCGTAAACAGAATCAGGGAATCCACCGCCAATCCGGCACGATACTTCCGCTCCTGCCTGTCCTGCTTAATTGGAAAAACGCCTTTGACCTGATAGAGCAGAGCATCCGTCTTTAACCCCTGATTCGCGTAAATCGCCTTGCGGTACGGCACCGTTCTGTTCATGGAGCTGATGCGGTTAATCACCCTGCGGCTGAGAATTCTGAAACTCTCCGTATGCATCCGATAGGCGGAACCGGTAAACCGGTCAAAAACAAAATAAAACAATCGCGAGGAAAGCCGCTCTCTGCGGTCGGGAACGGCGCTGACAATGTCGTATCCCTCCAACGCCCGGCGATAGACTTCCATCATTTCGTTTTGATCGAAATCCAAAACCGTATTGTCAAATTCAAAGACAAAATCTCCGATCGCAAGATCCACGCCCGCGTTCATCGCGACTTCCAGGCCGTGAAAATAACTCATGTTGACGACCGAGACGCTGACGTCAGATATTGCGGCACTGACGCGCTTCAGGGCGCCGAGGCTGTCGTCCGACGAGCTGTCGTTGACACAGATAATCTCCGCATGCTCGAAATTCTCCGTCAGCATATCCGCCACGGCCCGCAGGAAATCTCCCGCCCTGTTCTCCGCATTATGCACATAGATTACCGCCGAAACAAAATTTTTCTCTTTATCTGTCATCTTCAAGAACCTCATCCAAATCGTAAACTGTATTGATCTTGCCGGAAAGGACCCCGACAAAGGTCGGCTTCTTTGAATACTTCCTGATCACTGTCGGCCTGGAATCGTCTATCTCCGAACTCTTCAGGATCGGTTTCATGGAAAACAGGGACGATCTGTAAGTAAACCCGAATTCATCCCGCAGAAACTTTCCCGCCAGCTTGGCCATATACGGAAATGCCGTATCCGGCTTTGCGGGGCAGTCATTGCAGTTGCCGAGTCTTTCCGGCGAACAGTAACCGCCGCTCTCCGCCTGACAATCGAATGTCGGCACGTCGGCCCAGCTCGTCGCATGTGGTGTGAATGTGACTGAGGTAAGCGAATGAAACCCAGTCCTGCCGAATGGCATAATGGAAAAAAACGGTCCGTCCATCACTGTAAAGCCATATGGCTTCAGCTTCTCGTCCGTATCGCAGAGAATAATTTCACACAGCTCGTATTTGATTTGAAATTTCTCATATCCGGCTATGTTCAGGATCTGATTGGCGGCGGCGTATGACGCGTTGAGGAGGAAGTCTGTACTGTATATACCCCCCCCCACTATACACTATATAGGCATCCTGCAGCTTTTCAATGCGCTCGATCCTGGCTCCGTATTTGATCAAAGTATGGTGATACGGCGCGAGTTTTTCCAGAAAATAATCCCGCAGAAGCATCGCATCGTAGGTGTACTCCCGCGTCAGAAACGCCCCGTCACACATGCGCTCCTTAAAGAAGCGCTCCGGATGCAGCTCCTCGCAGGGGATGCCGGCCGCCTTGCAGAAAGCCTTGAACTGAGCACCGTCCGACCATGAATATCGGCTGGACGTGGCGTAAATCTGTTCAAATTCTTTGTTGATACAAAAATGATAATCTCTGTTAAACCGCTCAAAATATCCGGCGGATTTCATTGCGGTGGAGAGGGAGCGGGGATAATGATATCCCTGATGGACGCGCGCCTGATTGATATACGTCGCCCGCCGGAAAGGCGCCGGATCACATTCCAGCACCAGAACGCTCTCGCCCCGCAGACTGCAAAAAAGAGCCGCATACAGCCCGTACAGCCCCGCACCTATGATAATTCTGTCATAACGTTCCATCGGCATCGCCCCATCAACCATCTTCGCTATTACTCCGATAAGTATTATATCTGATGTATTTCAAAAAGTCTACTGCCTCTCCCCGAGCAGTCCCCTCTTCTTCAGTTCCTGGCACACCCTGCCCACCGGCAGGCCGACCACATTGTTATAGTCCCCGCAGATACCCTGAATGTGCGCGGCGCACATCCCCTGTATCGCGTAGGCTCCCGCCTTGTCCATGGGCTCGCCGCTGTCCACATACTTCTGTATCTCGTCCTCCGTCATGGCATACATCGTCACATCCGTGCACTCGCTGAACGTGCAGTACATCGGCGCCACCCCCGCGCTCTTCCAGGCCAGCGTCACGCCGGTGTAGACCTGATGGCTGCCGCCCTGCAGACGCGAGAGCATGCGCTTTGCGTCTTCCTTGTCCCGCGGCTTTCCCAGAATCTCGCCCCAGCAGGACACCACCGTGTCCGCGCCGATCACGACGAAATCCTCCTGACCGTCCTGCGTCAGCCTGCCGCAGACATCGACCGCTTTCTGATAGGAAAGCTCTTCCACAACCTCCTGCGGTTCGGTTTTGGTCACTTTTTCCTCAACCGTACTCGGCATCACCTTAAAAGACAGGCCAACCTGCCTCAACAATTCTTTTCTTCTCGGCGATGCCGAGGCCAGATATAATTTCATGGGATACGCAGTTCCTTTCTCGCATCTTCTCATCTGCTGTCTTGCTTTTATTCCTCATGGTGCGTCTCCGGGATGAAGACGCGTCCGCTTCCGGCATTCTTCCTGGAGCGTGCCAGCTCTTTCGCCTCCAGCGCGAACTGCAGCTGCGCGTTGAACGCCTCTTTGCCGCGCTTCTCTTTTTTCTCATAGCTTCCGTCCGGCTTAAGCAGAGAAGCCTTGGCAGTATCTGCCAGCTGATACTCCAGAATATGCCGCAGCCGCTCCTGCAGTTTCGGTTTCTCCACGGGGAAGAGAATCTCCACGCGGCGCTCCAGATTCCTGGGCATCCAGTCCGCGCTGGCACAGTAATACTCCGGCTTGCCGTCGTTTTCAAAGTAAAAGATTCTCGCGTGTTCCAGGTAGTTGCCCACGATGGACCGCACGGTGATGTTCTCGCTCACGCCGGGAACGCCGACTTTCAAACAGCAGATACCGCGGACAATCAGCTCGATCTTCACGCCGGCGGCCGATGCCGCGTATAGCGCCTCGATGATGTCCTTGTCGCAGAGCGAATTGACTTTGGCGATGATGTGCGCCGCCCTGCCCTGCATCGCGTACTCTTTCTCCCGCCCGATCAGATACAGGAACCTGTCTTTCAGCCACAGCGGCGCCAGGGACAGCTTGTTCCAGCTGCGCGGCTCGGAGTAGCCGGAGAGCATGTTGAAGACGGCTGTCGCGTCCTCCCCGATGGCCTCCGAGCAGGTGAAAAGCCCGATGTCCGTGTACAGCTTCGCCGTGGAATCGTTATAGTTGCCCGTACCGAGATGGACGTAGCGGCGTATGCCGTTCTCCTCTCTCCTGACGACGAGCGTGATCTTGCTGTGGGTCTTTAAGCCCAGCAGTCCATATATCACATGGCAGCCGGCTTTCTCCAGTTTCTTCGCCCAGACGATATTGTTCTCCTCGTCGAAGCGGGCTTTCAGTTCCACCAGCACCGAGACTTGCTTGCCGTTGTCCGCCGCCTGCTCCAGCGCCGCGATGATCGGCGAATTGCCGCTGACGCGGTAGAGCGTCTGCTTGATGGCCAGTACGTTCGGGTCTTTCGCCGCCTGCCTGACGAAATTCACCACCGGCTCGAAAGTCTGGTAGGGATGGTGCAGCAGGATATCGCCCTCCCTGATTTTCGCAAACAGATCGTCCTCCTCCTGCAGTTCCGGCACAGGCTGCGGCTGCGGGTAACCGTGTTCGCGCAGATCATCGAAGCCCTCCATGCCGTACATCTGCATGAGAAAAGTCAAATCCAGCGGGCCGCTGATCGTGTAGATGTCCTCCGGCTCAATCTCCAGCTCATGCCGGATCAGCCGAAGCAGCTTTTCATCGATCCCCGTCTCCACCTCCAGACGGATGACGTGCCCCCACTGTCTTTTTTTCAGCTGCTTTTCGATCTCCTGTAAGAGGTCCTCCGCCTCATCCTCCTCGATGGTGAGGTCGGCGTTTCTCATGATGCGGAAAGGATAGCTGCACACGATATCGTAATTCAGGAACAATTTTCTGATATTGCGCTCGATCACCTCCTCCAGGAGGATGATTTTCGTTCCGCTTTCCTCCGGGATCGTCACGATACGGGACAGGACGCTGGGCACCTGCACGGTGGCAAACTCCAGCTCGCCGTCGCCGTTCTTTTTCCGCATCAGCGCTCCCAGATTGAGAGATTTGTTCCGAATCAGCGGAAACGGCCGGGAGGAATCCACCGCCATCGGCGTCAGCACGGGATAGACGTTGTCCGCGAAATAGCGGTCCACATACTCCCCCTCCTCTTTCGTCAAATCCTCGTGATGCTTCACAATACAGAGGCCGTGCTCCGCAAGCTGCGGCATGAGAGAACGGTTGTAGACAGTATACTGCTGCCGCACCAGCTCGTGCGTCTCCTCAACCACGGCGTTAAGCTGTTCTTTCACCGTCATGCCGGCGATATCTTTCTTCTTATAGCCCGCGTGCACCATGTCTTTCAGGGACGCCACCCGAATCATGAAAAATTCATCCAGGTTGGAGGCCGTAATGCTTAGGAATTTCAGGCGCTCGAAGAGCGGATTGCTCTTGTTCCGCGCCTCGTCCAGCACTCGCCTGTCGAAGAGCAGCCAGCTCAGCTCCCTGTTGGTATAGTATTCGTCTCTGGAAAAGTCCGTCTTCACCTTTCCGTTCCCCTTTCTCCATCTGCTCAATCTTTCTGCCGGATGACCGGACGCACACTGTAGACTTCCTCAAAGAACTCCGCCCGCTTCGCGAAAAGCCCTTTTTCCAGTGTGATATCCTGGGAGGAATCCACCGTGATGATGAGCTGTTCGTCCCTGAGGGCCGTCCTGACATCCTTGAACTTCTGCTTATGGCTGCGGTCCAGCGCATTCGCAATCTTCAAGATCGCCGTGAGCTTCGCGATCGTCAGATAATCTCTCTGGTCGAGGAAGCGGTCCTGCCCCATCGCCTCGTAGTAATCGAAATCCATATGGTTGTACTTCACTACGTTCGCCACGATCTCCCGCTCCACATGGGACAGGCCGATAATCTCCGTGGACATGATGATATTGTAGGAGCATTCGCCCAGATTCGACAGGCTGATATACTTGCCGCAGTCGTGCAGGAGCGTGGCGATGCGCAGAAGCAGCCGCTCTCTCCTGCCCATGCCGTGCACTTTCTTCATGCTGTCATAGATGGTCAGCGCAATCTTCTCAAGCGTCTCACTCCGCCTGCGGCTTCCCATATAGCGCTTGCTGATGTTGCGCGCGCAGGCGACAATATCCTGCTCGAAATCGTGGTCGGGGCGGATCAGCGCGCTGTTCTCCCCGTACTCGTAAGCGATACCGTCACAGAGCGTGACGCCCGGAATCCAGATCAGCTTCGCGCCCATCACCTTGACGATGCGGTTGACCAGCACGCCCGAGATAAACATGAGCGGCACGTTCTCCTCCGGCATATCCAGAATGCGCGACACCTCCTGCACCGACTTTAAGCGGACGCGCTCTAAAAATTTCTCCATGGCGTCGGCCTCCACGCTGTTCTGCTCCAGCCCCGCCACGTTCCTGCCGATGACCGCGGAGACATAATCGTCCACCACGATAATATTCTCAATGACCTTGTCTTTCAGATACAGCTTCTTAAATACCGCCAGCTGGGCGCTCACGATCTCGTCCAGCATACTCTCGTTCTGCTCCGGCCGGATATTCAGCCTGCCGAGTCTGTCCTGCAGGCGCAGCACGCCCAGACGCATATTCTGTGTCGTCATCAGCGTATCCTTGTCAAAGAGGGATACCTGGATGCTGCCGCCGCCGATATCGACGATAGCCGTGCCTTTCTCAATGACCCTGTTGAAATCGTCCCCGATGGAAGCGATGGCTTTATAGTTTAGAAACCGCTGCTCCGAGTTGCTCAAAACCTCTATGTTGATGCCAGTCCGCTGCTTGATCTGATCCAGCACGATCACCCGGTTTTTCGTCTCGCGGAAAGCGCTGGTGCCGTATGCCCGGTACTGGTCCACCTTGTAGCCTCTCATGATCTCCCCGTAGTCGCGCAGCACCCTGCACAGCTCATCCACCCGCTCGTTGCTGATCTTACCCGTGACGAAAGTGTCCGTCCCCAGATCGATGCGGTGCCTGATATGATCGATCTCCCGGATGCCGCCTTTCGCGGATATCTCAACTATTTTCATGGCCAGCTCGTAGGAGCCGACGTCTATCGCCGCAAATGTTTTCATAGCCCCACTCTCCGTCTCCGCTCAGTGCTGCTGCCCACTGTCCTGCCCTCGCAGATAATCGATAAACTGCTGCGCCGTCCTGCCGGACAGACCGCCGTGCGAAAGCTCCCACTTGGACGCCTCCGCCAGAAGCGCCTCCTCCTCCATCGCGATGCCGTATCTGGCCGCCAGACCTCTCACAATCTCCTGGAACTGCTTCTTGTCCGGCCCGCCGAAATAGATCGTCACGCCGAAGCGGTATACCAGGGACAGCTTCTCCTGCACGGTGTCCCCCGCGTGCATATCCTGGCGGATCTCTTCCTTGTCACTGTAGTTCTCCCGTATCAGATGGCGCCTGTTGGAAGTCGCGTAGATCAGCACATTGTTCGGCCGCTTCTCCAGACCGCCCTCAATCAGCGCTTTCAGATACTTGTACTCCGTCTCGAATTCCTCGAAGCTCAGGTCGTCCATGTAGATAATAAACTTGTAATTGCGGTTCTTCACCTGGGCAATCACATCGTTTAAGTCCTGAAACTGATGCTTGTAGATCTCGATGATGCGCAGTCCTCTGTCGTAATACTCGTTGGCGATCGCCTTGATGCTGGTAGATTTGCCCGTGCCCGCGTCGCCGAACAGCAGACAGTTGTTCGCCTTGCGCCCTTCCACAAAAGCGTCCGTGTTGTCCGTCAGTTTCTTCTTCGGGATCTCGTAGCCGATCAGGTCGCTCAGCTGCACATGGGAGATATTGCGGATCGGCTCGATCCGCGCACCCTCGCCCGTGTGCGCCACGCGAAATGCTTTATGTAAACCAAATTTCCCCACGCCGTACTCCCGATAGAACTCTGCCAGCAGCGCTTTCATCTCCCAGGCATTCTCTGTCACCGCAAATTTTTCTGCCAGACGGCAGATGCGGTTTCTGATCCGCGTGCTGTAGATCCTGCTCGAGGACACGCCGCCCTGATAGTCAAGAACCACGCCGAACTCCGGCGCCTGCAGCACATCCATCATCTCCGTGAAGTCATAGTCGAACAACTCCTTAAAGATCTCGATATCGTGCAGGACCAGCTGGTTGATGCTCCCCTCGGTCTCTCCCCGCAGTTCGCAGGGCACGCTGTAGCTGTTCTCGTTGTTCACGAGAAGATCCGTCAGATAACAGTGCCAGAGATTGCCGGAGAATCCATACACAGCCGCCATCTCCAAAAGCCTGTGCATACAGTCGAAAAAAAGCGGCCTGGCTTTCGCGTCGCCGGAGCGGTAACGCTCCGTCAGCCAGACGATATCGCGCAGTATCTGTCCGTTCCCGAAATCCCTGTAAACAATCAGTTCCTCTTCTCTCATCTGTCACCCCACTGCCTTCCTGTTCTTAAAAGATCCGGCTGCCTTTCCTTTCCTGCCCGGCGCTAGTAGTTCCCGAGTATCTTCATACTGCGGGCCTCCTCGCGCAGCCCTCTCAGCGCGTTCTTCACCGCGCCGTCGGCCAGATTCCCCTCAAAATCAATGAAAAAGCGGTACTCCCAGTTGCGCCCTTCGATGGGCCTGCTCTCGATCTTCGTCATGTTGAGATTGTTGTAGATAAAATGCGAGAGCATGTGGTAGAGCGATCCGCTCTCGTGGGGTACCTCCAGACAGATGCTCACCTTGCCGGCATCTTTCCGGAAAATCTTCTGATTCGTGACGATAATAAACCGGGTAGAGTTCGTCTCCGACTGATTCACACCGCGCTCCAAAATCTCCAGCCCGTAGATCTTCGCCGCCTGCTCACTGGCGATCGCGGCCTGCGTGGCATCCCCATCCTCGCTCACCTTGCGCGCCGCGAAAGCATTGTTCTGCATACTGATCTGCCGCCAGCCACTGTGCGCATTCAGGTATCTGGCGCTCTGCATCAGGGACTGCGGGTGCGACAGCACCGTTTTGATCTCTCCAAGATCCGTTCCCGGCAGGCCGATCAGACAGTGCTCGATCCGGATAATCTGCTCCGCCACGATATAGTTCTCATACTCGACTAACAGGTCATAGATCTCGCTGACAATGCCCGCCGTGGAGTTCTCGATGGGCAGAACCGCATAGTCCGCGCTCCCCTCCTCGATGGCGCACATGGCATCCCGAAAGGTGTCCACATGGAAACAGTTGACATCCTCCCCGAAATACCGCAGCATCGCCATGTGGGAGTAAGCTCCCTCCGCGCCCTGAAAGACCACCCTCGCGTGCGCCGTATCCAGGCCGTCCACCCCGATAAACGGCAGTTTCGCCTGTGCGCCCTGTTCGGCCAGTTTGTTGTACTGCAGCTTGCGGCTCATGGACATGATCTGCTCGAACAGTTCCTGTACGCCGTGAGCATTGAAGTCATTGTGGGTCAAGGCGCGCACGGCGCGCAGTTTCTCTTCCTCCCTGGTCTTGTCCAGCACTTTCCTGCCTGTCGCTATCTTATAGTCAGCCACCTCGGAACAGATCGCCATGCGCTCCTCGTAGAGTCTGACGATCTGCTCATCGAGCCGGTCCAGTTTCCCGCGTAATTCTGAGAGATCCATACAGTCCATTTCTCCTTGTATCATGATGGTACTACGCTTGTTTTTCTATGCCTTTTCGACTCGCAAGCACGCGCTTCCGCGCTCCCCGCTCTGCTTCGCAGACCGCTTGCTCGTTAAGAGGTGCATGAAAAACAAATGCCGCTTCGCGTCGCTTGTTTTTCTATGCACCTCTTATACTACCGCAAATCCCACTTGATAGCAAGCAAGTTTGCGCCTATAATAAACTTATCGGAAGAGACTTTTGACACATTCTCATACATACGGAGGAGACTATGAGCAGAGCATTGAAAAACACCCTGATACTTTCCGCCATCGGCGTCATCCTGATTCTGGTGATTACCGCGGTCGCCCTGACAGGCCGGATTACGCTCAACGACGAGAGCACGGTCGGCAACACGGCAGGCAACCTGAACAACAACGGCCACTTCTGCGAGTACGACGGGCGGGTATACTTCGCCAATGCCTACGACAACTACTCTCTCTACTCCATGAATCCCGACGAGACAGACATCCGCAAGCTGCACAGCGGCGCCTCCTCCTATATCAACGCGGGCGGCGACTATCTCTACTATGTCAGCACCGGCAACAAGGACACCGGCGGCGACAACTCTTTCCGCGGCGCATACGGCATCTACCGCAGCAAATTAAACGGCAAGGGCGCGACGGGCATGGACCGCTGTCATGTGGCCGCCATGCAGCTGTGCGGCAGTTACCTCTACTATGACAAAATCGACACCAAGACCTCCATCTCCTTAGAAAAAATCAGAATCGATAAGGAAGACCGGCAGACTGTCAATCCCGCGGCCCTCATCAATCCGCACTGCTATGTAAACGGCCTCATCTACTACTGCGGGACAGGAGAGGACCACTATCTGTACGCCCTCAACACAGCCACCGATACCGCCAGTGTCGTGTGGGAGGGAAATCTGTGGAATCCCGTCTACGCGGACGGCTATATCTACTATATGGATGTGGGAAACAATTACAGACTGTGCCGCTATTCGCTCTACGACGACGCGGCCGAGGTGCTGACCGAGGAGCGCGTTGACCTGTTCAACGTGTACGGCAGCTACATCTATTATCAGACCAATGCCGAGACTTCACCGGCGCTGAAGCGGATGTATCTCGACGGCAGCTCACAGGAAATCGTGCGGGAAGGAACCTACCAGAACATCAACATCACCTCCCAGTATGTCTACTTCAATACGTTCGACGCGCCGACGCCCGTCTACAAGACGAGCACCGCAGGCCCTGTCAACGTGACGACCTTTGACGCCGGAATGCAGGCGGCGCTTACGGAGACGAAATAAGTTCCAGCTCCCCGCACATCTGCAGAATACTCTTGCCGGACAGGGGATGCCGCTCGTAGGGGGCGATCTGCGCGAGCGGCTTCAGCACGAAGTCACGGTTCGCCATATCCGCATGGGGAATCGTCAGCTCCTCCGTGTACATCACGCACCCCTCGTACAGCAGGATATCCAAATCCAGCGTCCGCGGTCCCCAGTGGACTTTCCGCTCCCTCTGATGCTCTTTCTCTATCTCATGCAGTCTCTCCAGCAGTTCTTCCGGCGTGTATATCGTATCCAGCACAATGGCGCCGTTCAGAAAATCATCCTGGGCAACGCCGCCGTAGGGCGCCGTCTCGATCCAGTCGGATACCCGCAGAACACGACATTTTACATCCGCGCGGAGCGACGCGACAGCGCCGTCCAGATGTGCTTTTCTGTCGCCCATATTAGAGCCGCAGGAAAGGCACGCCCGGCGCCATCCCCTGACAATCTTCACGGACACCGATCCGAAAGGCAGCGGAATCGGCGCCTCAGGCTTGCGCACCTCCAGACTGACGCGCCTGATCAGCGGAAACCGCAACAGAAGCGCCTGCGCGGTCTGCTCGGCAGCCGTCTCGATCAACCGATAGGTGTGTTCCTGCAGAAAACTGCTGACAAACACACAGACTTCGCCATAGTTCGTGGAAAAAGCGAGATCGTCCATGATGCCCGCCCTGCGCGTATCCGTCTCCAGAACGGCATTGATATAGAAGTTCTGTCCCTGCTCCTGCTCCTCGCGATATACCCCGTGATGGGCAAATACCTTGAGATCCTCTATGATAATCTGATCCATCGCACCGATCCCGCCTTTATATAACATATGCTATTTACAGCTGTCCCGCAATGCTTCCGCCATACGGATCGCGCGCACATTCTCCCTGATGTCGTGAACCCGCACAAACATAGCCCCTTTCAGAACCGCGTACACGCTGGTCGCCAGCGTCCCCTCCACACGCTCCGAAGCCGGCAGACCCAGCGTAAGTCCGATGACCGATTTCCGGCTCGCCCCCAGCAGCAGCGGACAGCCCAGCGCGTGCAGCGCATCCAGCCCGGCAATCGCTTCCAGATTGTTCTCATAACTCTTGGCGAAACCTACACCCGGGTCGAGAATGATCTTTTCCCTGCCGATCCCCGCCCTGTCCGCCAGCGCAAGCGTCTCCCGCAGATCCCGCAGCACATCTTCCATGAAATTTTCATAGACTGCCTCGCGGCGGTTGTGCATGAGGCAGCACGGCACATCCGCCTCCGCGATTACACCTGCCATGTTATCATCGGCTTTCAGGCCCCAGATATCGTTGACCATGTCCGCGCCCGCCGCAAGAGCCGCCCGTGCCACCTGCGCCTTATCGGTATCCACAGAAATTGGCACATCAAATGCCGATTTAACTTTTTCAATCACTGTGGATATCCTGGCAATCTCCTCCTCCGCAGACACCGGCACATACCCCGGTCTGGTGGATTCTCCGCCAATATCCAGCACATCCATGCCCTCGGCGATCATCTCCTCCACACGGTGCAGCGCCCTGTCCGCCGTGTTGTAGAGTCCGCCGTCCGAGAAAGAGTCCGGCGTCATGTTCAGAATCCCCATCACATAGGTGTGCCCCTCAGTTTGAAACTCTCTTCCGCCTATCCGCAACGCTCTCTCTCCTGTTTTCTTTCCTCAGCATATCTCTTTATATAATAACGTGTGTTTCTCTATCTTCTGAGCATCTCGAAGAAATACTGCTGCAGCTGCGGATTGTCCTGAAAACAGCCCCGCGCCGCCATCGTCACCGTCCGGCTGCCCGGCTTGGAGACACCGCGCATCGTCATACACATGTGCTCGGCTTCCACCATCACCATCACCCCCTGCGGCCGCAGATGTTCCATAACCGCCTCGGCGATCTGCGCCGTCATCTGCTCCTGGATCTGCAGCCGTCTGGCATACACTTCCACGGTGCGGGCCAGCTTGCTTAAGCCCACCACCCTGCCGTCCGGCAGATAAGCGATATGCGCCTTGCCGTAAAAAGGCATCAGATGATGCTCACAGGTGGAATAGAACGTGATATCTTTCTCCAGCACAATCTCATTGCTGTCCACGGAGAATGTTTTGGACAGATGCAGCGCCGCGTCCTCCTCCATGCCGCGATAGAGTTCCTCGTACATACGCGCCACCCGGTTTGGCGTATCCGCCAGGCCCTCTCTGTTCACATCCTCACCGATGCCTTCCAATAACAGGCGTACCGCCTGCTCAATTTTCTTCTGATCTACCATGTGAGTCTCTCCTGATCGTATCTCTGTGCGCCACGACATACATCAGCTCCCCCAGATAAGAGAGTGAACCGAATGCAATGATCACGCAGTCCTTATCCTGCCCGGCCAGCAGATAGGCGAGTTCGACCGCCTCCTGCACACTGTCCGCCACAGTGACACTGTCGTGATACTGCCTGACAGCCTGCGCCAGCTCGTAAGCGTGCAGCGCCCGCTCCTGAACGGGCGGCGTCACCGTGATGATCTGCTCTGCCAAATCACAGGTGTTACGAATAACTTTGTCATACTCCTTGTCCCGCAGCATACCCATGATATAGATAATCCGTCTGCCCGGAAAATAAAAGCGAATGCTCTGCGCCAGCTTTAACGAAGCATCCTCATTGTGTGCCCCATCCGCGATAAAGAGCGGTTTCTTCCCGATCACATCAAATCTGCCGGGCCATCTGGTCTGCGCAAAGCCCAGCCGCAGTTTATCCTCCGCTACGGGGTACCCCAGCCTGCCGAGGGCGCTTATCACCTCCAGCGCCACGATCGCGTTCTCTGTCTGGAACTGTCCCGGCATGGTGATCTCTATATTCTTATACCTGTCATAAGAAAAATACTGTTTCGTCACGCCGTACCTGACATTTTTGGCTCTGGTGACATCCGCCGTGAAGAACTTCGCCTTTTGGGATGAGGCCGCCTGCCGCAGCACTCTCATCACCTCCGGCGACTGCTTCGCGGATATCACGCAGCACTTCTCCTTGATGATGCCCGCTTTCACGGAGGCGATCTGCGCCGGAGTGTCCCCCAGAAGCTCCATATGGTCCCTGCTGATCGAGGCAAATGCCGCCACCAGCGTATTTTTCACTACGTTCGTGGCATCCTGCCCGCCGCCGAGCCCGGTCTCCAGCACCACGATGTCACAGCGCTTATCCAGAAAAAACAAAAAGGCAGCCGCCGTCTCCACCTCAAAAGCCGTAGGATGCGCCAGCCCCTCCGCGGCCATAGCCTCCGCGGCGTCCCGCACCTGCTCCAGAATCCTGCACAGCGCCAGCTGAGAAATCATCCTGCCGTCCACCTGAAAGCGTTCTCTGTAGTCCGTCACCGCGGGCGAGATATACCTGCCGACCCGATAACCCGCCGTCTGCAGCACAGTGGAGACATAGGCAAGCACCGAACCCTTGCCGTTCGTGCCCGCGATATGCACAAATTTCAGCTCATCCTGCGGATTCCCCAGACGCGCACACAGCTCCCGCATCGTGGCAAGCCCCATCACGGTTCCGTACTGCTTAAGCTCCTCCGCATACGCCATCGCCTCTCTGTAGTTCACTGTGTACACCCCCCCCCTTTCCCGATCTCACGGGCTATATGGATTGCACATGTTATTTATAATCTTTCCCGCCTGCCTGTATAATGACGCCGCAGTGCGGGCAGACTGATGTTATGAGAAAATGGATGCACAACTATATACACTGCGGCCTGCTTGGCTGGTTTCTGGAGATGGTCTTCACCGCTTTCGGCGCTTTTCGCAGGCGAAACCTGCGCCTTCCCTGCACCACCTCCGTATGGATGTTTCCCATCTACGGCCTGGCAGCGTTCCTCGCACCGCTCGCCCGCGCGATGCGCGGACGCAGTCTGCTCTTCCGCGGCCTTGTCTATACCGGCCTGATTTTCACCGGTGAGTTTCTCACCGGCACATGGCTGAACAGACGCGATCTGTGCCCATGGGACTACAGACATTCCCGCTGGAATCTGGCAGGGGTAATCCGTCTGGACTATGCGCCCTGCTGGTTTATCGCCGGCCTGCTGTTCGAGCGTCTCCTCCTGGAAAACGAACCGAACGGCGCCGGTAAAGTTTAATCGTCGATCTCGTCAAGGTCCGCGGCGTCGATATTCAGCGTGTTCAGCGTACGTCTGCGCCTGCGCGCCTCCTCGGACGCTTTCAGAATATAGTCCTTAATCTCTTTCGCGTTCCTGATATGCTGCAGGTACAGCTGCGGATGCGTGTTGTCCCCCGTATAGCACGCCACCGTCCCCAGCTTAAACAGCCGCTCACCCAGGCTTGTCAGCAGCTCCACATCCTGCACCTTATACATATAACAGTCGTTCTCTTTTGTACTCAGGAAACCGTCGTTGATCGTGATGACCTCATCCGTCACCGTATACTTTGTGAACGTGAACGGAAGCCCCAGAAACAGCCATCTCTTTCGCTCGACATAGCGCTTCCCGTTCTCCTCCCGCTCTTTTTCCTGCCTGATATCCCCTGCATCAGCGCCGATCTTCTTTTCTTCCATAGTTAAATTCTCCTTTACGATTTGCGACGCCAAAGCGCGCTCTGCCTCCGAATCCATTTATCACTATATCACACCCGAACCGTTATCACAACAGCAAACTCCACCGATAACACTATTGAAATCCACCGCCCTTTATGATATGATATACAAAATGTAGCTGCCACGTATCCGTACGGCACAAGGTACTGTGATGCGCGGACACATGACGGATCAAGAGGAGAGGGAGGGAATCACATGACCGCAAAGGATTGCATTCTGGAGCGCAGGAGCATCCGCAGCTTCAAGGCGGATCCCGTTTCACACGAACTGCTCGCGCAGATTGTCGGGACGGCTTCCTATGCGCCCAGCTGGAAAAACACGCAGATCACACGCTATATTGCCATCGAGGGAGCTCTGAAAGAGAAGATCGCCAAAGAGGGAACTTCCATCTGGCCCGGCAACGGCAAGATCATCTCCTCCGCTCCGGTTCTGATCGCCGTGACCGTGATAAAAAACCGCAGCGGCTATGAGCGCGACGGCTCTTTCAGCACACCCCGCGGCGACGGCTGGCAGATGTTCGACGCCGGCATCGCATCCCAGACATTCTGTCTCGCGGCCCACGAACAGGGACTTGGCACCGTTATTCTCGGACTGTTCGATCAGGCTGTCATTGAGAAGTTACTCTCTCTTCCCGAAGACCGGGAACTGGTTGCCCTGATTCCCGTGGGATATCCGGCCGAGGCGCCCGCGGCGCCGAAGCGCAAAACCGTTGACGATATATTAACCTATCAAACCTGATATCATATAGAAATAGAAGAGACTCGTTCTCTTCTATTTTTTTATAGAAAGGAGCTACTATGCGACACTTAATGAATCCTCTGGATTTCACCGTAGAGGAGCTTGACAGGCTCTTCGACCTGGCGGGCGATATCGCTGCCGATCCCGCGAAGTACGCGCACGCCTGCGCCGGCAAAAAACTCGCCACATGTTTCTATGAACCCAGCACCCGGACGCGTCTCAGCTTCGAGGCCGCCATGCTGAATCTCGGCGGCAGCGTGCTCGGTTTCTCGGACGCCGCTTCCTCCTCGGCGTCGAAAGGCGAGAGTGTCTCCGACACAATCCGCATCATCTCCTGTTACGCGGATATCTGCGCTATGCGGCATCCCAAGGAGGGCGCGCCCATGGTCGCCGCCAGCCGCTCCGGCATACCGGTCATCAACGCGGGAGACGGCGGACATCAGCATCCTACCCAGACGCTGACCGATCTGATGACGATACGGGCCCTGAAAGGTCGTCTCGGCGGTTTTACCATCGGCCTGTGCGGCGACCTGAAATTCGGCCGGACAGTGCATTCCCTGATCGCCGCCCTGATCCGCTATCCCGGCATCCGCTTCGTCTTCATCTCCCCGCCGGAGCTAAAGGTGCCTGACTATATCACGGACCAGCTGAAAGAACTGGGCATCGGCTATGAGGAGGTCATCCGCCTTGAGGACAGCATCGCCGATCTGGATCTTCTGTATATGACACGTGTACAGCGGGAGCGTTTCTTCAACGAGGAGGACTACGTACGCCTGAAAGATTTCTATATCCTGAACAATGAGAAAATGGCGCTGGCCAAGGAGGACATGCTCGTGCTGCACCCCCTTCCCCGCGTCAACGAGATCTCCGTGGAGGTGGACGACGATCCCCGCGCCGTATATTTCAAGCAGGCGCAGTACGGCGTCTATGTCCGCATGGCGCTGATCCTGACGCTGTTGGAGATCACGGTATAAGATTATCATAACGTGTGATATTTATATTAGTCAAAAATTGGCACAGACACGGCGAACATCGGAAAGGAGCAGACAACTATGTTAAACGTAGGCAAAATCGAGGAGGGCTTCGTGCTGGACCACATCGAGGCCGGCAAAAGCCTCTCCATCTATCACCATCTGCAGCTGGACAAGCTGGACTGTACCGTGGCGATCATCAAGAACGCCCGCAGCAACAAGATGGGAAAAAAGGATATCCTGAAAGTGGAGTGCGACATCGACACGCTGGACCTGGACGTACTCGCTTTCATCGACCACAATATCACGGTCAACGTGATCAAGGACGGGGAAATCGTAGACAAGAAAGTGCTGACTCTCCCGAAAGAGATCCGGAATATCATCAAGTGTAAGAATCCCCGCTGCATCACCTCCATCGAGCAGGAGCTTCCGCACATCTTCGTACTGGCGGACGAGCAGAAAGAGATCTACCGCTGCAAATACTGTGAGGAGAAAGCCAGCGAATCGACTTACGCCTGGTAAGCCTGGCTCATTGCTCGCTTAAAATAGAATCTCGCTTGCGAGATTCTCCGCCTGCGGCGGGTCGCGCCAGCGACATCTTCATCTTCGCCGCAGTGCGATCCTGCCCGGAGGGCTTTATGCTTTCCGTTGTCCAACCTGTTATCGAACCATCTCCTGCCGTCCCTGCACGACCGCCTCAAACTCATCTCTCGCCAGCTCGAAGCAGCGCATCAGTTTCGGGGAAAACGTACCGCACTCGCCGTTCGTAATCATACGAAACGCCTCATCGGTGGAAAATGCTTTCTTGTAACATCTCTCGGTTACCAGCGCGTCGTACACGTCAGCCACGGACACGATCTGTGCGGAGATCGGAATCTCCTCACCCTTAAGGCCGTCGGGATATCCTCTGCCGTCGTACCTCTCGTGATGATGTCTGCAGATCTCATAGCTGACCTTGCCGTATTCTCCCTGCTGGATATCCGCCAGCATATCGATGACCTCGCAGCCTCTGGTGGTATGCGTTTTCATCGTCTCAAACTCTTCTTTCGTCAGCTTGCCCGGCTTTAAGAGGATCGCATCGGGTATCACGATCTTGCCGACGTCATGCAGCGCCGCCGCCGAGGTGATCATATTGATCGTACCGGCATCCAGACCGTACTCCGGATACTCCCTCGCCACATATTTTGCCAGAATATTGGTAAAAGTCTTCACGCGCTTGACGTGGTTGCCCGACTCCAGATTACGGAATTCCACCACGTTACTCATGACATCTATGATGCGGTCGTTCATGTTCTGCAGTTCTTCCGCCTGCTTGCGCAGCACCTTGGTCTGCAGTTCCACCATTTCTTCCAGATGACGCTTATTGTAATACAGCTCGATCACGTTCTTGGCACGCTGCTTGACGATAAAGGCGTCGAAAGGCTTTTTGATGATATCGCTCGCCCCAAGATGATACGCTTTGCGCTCAATCTCCGTCGTCGCCTCGCCCGTGATCAGAAGTACCGGTATGCTCTCGATCCAGTCCCGGCTCTTCATCTCCTCCAGCACGGCGACACCGTCCATAACCGGCATCACGATGTCCAGAAGCACCACGGATATGGCGTCCGGATCGGCCTCGATGATATCGATGGCCTCCTTTCCGTTCGCCGCCTGCACCGTATCGTACTCCTGAAACATCTCGCATAGAATTTCCCTGTTGATATCCACATCATCAACAATCAAGATCGTCTGTTTTCTCATTTCATCCCATCACCCTGCTCATTCCGTCATGCCGTTTATGCCTTAAACCTGAGCTACGTCTTTCATGGAGAAGCTGATTCTTCCCATTTTATCCTTGCCGAGGCATACCACTGTGACCTTGTCGCCCAGCGTCAGCACATCCTCCACACGGTTGATCCGCTCCTTGGCGATCTTGGAGATGTGCACCATGCCTTCCTTGCCCGGCGCGAACTCGATGAATGCGCCGAACTCCTTGATGCTGACCACCGTTCCCTGGAAGATCTGGCCTTCCTCAAAATCCGTGACAATGGTCTTGATCATGTCAACCGCCTTATCCATCATCGCCTGCTCCGTACCGCAGACAGACACCTGTCCGTCGTCCGTGATATCAATCTTCACGCCGGTGCGTGCAATAATCTCATTGATCGTCTTGCCGCGCTGACCCACCACGTCGCCGATCTTCTCAGGATCGATCTGGATGGAGATGATCTTCGGCGCGTAGGGGCCGACTTCCTTGCGGGGCTCCGCGATGGCGGGCTTCATGCAGTTCTCCATAATGAACTCTCTCGCCTCGCGGCATCTCGCGATAGCGCCCTCCACGATCGGTCTTGTCAGGCCGTGGATCTTGATATCCATCTGGATCGCCGTGATGCCGTCGTGCGTACCCGTCACCTTGAAATCCATATCGCCGAAGAAATCTTCCAGTCCCTGAATATCCGTCAAAAGTACGAAATCGTCGTCCGTGTCGCCTGTCACAAGGCCGCAGGAGATACCCGCAACCATCTTTTTGATCGGCACGCCCGCCGCCATCAGCGACATGCAGGAGGCGCAGGTGGAAGCCATGGAAGTCGAACCGTTGGACTCAAAAGTCTCCGACACGGTACGGATCGCATAGGGGAATTCCTCCTCGGAGGGCAGTACCGGAATCAGCGCCCTCTCCGCCAGCGCACCGTGGCCGATCTCCCTTCGTCCCGGTCCGCGGCTCACCTTAGTCTCGCCTACGGAGTAGGAAGGGAAGTTATAGTGGTGCATATATCTCTTGTTGGTGATGTTCTCGTCCAGGCCGTCCACCCGCTGCATCTCGGACAGCGGCGCCAGCGTGCAGACATTGCAGATCTGCGTCTGTCCGCGCGTGAACATAGCCGAGCCGTGTACTCTGGGGATGATATCCACCTCCGCGGCAAGCGGCCTGATCTGGTCTAAGGCCCTGCCGTCGGGACGCTTGTGATCTTTCAGGATCATCTTGCGCACCGTCTTCTTCTGATACTGGTATACCGCCTCGCCCAGAACAGCCAGATAATCCTCGTTCTCGGCGAAAGCCTCCTCCAGCCGCTCTGTGATTTTCCGAATATTCTCCTCGCGCACCTGCTTCTCGTCGGTGAAGACAGCCGTCTCCATCTCCTCGGGCGGTACGATCTTCTTGATATCCTCGAACATCTGCGCCGGAATCGCGCAGCTCTCGTATGTGTGCTTCGGTTTGCCGACCTCCGCGACGATATTGTTGATAAAGGCAATGATTGTCTGGTTGACATCGTGCGCCTTGTAGATCGCCTCCAGAACCTTAGCCTCAGGCACCTCGTTGGCGCCGGCCTCGATCATGATGACTTTCTGCGCCGTGGAAGCCACGGTCATCTGCAGATCGCCGTGATCCCACTGCTCCTGGGAGGGATTGACAATCAGTTCACCGTCCACCAGACCGATCTGCGTCATGGCGCAGGGGCCGTCAAACGGGATGTCGGAGATACATGTCGCGATCGCCGTGCCGATCATGGCAACCAGCTCGGGGCGGCATGCGGGATCGACGCTCATCACCATATTGTTCAGGGTAACGTCATTGCGGTAATCTTTCGGGAACAGCGGGCGCATCGGCCTGTCGATCACGCGGCTCGTGAGAATCGCGTTCTCGGACGGCTTGCCCTCCCTCTTATTGAAACCGCCGGGAATCTTGCCGACGGAATACAGCTTTTCCTCATATTCCACGCTGCACGGGAAGAAATCGATTCCCTCCCTCGGCTTATCCGACGCCGTAGCCGTACTCAAGACCGTCGTCTCGCCGTACTGCATGAACGCGCAGCCGTTCGCCTGTTTTCCTACTCTGCCGATGTCCACCCGGAGGGTGCGCCCGGCAAGCTCCATCGTGTAAGTCTTGTACATGTTCTTCTCTCCTTTTCCTCTTCTTCTCTCTTCCTGCCTTACTTCCCGCGGACCATGCCGCGCGGAAGAAAATCTATGCTCACAGTGCGGGCTCTTATTTCTCTAATTAAAGAAAAAGGACGGATAAGGCCGAATATCTTTCGGCCTTATCTCCGCCTTCCGCCCAACACTATTTTCTCAAACCGAGACGCTCGATCAATGCACGGTATCTCTCGATATCCTTATCTTTCAGATAGGAGAGTAAGCCGCGCCTCTGTCCTACCATTTTCAGAAGTCCTCTTCTGGAGTGGTGATCTTTGGGATTATCTTTCAGGTGATCCGTCAGCTCCTGAATCCTCGCCGTGAGAATGGCGATCTGCACTTCCGGTGAACCGGTGTCGCCGGGTGTCCTCGCATACTCGTTGATAATTGCCGTTTTCTTTTCCTTTGCTATCATGATGTTCTCCTTTCCTTGTCTCCGCCGGCCTTACGCCGCCGGAAGATCAGTGACCGCCTGACACTAAGATGAGGTCGGAGCGTCCTCTCTCCGAGTGCCGGCTGAATTCATACTCGTGTATTATAACACGGGAAATCTGCAATGTAAAGTGTTTTCTACTCTCCGTAGTTGTTGGCGAAAGCGACGTTGACCGCATGGTCAGCCACCCTCTCCAGGACGGAGACGATATCGGAGAAGAGCGCTCCCGCCTCGGGCGAACACTCGTTGGCGGACAGCCGCTCGATATGCTTCTCCTGCAGCTCCCGCTCTTTCTCGTCGATGGCATCCTCGAGATGCAGAATATCCTCCACGTGCTCCTCCGTGCTCTTGACAAACATTTCCAGTGAGAAGCGCAGAATCGTGTTGACCATATTCAGCATCTCGCCCAGCTCTTTCTGCGCCTCCTTTGAGAAGCCGACGCCCGTGTTGATCCTGCGCTGCGCGGCGTCCGCTATGCTCTCGGCGTGATCGCCGATCCGCTCGATATCGTTCACGGCGTGAAAGAGCGCGCCGATATTTTTCAAATCCTCGATCGGCAGCGTCGTCTGGTTGATCTTGACGAGGTACTGCGTGATCGCATGACTTAGGAAGTCAATGTTCTTCTCCACCTCGCGTACCTCCTCGATCTCCTCCGGCTCCAGCGTCATCAGCGCGTTCATGGCGCGGTTCAGGTTCTCATCCGCCAGGGAAGCCATGCGGTCAAGCTCCTTGATCGCCTCAACCACAGCCGTGGCGGGGTTTAAGAGCACTTTCTCCCCGATAAATTTCAGCTGATAACTGTCGCGATAGCCCACCTTGCGGTCGTCGCCCGGTATGAGCAGATAGGTGAGCTTCACAATTCCCTGAATAAAAGGCATCATGATGATAACCTGGAAAATCTTGATCAAGCTGTGCGCATACGCGACGACGCGGCCCATATTGCCGCCCGCCATGACGATTAAGCCCTGCACAATCTGGTGCACGCCGACGGTAAAAATCAGAAAGACGATGACTGTGCCGACCACATTGAAGATCAGATGGATCGCCGCCGCCCGCTTCGCGTCTTTCTTGCCGTTCAGGGAGGCGAGCACCGCCGAGGTGCAGGCGCCGATATTACAGCCCAATATGATGTAGAGTCCGATGTCCATGCTGAGAAGTCCCTGATTGGCCAGAAGCACCATGATACTGACCGTGACGGAAGAACTCTGGATAATCGCCGTGAGCACCGCGCCCAGAATCACCGCAAGAAAAGGAGACTGCAGAGAGGCAAACATATGTAAAACCGCCGGGGAATCTTTCATGCCCGCCATAGCGCCCGACATCGTGCTCAGACCCATGAAGAGGACGCCGAAGCCGATGATGACCTCGCCCCAGCGCGTGATTTTCTGTCTCTTGCAGAACATGACGACCAGCACGCCGAGAAGCAATATAACGGGCGCAATTTTTTCTAATTTGAAAGAGACCAGCAGGGCTGTCACCGTCGTGCCGATGTTCGCGCCGAAGATTACGCCGGCCGCCTGTGTCAGCGTCATCAGGCCGGAATTGACAAAGCTGACGACCATGACCGTACAGGCCGAGGAGGACTGAATCGCCGCCGTGAAGAGCACACCTACCAGAATACCCGTAAAGCGGTTTGTCGTCAGCCGCTCCAGTATGCCTCTCAGTTTCGCGCCGGCCACTTTCTCAATGCTGTCGCTCATGAGCCGCATACCGTACAGAAACAGTCCCAAACCGCCTGCCATAGAAAGAATGATCGATGGATTCATCTCGTTTCGTTTCCCTTCGTTCGTATGATTCCCCGTATGAGCCTACACAATCTTATTTTATACAAAATATAGTATGCTGACAAGCCCTATTCCACAAAACTTATCCGAATCTTACGCCAAAGCCGTTTCCCGATATTCTTTTCCCGCCGCGATATCCTCTTCCATCTGCGCCCGCAGCTGCGCCAGGCCGTCAAACTTTCTCTCCGGCCTGCGGAACGAGAGAAGCTCCACCCGCATCTTTCTGCCGTACAGATCGCCGTCAAAGCCGTACAGATAAGTCTCCACACAGACACTTTCCCCGTCGCTCACCGTCGGCTTGCGGCCCACGTTGGAGATGCTCCTGTACGTCTGCCCGTCCAGGATTGTCCGGGAATAATAGACACCGCAGGGAGGCAGAAGTTTCCCGCCATCCGGCAGCAGATTGGCCGTCGGCATACCGATCGTCCGCCCCAGCTGCCTGCCGTGCGCCACCGTCCCGCCGACGCTGTAGGGGACGCCGAGCATCCTGTGCGCCGCTTCCATATCCCCCGCGCGGACAGCCGCCCGCACTCTGGTGGAACTGACCGTCTCGCCGTCCACGGCCACCTTATCGATCAGCTCCGCCAGATAGCCGCACTCCCGCGCGCAGCGGACAAGCAGGGCGTAATCGCCCGCGCCGCCTCTGCCGAAAGACAGGTCCGGTCCCGCGCAGATATATGCCGCCCGCATCCGCTGTGCGAGATACTGCCGGACAAAAACTTCCGGCGCGATAGCCGCCGTCTCCCGATTGAGAGGAAACTCAATCAGAACGTCGACGCCCAGCGCCTCGAAGATCTCTCTCTTCTCCGCCGGAGTAGTCAGTTCCCTCTCCTCTCCGCCGAAAAAGGAAGCCGCCGAAGTATCAAAGGTAAATACCGTGGCCGCCAGACCGTCTTTCTTCTGCTCCGCGATCCTGCCCAGCAGTTTCCGATGGCCGAGATGCACTCCGTCGAATTTGCCGATGGCGACCGCGCTTTTTCCCTCCAGGCAAAAATCGGTTGTCCCCTCTATGATCCGCATGGTTTGTCGTCTCCGTTCTTGGATTGCTTTTCGTGCGCGGGCTGTCCCGCAGCGCACTTTCTTCTATGTCGTCAGGAACATTTTGACCGGTTTAAGCGAGCGCGCCGCCTGCTCCCAGACATAGATTCCGTAAAATCTGCCGTCCGCGTCATAGATCCTGACCTGCTCTGCGTCCGCAAAACACATGCGCCCGGCCAGCTGTTCTTCCCCCAGACGGTTGCCGTTCCCAGCCATGCGCTTCCCCTGTTCATTCACAGCGACCGCTCTGTCCCGCGCAAAAATCCTGTCGGGTGGTATAATAACGCTAGATATTTTATCTTCATCACGCAGTCTTTCCAGCTCCGCCAATGTCAGCGCATCTTTGATGCCGAATATCCCCACCCGGCTTCTGACCAGCGATTCCATGGCGCCTCCGCACCCCAGCTTCTGCCCGATGTCATGGCAGAGCGTCCGGATATAGGTTCCTTTTGAACAGACCACGCGCAGCCTGACAAGAGGCGGTTCCACGGAGAGAATCTCGATCTCCCCGATATGCACCCTGCGGGGTTTCCGCTCGACCTCCCTGCCGGCCCTCGCCAGCTCGTAGAGCTTCTTCCCGTCCACCTTGAGTGCGGAGTACATCGGCGGGATCTGGTCATAATCGCCCTTAAAGCCGAGAACCGCATCGCGCACCGCCGTCTCCTCCAGGGAAGCCGCCGTCCCCTCATCACAGCGTGAGAGAATCTGCCCCGTCATATCCTGCGTGTCCGTGACCACGCCGAGCCTCAGGACGGCGACATACTCCTTGTCCCAGTCCGTGAGCATGTCGCACAGTTTTGTGCCGGAACCCAAACATACAGGGAGCACGCCGACCGCCTCCGGGTCGAGTGTCCCTGTATGTCCGATTTTCTTCATTTTCAATATGCCGCGAAGCTTGGCCACCACATCGTGTGACGTAAACCCCCGCTCCTTATATACGTTTATTATTCCATCACGCACGTTATTCATCCCTCAGCTGCTCTTCAATCAGCTCGCACAGATTGGTGATGCAGTCGCGGTATGTGCCGTTCATCGTACAGCCCGCCGCGCGCACATGCCCGCCTCCGCCGAACCTGACCGCCACTGCCGCCACATCCACCCTGCCGTTCGAGCGCATACTCACCTTGTATTCCTGCGTGCCCGTCTCGTGCATAAAGAGCGCGCAGTCCACGCCCCTGACCGACAGCAGCTGATTCACGATGCCATCCAGATCCTGAGAGGTCACCCGATAGAATTCCATCATGCGCCTGCTCACCACGCTGACGATACAGCGGCCGTCCAGAAGCAGCATACTCTCCAGAACCGCTCTGCCCATAATCTGCGTCTGGCGGTAAGTCCGCTCGAAAAATGTCTCCTCAATGAGCTGTGAAAAATCAAATCCGAATTTAATTAATTCTGCCGCGATCTGCAGCGTCCGCGGGGACGTGTTGGAATAACGCAGGACACCGGTGTCATGAATGATGCCGATGTAGATTGCCCTGGCGATCTCCCCGTCGATCTTCTCCGGGTTCATCAGCTCATACAGAAGTTCCGCCGTAGAACTCCTCTCCGGCTCCACTATACTGAAATCTCCGTGTCCGGGATTGCTGATATGGTGGTCAATATTGATCTTCTTCCTCGCCCGCAGATAGATTTCCTCCGCACCGCCCATGCGGTCCGGCACGGTATCCAGCGCGATGAACGCATCGTACACCTGATCAGTATTAAAATCAGATTTAATTTCTTCAATATGATCGATACAGCCGAAAATATCCGCCGGCCGTTCCAGATAGGCGTCAATCAGCACCCCCGGCAATTCCTTTTTCAGATAGAGATACAGTCCCATCACGGATCCCACACAGTCCCCGTCCGGGCGGTTGTGCCCGCTGATCGCGATCGATCCGGCATCTCTCAATTCATCGATTATTCTCATCATGTTCCGCCGTCCCGGCTTCCTCCGTATCCGCTTTTCTCTCCGCTGTCCTGTCTTTTTCCAGCACTTCATCGATCCGCCTGGACATATCGACGCCGTAGGCGATGGAGCGATCCATAATAAAGGTGATCTGCGGCGTATTGCGCAGGTTCACGGTTCTGGCGAGCTGGTTCCTGATATAGCCCTCCGCGCTCTGCAGCCCGGCAAGCGTCTCCTCCTGCGCTTTTTCATCCCCAAACACGCTGATCCATGCCTTGCAGGTCTTTAAGTCGGGGGCGACCTCCACCGACACCACCGAAGTCATCGGCGCAATCCTCGGATCCTTGATCCCGCCCCGGATGATCTCCGCCAGCACCCGCTGCACTTCCCCGTTGATCCGTGTATTCTTGACACTGTTTTTACGCATCTGTGCTCCTTTAATAACTGCCGTTATCTCGGCACTTCCACCATCACGTAAGCCTCGACGATATCCTGCTCCTGCATCTTGTCGAAGCCCTCAAACACCAGACCGCACTCGAAACCGGCCTTGACCTCTTTCACGTCGTCCTTGAAGCGCTTCAGGGAGGCCAGAGAGCCCTCGTAAATCTGCTCGCCCTCTCTGGTGATGCGGATCTTGCAGTCTCGCCTGAACTCTCCGTCCAGCACATAGGAGCCCGCGATATTGCCGATCGCGGACGCCTTGAACAGCTGACGCACTTCCGCGTGGCCGATGACTTTCTCCTCGTAGATCGGATCGAGCATTCCTTTCATGGCGTTCTCGATATCCTCAATCGCCTGATAGATGACTTTGTACAGCCGCACATCCACACCCTCGCGCTCCGCGATGGCCTTGGCCGTGGCATCCGGCCTGACGTTGAAACCGATGATGATCGCGGAGGATGCCGAGGCGAGCGATACATCCGACTCGCTGATGGCGCCCACGCCGCCGTGGATGCACTTGACGACAACCTCGTCGTTGGACAGTTTCGCGAGACTCTGCTTCAGCGCCTCCACGCTGCCCTGTACATCCGCCTTGACGATCAGATTCAGCTCTTTTAAGTTGCCCTCCTGAATCTGGCTGAACAGATCGTCCAGGGACATTCTTGCTTTCGTCTTCGTCTCCGCCAGCATCTCTTCCTTGTGCTGCGCCATGTAGGTCTCCGCATAGGATTTTGCCGTCTTATCGTTCTCGTGCACGATAAAGACTTCCCCCGCGCTGGGTACATCGGAGAGTCCCAGGATCTCCACGGGCATAGAGGGCGACGCCTCTTTCACCCGTTTTCCCTTATCGTCAATCATGGCTCTCACCTTGCCGTGGCTCGCGCCGGCGGAGATAAAATCGCCCACATGCAGCGTGCCTTTCTGCACCAGCACGGTGGCCACCGGCCCGCGTCCTTTGTCAAGCTGCGCCTCTATGACAAGCCCTCTGGCATTTCTGTTCGGGTTTGCCTTTAACTCCAGAATCTCCGCCGTGAGCAGAATAGTCTCCAACAGCGTATCGATGCCCTCGCCCGACTTTGCGGAAACCGGCACGAATTCTGTCGATCCGCCCCAGTCTACGGGAATCAGCTCATACTCTGTCAGTTCCTGCTTCACCTTATCGACATTGGCGCTCGGCTTATCAATCTTGTTGACCGCCACAATGATCTCGATTCCCGCCGCCTTGGCGTGGTTGATGGCCTCTATGGTCTGCGGCATCACGCCGTCGTCCGCCGCAACCACAAGCACGGCGATATCCGTAGAGTTCGCGCCGCGCATACGCATGGCCGTGAAAGCCTCGTGGCCGGGCGTATCCAGGAAAGTGATGGTCTGCCCCTTGGCAGTGACCGTATAGGCGCCGATCGCCTGTGTGATGCCGCCCGCTTCCTTGTCCGTCACGTTCGTCTTGCGGATCGCGTCGAGCAGGGACGTCTTACCGTGATCGACGTGACCCATCACGCAGATAACCGGAGGTCTGCTCACCATGGAAGCCTCATCCTCTTCCTCCTCCCTGAGCAGTTCCTCGATCACATCCACCTTGACTTCTTTCTCGCAGATGATCTCATACTCTATCGCGATATTCTCAGCCTCCTCGAAGCTGATCTCGGAGTTCAGGTTCACAACCTGCCCCTGCAGGAAAAGCTTCTTGATGATCACGGACGGCTGGATCTTCATCTTGTCCGCCAGCTCCTTGATCGTCAGTGTCTCGGGAATCGTGATCACCTTGATCTGTTCCTCCGGCTCCTCCGCTTTCTTCTCAGGCTTGATGAAACGTCCGGCTCTGTTTCGGCTCTTTACCGCCGCCTCATCCTCCTCATAGATAAGATCTTTCCTGGAGCGCCTGTCTCTGTCCTGATTCGCCCTGCGCTTCTCATCGTCCCGATGCTTCTCCACGTCCTTGCCGGGCGCCTGGGGCATAAAGTCTTTCTGACCGTTACCCCGCTTAAATCGATTGTCCGGCCCGCCGTTTCCTCTCGGAGCGCGGTCAAAATTTCCCGCGCCGCGGCTGTCGCCCGCACCAAAGCCGCCGCTCCTGCGAGCGCCCGGCCCGCTGCTATTGCCCGCGTTACCCTGCGTTTCAAACCTGCGATTTTCTCCTGCACCTGACGTTCTCTCCTGTCCCTGTCTGCCTGTCTGTGCGGCATTTTCACGTTCCCGCCGCTCCTGCTGCTGTCTCTCCAGCCTGCGCTCCTGCTGCTGTCTCTGGCGCTCTGCATAGGGCTCCGCCGTAACCGGAATGGGCTTCTGCGTCGGTCTGATGATCTGGTGCGGCGTATCCTGCGGATAGGCGGGACGCCCGCCGCCGACCGGTCTTCTGTCCCCGCCGCGTCCCTGCGGCGGCCTCTGCCCCTGCATCTTGGAATTGTGCGGGTTGCTCACAAAGATAATCTTCTTTTTTTTCAGCGGCTCCGGCTTCTGTGCAGGCTTTGCCTCCGGCGCGCTCTGCGGCTTTCCCGCGGTCTCCCGCCCGGCGCTCTTCTCCGTCGTCTGCCCTGCTGCCGGCGTTTCTTTCTCCGCCTTTTTCACCTGATCCTGCGGCGCGGCCTCTGTCGTCTTCCCGGCATCCGCCGTCTCTTTCTTCGCCTTCGGCTTCTCTGCCTTTTCTTCCTTTACAGGCGCGCTCTCCGCTTTCTCTGTCCCGCCGAAGTGCTTCCGCACAAGCTCGATCGCCTCGTCCTCGATAGAACTCTGCGCCACCTTCACCGCATATCCTTTATCCTGCAAAAAAGCGATCAGTTCCTTGCTCTGTCTGTCAAGCTCTTTTGCCAGCTCATGTACTTTCATTTTTGCCATGCTCACTACCTCCACTATTCCGAATCTATTAAATGTTTCCGTATCGAATTTGCCAGTCCCTCGTCCGTCACCGCAAGGCAGGCGCGATCCTCCTTGCCCATCGCGTGTCCTAGCGCCTCTCTGTCGCTGTAGCACACACAGGGCGTCCTATAAAAATCACACATGTTTCTGAATTTTTTTTTCGTATTGTCCGAAGCGTCTCCGGCAACAATGACCAGTCGCGCTTTCCCTCTTTTAATCGCCTGCTCCGTTGCAAATCCGCCGCTGGCAACATTTCCGGAGCGGGTGGCAAGCCCCAGCATGGATAACGCCCGATCTCTATTCGGTCTGTTCTGCATTCCCGCCCTCCTCGAATTCCTTTTCCAGGCTCTCGTATATCTCCCGCGGAATGCGCATCTTAAAAGAGCGTTCCAGGCCCTTGTTTCTGCAGGCTCTGCGCAGGCACTCCGCGTCCCTGCACAGATAGGCGCCCCTGCCGTTCTTCCTCCCGGTCTGATCCAGGAGAATCTGGTCGTCGGCAGTCTTTAAGACGCGCATCATGTCTTTCTTATTCTTCATCTCGCCGCAGCCAACACACTGCCGCATGGGAATCTTCTTTGCCATGCTCTTCCCTCTCCCGGGATGCCCGCGCTACTCGTTCTCCTCCGCCTCGCCGTCTCCGGCATCTTCCGCGTCGTAAGCAGTCTCCTCCGCGTCTTCGGCGTCGGCCTCAGCTGCGTCATAGGCAGTATCCTCTGTCTCGGCCGTCCCGTAGTCTTCCTCATAGCCCTCTTCATATTCACCGCCGGCGTACTCTACGTCGCTTTCGTATTCGCCGTCGTACTCCTCATCATACTCGTCTTCGTCATAGATGTAGTCTTCGTAGCGGAAACCGGGAGCGTCTTTCGCCTGCGTCTCACTCTTGATATCGATCTTATAACCGGTGAGGCGCGCCGCCAGCCTCGCATTCTGCCCTTCCTTGCCGATAGCCAGGGAAAGCTGATAATCCGGCACGACCACCTTGGCCGTCTTCTCATCGGGATCCGCGAACACCGCCACGATCTTGGCCGGCGAGAGCGCATTCTGGATCAGATTGCCCGGATTCTCATCCCAGCTGACGATATCAATCTTCTCCCCGCACAGCTCATCGACGATGGAGTTCACTCTCGTGCCGTTGACGCCCACGCAGGCGCCCACGGCGTCCACGTTCGGGTTGTTGGAGCGCACGGCGATCTTAGTCCTGCTTCCGGGTTCCCTGGCGATACTCATAATCTCCACCGTGCCGTCCTTGATCTCCGTGACCTCGGCCTCAAACAGGCGTTTGACCAGTTCCGGGTGCGTGCGGCTCACGAGGATTCTGGGACCTCTCGGCGTATTCCTGACTTCCAGAATATATACCTTGATTCGCTCGGTCGGCCTGAAATGCTCCGTCCTGACCTGCTCGCTCTCGTTCAGGATTGCGTCGGCCTTGCCGAGATTGATGGAAATATTTCTGCCGATGTAGCGCTGCACGATACCTGTCACTACATCTTTTTCTTTCTCATAGTACTGATTATAGATAACGCTGCGCTCCTCCTCGCGGATCTTCTGCAGAATCACGTTCTTGGCATTCTGTGTCGCGATACGGCCGAACTCCTTGGATTTGATCTCCACACGGACGATATCGCCCGGCTTCGCGCCTGCCGAGATCTCCTGTGCATCCGCGAGCGAGATCTGCAGCACATCGTCCTCGACTTCCTCGACGACTTCTTTCTCGGCGTAGCAGAGGAAGTCGCAGGTTTCCCTGTCGATCTCCACTTTCACATTGTCGGCCTTGCCGAAATGGTTCTTGCACGCCGTGATCAGGGAATTCTCAATCGCTTCGAAGAGCGTCTCCTTGCTGATCTCTTTCTCTTTCTCCAGAATGTCGAGCGCCTCCATTAACTCCTTATTCATTTTCCGTTATCCTCCTATGTCTCTGATCTGTGTTTCTGTTGCTGCTCTATCGTTTCAGAATACTTTCTTTGTCCGCCTCAGCTAAAAATCCAGGGCAAGCCTGATCTGCGCGATTTCTTTCCGCTGAAAAACACGTTCCGCGCCGTCCTCCGGCTCCCCGATCGTAATGGTTTCCCTGTCGTAGGCCTTTAACACACCCGCAAACTCTTTCTGTCCGTCGAGGGGCTTGTAAGTCCGGATTTCCACTTCTTCCCCCAGACTCTTCTCCAGATGCCTGTCTTTTTTGAGCGCCCTGCCCAGTCCGGGGCTGCTGACCTCCAGAATATAGGCGTCCGGTATAAAATCTTCCGCGTCCAGCGCATCCGACAGCGCCCGGCTCACATTCTCGCAGTCCGTGATGTTGACGCCGCCCGGCTTGTCGATATAAGCCCGCAGATACCAGTCGCTCCCCTCCTTGACATACTCCACGTCGTAGATCTCCACGCCGTTTTGCGCAGCAATCGGAGATAACAACTGTTCTGTTTTAGATTCATATGTCTCCCGTCTCGACATATACGCCTCCTCAGCCGTCCCCGCCTCTGTCCCGCCGGGACACGCCGCTCCCGCCACGTAAAAGAGTGGACTCGCAAGCCCACTCTCCATCGTAATCGTTATCCTGAATACATCGGACATTGTAGCACACCCCGCAGGAATTTGCAAGGGGGAAATCCATAAAAAGAACAGCTCGTAGGAGAATCGAACTCCTGTTTCCGCCGTGAGAGGGCGGCGTCTTAACCGCTTGACCAACGAGCCATTTCATAAGCACTTGCTTATTCTATTATATTTTCCGTGAGAATGCAAGTACTTTTTCAAAAAAATTAAATTTTGCCTCACAGCACCTTGCTCAGGAAATCCGCCGTCCGCGCCTCTTTCGGGTGATCGATCACCTGCTGCGGTGTGCCGTCCTCCACGATATAGCCGCCCTCCATGAAGATCACCCGGCTGGCCACCTCTCTGGCAAACCCGATCTCGTGAGTCACGACCACCATCGTCATGCCCTCTCTGGCCAGCTCCTTCATGACGGCCAGCACCTCGCCAACCATCTCCGGATCCAGCGCGCTGGTCGGCTCGTCGAAGAGCATGATATCCGGATTCATCTCCAGCGCCCTGGCGATGGCCACACGCTGTTTCTGTCCGCCGGACAGCTGGCTGGGATACGCCTCCGCCTTGTCCGCAAGTCCCACGCGCTCCAGAAGCTGCATGGCCTTCTGCGCCGCCTCCGCCTTGGACAGAGTCTTCAGGTGCACAGGCGCCAGGGTCATGTTCTTTAAGACGGTCAGGTGGTTGAACAGATTAAAGTGCTGAAACACCATGCCGATATTCTCCCGCACCTTGTTGATATCCGTATGTCTGTCGGTCACGTCATGCCCGTCTATGACAATCTGGCCGGAAGTAACCTTCTCCAGCTGGTTCAGGCAGCGCAGCAGCGTGGATTTGCCGCTGCCGGAAGGCCCCAGCAGCACGACGACTTCGCCCTCGCTGACGTCCAGACTGATATCTTTGAGCACTTCCAGAGAACCGAAATTTTTCTTGAGATTTCTAACGGAGATCTTGTTATCTGCCACGGTTGACCCTCCTCTCGATCTTCTTGGAGATCTTACTCAGCGTGATAATCACAACCAGATACATGACGCCGACGATCGCCCAGGTCTGCAGGCTCTTGAGCGTGTTGCCCATAATAGTCTTACCCACGTTGGTCAGTTCCGGGAATCCGATCACGGAGAGAATGGAAGTATCCTTGAGGGTAATGATAAACTGGTTGATAATAGACGGGATCATGGTCCGAACCGCCTGCGGAATCACAATCAGCCACATGGACGCCCCATAGGACATACCGAGGCTCCTGCCGGCTTCCATCTGTCCTCTGTCCACGCTCTGGATGCCCGCCCGTATGATCTCAGCCATATAGGCGCCGCAGTTCATAGACAGCGCGATCGTGCCCGCCTGAAGTGCGCTCAGCCGGAAATTGGAGAATCCGATCGCCTGGACCGCCCCGGGGATGCCGAAATAGATAAAGTATGCCAGCACAATCAGCGGCACGCCTCTCACCGCATCCACATAGACCGTGCCGATCATATTGAGCACCCTGCTGTGCCCCACATTCATCAGCCCGAAAATCATGCCGATCACCATGGCGAACAGCAGGGACAATAACGTCAGCAGAAGCGTCTGTCCCAGCGCGCGCAGAAGCATTGTACCGTATGTCTGAATGATCATTCCCATAGGGCGTTCTCCTTACTTGCCTGTTTATCATTGCTCCGGGCAGCGCGGACGCCGCCCGGAACTCTGTTTCATAACATGTGTGATCCTATCTTGCGTCAATTGCCCAGATAGGTGTTCAGGATCTCGTCATATTTCCCGCTGGCCTTGATATTGGCAAGACCCGCGTTGAACATGTCAAGCAGCTCCTGATTGTCTCCGTTCATGATGGCGAAGCCGTAAGGCGCGCCCTCGCTCTCCATCCCCTCGGGAATCGTGAGCGCCAGACCACCCCTCTTGATGGAATCGGCCATGATCGGCGTATCCTCAACGCACGCCGCGGAATTCCCCAGGATAACGTCCTGATACATCGTCGGCGAATCCTCAAATACCGTCACGGTGAAACCGTACTGATCTTTCAGGCTGTTGGCGAAATCAGCGCCCGCCGTGCCGTTCTTGACCGCCACGTTCTTGCCGGCCAGATCCTCATAGCCCTTGATATCGCTTCCCGTCGGGATCACGAATGTCTGGGTCGCGTCATAGTAACCGTCGGAAAAGATCCAGCCCGAATCCTTGCGCTCCTGGTTGATGGTCGCCCCTGCGATCAGACCGTCCGCCTGACCCGCCTGAACCGCCGCTACCGCCGCGTCCCAGCCGAGGCTCTGCAGTTCGTACTGAAATCCCTGATCCTCGGCGATCGCCGCCAGGATATCCACATCGATCCCCACGAAGTCTCCGTTCTCATCGGTGAACTCAAAGGGGCGGAACACGGTATCCGTAGCGATCACCCACACCTTATCGCCTGCCGTCCCCGCGGCATCCGCAGTCTCCTCCGAAGTGTCCGCAGTCTCCTCCGCGGCAGGCGCGGCGTCTTCTGTCTGCGTTGTGTTGCCGGAACCGCACGCCGCCGTACCGAGCGCCATGCAGCCGATCAGTGCCATTGCCAGTAATTTTTTCATAATCTTCCTCTCCTTCCCTATAGATGGCGATAACACAAAAGACGATGTACCTGATCCGTTACACCGCCCTTGATGTCCAGATATCAGTATAAAAACATTTCCGCTCCTTGTCAAGCGAATTGTATACACCGCCGGTCAGATCTGTTCCGCTGCCGCCAGGATCAGCTCCACTGCCCTGTCCACGCCGAGCTTTTCCGTGTTCAGCGTCAGATCATAGTTGCGCGCGTCTCCGTAGGCGCACTTTGTATAGTACTCACAGTACTTCTTTCTCGCCCTGTCCACCGCCCGGACGTCGTTCGCCACCTGTTCCGCGGTTCTGTCATTCATCATCGCCGTCATGCGCTTCACTCTCCAGCCGAAACCCGCGTGGACAAACACGTTCAGACAGTGATCGAACTCCCGCAGGATATAATCGCCGTTTCGTCCCACAATCACGCAGCTCTCGCGGTTCGCCAGCTCGCGGATCGCGTCCCGCTGCGCCTGCCACAGCTCCTCCTCCAGCGGTTTGTTATAGAAGTCAAACAGGCTCTGGGTAAAGCCAAAGCTCTTGGGCACGCGCTCGTCCCATCTGCGCACCTGTTCCGGACTCAGGTTCCTGCTGGCGAGAACCGTCTTAAAGATAATGTCCTTGTCATAGTACTCGATCCCGAGTTCTTTCGCGATACGCCTGCCGATCTCGCCGCCGCCGGCGCCGAACTCCCTTCCGATGGTAATAATCTTTCTCATCTTTCTGCCTCCTTATCCGTATTGATCCTCATGCGCCCACAAAATCAAACAGGCTGATCTGGTTGGACTCCGGAAGATTGCCCAGGAGTCCGAGATCGCTCATCTGATCCACAATCGTCTTGGAAGCCTTGGTCCGCTCTCTGAAATCGTCCTTTGACAGGAACGGGCCGTCCTTGGCCGCCTCCACGATGGCGTCCGCAACCTGCTGCCCGATGCCGTCGATGCTGTTGATGGAGGGCATCAGCTTGCCGTCCACAATCTGAAAAGAGCGGGACTTCGCCGTAAAAATGTCGATGGGGACAAAATCATAACCTCTCGCATACATCTCCTGCACGATCTTCATGTCCTTGTATGTATCCTGCTCTTTCTTGGAGAGCGTATCGCTCCTGCGCTTGTAGTCCGCCATCAGGTTTTCCAGATATTCCTGCCCCCTGCACATCAGCTCGTAGGAAAATGCCGAGGCGCGGATGCTGAAATAAGCCGCGTAGTAGGCGAGCGGATAGTTGATCTTGAAGTATGCGATGCGCCACGCCATCATGACGTACGCCGCCGCGTGCGCTTTCGGGAACATGTACTTAATCTTCTTGCAGGACCAGATATACCAGTCCGGCACGCCTGCGGCTTTCATATCTTTCTCCCACTCCGGCTTGAGGCCCTTGCCCTTGCGCACGCTCTCCATAATCGTGAACGAGAGCGCAGGCTCCACGCCCATCTGAATCAGGTAGATCATGATATCGTCACGGCAGCAGATCGCCGTGGAGATCGTCGCCTTGCCCTCCTCGATCAGCGTCTGCGCGTTGCCCAGCCACACGTCCGTCCCGTGGGAAAGCCCGGAGATACGCACCAGATCCGTGAAACACCTGGGTTTCGCGTCAATGACCATCTGGATGACAAAGTCCGTGCCGAACTCCGGTATCCCCAGGCACCCCAGCTTGCAGCCGCCGATCTGTTCCGGCGTGATGCCCAGCGCCTCCGTGGAGGAAAAGAGCGACATTACCCCCTTGTCGTCCAGCGGAATCGCGACAGGATCAATCCCCGTCATGTCCTGCAGCATACGGATCATGGTGGGATCATCATGGCCGAGAATATCCAGTTTCAGCAGATTATGGTCAATCGAATGATAATCAAAATGGGTGGTGACAATGTCTGTGGTCATGTCGTTGGCCGGATGCTGTACCGGCGTGAAAGAGTTGATATCCTCCCCCACCGGAAGCACCACGATGCCGCCCGGATGCTGGCCCGTGCTGCGCCTGACGCCCGTACAGCCCGCGACGATGCGGTTGATCTCGCACACACGCTTGTGCCTGCCCCGCTCCTCATAATAATTCTTCACATAGCCGAAAGCCGTCTTGTCCGCCAGCGTAGCTATCGTCCCCGCACGGTAGGTCTGTCCGCTGCCGAAGATCACTTCCGTGTACTTGTGCGCTTTACTCTGGTATTCCCCCGAAAAGTTCAGGTCAATATCCGGCTCCTTGTCCCCCTTAAAGCCCAGAAAAGTCTCAAAAGGGATGTCAAACCCCTCTTTCTTAAGCGGCGTACCGCACTTCGGACAGTTCTTGTCCGGCATATCGCAGCCCGCGCCGCCGCTGTAGGCTTTCACTTCCTCCGAGTCAAAATCATAGTAATGGCACTTCGGGCACAGATAGTGCGGGCTTAAGGAATTCACCTCCGTGATTCCCGCCATGTTCGCCACAAAAGAGCTGCCCACGGAACCTCTGGAGCCCACCAGATAACCGTCCTCCACCGATTTCCACACCAGCTTCTGGGCGATGATGTACATCACCGCAAAACCGTTGGATATGATCGAGTGCAGTTCTTTTTCCAGTCTGTCCTCCACAATCTTCGGCAGTGTCTCGCCGTACAGTTCATGCGCCCTGTTGTAACAGATTTCCGTAAGCTGCCTGTCGCTGTCCTCGATGACGGGCGGACACTTGTCCGGACGCACCGGCGACATGCACTCGATCATATCCGCGATGAGATTCGTGTTGGTGATTACCACTTCCTCCGCCTTGTCGCTCCCGAGATAGGCAAACTCTTCCAGCATCTCCTCCGTCGTCCGAAGATAGAGCGGCGCCTGCTCGTCCGCGTCGGGAAAGCCCTGCCCGGCCATGATGATACGGCGGTAGATCTCATCCTCCGGGTTCAGAAAATGCACATCGCAGGTCGCCACGACAGGCTTGTGGAAACGCTCGCCCAGACGCACGATCTTTCTGTTGATCTCCTTGATATCCTCCATGGAGTTGATGTCCGGCAGCTTGTCGGAGGCAATCATATACTTGTTGTTGCCGAGGGGCTGAATCTCCAGATAGTCATAGAAATTCACAAGCCGCGCGATCTCCGTATCCGGCTTGCCCTCCAGAAGCGCGCGGTACAGTTCTCCCGCCTCGCAGGCGCTCCCCACAATCAGTCCCTCTCTGTACTCGTTCAAAAGACTCTTGGGGACGCGCGGTCTTCTGGCATAGTAAGTGAGATGGGACAGGGAGACCAGACGGTACAGGTTCATGCGCCCCACGTTGTTTTTCGCCAGAATGATGCCGTGATAGGTGGGAAGGCGCTTGATGATATCTGGACTCGCCTTGCCTTTCTCGTTGATCTGGCGAAGCGTCGTGATGCCCTCTTTTGCCATCATCGCAATCAGCTTGACAAAAATCTCCGCGGTGGCCTCCGCATCATCCACCGCCCTGTGGTGATGCAGCAGGGAGATCCCCAGCGTCTTGACCACCGCGTCGAGCGTGTGCTTCGACTGGCCGGGAAGCATCACGCGGGACAGATTCATCGTGTCCACGTAGGTAAAATCGTGTTGGATTCCCTGCCTGTCGCAGTTCTCCCGGATAAAACTCATATCGAACTCGGCGTTGTGCGCCACCAGCATACAGCCTTCGCTGAAAGCGAGAAACTGCGGCAGGACATTCTCGATGGTTTCGGCGCCCAGCACCATGTCATCCCGGATACCCGTCAGCTTCTCAATCTCGAACGGAATCGGCGTCTCAGGATTGACAAAGACGGAGAAGCGGTCCGTAATCTCTCCGCCCTGCACTTTCACGGCGCCGATCTCTATGATGCGGTTGTCCACCGGGGAGAAGCCTGTCGTCTCTATGTCAAAAACCACAAAGTCCTGACTGAAGTCCTGTCCTTTCTCGTTGGAGGCTATCTCGTGCATATCGTCCACAAAATAGGCCTCCACACCGTAGATTACCTTGAAGAAGTCCTGCTTGTCGGGATCGGGATCGCCCTCCTCCTTACGCCTGTCTTTCTCTTCTCTCCAGAGATCTTCCCAGACATGATTGGCGTCAGGGAACGCCTGCACCACCCCGTGGTCCGTGATGGCGATCGCGGGATGCCCCCATTTGTAGGCGCGCTTGACGATATCTTTCGCCTCAGAGACGCCATCCATATCGCTCATCTTCGTGTGACAGTGCAGTTCCACGCGCTTGCGCGCACTCTTGTCCATGCGCGACACCGTGAAATCCGGTATCTTCTTGATCCCCGTGATGGAAGCGATCGTCAACTCGTTATCGAATTTATCCGTAGCCGCCATACCCTTGATCTTCACAAAGTCGCCCACGTGAATAACGTCTGTCATTTCATGTTTCTGCTCATTGGTCACAAAAAGCTTGATCGTCATCGTGTCGGTAAAATCCGTCACGTCATAGAACAGGATCGTCCTTTCGTTCCTGATCTCCCGCTCGTCTGTGTGGATGATCTTGCCGCGCACGACAATATCGCCCATCTCGCCGATCACTTCACTCATGGGGATGGCTTCCTCATCGAAATCTCTGCCATAGACGACGTCGGGATTGTCGGAGTGCCTCAGGGCGCGTCTCGGCTCCGTGCGAAGCTCTTTCGCACCGCCGGCCGCCTGGCGTCCTCTCCCTGCCGGCTTCTTTTCCTCCGTCTTCACGGTTTCTGTGCCCGCCTCGAGTGCCTGATGCGCATCGTATACGGCTATATTGTCCGGCCCGCCATTGCCTGCGACGCCGCCGCTTTCACTCTTTCCCACCTGAAAGCCCGCCCGCGCCGAGATCTCCGCCACCTGCATGGCGAACCTGTGCTCCTCCTCTTTCTTGTGCCTGCCTGCCGTACTTTCCTTGTAGGCGATGCGGATATCAGCCGCCAGACCGCAGCGCTCGTGATAGATCTTTTCCAGAATACGCAGCAGTTCCTCCGCCTTGCCCTGCCCAAATACCGTATCCTCGACGGTCACAAGCAGTCTGCCGTCCTCCTCAAAGGCAAGATCCGCATTCTTGAACAGACTGTACTCCACCGGCGAGTATTCCCGAAGCTCCGCCAGAATGCTGTCGCGGTAGACGTCCATCAGTTTCTCCGGCGTATACTGGGCGGACAGGTGAAAACGCTCATAGAATTTGATCACCATGGACACTTCCGGGAAAAACTGCTTCTTGATCTCTCCCTCCGCCTGAAAGATATCTTCTTTCTGGATCAGCCTGTCCGAAGAGATATAGACACGCAGAAAATCCTTGCGTTTCGTGGACGATATCTTGTCCACCGTGACCTGCTCATAGAGGTCGCTCAGCCCCGCATCCAGTTTTAGTGTCGGAAACACGTCAAAAAATTTTTTACCCATCTGTCACTGTACCTTTCGCGCGTCTATGCCTGCTCCCAGTGAAGAAGCTCCTCCCGCAATGTCTCCAGAAGCCTCTCCTCCGGCACTTTCTTCACGATCTCGCCGTGCCTGATCAAGAGTCCCTCTCCGTCACCGCCCGCGATACCGATGTCTGCCTCTCTCGCCTCTCCCGGTCCGTTGACAGCGCAGCCCATCACAGCCACCTTGATGTCTAACGGAATATCCGCCACCATTTCCTCCACCCGGTTCGCCAGCCCGATCAGATCGATGCGCGTCCTGCCGCAGGTCGGGCAGGATACCACCTCGATGCCTCCCCGGCGCAGTCCCAGCGTGCGCAGAATCAGCTTTGCAGACCTGATCTCCTCCACGGGATCTCCTGTCAGGGAGACACGGATCGTATCACCGATACCCTGGTGCAGAATCAGCCCCAGGCCGATCGCCGACTTGATATTGCCGCTCGTCACCGTGCCGGATTCCGTGATGCCCACATGCAGCGGATAAGGTGTCTTCCCCGCCAGTATCTCGTGGGCGCGGACACACATGAGCACATCGGAGGACTTGATGCTGATCACCAGGTTGTCATAGCCCAGGTCCTCGATTATACTCACCTTGTCCAGGGCGCTCTCCACAATCCCCTCCGCGGTCACGCCGTGGTACTTCTCCACCAGCTCCCGCTCCAGAGAGCCGCTGTTGACCCCGACGCGGATTGGGATACTTCTCTCTTTCGCCGCCGCGACAACCGCCGCCACCTTGTCCCTGTCCCCGATATTGCCCGGATTGATGCGGATCTTGTCCGCCCCGTTCTCAATCGCCGCAATCGCCATCTTATAGTCGAAATGGATATCCGCCACCAGCGGAATATGGATCCGCGGCCTGATCTTCCCGATGGCCTCGGCCGCCTCGGTCGTCGGCACCGTACAGCGCACGATCTCGCAGCCTGCCCGCTCCAACCGCAGGATCTGCGCCACCGTCGCCTCCACGTCCTCCGTTCTCGTATTCGTCATGGACTGGATCAGAATCGGATGACCGCCTCCGATCACCTTGTCTCCGATCCGCACTGTCTTCGTATGTTCGCGATACATGGGGTTCCTCACTTTAATGTATAATGATTGCTGAATCTGCGTCTATTATACCATATCAGCAGGAAATCAAGCGCGAGCAAAGCGAGCATTTGATTTCACCTGATATGGTAACGACAGAATCTTTGAGTGCGCAGCACGGCGGCTGCGCAGCAGACGGATTCTGGAGTTTATTATACCACATTATCCCTCTGTCAGCCACACTTGTTTCTCGATCCTGCGGACAAAAGGCCGGCGGCGCAGACGGCTTCTGCGTCTGCCTGATCTGGCGAGCGCTCCGGCAGTTTCCTGCGCCGAGGCATAGCGCGCGGCAGGCTCCTCCTCGATACACTTGCGGATCACCCTCTCCAGCCCGTCCGACAACATCGGCTGATAATCCCGTATGGAGCGCGACGTGTAGGGCGGCCTGGCGGGATCAGCGCCCGTGACGATATAGTACAGCACCTTGCCGAAAGCATAGATATCGCTCCTCTCATCCGCATATCCCTCCCGTCTGGCCCGTTCCCCGGCGGCAGCCTCCCCTGTTCCCTGTGCGAAGTCTCCCGCCAGAGCGCGCCCAAACTGCTCCGGCGCGGCATAGCCCGGCGTCGCCGCCATGATGTGTTCCTTTCGCCCGCCGAAAGACTTGCGCAGAGCGGCGCCGAAATCCACCAGCTTCAGCCGCCCGTCCGGACATACCATAATGTTGTCCGGCTTCAGGTCCCTATATATAACGGGTGTTTTTCTTGTGTGCAGATAAGTCAGGATATCTAGCAGCTGCGACGCCCAATCCCGCGCCTGCTCCTCCTGCACGCAGCCGTTCCGCCTGATGTAGTCTCCCAGCGTGACACCCTGCACATACTCCATCACGAGATACCAGCCGTCCTCCCACAGCAGATCATAGATAACCGGCAGCATGGGATGCCTGAGCCGCTGCAGGACATCCGCCTCCCGCATCAGTTCTTTTTCGCTCTCCGTGTCCCGTGCTGCGCTGTGTATCTCCTTGATTGCCACCAGCCGCTGCAGATCCTCATCCCTGGCCAGATAGACGCATCCTTCACCGCCCCTGCCGAGAAGACGGACGAGGACATATTTTCCGACAGAACGCTCCATACCCTCCGTATACTCTGTATATTCCATACGCCTTCACCTCCCGGACTGCACATACACGGCAGAGAGATTGTCGCGCTCTCCGCGGCGCAGACAGGCGTCGCCAATCTCCCGCAGCCTGCGCGCGATCTGCTCCTCTTCCATCCGTCCGCCCCGCAGGACATCCGCCAATTCCGACTCTTCTATGCGGTTCCTGAATCCGTCGCTGCACAGCAGGATGCCCTGGCCCGCCTGCAGAGAGCCCATCCTGAAATCCGGCCTGGCGAAGCCAAAACTCCCGACGCACTTGGTCAGCCGGTTTCCCCGCTTCACATGATCCGCCGTCATGCGTTCGATACCGGAAGTGCGCGCCAAACGGCCGGCGACTCTCTTTTTTTCCCACAGGCGGTACGCCCTGCTGTCTCCCAGATGCCAGAGCAGATAGGTGTGCTCCCACAGCACTAACACCGTCATGGTCGTACCCATGCGCAGTCCCGCTCTCCCGCCATAGAGCGCAATCTGCTCCTGCATATGGTATACCAGCCTGTCGAGCGACCGTCTGATGACCCAGCAGGGCTTCTTCTTCCGAATCGCCTTAAGCAGCGTCTCATAGAACCACTCCTGCAGCCGCTGTGTCACATAACCGCTCACTTTCTCGCCGTACGCCAGGCCGCCCATACCGTCACAGACAGCCGCCATGAGAACGCGCCCTCTCACGGTCAGCGTCTGCAGCAGAACGACAGAATCCTGATTGACCGCCGCCCTGCCGCGCTCCCAATACACACTTGTCAGATAATCCAATTTTTCCTCCTCTTCCGCAGTATTCTTCTCCGTTCATTCCTGGAACCATGCGGGAAACCCGCTCGAACCATAGTACACCTGCGGGGTTCGGAACGAACCCCTGATGAGACAAGTATACCGTATATCACAAGATGAATCAACAGTCAATTCGCTGAAATTTGTGTCCGCAGACGCCTCAGTGTACAATCTTCATAATATCATTGTACATGACAAAGGCCATCAGCAGCATGAGCAGAGCCATGCCCGCGAAATGAATCAGCCCTTCTTTTTCGGGGGAGACAGGCTTGCCGCGCACCACCTCGATCAGCAGGAACAGAAGCCGTCCGCCATCCAGCGCGGGAAACGGCAGCAGATTCATGATCCCGAGATTGACGGACAGAAGCACCACGATCTCCAGCATGGTCAGGACCGCCGATGTCGTTCCGTAATTCTCCTCCGCCTGGTCGTAGCTCTCTCCCACAAACTGCGCGATGCCGACCGGCCCTGAGACATCATCCCTGCTGATCTGTCCCCTGAAAAGCATGGCCAGACTCTTGTAGGTGGTCTTGACATAATACTCCACCTCGTAAAGGGCATACTGAAACACCTGCAGGGGATTGCAGTCCAGATAGGCGCCGCCGCCCATGATGCCGATATAATAACGAGCGTCATCCGCACTGTAGCGCGGCGTCAGCACCGCCGTGTGCGGCTCTCCGTCCCTGGTATAGCGGATTTCAAGCGTCTCGCCCTGATTCATGGCAGAAATCACCATAACCTCTCTGTAGAAGTGAATCCGCTCACGGTTGATCTGCGTGACGACGTCGCCCTCCCGAAGTCCGGCCTCCTGCGCCGCCGAATCCTCAGAAACTCCCGCGACCACCGGCAGATCCGCCCCCGAAAAAGCCGTCAGCGCCAGCGCTACCACATAGGCAAGGATGAAGTTGAAAAAAGGCCCCGCAAACACCGTGGCAATGCGTTTCCACACACCGGCCTGCGGAAACGCCACACCCTGCGCAGCGTCTGCGCCAAACCCGCCGTCCGCCGTCAGCGCCGCTTCCGTTTCGGCCCGCCCGTCCGTTTCGTCACGCCGGGCGCTCTCCAAGCCGTCCTCTCCTTCAAAGATGCACGCGCCGCCGAGCGGCAATAACTTCAGCGAATACCGCACCCCGTTTTTCTCATAGGAAAACAGGTTCGGCCCCATGCCCACCGCGAACTCGACGACGCGGATGCCGTTGCGCCTGGCGATGATAAAATGGCCGAACTCATGGGAGATCACCACCACGCCGAATATAATCAGGAATAAGATAATCGTTCTGATCAAAGCATTACTCTCCAAACTTTTCTTTTATATACGCGTAAGTCTCCGCTTCCGTCTCCAGAATCTGCTCCACGGAAGGAGACGCCGTCACCCGATGCTGCGCCATGGAGCTCTCGATCAGTTCCGGTATCTGCAGGAAAGTAATCCTGTGCTGCAGAAAAAGCGCCACCGCCCGCTCATTGGCGGCGTTATATACCGTCGGCATCGTACCTCCCTGTCCGGCAGCCTCATAGGCCAGCGCAAGGCCGCGGAACGTGTCTGTGTCCGGCCGTTCAAAAGTGAGTTGTCCCAGAGCGAAGAGATCGACTCTCTTCGTGTCCATGGGCCGCCTGTCCGGATAGAAAAGCGCATACTGGATCGGCAGCTTCATGTCCGGTGTACCTAACTGCGCCATAATCCCGCCGTCCGCATATTCCACCGCGGAATGCACGATGCTCTGCGGATGAACCACCACCTGTATCTGTTCCAGCGATACGTCGAACAGCCATTTCGCCTCCATCACCTCCAGGCCCTTGTTGACGAGAGAGGCGGAGTCGATGGTGACTTTTTTCCCCATCGACCAGTTGGGATGCCGCAGCGCGTCCTCCACCGTCATGGCTGCCAGTTCTGCCCGCTTCTTTCCCCGGAACGGACCTCCCGACGCGGTCAGCAGGATCCGCTCCACCCGCGCCCTGTTCTCGCCGTGCATGGACTGAAAGATGGCGCTGTGCTCGCTGTCCACCGGCAGAATCGGCACGCCCCGCTCCTTTGCCAGCGGCATAATGATGTGCCCCGCCGTCACCAGTGTCTCCTTGTTGGCGAGAGCGATCGCCTTGCCGTGCTCGATCGCCGCGATAGTCGGCCTGATGCCGATCATCCCCACAATCGCCGTGACCAGCACCTCCATATCTTCATAAGAAGCCACCTCCAGCAGACCGTCCATACCGCACACAACGCGCACGGAGAGATCCCTGACGCGCTCCCGCAGGTCGCCTGCGGCCTCCTCGGTCCACATCGCCGCCAGTGCGGGGCGAAACTCCCGTATCTGCCGCTCCATCAGCGCCACGTTGGAACCCGCCGCCAGCGCTGTCACCTTAAGATCCGGCTCTTTTCTCACAATCTCCAGCGTCTGTGTTCCGATGGAGCCGGTGGAACCCAGAATCGCGATCTTTTTCATAACACTCATGATTTATCTCCGTTTCCGTTCTGCTCTCCGCACAGGCCGGCCCTGCAGAGCCGCTAGGGCGCCAACAGGAGCGAGAGCCCGATATAGATGAGCGGCGCCGTGACGATCACGCTGTCAAAACGGTCCATGATACCGCCGTGTCCGGGAATCAGCCTGCCGTAATCCTTGATGCCGTAATCCCGCTTGAATGCGGACGCCGCCAGATCTCCTACCATGGACACCATCGCGCCCACCGCACCCAGCGCGGCAGCCGCCGCCGGACTGATGCCGAATACCGCGTCGGCCGCGTACCGCTCCACCAGATACACATACAGGGCGCACAGCAGCGCGGCGCCCGCGATACCGCCCACCGCACCCTCGATCGACTTTTTGGGACTTAACCTGGGCGTCATCTTATGTCTGCCGATCAGCACACCCACCGCGTAGGCGCAGGTATCGCTGCCCCACGAACACAGAAAGATGAACCATACCAGATATCTGCCCGAGAGGAATCCCTCCCTGGTCAGGAAGAGAAACGACAGCATGACCGGCGCGTAGAAGAAAGAAAAGCAGGCCGCCGTCACCTCCCGGCCATGATAAGCCGGAAAGCGGAACACATACACGAACAGAAAGACGATAAACGCCGCCGCCATGCCGAAAGCCAGCGCCCGGTACAGATAAGAGCCCATATAGGACTGTGCTGCCGCCACCGCCGACACCGGGGCCGGATACGCCATAACCGCCGAAAAATAAATCCAGATATAATAAAGCACCGTCAGCGCCGTACCCGTATAGACCAGCGCCTTTTTGCCCGGATCAGCCGCGCCGAAGCCCAGCGCCCGCCCCAGCTCGCGATAGGCGATGACGGAGATCAGGCACAGAATCGCCGCGAGCGCCGGCCCGCCCGCCAGGATAAAGCAGACGGCGAGGATCAGCAGAGCAATACCGCTCAGAAGTCTAGTCCAGAACATGCGTTATTCCTCCTTCACCAGCCCGTAGCGTCTGTCTCTCTTATTATATGCCTCGACCGCTTTTTCTAATTCTTCTTTGGAAAAATCAGGCCAGGCCACCGGCGTGAAATAGAACTCCGTGTAGGCGAGCTGCCACAGCAGGAAATTGGAGATGCGCTGCTCGCCGCAGGTGCGGATCAGCAGATCCGGCTCCGGAATGCCGCGGGTGTCCAGCATATCGCTGATCTTCTCCTCCGTGATCTCCTCCGCCCGCAGCTTTCCCTCGGACACCTCCGCCGCCAGCGCGCGCACGGCGCGGACGATCTCGTCCCTGCCGCCGTAGTTGATGGCGATCTGAAAATGCAGCCCCGTATTGCCTTTGGTGGCCTCCTCCAGTTCCTCCATGCGCCTGCGGATGTCCTCATCCAGCCTGCTCTTCTCCCCGATAATTCTGACACACATGTTATTCTTCGCCGCCGTCTTGAGACACGTCTTCATGTAGCTGCGCAAAAGCCCCATCAGCGCGTCCACCTCATCCTGCGGCCGGTTCCAGTTCTCCGTGGAGAACGCGTACACCGTCAGATATTGAATCCCCATGCGGTACGCCTCCTCGCAGATCGTCTCCACCGTCTTGGCGCCCTGCACATGGCCGTAATTGCGGGGCATCCCCTTACTTTTCGCCCATCTGCCGTTGCCGTCCAGGATGATCGCCACATGGTTTGGGATCTTCATGCCGTCTTCCATTCTTTTCCTCCGTCTCTCCCATTAGGAAAAGGGACGACAGAATATCCATTCTGCAATCCCCTTCTATCCTTCGCCTGAAATTAACCGCTGACTGCAGCCGACAGCCTAAACGGTGAGTATCTCTTTGGACTTCTCCTCCACCAGCTTGTCGAGTTCCTTGATAAACCGATCCGTCAGCTTCTGCAGACCATCCTCCAGCTCCTTGATCTCGTCTTCCGAGACTTCCGTCTTCGCCAGCTTCTTGAAAGCGTCGTTGCCGTCGCGTCTCGTGTTGCGGATTGCCACCTTGCTCTCCTCGCCACGTTTCTTCACGTCTTTGACCAGCTCCTTGCGGCGCTCCTCGGTCAGCTCCGGAAATACCAGACGGATCAGCGAACCGTCATTGGATGGTGTGATGCCCACATCGGACATCATGATCGCTTTCTCAATCTCCTTGATGAGAGTCTTCTCCCAGGGCGCAATCTGAATCACCCGCGGCTCGGGAACCGTGATGTTGCCCACCTGCTGGATCGGGGTAGGCGTTCCGTAGTAATCTACCCTGATCTTGTCCAGGACATGCGGATTAGCGCGTCCGGCACGGATTGCCCCGAGATCGGTCGCCAGATAATCGTAAGTTTTCTGCATCTTTTCCTCATAGGGTTTTAATCTCGCATCCATATTGTGATCCTCCGGTCCTTGTTGCTCATACGGTCACTCTCGTGCCGTTGAATTTCCCTTTCATGGTATTCACGATGCTGCTCTCCCCGTTCAGCCCGAACACCAGCATCGGCATCCTGTTGTCCCGCGCCAGAATGGACGCGGTCATGTCCACCACCTGCAGGTTCTTCTCGATCACCTCGTCGATGGAAACCTCGTCATACTTCTTCGCTTCCGGATTGACGCGCGGATCGCCGTCATAGACGCCGTCCACCGCTTTCGCAAGCAGGATCATGTCGGCGTCCACCTCAATCGCCCGCAGCACGACCCCCGTGTCCGTCGAGAAGTAGGGATGTCCCGTGCCGCCCGCAAAAAAGACGACCATATTCCTCGAAAAATATTTGTTGGCCCTGTCCTTGGAGAACAGCTTCGTGAAAGAGCCGCACTCAAAAGGCGTCAGTATGCTTGTCTTCATGCCGACCGAGCGGAAAATCTCGGAGACATAGATGCAGTTCATGACCGTGGCCAGCATACCGATCTGATCCGCTTTCGTCCGGTCAATATTCTCGCTGGAACGTCCGCGCCAGAAATTGCCGCCGCCGATCACGATCCCTACCTGAATGCCCTCATCCACCAGTTCTTTCACCTGCACGGCCACACCGCGCACAGTCTCCTCGTCAAAACCGGTCTTCTTCTCGCCCGCCAGAGCCTCTCCGCTCAGCTTCAACAGTATACGCTGCATATCCTTACTCTCCCGCTCTGTATTCCCGGCCGCATCAGCCTTTTTTCTTCTTGAACTCCTCGAAGAAAGAGGTCGGGTTCACATCCGCATAGCACTGCGAGCACATACCCTCAATCACCGCGCCGTTGTTGATCTGTACGGATTTGGACTTGATGTTGCCCATGACGATGGCCGTCGTGTCGAGAATGACGGGACCTTTCACGTCGATATCGCCCTTGACCGCTCCCGCGACCACCGCGCTGGAAGCCGTGATATTGCCGATCACCACGGAACTCTGCCCGATCTTGACACTGCCCTGGCTGTTGACTTCTCCCGTAATCTTCGCGCCCTCAGCGAAAATCTCCGCCGCCTTGGAGTCGCCCTGAATCGTACCTGTGATATTCAGCTTGCCGAGAATGTCCAGATTGCCGTTGACCGTACCGATCAGCTCCATCGACCCCTCTGATATAATATCACCTGTGATCGTCATGCCCTCGGTCACAACCGCCGTCTCATCCACCGGTACCCGGTTTGCCTGTGCCTGTACTTGTGCCTGTTCTTCCATAACTTTCTCTTCCTCTCCACTTGTTTCAGATGTCATATTGTCAGCCTCCTGTGCCGCTTCCGCCTCCGGCTCCTCCGCAAACTCCTGCAGCTCTGTGAGTTCCTGCAGCGCCTCACCCTCCGGTTCCTCTGCCTCCGGCTCGTCCGCCGCAATCACGGCCTCCTCCAGCGGCTCATCCGCCGCCTCAGGCTCCTCCAGACTGTCGAGCATACCGCCCAGATCCAGGGAATCTACCGTCTCCGCCGGCTCTTCCGCTGCCGGAACTTTCTCCGCGCCCGGCTCGTCCGACTGCCCGTCCTCCGCCTCAGCGGCCGCCATGGCAGCGTTCAGCTCTTCTTCCGGCATCAGCTCGTTCACAGCCTGAGACAAGTCTTCTTTCAAATCTGAGAAAAAACCCATTCCCATATCCTCCATTCTTTATTCGTTGCTTATATGATGAATCCTCTCCGTATCCTCTGTGATCGGGAGGATTTTCGTATCGTCCATCGCCCTGATCGTCTCGATCAGCTCCGGCAGCGCCTCCACCGTGGAATCTTTCTCGGATGCGTCGTGAAGCAGGATAATCGCCTCGTCATAGTCCTGAAGCTTCGCGGTACAGTTTCTGATGATGGTATCCGGACTGATGTAGCCGCTCGCGGCGTCACCGGAAGAAATGTTCCAGTCAAAGTAAGACATATCCTGATCGTCCAGATAGGCAATCAGTTCACGCATATCAACCCTGCTGACCGTATTGCTGCTGCCTCCCGGAAATCTGACATACCGGCACCAGACGCCCGTGGTATCATACAGAAACTCCTGCAGCCTGCTCAAATCCGCACTGTAGCTCTCCAGCGACTGATAGATCTCATTGTATCGGTGGCTGTAGGAGTGCATCGCAAGCGTATGCCCCTCCTCCACGATCCTTTTATATAACGACTGATATTTTTTTTCCTCTTTCCCGACGACGAAGAAAGTCGCTTTCACATCACAGTCGGCCAGGATATCCAGAATCCTGCCCGTGTTGTCGCTGGGCCCGTCGTCGAAAGTCAGATACACCTTGCGGACCTGCCCCTCCTCGTCCGCATCCTCAGATGCTGTGATTTCGGTTCTCTCGTATTCTTCGTCCACACCGGATACCGTATAGAGAGAGGCCTCGTTATCCTCCGCCGCGCGCTGCGCGACATCCTCCGTCTGATTTATAACAGGTGTACTGTATTCCCGCACCGCCAGCGCATCCTGCGCGTCCCGCAATCTGCCTTTCACGATGTGCAGCCTGATTCCCAGAATCACACACACGATCAGGAGAATCACCGTCGAGCAAAACAGAGAGGCGAACAGCAGCAGCCGCAGCAGCCGTCTGCGGCGCTTGTCCTGACGGACGGCTTTGGTCTGCGCCATGATCTTCCGCTCCTTCACCTGAAACTCTTATCTCTATCCATATACTGTCATCAGCAATCGCCGCAGAGAGAGCCGAGCCGCGGCTCTTCTGACACAGACCGCCAAGTCTGCGTCTAGTATAACATATTTATCAGGCAACGAAAAGAAATTTTATGAAAAATTCACAAGAAAATTTATCCTGTTATCTCACAGCAGGCCAACCTCCGCCATCTCTTCTGCATACTGCTCCTCAATGCCGAAAAGCTCCCTGATATAACCGCCCGCAAAGACCTGCTCCGGCGTGTCGCAGCGCACCACGGCGCCGTCCCTGACACACAGCACCCTGTCGGAAAAATGCCTCGCCAGACCGAGCTCGTGCAGAGACATAACAACTGTCATATTCCGTTCCCCCGCCAGCCGCCGCAGAGCGGCCATAAATTCCAGCTTGCCGCGGATATCCAGATAGGTGACCGGTTCGTCGAGCAGTATAATCTCCGGCTCCTGGCAGAGCGCCCGCGCGAGCAGCACCCGCTGTCTCTGCCCGTCGCTGATCTGTGTGTAATCCCTGTCCGCAATATCCAAAACACCTGTTATTTCCATGGATTCCCGCACGATGCGCCGATCTTGATCCGACAGGATACCGAATCTTCCCGTGTGCGGATAGCGCCCTCCCGCCACCACTTCCCTGCAGCTCATCAGTTCCGCATGGGTGCGCTCGGTAAAGACTGAAGCCATGCGCTTCGCCAGCTCCCCGCGGCTTACCCCGCACAGATCCCGCCCTTCCAGCACGACGCAGCCCGCCATGAGCTTCAGCTGCCCGGCGAGACTGTGGAGCAGCGTAGATTTGCCGGCGCCGTTGGGCCCGATCAGCGCCACGATGTCGCCCCGCCGGATCCCGACCGTGACATCGCGCAGAGCGGGGATGCCCCGATACCCGGCGGTCAGCTGTCTCGTCTCTATCTGCCAGGTCATTATCGCTCCCCCTCTCTCTTTCGCCTGAACATGACCGCGATCACCACAGGCGCGCCGAACACGGCCGTCACCGTGCTGATGCTCAGCTCCGTAGGGGCGAAAAGCGTCCTGGCCAACAGATCGCAGAAAAGGCAGAACAGCGCGCCGCCCAGAAAGCAGGCGGGAATCATGATCAGCGGTCTCGCCGTCCTAAACAGTCCTCTGACCAGATGCGGCACCGCAATCCCCACAAAAGAAACCGGCCCCGCGAAAGCCGTGATGCACGCCGCCAGAATACTGGAGAGAAGCACCAGCAGAAAGCGCAGAAGCGCCACGTCAACACCCACGCCGGCCGCATAGCTCTCCCCCGTCTGATAAGCGCCGATGGGCTTGGACAGCCACAGGACCGCCGCGGACGACGAGAAGACGACGACGGCCATCACCGCCACATTCTCCCAGGTGATCCCCGAAAAGCTGCCTCTGGACCAATTGTGAAGATTCACAATATCGGCGTCCTGGGCGAAAGTGACGACCAGATCCGTGACGGCGGAACAGATATAGCCGATCATGACGCCGCTGACGATGAGCATCGCCCTGCTGTCCGTCCGCCCGGACAGGATAAGCACAACCCCCATAGCAAGGCAGGCGCCGGCAAACGCGGCCGCAATCATGCCCCAGGAGCCGACGCGGACGCCCCTGCCGAGCAAAAAGACCATCAGAAGCGCCACCGTCAGTTTTGCGCCGGAAGATATCCCCAGCACGAACGGCCCGGCGATGGGATTGTGAAAAAAGGTCTGCAGCAGATAGCCGGCCAGCCCAAGCGCGCCGCCCAGGATCAGGGCCGCCAGCGCCCGCGGCATACGGATCTGCCACAGAATATTGTACACCGTGTCGGAGACTGCCCCGCCGACAATGCTCCGCAGAATCTCCGCCGGCGGGATGCGCACACTGCCGACAGCCAGATTGAGGACGGCAAGCAGCGCAAGAAGCGCGAGCAGCGCGGCAAAACACAGTATAACGTTCGGTTTGTCGGTTCTGTCCCGATATACTCTCTTCATCCGTTTCCCTTACTCTTTCAGGCGATAGAGATACCGCATATCATCGCTGCCGGCGAGCATCTTGTGTATATCCTCTATCATGACGCCGACAGACATCGATTCCTGATAGAGATTTTTGGTCGTGCAGTAGACATGTCCTTCCTGCACGGCCCTGAAATCCCGAAGCAGCGCGCACTTGTCGGTAAGCTCGTCCAGCGTGTCAAGCTCCCCGTCGATCGTGCTGTTGTAGATCAGGTAGTCTACGTCTTTCGCCGCCTCGTAGAACTCCTCGATCTGCATGGTGATGGAGGAAGAATGGCTGTCCTCCCCGCCCAGATCACGAAAAATATAGTCGCCTCCAGCCAGAGCGATCATCTTCGGGATGTAATCGGAGGACTTGCGCACATTGGCCGCGCCGTTGGTGGTGATATAGAAAAAAGCAACCGTCGCCGGCCCGTCCTGCGCGGTTTCACGCTGCGCCGTCTCCCTCTCTATATCAGTCAATATCTTCTCCTGTTCGGCGAAAACCGCCCCGGCCTCCGCCTCCCGCCCCAGCAGGACACCGTACAGCTTCACCCACTCCACGCGCCCCAGCGGATGGCTCTCATAGCTGGAATAATCCACCAGCACAGGGATGCCGAAACTCTCCAGCTTCTCCCGCACCTCCGGGCTGTGGTCGATCATCAGATTCTCCACCGCCAGACTGCAGCCCTCGGAGAGAAGCAGTTCATAGTCGGGCTCACTGTACTTGCCGGCATAGAGGATGTCACCGCTCTCCATCGCCGCCCTGACCTCCTCCATGCACCAGTCATCCGCCTCCGTGCCCGACAGCCGGACATAAGACAGCGCGTCCAGCGCCCGAAACATATCCATGACGGCGGAAGCCGCCAGATAGACGCGGTCCGCAGCCTGTCCGATCACCGCGATGTCCTCGTCCAGCCCTGCCGGTGCGTCCAGTCCCTCCGGCACTACCAGAAACCTGTCCCTGCCCGCCACCGTGATCAGCACATACCCCTGCGGATAGCGGTCCAGCGTAAACTGCTCCGCGTAGGAGAGCGGGATGCGCTCCGGCTCGCCAAGCGTATCCCAGGCGGGCGTCTCCGAAACCTGTCCGCCGCTTCTCTGCTCCGTCGCCTGCACGCTCCCCGCGGCAGCCGTGTCGCCCTCGTCCTCTACCCCATCGGCTCCCTGTTCTGTCCGCGGACGACTCTCTTCCTGTCCTGAGGCCGCCATACCTGTCCCGCAGGCCGTCACGCAGAGCAATAAGGCGGCGGCACAGAACATGCCGCCGCAGATTTTCCTGATTTGATACAATAACATAGGATATTTCATCTTTTTACAGTACCGAATAACCGTAGCTGTTCACCAGCGCATCCAGCTTCACTTTCTGTTTGCACAGCGGGCAGTCTTCCTGTTTATAGCTCTCGTAATGCGGAATGTCGCTGCGGCTGTAGATCGCGTTCACATCGATGTCACCCATCTTGCTGACCGCGCTGAAGATCGCACAGATGCCCTGCAGCCTGCCGCCATAGTAATCGAGGCTGCGCGCGCAGGCGAGCAGCGTCTTGCCCGTCGTGATCGATCCCTCCAGGAACAGGATATTCTTGCCCGCAATCATGGGCTTTAAGTTGTCGCGGAAGATCATCTGCCCTGCGGAAGAAAACTCCGGCGTCACCACATAGATCGTCTTGTGCGCATTCATGGAGAGCACACCCGCCTTGGCCAGATCCTCCGCCAGATAAGCGCCGATCACCTGCAGGCCCTCCATGCACACGATGGTATCCACCGGCGTGGAGACCGAGTATTTCATCGCCATCAGCTCCGCGACTTTCTGCGCCTCCTTGCAGCGCGCTTTCATCGTCGTCATATCCATATAATGCGTGATGTGGGACTGGGGCGTCGCAAAGTGTCCCGGCAAAACCTTGAGTACCACATCCGGATCTCTCTTTGACTGAATCTTGATGACCTTATCTTCCAACATGGCTTTCCTCCTTTTACGCAAAAAAATGCTATAACCCATCAGTATCTGATATGATTATAGCATCTTTGCGTTTATCTGCCTATTACTTTTTTCGATGAGACCCGTCAGCCCTGCGGCAGCGCGGACACTTCGATCTGCCTGGCGTCGTCGATCCGGATGGTGAGCTCATACCCGCGGATATGCAGTTCAATCGGATCCCCCATCGGCGCCACCTTGGTGATTAACACCTCCGTCCCCGGTATCAGCCCCATATCCAAGAGGCGGCACCTGAGTTCGCCTTCGCCGTTTACTTTCTGAATTCTGCCCTTTGTGCCGATCGCTAACTCGTCCAGTGTCATATTAATTGCCAGCCATCTGCTTCGCGACTTCCTCCGCGAAGTTTTCCTCTTTCTTCTCGATGCCCTCACCTGTCTCGAAGCGGACGAATCTCTTTACAGAGAGGTTTGCGCCGTTCTCTTTCGCCACCTGCGCCAGATACTGCGCCACGCTCTGCTTGCCGTCCTCAGCCTTGACATACACCTGCTCTAAGAGGCATACCTCTTTTAATTCCTTGTTGAGACGGCCGTTCACCGCGCCCTCGATCACCTTGTCAGGCTTGCCGGCCATCTTGGGATCGTTCTTAATCTGCTCCATGAGAATCTCTTTCTCATGTGCCTTGTACTCCTCCGACACCTCGCTCGTGGCTACATACTTCGGATAGAGCGCCGCAATCTGCATTGCCACGTTGACCAGAGCCTCTTTGATCGCGTCGTTGACTACATCCGTAACGGCCTCGACGAGAACGCCGATCCTGCCGCCGCCGTGCACATAAGACACCACGCAGCCATCGTTTGCGACAACTTTCTCAAATCTCCTGATCGTCAGATTCTCACCGATCACCGCAACCTTGTCAACCAGCGCGTCTTTCACGGTCTTGGAAGCATCCAGATGCCACTTCTCCGCGAGGAACGCATCCATATCTTTCGCGTCGGACTCTACCGCCTGCTCGGCTACCGCCTCCACATAAGCCTGGAACTCTTCATTCTTCGCCACGAAGTCCGTCTCGGAATTCACTTCCACTACCGCCGCGGTCTTATCGTCTTTCAGCGCTACGCGGCACAGGCCCTCCGCCGCGATTCTGCCGGCTTTTTTCTCCGCTTTTGCCTGTCCGTTCTTTCTCAGATACTCAACCGCAGCGTCCATATTGCCGTCCGTCTCGCTCAGAGCCTTCTTGCAGTCCATCATGCCCGCGCCGGTCATCTCTCTCAACTCTTTTACCATTGCCGCTGTAATTGCCATCTATCTTTCCTCCTGATCCATTCCCTGTTATGACGGTTGCCGCCCTCTTCGGTTTACGCCTCCGCGTTCTCCTCGGCAGCAATCTCCTCGATATCTTCCGCCTCGCCGGACGTCTCCTGCCCCTCGGCATAGTTCTCCGCGCCCTGATTCGCCTCGACGACGGCATCCGCCATCTTGGAGACAATCAGCTTGACGGCCCTGATCGCGTCGTCATTGCCGGGGATGATATAGTCAAGCTCCTCGGGATCGCAGTTTGTGTCGCCGATGCCGATCAGCGTAATGCCGAGCGCATGTGCCTCCTGCACGCAGATATGTTCTTTCTTGGGATCTACCACAAAGATACAGTCGGGAATTCTGGTCATGTTCTTGATGCCGCCCAGATTCTTCTCCAGCTTCTCCCACTCTTTTTTGATCTTGATCACTTCTTTTTTGGGAAGCACATCGAAAGTGCCGTCCTCAGACATCACCTCGATCGCTTTCAGCCTGTCGATTCTGGAGCGGATCGTCTTGAAGTTGGTGAGCATACCGCCCAGCCATCTCTCATTGACATAGTACATACCGCAGCGCTCCGCCTCCGTCTTGACCGCGTCCTGCGCCTGCTTCTTGGTGCCTACGAACAGGATCGTGCCGCCCTGAGAAATCACATCGAACACTGCCTTGTAAGCCTCGTCCACCTTGCCTACGGATTTCTGCAGGTCAATGATATGGATGCCGTTTCTCTCCGTGAAAATATACGGAGCCATCTTAGGGTTCCATCTTCTCGTCTGGTGTCCGAAATGCACACCTGCCTCCAACAGCTGTTTCATGGAAATAACGCTCATTTTCTCTACCTCCGTTTGGTTTTGCTTCCACATGCCATCGCTGCTGCCACCCCGGCGTCAGAGGGGCACCGGCCGCCGCGCGTATGCCGACGCATACGGCATATGTGATTACTTGTTGCTCTGCGCCCACGCGCATTCATTAGAATAGCACAAAAAAACCCCTTTTGCAAGGGGTTTTTATGATTATTCACCGATTATTCCGCGCCTGTCACAATCCGCGCGATCTGCTCGTCGCTGGCATCTGCCGGGATCGAGAATTCGCCCGTGCGCAGCTTCTTGTCATAACCGTTGGCACACAGAAACGTGTCAAAGTTTTCCGCTGATGTCACCACGCCGGCCTCGGCCAGCTTCTTCGCCACCGTGTAGGAGCCGTCTCCTCTGTCGATGGTGATCACCCTCTCGACGCCGGCCGCATCGGCGAGAGGCTCCTGCTCATCCGCGCCGCCCGCCGCCATATCTTCGGACGCATCCTCCGCAGCCGCGGGAGAAAACTCTCCCTGCGGCGGTCCCGGTGTCGCATACTGATCGCCAGGAACGGCCTCCTCAGGCTCCTCAGCTCCGGCAGTCTCCGTTCCGGCTGTGCTCCCATCCTGTCCCGCATCCCCCGTCCCGGCTCCGCCATCTGTATTCTCTGCCGCCTCGGAAAGCGTATCATCCTCCGGCGGTGTCTGCTCCGCGTCATTCTTTTGTATCTCCGCCTCGTCCGGCTGCGCGCCGTCCTCCCGGCCACCCTCAGAATCTGTGGTATCCGCCAGCACCGTATTCTCGACCATGCCCAGTTCTTTTGCCCTGGCGACAATCTCCTCGTCCTTCATCGATTTTTGTCCCGACAGCGCCACGCCCATGATCACAGCCGTGATCACGATGCCGAGTCCCAGACCGCGCAAATAATATTTTAACTCCATATCCCTTTCACCCTTTATCGGCCGCCTGTTCCTACATACCCTCAAACAGGTCTATCACCAGCTTCACCTCGCCCAGTCCCAGTCCCAGCTCCTTGGCGATCGCCATGTTGGACTTGCCGGCCTTGTGCAGTTCCAGAATTCTGTCGTTGCTGTTGCGCCCGCCGTCGTCCTCCTGCGCGAACTGTATATCCACCTGAGCCGCGCTCTCCTGCGCGCGCTCCTTTCTCAGGCTTCTCCTCGTCCTGCCTTTTCTGCCGGATTCCGCCGGCGTCTCGCCGCGCTGCGCAAAAAATCCCATGCTGGCAAAAGCCTCGCTGGTGGAGAGGTCGCCCTGCGCCTCGTCCGCCACGTAATCTCCGTCCGGCTGATGGACAATCTCCACCCGCCTCGGCCTGATCGGCGAAAAATCCGCCTGTTCCGGCGCATCCGCCTCACCGGCATCCTGCGTCGTCTCTCCGGAGGCTTCATCCGCCCCGTCCGCAGTCTGCACCGTCCCGCCGCCGATGATATCCGCAGGCTGCGCGGGGATCGGCGCCGCCTCCTGCACCACAACCGCACTCTGCGCCTGCGCCGCGGCATCCTCCGCATCCCGGATCATATCCGCCGCATCGTCGGCCGCCTGCAGCACCGCGTCGATCTTGTCCGCCGCCTCCGCGGCTGTCAGCTCCGCGTCCTTTGCGGTCTGCCTGATCTCATCCGCCAGCGCCGTCGCCTCATTGACCGTCGTCATCAGGTTGTCGTGCTTGTCGTTCAGCATATCGTACAGGAAAGTTACTTCCTTGTGGTTCTTGTTGATCTCCTCCAGCACGGTGTCCGAATACTCGTTGACCGCCATGATCTTCTCGTTGGTCACGCGCTCCATGGCGCGCTCCGCCCTCTCAATCGAATAGTTGACCGTCTCGTCCACGATGTCCTCAATCCTGTCCTTGACGTGTTCCACCTCGGAGGAAACCATCTTCCTGACTTCATCCTCGCTGATCAGCTGTACTTCCTCATCCATATCTTTCTTCCGCACGGGCATCAGATATCCCAGCAGGAAGAACACAATTCCGACCACGATCAGAATGATTTCCGTTGCACTCATCTTCGTCTGTTCCTTCCATTCTCAACGGCTTGCCTGCAGCCGCGCTCCCGCTATACGGAAAAATCAAAATTCCCCTTTTTCATCAGCACCTTGCCGTCCGGATTCTCCCCCGGCTTCCTCTTCCTGGAGCGACCGCCGTCTCCGCTGTACTCGCTGCCGCCCTTGTCCTTGGCGTCAAATTTATGCTCCTGGTATTCTGGCTGTTTTCCCTCGTTGACACGATTGACCTGCCGGTCGACCTGCTTCGTCATCTGCTGCCCGAAATTTGCCTGCTCGACCATGCCTTTCGCATCTTCATTGTGCTTGATCGCGGTAAAATCCTGCGCACGCGTGATCTGCCCCTGCATCTCCACGAATCCTATTGCCATCTTTTCATGCCCCCATATGACCTATGCGTATGCCATGTCTCTATAACGGCGCCGTCTTCACGTCGCCACGCTCCTTGATAAACCGGCAGTAGTGCGCGGCTTTCTGCACGGTCAGCGAGACGTCGTCGATACAGATCTTCGTGCCGGGATACACCATACCCCTCACCTTGATCTGCGCCTCCGTCACATTGCCGGCCTGCGCCGTCAGCTCCTCCAGCTCCGCCTGATTCTCTTTGAGTGACTTGCTCTTCTGCTGGGCCGTCTGATTCAGTGTCTGGATCTGCTTCACCTGATCCGGACTCATCTTGATGCCCTGCTTGATCTTCTGCGTCGTGGCGACCAGAACGGGCTGTATCGTCTTGAGCGTCTTCGTGTCCTCCTCGATCAGCTTCTGCAGCTGGGCGATACGGTTCTTGACTCTCGGATCCGCTCCCACCTCCACGACCGTGTCCGCTCCCATCTCGGAACCCAGCGTCTTGACGTTGATGCCGCCCGCCGCCGTCACCTTGCCGCCGGTGATGAATCCGCGCTTGCCGTCCACGTTCACCTCCGTGCCGGCCATGATCCTGCTGTGCAGGATAGACTCGGAAGCCACATAGCCCTCGGCCTGCGCCGTAGCGTTCTCCAGAAATTTGGCGATGATATTGCCCCTGGCGTAGAGGTTTCCCTTGCCCATGCCGTTCATGCCTCTGGCGATGATGATATTGCCGTCCGCCTCCAGGCTCGCCCCCTCCACGACGCCGTTGACGATGATGTCTCCGTGGGATTTGACCGAAAAGTTGGTGAATACGTTGCCATTGACCTGCACGCTGCCCTCATACTCGATATTGCCGGTGGAATTGTCCACGTTCTCCACAACCAGCATATCGGAGACGAACACCTGTCCCTCCACAAGCTCCGCATGTCCGTTCACCAGAGAGGTGAGCGTCGTGCCGTCCTCGGACAGCGCTATATTTTGGCCGTACTTAAACGATGCTTTCTTTACTTCCGCGGGCCTGACGCGCTCGCCAAAGATCGTCTCGCCGTCCGTCCCCTCCTCCTCGGGGTGCAGAACGGCCAGAACATCGCCCTCATTGCAGTGATTCAGCAGATTCAGATGAAAGAAATCCACGCTGCCGTCTTCTTTCAATGTGGGTTTTGCTTTCTTGTCCGTGTTGAATCTGTATTCGATATAGGCGTCCTTACCCTGCACGGGAGGCCTGCCCTCCGCCAGCAGGATATCCTCGCAGTATTCCCGCTCCTGTACATAGGCCTCGATCGCGTCCCGCTTCACGCCGCAGACGATGCCCTTGGCTTCCAGATCCCCCGCGATCTCGTCAGCGGTCATATCCTCCGCGCCCTCGGACGCCGCGTAGAATCTCACAACCGCTTTCATCTTGTCGGGCGAAACCGTCAGTTTATAACATTCCCGCTCCGGGAATCTCTTATGCTCATCGAGTACCAGCGTCGTCTCCTCCGCGGACGCCGCCTCCACCGCGCGCTTCAGCGTCGGCAGATCGCAGGCATAATCTTTCATGGTCATGTACTCGATCACATCATTCAAGTCAAGCGCCCTGCCGCCCTCTTTCGGCGGAATCAGCCTGATACTCGTCCTGTTCTCCTCATGGACTAACCTGAAATATCCGTTTTTCCCCATAATCCCCCGCATTACCCCTGTTGCTTTCTATCTGCTGCCCGCATCCGTCAGGATACCGATATAATTGCCCAGCTTACCCTTCATCTTCTGCAGCGCCCTGGTGTGAAGCTGCGAGATTCTGGACTCCGAAACCTCCAGAATATTGCTGATCTCCTTTAAGGTAAGCTCCTCATAGTAGTAGAGCACGATAACCTTTTTTTCTTTCTCCGTCAGGATTTCCAGCGACTCCGCCAGTTTTTTCTTCAGTTCGTCGCGCTCCAGCACCTCCTCCGGACTGTCAAACTGCGCGCTCTTCGTGTGCGCCGCCTCGTTGGGCACCTCGCTGCCCTGTTCCAGAAACTCATTGAGCGACACCACATTCGTGACTTTCATCTGCGACTGCCAGTCCAGATACTCCTCACCGGAAATCCCCAGTCCCTCGGCAATCTCGTCGTCCGTCGCGCTCCTGCCGCACCGCGTCTCGACATCCCTGATCACGGCCTCGATCTTCTTCTGCTTCTGTCTGATCGTCCGCGGGATCCAGTCCATCTTGCGGATCTGGTCCAGAATCGCGCCGCGTATCCTGAGGCTCGCATAAGTCTCGAACTTGACATCTTTCAGGAAGTCAAACTTGTCAATCGCGTCAATCAGCCCGAAAATGCCATAACTCACCAGATCCTCATACTCGACATTGTAGCCGAGATACATACTCAGCCGGCCTGCCACCACCTTGACCAGGGGCGCATATTCCAATATAATCTTTTCCCTGAGCTCCGGGGATTTCGTCTTCGCATACTCCTCCCAGAGTTTCTTTTTGCCTGCCTCGTCCATATGCGTTCTCTTCTATCCTTCTCTTGCTGAGCGCTTATGCCTTATTCTGTGCGCCGTCTTCCTCCGCGAGATCCTTCTCGATCACTTCACCTTCCGCCATATTGGCCTCTTCGATCTGCTCTTCAAACTTATCCAGCATATATCTGATCACATCGCCCGCTATATAGAAGCCCACCAGAACGCAGAGCAGGATGATTAACATCGGCCTCGTCTCATAGTGCAGGACGCGCATGGTGATGCTCGTGATGGCTCCCGCCGAGAGCATGACAAAGGGCGGAATCAATCTCCGCCGTCTGGCGCGCAGCTTCCGCTCTCTCTCTTCCCGCTCTTCTCTGGCTTTCCGCTCTTTCGGCGTCTCAGCCTCGATCCGGGCATCATTTTCTTCTTCCGACTCATTTTCGATGCCGGCGCCGTCCTCCATAGCCTCTTCGTCGCCGGTGTTTACCGTTTCATAATCCACTGCTTCATCCTTCCGCCGCCCGGCGGCCTGCTAGATCACACTCTCCGGTTTGCCCACCGCGCGGATCACGAAATCTCCCGTCTCCGGATAGAAGATCACGGTTCTTCCGTAATTCTTGCCCGTATCCTCTGCCAGAATAGGGATTTTGAGCTGTGCCAGCTTCTGCTTGGTCGCCTGCACATTTCTCTCGCCCACACGCACCATATCGTTCTTGCTCTGAAAAGCAAACATCTGCGCGCCGCCCGCGATCTTGGCCACGAGCCGCCCTCTGCTGGCGCCCTTGGCCACCACCCGGCGCACGAGCTCCTCGATGCCGGTATCCGCAAATTTCGGTATATTGGTGTTATTTCTGATCGAGGTGCTGTCCGGCAGCATGATGTGCGCCAGACCGCCTATCTTGGTCACCGGATCACGGATCGCGATTCCGACGCAGGAACCCAATCCCAATGTGGTAATGCTGTCAGGACTGACGCACACATTTAAATCGGCCATACCGACCTTTATCAAATTGCCCATATCTGACATCTCCCGTTACACACTTTATGCAATTCCCAGCGCCGATAATATCCTGCCGTAGGAATCCAAATCCGGAACCAGAATAAAATACCCGTCCAGAACGTCCTCGTCGAAAAACTGCGTCTGGATCAAAAGCATCTTATCGCCCAGCTCCCCGAACTGAATTGCCGGCACGCTTAAGATCGCCCCCGCCATGTCCACAGTCAGGTCGGGAACGGACGGATAGATCACGAGGTTGGTCAGTGTGGAAAGGGAATTTAAGTATGCGCCGGTGATAATGTTGCCCACTTCCTTGAGGGCGGAAAACTCCATCTCGGAAAACTCTTCCCCCTCGGGCTGCATTCCCATCAGCTTGCCCACGAGATGTCTGGCCGCCTGCTTTTCCAACAGGAACATGATGCTTCCGGTGATGTCTCCCTCTATGCCGAGATAGATGCCGGCCATGATCGTCTCCTCGCCGCCCATCATCTCGCCCATCTCTTTGAATTCAAGCAGTTTGACCTGCGGAACGGACATGTCCACCTTGCACTGCATCATCTGCGCCAGCGCCGTCGTGGCGTTCCCCGCTCCGATATTGCCTATCTCTTTCAAAACGTCGAAATATTCATCCGACATTTTTTCCACGGTCATATCACTCACTGTGAAACCTCCTAAACATTCTCAAGCACTACGGAATTTAAGTCAAGCAGAGAGATCAGGCCGCCCTCGCACTTGCCGATGCCGCACAGGAAAGTGTTCTTGTCGTCCTTGGAATCATACGCCATCTTCTCAATCTGGTCGTTCTCCAGCGTGACGACCTCCTTGACCTCGTCCACAATCACGCCGATCGTTCCCTGCTGCTCCAGCTTCAGGATGATAATCCTGCTGGACTTCGTCTCCACATCCGGCTCCAGGCCCATCTTGATGCGGATGCTCATGACGGGAATGACCTCGCCGCGCAAGTTGATCACGCCTTTTAAGTAGGCGTCCACCTTGGGCACTCTGGTGATGTGCTGCATCCTGACAATGTTATCTATATACTTGATATCAATCCCGTACTGTTCATCGCCCAGCTTAATCACGATGAACTGTGTGGTTTCGCTGACTGTCTTTAATTCTGTATCCATATGTCCCTGTCCCTCCTTCGGTTAAATCAACGTGTTGGCGTCGAGAATCAGGGCTACCTCGCCGTCGCCGAGGACGGTAGCGCCGCTGATAATCTTGCACTTGCTGATGTATTTGCCAAGCGACTTGATAACGATCTCCTGCTGCCCGATCAGCTCATCCACAACAAGGCCGGCCTGCTTGTCGCCTTTCTTGACTACCACAACGACCAGGTTGTCGTTGGGGTCTTTCTTGCTCTCCACGTCGAGGATCTCGTTCAGGCGGATCAGCGGGATGACCAGATCACGCAGCTGGATCACTTCCTTGGCCTGCACGAACTTCACGTCGGAGGGTGCGATATCCTCGATGGTCTGAATGGAACCCAGGGAGATCGCATACTTCTCATTGCCGATATCCACCATGAGCGCCTGGATGATCGCCAGGGTCAGCGGCAGCCTGATGATCCAGGAACTGCCCTCGCCGAGCTTGCTCTTGACCTCCACCTCGCCGCTCAGGGCCTCGATCTTGGACTTCACGACATCCAGACCCACGCCTCGGCCGGAGACGTCGGATACCACCTTGGCCGTGGAGAAACCGGCGTGAAACAGCAGATCGATGCTGTCTTTCTCGCTCATATTCTCCGCCTGCTCGGGGGTGATGATGCCTCTCTCGATAGCCTTGTTCCTGACCGCTTCCGTGTCGATACCGTTACCGTCATCCCGCACCTCGATGATGACATTGTTGCCGTCCTGATAAGCGTCGAGGAAGATCGAGCCGACTTCCGGCTTGCCTCTCTCCTTGCGGACCTCGGCGGACTCCAACCCGTGATCCGCGGAGTTTCTGAGCAGATGCATCAGCGGATCGCCGATCTCGTCCACCACGGTGCGGTCGAGCTCCGTCTCCTCGCCGGACATGTACAGTTCCATCTTCTTGCCCAGCTTCTTCTGCAGGTCGCGGACCATGCGCGGGAATTTGCTCACCGTGCTCTCGATGGGCACCATGCGCACTTTCATGACCGACTCGTGCAGGGAGGTGGTGACGCTCTCCAGATACTCGATCTGCTCGTTCACCGCCGTGCTGGACGTGCCGGAAGCCGCCGACGCCGATACCAGAGAGTTCTTCGCGATGATCAGCTCGCTGACCAGATTCATCAGCGTATCCAGCTTCTCGATATCCACCCTGACTGTCCTGTTGACAACCGGCTTGTTTGCGCCGGGCTTCTTCTCGTCAGCTTTCTTGGCAGCCGCCGCAGGCGCCGCGGGTTTGCCTGCCGCGGGCGCCGCCGCGGGCGCGGGCTTCTCTGCCTCCGCGGGCTTGGTCTCCTCTGCCTCCGCGGGCTTGGTCTCCTCCGCTTTGGCGGGCGCAGCCTCCTCCGCAGACGCGGAAGCGTCGGGATCAACCACGCCGCCGAGAACGTCCTCGATCTCGGACACGTTCTTCGCCGCCGCGATCACCTGATCCAGCTCCGCGCCGGAGATGATGATCAGGCTGAAATCCAACTCAAACTTTTCATCCTCGATATCCTGTGCGGAGGGGCTTGAAACCAATATCTCACTCGTCTCCTCGATCGCCTTGAACACGAGGAACGCCCTCGCCGCTTTCAGGATGCAGGACTCCTGCACCTTGACGGTCAGTCCGTAGACTTTCTTACCCTCCTCGATCGCACCCTTTAACACACTTCTCTCGGAGTCGCCGAGTTTGATGTCGAGCCACTTTTTGTCGCCGTGGCCGCCGCCGTTGTCAGCAGGTGACGCGGGCGCGGCCTCCTCCGCGGGTTTCTCCGCGGCGGCCTCTGTGCCGTCCCCGCCGTCTCCGCCGTTCAATATGTCGTTGAGCTGCTTGATGAGCGGCTCGTTGTCGTTTGTTCCCTCGTCAGCATTCTCGCGGATATTGGTGGTATACTCCTCCAGGGCGTCCAGACACTGGAACAGCACATCGATCATGCTCGCTTTCACGGTGATGTTGCCGTTGCGGACCTCCGAGAACACGTTCTCCATGTCATGGGTCAGGTTCTGCATCCTCTTGTAGCCCATCGTACCCGCCATGCCTTTCAGGGAATGCGCCGCACGGAAGATCTCATTGATGGTGTCCATGTTGCCGGGCTCCTGCTCCAATGAGAGGATCTGCGTGTTCAGGTTCTGCAGATGTTCACTTGTTTCATCAAGGAAAATTTCGAGATACTGACTTACATCCATGTTATTTTACCCCCACGTTCATGATAATTTCCTGTGCGATCTGATCGAGCGGTACGATCTGGTCCGTCAGGCCAGCGTTGACAGCGCTCTTCGGCATACCGTACACCGCGCACGTGCTCGCCTCCTGCGCGATCACATGTGTCTTTTTCTTTTCTTTCAGATGTTTGATTCCCTCCGTGCCGTCCGCACCCATGCCCGTCATGACGACGCAGACGACGTTGTCAAACCGGCTGTCCATCAGGGACTCGTACATGTAGTTGGCGCACGGTTTGACGCCCTCCCTCGTCGGCTGGTCCGTGTAATGGATCGTGCACTTGCCCGCCGAAGTCTGTACGTTCAGATGTTTGCCGCCCATGGCGATATATACGGTTCCCGCCTCCAGGACGTCGCCCTCCGCCGCTTCCTTCACATAGACTTCGCTCAGGGAGTTCAGCCTCTCGGCCAGGGACGCCGTGAATCCCGCCGGCATGTGCTGCACGATGACCACCGGCGCTTTCAGGTTCTTCGGCAGCCTCGGAATAACCGACTGCAGCGCTTTCGGGCCGCCCGTGGAACTCGCGAGCGCCACGATCCGGTTGCCCGTCACCGCGGAGGCGTGCCTGCTGACCAGCTCGACCACTTTCTTGGAGGTTTTTAAGTCCTCCATCGTAAAAGGCTTGCCAAACGAAGAAATCCTGGACTCGACCACCACCGAGAGGGTGCTTAAGATCTTGTCCTTAAAGGCATCCGTCCGGCAGTCCATCGCGTTGTTGGGCTTATGTACGAAGTCCAGCGCGCCCAGTTCCAGCGCATCCAGCGTCGTCTTGGCCCCCTCTTTCGTGTCGGTGCTCGCCATCATGACCCGCGCGGAAATCTTGCGCTTCTGGAGTTCCTTTAACAGCTCCAGGCCGTTCATCTGCGGCATGTTCACATCCAGCACGACCGCGTCATAGGTCTTTCTCGTCAGCAGATCCAGCGCTTCCAGCCCGTTGACGGCACGGTCAGCCACCTGGAATCTCTCATCGCTTTCGATTATATCACAGAGCACTCTTCTCATGAGTGCAGAGTCGTCAACGACCAGTATTTTTTTCTTATCCATTTCCCGTCTCTCCTATTCACCCTTCTGATTCTTCAATGTCCTGCGCTCCTCATCAAAAATATACTTGATGATTTCCTCTCTCTCGCCATCGTCCATATTGATATACTGAACCCGGTGCTCAAACACTCCCTTGCGGCTCTCGAGCTCCCGTACGTTCAGCACCTTGCCTACCAGATTGTACTCCTTGGTCTCACCGGCCACCAGCAGGCTGTACCTGCACAGAATCAGGCTCTGCGGCTCATAGGCATAGTTTGCCACAAAGCGCAGGCCACCCCCGCTGATGTCCACGATGACGCTGCTCTTTAGGGGCAGCTGGGGCATCAGCACCCGCTCGCCGTCGCCGGCAAGAGCCGCCTCTTCCTCCTCCTGCAGTTCCCTGGAACTCATCTCCAGCGCGCAGCTGAAGCGGTAATATTCTCTCCTCTGATGCTTGCGCAGATTGCTGATCAGATCAAAGACCAGCACATACATGCTGTTATTTTTGTAGCGGTCCACGACCCTCGCATAGCACTGATACAGACCGCTGTCAGAATAGAAGTACAGGTCGTACTCCCCGTCCACGGGCAGCAGGATCAGCCTGGAGCGCTCCATCGGCATGGCGATCTCCACCCTGTCATCCGACAGGACGTCGATCACCTGGCTCTGATAACTTCTGCGCGCCTCCCCGTCGCTCTTAAAGCGCTCTGCCTCCTGCAGATCCACGCGGCAGCCCGGTATTACATATTTTGATAAAAGATTAGCCATACTCTCTCCCGTCCTTGTTCCCTCTCTGCGGCCGGCCGCGCCGGCCCCGTTATCTCTTGGAGATAATGTGTGAGAAAAACGCCGCCATGCCGCGCCTCGTCACCGTGGCGGCCGACTCCTTGTTCATCAGCCTGGCGGCAATCGCCTCATAGGCGACGGCGGATCTGGCCCGCGGATTGTCCAGGGAAACCGGCATCTGCTGCATCACGGCCTTTGCCAGCTGCGTGTCCTGCGGAATCATGCCCAGATAGCTGATCGGCATCTTGAGATATCTTCCCACCACCGCCTCCAGCTTCTCATAGAGCGCCTCGGCCTCCGCCTCCCCGAACACCTTGTTGGCGAGGACCTTGATCTGCGACGCCTCCGGCGAATACCGCGGATGCCTGCGCAGCGCCTTTAGGAGCGAATAGGAATCCGTGATGGACGTAGGCTCCGGCGTAGTCACCAGCAGGATTTCCCCGCTCGCCACCAAAAATTCCAGAACGGCATCGGAGATACCGGCCCCGGTATCCACGATGATGGTGTCCGCCATCTCGTCCAGCTCCACCAGATTCTGAATGATATAATTCAGATAATCCCTGCTTAAGTTGGACATGCCCGCTATGCCTGAGCCGCCGGAGATGAATCCCACCTCCATGGGCCCCCAGGTAATAATCTCCTTGATATTCTTGCCCTGATATATTAAATCACACAGGTTATGTTTGGGAACCGCCCCGAACATGACCTCGATATTCGCCAGTCCGAAATCCGCGTCGAGTATGATGACCCGCTGCCCCATCTTGCGGAACTGGATCGCCAGGTTGATGGCCGTGTTGGATTTGCCCACACCGCCCTTGCCGCTCGTCACGGTGATCACTCTCGCCAGAGGACGCTGCGGCAGGCTGCCTGCCTTGATGATATTCCTTAATTGTTCAGCCTGATCCATGAGGCTTCCTCCTTAGTTCTTTCCTCCGAGTAACTTCTTCACCGTGCGCTGCGGATTAAACTCCTCGATATCGTCCGGCACGTTCTGCCCATAGGTCACATAGGACAGCTCCGCGTCCGTATACAGCCTGAGATTGAGCAGATTCCCCAGCGTCGTCGTCTCGTCCAGCTTCGTGAAGATCAGCTTGAAATCGGTCATCTCCTTATAGGCGTCGGCTATGCTGATCAGGTCGCGGTATTTCGTCGTCGCGCTTAAGACCAGATAGACTTCTTTCTCCGCCTTGCCGTCCACGGAGTGGATGAACTTGTTCATACTCTCTTTCTGCGCGCTGTTCTGATGGGAATGCCCCGCCGTATCGACCAGAATATAATCATAGTCGCGGAAGTCCTCCATCGCCTTCTCAATCTCCTCCACCGTATAGATGATGCGGAAAGGCACCTCCAGGATATTCGCATAGGTCCGAAGCTGCTCCGCCGCCGCGATACGGTAGGTATCCGCGGTCAGAAGCGCCACTTTTTTCTTCTGGTCCACCCGGAAGATTGAGGCGATCTTGGCGATCGTCGTGGTCTTGCCCACACCCGTAGGCCCCAGGAAAAACACCATCTTGATTCCTTTTTCGGCCGGTGTGATGCAGCTCGGTTTGCCGAACTTGAGGATCATCTTCTGATAGATGTTCGCCAGCGCGTAGTCGAAAGGCATATTCGGCTTGTTGAGCTGCGCGATCTCACCGATGATCTCCTCCGCGTATCTCTCGTCCACCTCGTTGTCCAGCATCGTGTTGTGCAAAAGCTTCATGAAACGGTCGATCTCCGTCTCCTCTTTCTTTTCGCCGTCCTCCTCCCTGTCGTCTCTCGGCTCCTCAGGCTTCTGCAGCTGCTGTTCCAGCAGATACTGCAGGCTGTCGAGTTTCTCTTCGATGGCGCTGTTGTTCCCTCTGCCTGCCGGTTCCTGCACTGCCGCCGGCGCAGGGGCGGGCGCGGGAGCCGCCGTCGTCTCCTCCTCCTTTTTCTCACTGGAAGCGAGCACGCTGTTGATGGCGGACACCGCCGCGGAGTAGCGCTCGCTCTCCTCCTCCAACGCCACCGTCACCTCCGACATATGAGGCTTCAGAAAGGCAAAAAAGCCCTTGGCCTTGACGTCCTTGACGTTCATGACCACGACGCCCTCTCCCAGCTCTTTTCTGGCGTTCTCCACTGCCTCTTTCTCTGTTTTTGCAGTAAATTTCTTGATTATCATTATGCTGTCACCATCCCAACAGACTGCAATTCAATGTTGGATTCCACTTCATTGTAAGACACGACGATCAGATCCTTGTAGTAATCTTCCGTCAGTTTCTTAAAGTACACTCTCACGATAGGCGAGGTGATCACGATAGGCATCTTGCCCAGATCCTCGAGCTTCTTCGTCTCCGCGCCGACAGAATCCATGATCGCCTTGGTCTTGGCCGGATCGAGTGTCAGGTATGCGCCCTGCTCCGTCTGCTTCACGCTGGCCATGATCTCCTGCTCCAGCTTCGGATCAAGCGTCACCACGCTGGTCGTCTCACCGTTCGGGAAGAATTTGCCGGAGATTGCCCTCTTGAGGCTCTGTCTGACATACTCCGTCAGGATATCGGTGTCCCGCGTCGTAGCCGCATAGTCCGCCAGCGTCTCGAAGATCGTCAGCAGATCACGGATAGATACGCCCTCCCTAAGCAGGTTCTGCAGCACTTTCTGTATCTCGCCAAGCCCCAGAAGTTTCGGGAAGAGTTCCTCCACCAGAGAGGGATTGGATTCTTTCAGGTTGTTGATCAGATTCTGTACATCCTGTCTCGTCAGAAGTTCCGCGATGTACTGCCTGATAATCTCGGTCAGGTGCGTCGCGATGATGGACGGCGGATCGACCACGGTGTAGCCCATACTCTCCGCGCGCTCCCTCTGCCCCTCTGTGATCCAGATCGCCGGCAGGTGGAATGACGGCTCAAAAGTCGGAATACCGGTGATCTCCTCCTCCACATAGCCGGGATTCATGGCCATATAGTGATCGAAGAGGATCTCGCCCTCACTGACCTGTACGCCCTTTATTTTAATAATATATTGATTCGGGTTCAACTGTATGTTATCACGCAGACGGATAATCGGCACCACAGTACCGAGCTCCAGCGCGATCTGCCGCCTGATCATCACGACGCGGTCAAGCAGGTCTCCGCCCTGATTGACATCGGCGAGCGGTATGATGCCGTAGCCGAATTCCAGCTCGATCGGATCAACCTGCAGAAGCGAGGTGACATTCTCCGGCTGCCTGATCTCCTCCGCGGCCGCCTCCTCCTCGTCGGCCTCGTGCTCGATCTCCGCCGTCTCGATGGTTCCCGCCATGATCCTGCCCACCACGATGAAGATGATCCCCAGTCCCACGAACACGATCGTATTGAGCGGCGTGATGACGCCCAGCCCCGCGATCACCGCGCCCACCAGATAGAGCACTTTCGGCACGCCGAAGAGCTGGCCGACCAGCACCGTGCCGAAATCCGCGTCTTTTGATCCCTTGGTGACGAGGATACCGGTCGAAAGCGAGATCAGAAGCGACGGGATCTGGCTCACCAGGCCGTCGCCGATCGTCAGGATCGTGTAGGTCGAGAGCGCGTCGGTGATATCCATGCCGCGCCGCCACATCCCCATCGCGATACCGCCCACGATATTGACGAAAGTGATGATCAGGCCCGCCGTGGCGTCTCCCTTGACGTACTTCACGGCACCGTCCATGGAACCGAAGAAGCTGGCTTCCTCCTGAATCTTGTCACGGCGCTTCTTGGCTTCCGCGTCGTTGATGGCGCCCGTATTTAAGTCGGCGTCGATCGCCATCTGCTTACCGGGCATCGCGTCCAGCGTAAATCTCGCCGTCACCTCAGCCACACGCTCGGAACCTTTGTTGATAATCATGAACTGTACCAGGATCAGAATGATGAAGACGATGACGCCGATGACGAGGTCGCCGCCGCCTACATACTGCCCGAACGTGCGGACAACATTGCCGGGGTCCCCCGTCGACAGAATCAGTCTCGTCGAGGAAACGTTCAGCGCAATCCTGAAGATCGTCGTGAAGAGGAGGATCGTCGGAAAATAGGACATCTTCAGCACATCCTCGGCAAACATGCAGCCGAACAGGACCGTGAACGCCACGGCGATGTTGCACGCAAGCAGCACGTCGAGAAGCCCTGAGGTGATCGGCACAATCAGCATGATAAACGCCGCCAGCACATATGCGGTGACGCCGATGTCGGCTTTCTTCAGACTGCCCATGAACTTTTCCTCCTTTCACACTTATTTTGCCGGCTCTCAGACCTTACCCTGCAGGTGGTAGACAAAAGCGAGCACCTCCGCCACCGCCTGATACAGCTCCGGCGGAACCAGTCCGCCCACATCCACGTTGGCGTAGAGCATACGCGCGAGCGGTTTGTTCTCCACGATCTCGATCTGGTACGCCTTTGCCTCTTCCTTGATCTTCTGCGCCAGATAATCAGCCCCCTTGGCCACCACATAGGGCGCGTCGTAGAGCTCCTGATCGTACTTGATCGCCACCGCGTAGTGGGTGGGGTTCGTGATGACCACGTCCGCCTGCGGGAGCTGCTGCATCATACGCCGTCTGGAGGCCTCCTGCATCCTCTGGCGCTGCTTGCTCTTGATCTGCGGATCTCCCTCCTGGTTCTTGTACTCGTCCTTGACTTCCTGCTTGGTCATCTTCATGTCATTCTTGAACTTGACTTTCTGGTAGATCCAGTCGAGAAGCGCAATGACCATGTAGAAGAGCGATATCCGTATCCCCAGCTGCACCACCAGCATACCGACCGTCACAATCCCCTGATTCAGGGAGAGGCCGTAGAACTGGTAGAGCGGCGGCATGTTCTTCTTCAGATAGGAGTAAACCACATAGCCGACCACCCCGATCTTGAGGAGTGATTTCACAAGCTCCACCAGAGAATTCAGGGACAGGAAGCGTTTGAACCCGTTCACGGGATTCAGCTTGCTGAATTTCGGCTGCAGCGGCTTCGTCGTCACTCTCCATTTGACCTGTACCACATTCGTGATAAACGCCACCAGAAAACCAACCGCCAAAAACGGCGCCATGATCAGCAATATCCTGAGCATCGACTGTATGAACAGCGCGTTGAACGTCTGCTCCTGGATATGCCCGTCATACATCTTGGCATACTCCGGAATCTGGGAGTAGATGTCGTACATGTCGCCGACAAAAAAAGTCCCCATGTACTGCACCCAGAAATAGACCAAGATAAAAAAACTCAGCAGTTCAAACGCGTTGGTGATCTCCCTGCTCTTGGCAACCTGGCCCTCCTTGCGGGCGTCCGACAGCTTCTTGGAAGTAGGCTCCTCCGTCTTCTCCCCGCCCGGGCCGTCCTTGGCGAAAAACTGTAGGTTATACTCTAAAATCACGTCATCCCCTCCACAAAGGATACGATCATTCTCTTCATCTCCACAAATACATAGTCGGCCGCCTGCGGCAGCATCCTGATCGTCAGGAACAATATGCCCAGCCCTACCAGGACTTTAAGCTGCATACCCACCGCAAACATGTTCATCTGCGGGGACACCTTGGCCAGCACGCCGAGAACGGCGTTCAGGAGTATCATCGTGCAGAAGATCGGCAGGATGATGCGAAAGCCCATCGTGATGTAATCGCCAAGGAACATGATGACCGACTCAAGCAGCGCCTCCGACTTAAATACCGCCCCGTTGATCGGAATCAGCGTGAAGCTGTCGATCAGCGCCTGCAGCAGATACTGATACATGCCCGTAAAAATCAAAAACAGCGTAAAAATATACTGATAGAACGCGCCGGTGAAAGTCGTCTGCTGCCTGGTCGTGGGATCCATCAGGGACACCATCGAGATACCCGTCTCCATATCCGCGATGCTGCCCGCAAAAGCGGTGACCGTGGTGCAGATCTGCGCGCCCCAGCCGATCAGGAAACCCGTCAGCGCCTCTTTCATGACGATGACGGCATAGCCCAGCAGCGTGTTGTACACGATCTCATTGCGGTCCACCGCCGTGTAGATCAGATAGGCCAGAAAGATGCTGAAACCCACCTTGACTCTGCGCGGCACGCCGCTCATCGAGAAAAAAGGAGCGGCATAGACAAAACAGGTGATCCGCACCAGGACGAGCAGATAAAATTCCAGATCCGCATAAGTAAAGGTAAAATCAATCATGCCGTTTCCCGTTTCTGTCAGAGATACCTGTTGAAATCAGTCCACAGATTGACCATGTACTCCACCATACTGTTCATGATCCAGTGACCCATCAGGATCAGTCCGAGGAAGATTGCCAGGATCTTCGGGATAAACGTGAGCGTCTGCTCCTGGATGGAGGTGACCGTCTGGAAGATACTGACGATCAGACCCACGACCAGGGACACCAAAAGCAGCGGCGCCGCACATTTGATAATGGTAAAAATTGCTGTCTGCGCTACGGCAGTGACGTCATCTATAGACATATTTCCCTCCGGTTATCAGTAAAAACTCTGTACCAGTCCCGAAATGATCAGATACCAGCCGTCCGCGAGCACAAACAGCAATATCTTGAACGGCATGGAGATCGTCGTCGGCGGCAGCATCATCATACCCATGCTCATCAGCGTCGAGGCCACCACCATGTCTATCACAATAAAGGGAATGTAAATCAAAAAGCCGATCACAAACGCACTCCGCAGCTCGCTGATGATAAAGCTCGGCACCAGCACACTCATCGGGATATCGTCCAGTTCCCCGTTCCAGTCCAGACGGTTGATGCCCATGAAGAGACTCACGTCTTTCTTGAGCGTCTGTCCGTACATAAACTGCCTGATCGGCACGGCCGCTTTTTCCAGGGCCTCCTCCGTCTCCAGCTCCCCCGCCTCATAGGGGACCACCGCCTCGGTGTAGATCTCCGTGAACGTGGGCTGCATGATGAAGAACGTCAAAAAGAGCGCAATGCCTATCAATACCGTGTTAGGCGGCGCCGTCTGTGTGTTGAGAGCCTGCCTCGTAAAATGCAGGACAATGATAATCCTGGTAAACGAGGTCATCATGATGAGCAGCGTCGGCGCAACGGCAATCAGGGTGAGAATGATCAGGATGCGCAGCGCACCGTTCACACTCCCGTTGTCGTCACCGAACGTGATCGTCACCGTGTTGGCTATATTCGGTTCCGCAAGCTCGTCCGCATCCTGTGACGCGCCCGGCTCACGCTCATTCGTCCGCTCATCCGTCGTTCCCGTCAGGTTGGAATCCCGATAGGGCGTGTCCGCAGATGAGGCGAACGCTGTGGTCGACCGGCTGAGACACAATATGCCTGCCACCAACAGCAGGCATATCACTCTCGCCAAATGATATCCGGAAAAAATTCTTTTCATTCGTCTCGCCCATCTTCTTTTTCCGGGAAATTCTTACCCTGTATTTTCTCCAGGATGTCCCTGAAGCCGCCTGCCCCGCGCTTGCTGCCGTCGGGCAGCACCAGATCCTGCTCGGCTATCTCCGCCAGCATGGTAACCGTATCCTTGCAGACGGCAACCGCCAGATATCTGCGCCCCACACGGACGATCTGGACATACTTACTGCCCGCAAGCCTGGCTGTCTCCAGGACTTCCACATTGGCGTTTGCGCCCTGGCTCTTCTGATAACCGGCAGTCCACTTCGTGACCGCGTAGGTGACAAACAGCACGAACAGGAACAGGAGCAGGACCGTAAGAAACTGTGTATAGGAGTCGGTCCTCCCCGATACCGCCAGTATCATTATCCCACTACCTTCTTGACAGCCTCCAGCACACGGTCGGCCTGAAAAGGCTTCACGATAAAGTCTTTCGCGCCGGACTGTATGGATTCGATAACCATAGCCTGCTGCCCCATCGCGGAACACATGATGATCATCGCGCCGGGATCGGTTTCCTTGATCTTCTTGAGCGCCTGAATACCGTCCATCTCGGGCATCGTGATATCCATCAGAACCAGATCCGGCTTCAGCTCGTTATATTTCTCGACAGCTTTGGCGCCGTTCTCGGCTTCCCCGGCCACGTTATAACCGTTCTTGGTCAGGATGTCCTTGATCATCATTCGCATGAATGCTGCATCATCGCATATCAAAATATTTTTTGCCATCTCTCTTCTCCTCTTCTATCACTTATTTGATAATTTCGGTTACTCGAACGCCAAAACTCTCTTCGATCACGACCACCTCGCCCTTGGCGACGAACTTGCCGTTCACCAGCACGTCGATCGGTTCGCCGGCGATCTTGTCTAGCTCTATGATCGTGCCCGGCGAGAAATCCAGAATATCCGATATCGGCTTCGATGTCCTGCCCAGTTCCACCGTGACCTCCAACGGCACATCCTTGATCAGCCCGATGTTCTCCTGCACCTGCGCCGGGTTGAAATCGTTGGTAAAACTCTGGAACTGCGCGGGCTGGATATTCATGTTCATGTTTGGCTGCATCTGCGGCATCATCTGCATCTGTGGCATCATCTGCATCTGCGGCATCATCTGCGGCATGCCCATGCCCATCTGGCTCATATCCATCTGGGGAGCCATCTGCGGCGCGGGCTGCGGAGCCGGCTGAGGCGCTGCCTGCGGGGCCGGAGCCGCGGGAGCCGGAGCTGCCTGCGGGGCCGGAGCCGGAGCCGCCTCCTCGCCTAACTGGTTCTTTAAGAAAGTATCGCACAATTCTTTCGCAAAGTCCATAGGATATAATTGCATAATTGTGGAATCCACCAGCTCGTCGATCTGCATGCGGAACGCGATCTTGACGAATTCCCCTGCCAGGAACGGTGCGATGTCGCCGCCGGACTTAAAGGCCGTCAGGTCTACCAGGCTGGCCTCCGGCGGGCTGATATCGATCATCTTGCCCAGCATCGTGGAGAGCGACGTCGCCGCCGATCCCATCATCTGATTCATGGCCTCGGAGATCGCGCTTAAGTGCAGTTCGGACAGCTCGCCGTCCGTATTGCTGCCGTCTCCGCCCATCATCAGATCGGTGATGACTTTCACATCGTGCTCTTTCAGCACGAGGATATTGGAGCCGTCCAGCCCTACCGTATATTTGATCTGAATGAATACGCAGGGCTTCTCGTAATCCTGTAATACGCTGTCCCAGGTCGCCACCGTGACGACGGGTGTCGTGATGTTGACCTTGCGGTTGACGAGCGAGTAGAGCGTCGTGGCCGAGGAACCCATGCTGATATTGGCCACCTCGCCGACGGCGTCTTTCTCAATGTCCGACAGGGCATCGCTGCTTGGTGCGGACGCCGGAGCCGTATCCGGAGCCGCCGCTCCCGCTCCCGCGTCCGCTCCGGCGTCCCCGCCGCCGTCGCCGGGCGCATCCATGCCGCTCAAGAGCGCATTTATTTCATCCTGTGATAACATTCCGTCCATGCTTCTATTCCCCCTCTCTGATTACCGATGTCACGCGCACGGCGTATTTATCCTTGCTGGAACCCGGTAAAGCGGTGAATTTCCTGATATTGCCGACATAGACCTGAAGATCGTCCTTGATGTCGGTGCCGAGCCGTATGATGTCCCCCACCTGCAGATTGACGAAATCGTTGACAGACACATTCGTGCTGCCGAGTACCGCCTTGACCGGAACATCCACTCTCCTGATAAGCGCCTCGATGTACTCCTCCAGATCTTCCTCTTTCTGCTCCTGCAGCGTCGCATACCAGTACTTGGTATTCAGCTTATCCATGATGGACTCCAGAGTGAAGAACGGAAGGCAGACATTCATGAAGCCCTCCACATCGCCTATCTTCATGTTCAGCGTGACGATCGCTATCATATCGTTGGGGGCGATGACCTGCGCGAACTGGGAGTTCGTCTCGATACGCTCCATCACGGGATTCGTGTCGACTACGTTCTTCCATGGTTCACGCATCAGCTGCATGCACACCACCATCATCTTCTCGATGATCGTCATCTCGATCTCCGTAAAATCCCTGTTCTTCTCCAGCGGTTCCCCCGCGCCGCCCAGCATCCTGTCGATCATCGCGTACCCGAGCTGCGCCGCGAGCTCGATCAGAATCGTTCCGCCCAGAGGCTGGAAATTTACGATCCCCAGAATCACCGGATTGGAAAGGGCGTTCGTGAACTCCGAGAAAATAACCGTCTCGGAACTGGCCACGGAAATCTGTACATTTTTTCTTAAGTAGATCGGGAGGCTCGTAGATAAGAGCCGTCCGTAGTGCTCATATATGATCTCCAGCGTTCGCAGATGCTCTTTCGAGAACTTGGTAGGCCGTTTAAAGTCGTAGTTCTTGACCTGCTTGTCGCTGGAATCTCCCATGTCATCTGCATCTAGTTCACCGCTGCTCAGGGCAGCGAGCAGATTATCAATCTCACTTTGAGACAGTACCTCTCCCACGAAAGTTCACCTCCTGCGGCACTACTGTAACAATGGCATTATTGAATCAAAGTGTCACTGAAGGAAACGTTGAATATAAATTCCGAGTCAAACATGGTCTGCAGCCTCTCGAGGATCTCCTGGCGGATCTGGTCCTGATTGTTCCTCGCCTCGTCAACGGTGTGGGACTGGATGACATCCGTAATCTCGCTCTTGATCAGGCTCTCCCTGTCCGCGAGCGTCTCGCCGTAATCCTTGTAGCCGTCCGCCTTGGTGTTCATGGACAGCGTCACCTTGACGATGAAGTAGTGCTGCTCCTCCTTGCCCTCCTCGTTCGTCTCGACCTGCAGCGGTATCGTCATCTTATCCACGATATCATAGGTCGCGATGTCAGACATCGGCACGACCTCCTCGGCCTCTTCCTCCTCGCCGCCCGCGGTAAGCTCCAGATTTAACGCCGTCGCGATGTTGTCCACAAGCGCCGCGGTCTTGCGCGAAGAGCCCACCACGCTGAACATCATGATGGCCGTCAGCACGATATTGACGATTAACAGCGCCAGAATGATAATGGAAATCAGATTCTTCTTCATGCCTGAATATTCTCCTTTATACACATCTTATCTTATCTGTACCCTCTAATAGGAACTGAGAGAGTTGTATATCTTGATCTCGACACGCCTGTTGCGGCTCCTGCCCTCCGGCGTGGCATTGTCCGCGATCGGCACATACTCGCCCCGGCCCGCGTGCTTGACGTTGGCCGGATCCAGATCCGTGACCGACAGCAGATAGTCGAACACCGACAGCGCGCGTCCGGAACTCAGCTCGTCGTTGTTGGAATACTTGGCACCCGACATCGGCACATTGTCCGTGTGCCCCTCGATCTCAATCGTCCCCTCCGCATAGCGCTGCAGGATGGCACCCACCTGATCCAGCACGGGCAGCGCCTCCGGCTTCAGCTCCACGCTGCCGGAATCGAAGAGGATCCCGCCTTTTAACGTGAGCTGGACGTACTGCGCCGTGAAATCAATGTCGATCTCACTCCCCATTTCCTCCTCGTCGACGGCTTCCTGTATCTTCTCTGCCAGCTGCTCGGACTCCTCCATCTGGGCTTCCTCCAGCTGTTCCTGGGCGTTGGCCAGATTGTCATCGACGATCTCGCCCTCCTCGTCCATCTTGCCGGTGCTGTTGATGTACTGATCCAGTTCATTGAGCTGGCTGACGCCGTTGCTGATCAGCATGCCGTCGCCGATGGCGGTAGCGCCGCCGTCAAAGACGGAAAACATATTGTTGAAAGAGGCGATGATCTGTTCCTGTTTATCCTCGTCGATGCTCGACATCGCGAAGAGCAGGACGAAGAAGCACAGCAGCAGGTTCATCAGGTCGGCGAAAGTACTCTGCCACGCGGGCGCGCCTTTCTTGGGTTCGTCAGGCTTCCTATTCGCCATCAGCCTCACCTCCGGCATCATCATCCGAGGACTTCCTGTCGCCGGGTGCTAAGAAAGATTTCAGCTTCTCCTCTATGACGCGGGGGTTTTCGCCCGCCTGAATGGACAGAAGCCCCTCGACCTCTATCTCTTTCACCATCATCTCTTCGTCGTTCTTGCCCTTGAGTTTGGTAGCCACGGGCGCGCAGATCCAGTTCGCCAGAATAGAGCCGTACAGCGTCGTGATCAGGGCGACTGCCATGTTCGGGCCGATGGAGGCGAAATCCGACAGATCGGCCAGCATGTTTACCAGTCCGATCAGGGTACCGATCATACCCCAGGCAGGACCCATCGAACCCAGATTCTCCCAGAAACCGATCTTGTCCTTGTGCCGGCCCTCCATGCTGGCCAGCTCCGTCTCCATGATGGCGCGCACAAGCTCAGGGTCCGTGCCGTCCACGACAAGCAGGATCCCTTTCTTGAGGAAATCGTCGTCGATCTCGCTGGCTGCCTCCTCCAGGGAAAGCAGTCCCTCTTTACGCGCGACGTTGGAGAGATCGATAATCTTCTGGATAATCTCGGAGACGTTCATCGACGCCGTCTTGAACACCAGCTTGAAGCTCTTGAGTCCCCCGAGGAAATCCGGCAGCTTATAGCTGGCGAGAATACACATAAAAGAACCGCCGAAAGTGATCAACACCGACGGCACGTCCAAGAATCGCGGCATAAGGCCGAAGTTTACACCCGTGTCTTTATCGAATACGATACCGAAGACCATCAGTACCATACATGCTACTAAACCGATGACTGAAGCAATATCCATACGTATGTACCCACTTTACACTAATCTGCAAAAATATCCTTTCTATACGATTTTACTAAATTTTTCACTTCTTGTCTACTCTCTTTGACAATTATTTTCCGCCCTGTCGTGAACGTCAGGACAGTGTCCGGCGTCTCCTCGACCAGCTCAAGCAGGTCGGGATTGATCAGAATTTTGACGCCGTTTATCTTCGTAACCTCGATCATAGCACTCTCCGAAAGGACGGCGCTGCATGCGCCGCTGTAGTAGCTTATATATTTTACCACATATAAAGTGAAAATACAAAAAAAATTTTTTCCAAAAAAAGAACCCCTCCGCAGATACGGAAAGGTCCTAAGAAAGTATTTCCCGACGACAAATGTTCGCTTGATCTCATCATTTCTTTAGATTTATAGTGAATGGGTTATTTTTCGTATAAGCTACTGCAGCCTCCTGAAACGCCTCAGAAGTCATATCATCAAATCTTTGGCGCTGCCACTTGGTATAATCAAACTTTTCCCGCATGATGGCAGAAATAAATTGTTCTGTCCCGACAGCGCCTAATTTTTCCAGCAGACAATTGATTCCCTGATCCATGATTTCCATATTACTGACCATATTATCCCTCCCCTTCTTTGATAAAATCTATCGGATTTACCATTTGAATTTCATCCGCAGCATATTTGAGCAGTCTGTCATCCGTAGTAAAAAAATAGTCACAATTTGCGTAAATCGCACAAGCTACATGATAGGCATCTTTTGTCTTTACGCCTGTTTTCATGATTTCATCAGCTTTGCGTTTTATCTCTTCAGCTTTATCTATATCAATATATTCTATTGTGTTTTTCTGAATAAATTCACTAATCGACCTTTTTCTGATTTCAAACGGATTTTGGCTATTCTCATACCATAAAACATACGAACTTACCAAGTCTAATTTTTGCTGTCTGATCAAATCCTGTATATACAACTTAGCCTGTGTCTCTAAAGATATGCGAAGCTGTGATTGATCATCATAAGGACGATTATAACAGCAATTATCTAAATATATTCTCATGTAACTTCTCCTGTTTCATCCTCTCCATATCATTATTCTACCCTAAGTTTCAGTGCTGTACAATCAGAAATTTGTTTGGGTCAATAAAAAGGGAACGCAAAAAAAGAACCCCTCCGCAAATACGGAAGGGTCCTTCATGTCATAACTTATCTCTTCAGGTTTACGAGTTCCTCGAGCATCGTGTCGGAAACCGTGATGATACGGCTGTTCGCCTGGAAACCACGCTGGGTGGTGATCATCGTGGTGAACTCCGAGGACAGGTCGACGTTACTCATCTCGAGCACGCCGGAGGTCATCTGACCGCCACTCGCGGTGATGTCCACGCCCACGCCGTCGAACTCGCCGGAGTTCTGGGTCGTGGAGTAGAGGTTGTTGCCCGCTTTCGCAAGACCGGACGCATTGGCGAACTCCGCCACCGCGATCTTGCAGAGCGTCTTGGTCAGGCCGTTGTCGTAGGACGCCGTGATGGTGCCGTCCTGGCCGATCTCGACGCTGCTCAGCTCGCCCACCTTGCGGCCGGAGCCGATGGAGCTGTTCTCCTTGGAACCGTTGACCATCTCGAGCGTGCACTTGCCGCCGTTACCCCAGTTGATGACGGAGGAGAAGTCGATCTCCACGTCGCTGAACTGGGAGAGGTCAATCGTCTCGCCCGCCAGGCTGGTCGCCGAACCGCTGAATGTCAGCATCGCGGTGTCGCTGCCCTGATTGCCGATGTAAGAGAACTTACCCGTATCATGATCAAACACGATATGATTACCTTTGTTGCTCTCCGACATCGTGATCTGTGCGCTGCCGTCAGGTGCGATATAATCAATCGTATAAGTTTTACCGTCACCGTTTTGCAGCTTATATACCTGCTCCAGAATCTTCTCATTATCTCCGGCCGGCGTCAGCGTGATGCCAAAAGTATTCAACGCATCATCATAGGCCGCATCCTGCGCCGCTTCGAGGTTAGCTACCGAGAACTCAACTTCGACACTGCCGTCAGCCGCGGACGTTGCCTTTGTAACCTGAACGGAAGTTCCCATGATCGTCTGTATCGTATTCGCCAGATCGGTTACCTGAGTGCCGACTTCCCCGGCAGTGTTTCTCGTATACCATCCATTTGGCTTGGCCGGATCCAAAGAATTTTCCACATAAATCAAATTATAAGGCTCGGACTCCAGCATGCTGCGCGTCAGCGTCACTTTGCCGTCCAGCGTATATGTGCTCCCTGCCGTTACATTCGCCGCGGCGCCTTTCAATTTCACATTTTCGGCTCCCGCAGCCATCAGCAGACTGTTTTTGGAAAAGTCGGGAAAAATTTCCTCTATCGATTTATCCAGTGTAAACTTGGTGCCGTCAAATTTCACGTCATCCGGCATGGTATACTTGCTGGTAACCGTGTTAGGCGTAGTATTTCCGAACTGCGCGATCTGCTCGATGTTCTGCAGCCCGTACTTCTCCACCAGGGACACGCCGTTCTCGTCCTGGATGTCGTCGAGCTGGATGCGGAAATCGTCGTCATTGCCCGTGCCGTGCACGCTGAATTTCACCGTGTACTTGTAGCCCTGCGCGTCGTAGATCGTCATGGTGCGCACCGCGCCCGCCGTGCTGTTGATGGAGGTGTCGGTCTTGTCGAGGATACCGTCCATGTAGGCCAGGGTCGTCGCCTCAGGTTCCGCCCTCATGTTCTCGGGGCTCATGATGCGCAGCGCCGATACCACGTCGGATCTGATCTCGCCCGTCTCGGGGTCTACCTGCCAGCCCATAACCGTGAAGCCCGTGCTGGACATAACCAGATTGCCCGATCCGTCCACGGTGAAAGAGCCGTCTCTCGTGAAGAAATTCTGGGAGCCGTCGCTGACGACGAAGAAAGACTCGCCCTCGATCATGACATCCCACGGGTTGTTGGTGGACTGTGCGGAACCCTGCTGCGTGATCGCCGTGGAGATCGCACCCGTCTTGGCGCCCAGACCGATCTGCCTGGGGTTGATGCCGCCGCGTCCCGTCGCCGCGTTCGCGCCGGACGCCGCCTGTGTCTGCTGATAGAGCAGATCATTAAATACCATGCTCTGGGACTTGTACGCCGTACTGTTTACGTTCGCGATATTGTTACCGATAACGTCCATTCTGGTCTGGTGGGTCTTCAGTCCTGCCACACCAGAGAAAAGTGATCTCATCATAGTGAAATGACCTCCTTATACTCTGCGGAAACCGCCTGTGTAACCCCGTCTGTCATTCGGGGGTTTTAAGCCTCCTGGAAGGTCCGGCTCAGATAATTACGGCTCCGTCAATATTGGTAAATACGTTTTCGTCTGTCTCCGTCTGGTCCATGGCCGTGATGACCGTCTGATTCGGTACGTTCACGATAAATGCCAGAGAATCGACGATGACCAGTGACTCGTTGATTCCTTTCGCTCCGGCTTTCGCTGCACCCAGATTCAAGCGTTCCACCTGTTCTTTGGTCAGCTCGATATTTCTGTCGATCAGCCGATTGGCCGCGTGCTTGGAAAACCTGACCTCGCTGTCCGTTCCGATCTTCTGCGTCTTGCCGCTTAAGATGTCCTGAAAGCTCGGTCCCTCTGTCTTCGGCGTCCCTGCCTGTCTGTTTGCCGCGTGTAAGTACTGATCCTGCAGCTGTTCGATGGAAAGGAATTGATTGCCCTGAATCTTCATCGCTTATCCCTCCGATCCTTCTTCTCCTTCCACTTGGTCCGCATCCTTGCTTTCTTCCCCGTCTGTCTCGCCGTCTTCCGTATCGCTGTCCTCTGCAGCGTCTGCCTTATCCGTATTCGGCACATCACCTGTCGGGGTAATGTCTTTCATCTTCTGGATGTACTCGTCCGCTTTCTCGAAGTCCTCATCCGTCAGGAAGCTTCTCTCATACTCGGACATGTTCGTGATGATCTCCTCCAGGCGGTCTACCTGATCCTTGTAATCCGTCGTCAGCATGCCGATCTCAGGCAGCTTGTTCAGGAGATTGAGCACCTCCGCGCCCAGCTTGTATGCCGCCAGATATTTGTCGTCCGCCACGGTGTCCAGATCGTCCAGCGGATATTTCTCGCCGCCGACCGAGAGATAGGTCTTGCCGTTCTCGTACACCACATAGTCCACATTGCCCTGTACGGTAGTCTCCCTGCCCGAGCTGTCCGTCACGCTCATCAGCACTGTCTTGCCGACCAGCGACGTCGCCCTCGAAAGTTCCAGCGTCGCGCTCATGTTCTGCATCTGCTCCAGCTCCGAGAATGTCGCGAACTGTGAGATGTACTCCGTGTTGGAGGTAGGCTCCAGCGGATCCTGATACTTCATCTGCGCCACGAGAAGCTGTAAGAACGCTTCCTTGCCGAGGCTGTCGTTGCCGGTTTTCTTCTTTTTCTCTTCTTCCTTGGCGGTTGCCTGCGCCGTGCTGTCTACGAATTTACCGTCCTGTACCTGTTGTACCGCTCCCATATGATCACTCCTTTCTTCCAATATATTATGCCGTGTAATCCACGGTACTGCCGTTTGCCTGCATCATCTCCACCGCGATGCGCTCCGACTCTTCCATCTCCTCCAGGCTTTCCTCATCGTCCAGCTCATCGAGATTGATTCGTCTTGTGCGTCCGGCGGATCTGCGTGCCTGCCCGTCCGCGTTCTCATTGCTCTGTGAGAACTGCTCGCCATACTGGTGGTTCGCCACCGTGACTTCCACCGCGTCCACCTTGATGCCCTGTTCCTCGAACTGCTGCTTCAGCTGAATCAGCTGTGTCTCGATCACCGCGCGCACCGTCTCGTTCTGTGCGGTGAACTGTGCCGTTACCGCTCCGTCCTTGGCCGCGATCTGTACATTGACCGTACCCAGGCTCGCGGGGTGCAGCTGCATCTGCAGCTCCTGTGCGTCGGCTTTCAGATTGATCTTCATGTAATCCAGGATCTGATCCATGATCTCCTGCGTCTGCGCCGACTGATAACCTGCGCTCACCGGCGCCGGCGTCTCCGGGATCTGCTCCGTCCGCTCCGCGGTCTGCTGGAAAGCGTTTGCGCCATGCGTCTGGCCTCCCTCTCCTCTGCCGCCGTCTGCGGAAGCTTCTCTCTCTCCCGTCCTGCGATCGGCCTGCACCTCCTCTTTCGGTGCGTCCGTCACTTCTTCCTGAACGCTCTTGCTGCCGCTCGCGTCGTCCACGGTCACTTTCATCCGAACCGTCTCGCCGTCTCTCTGCACCGTCACCGCATAGTCTTTCATGCCTTCCAGACTCTTCTCCGGCTCCTGTGCCGTCAGATCGGCCGTCACGCTGTCAGTCTCCTGTTCGGGCACTTCCGATTCAGGTACTGCCGCCGTCTGCTCCTCCGCCGCCGTCACCTGCGCAAGCAGAGCGTCCAGCTCATCGTCGCTCAGTCCCAGCTCCTCCTGCAGGTTCTGCAGGGTATCCTCCGCCGCCGCGAAGAGATTCTGCATGTTGTCGTAGAGCGTCTCGTCGGTCACCAGCGCCAGCTCATCGCCGCTGCCCTCCAGGGTCAGCAGAAGCTGCTTGAGGTTCGATACGTCGAAAAGCTCTGCGGGCACCAGTCCCAGCGCCGCCATCGCTTCTTCCACCTCTTCGGGCGTCACGTCCATCTCGTCCGCGACCTGCTCCACAAGCTCTTTCGCCGCCTCTTCCACTTCCTCTACGGCTTCGTCCTGCTTCGCCTCCGTCTGTTCGCTGCCGTCGGTGTTCTCCACAGCCCTGTTGTCCCCCCGTGCGGCCGCGTCCTCCGTCTTGCCGGAATCTTCCGCCGCGCCGTTCTTCGTCTGCTCCGTGCCTTTTGCCTGCACGTTCTGAGCGGGCTTTGTCGTATCTGTGGGCTCCGCCGGCTGTACAGCCTGGGAGACGTCGCCGATGCTTCCGGCCTGCAGACCTGTCAGCGTGTCGTTCACCTTCGACATGACCTGACCGAAACTGTTTCCGTCCTGCTTCGCCGTCTGCTCCGTCTGTCCGGTCTGCGGCGTCGTGAAGTTCAGCAGCGCGTTCACATTGTTTACAGTCATACACTGTCCTCCTTTCTTAAGTTTTCAAGGTTCCCTGCCCTAAGGCATCTATATACAGGCGGGCATACGAATCCCTGCCCCGCCATGTATATCTTATATATCGGCCCGCCGCCGCGATTCCTAAATACCCGGCGCAATAAATATCGCGCGATATTTATTGTTCGCGGCATGTCTGCCAAAATCCCGCGAAACCGCCTATGAGTCGGGATCCATGATCTTCGTCAGCCTGGCCGCGATCTCGGAATCCATGACGCCCAGAATCGCGCCCCTGTCCTCCGCGCTCATCTCGTAGAGGATTTTCGCCGCCAGATCCAGATCGTCCGTCATCGACTCGAAGATGGCCGCCGCCTGCGCCGGCTTCATCTCGGAATACGCCTGCGCGTAATCCTGAATCTCCTTGTCGGCCTCCACCTGCTCCACCACCTGCTTGTACAGGTACTCCGCCGTAGCGGGATCCATGGATTCGTAATACTTCTGGTACTCTTCAGGTCCCGGTCCCTTGTCGGCGTAGACGACCTCCTCGTAGAATTCGGTCTTGATCCGCTCGAACTCCACCTGCGCGTCCTCAAAGGTCTGCAGCCTCTCGATCTCCGCCCGCAGCTCTTCCAGTTCCTCGGTATCCGTATTGCTCTCGTTCTGCGCGATCTCCAGCTCCAGCTCCAGCTCCGTGATATAGTCCACCGCCTCGCGCAGGCTGGTATAGCCGCCGTAAGCCTCCTCGTCGTCCGTGGTGACCACAGACTCAGCCGGCAGGATCTTGTTGATGACGGGCACGTCTTTCAGGACAGGCGCCAGCACGCCGGAGCCGAAACCGCCCACGTCCAGCTTGATTAACAGGCAGAGAATCGCCAGCCAGATAATAACGATAACAATCGTTACCAAAACAACCGAGACGCCGCCGGCCTCCTCGTCCTCGGACAGCTCCGCCTCCTGCTTGGAGATCTCCTTGGCACGCTGTTTGGCCTCCTTGCGCTGCGCTTTCTGCTCGTCTTTGATCTTCTTGCGCTCTTCTTTTAATCTCTTCTTCTCCGCCTGCGTATCCGCGGCGTTCATTACCTCATCAGCCATCTCAATCCTCTTAATCTTCTTTTCCGCGCTGACCGTACACATAGCTGGTCAGTTCGTCCACCGCCTTGCCCTCGGCGGCGAGTTCCTCCTGTCTGAACTGCTCGAATGCTTTCTCCCTGAGCCTCTCGTGCATCTTGCGGTCCTGCATGACCTCCGTGAGCTTCTGCCTCGCCTCTTCCACGACCTCTTCCGCGAGGACGACCTGCTTCTCCTGCGCCTCGATCATCTCATCCATGATCAGGAGAGCGTTGCGGTTATCCCGCAGCTCATCCACATGCACGGCGTCGTCCCGCATCCGTCTGCCCTCTTCGAGGTAGGCCTCCTTGCGCGCGATCAGGCCGTCCCGCTTCTCCTCCTCCGACAGCAGATTCATCTGCGCCCGGCCGAGTTCCATCTTCGCCTGATTCTCAAGCTGGTACTGAATATTCAGCAGGCTCTGCATCCTGTAGGTAAACTTCGCCATGACCGCTCACCCCTCAGTCCGCGAAGAGTTCCCGCAGCATATCCACGGCCTGTTCATAGTCAAACTTTTCATTGACATCCTGCATCAAAAACTCGTTCACCGCGTCAATCTTGGCGATGGCATAGTCGATCTTCGGATTGCTGCCGCTCTTGTACGCGCCGATATTGATCAGATCCTCCGCGTCGCCGTAAGTGGCGAGCACGTTCTTGAGCTGTCCCGCGAGCTGTTTGTGCTCCTTGTCCACGATCTGCGCCATACACCTGGAAATGCTCTGCAGCACGTCGATGGCGGGATAGTGGTTCTGGTGCGCCAGACGCCTGTTCAGCATGATATGGCCGTCCAGAATGCTTCGGGCGGTGTCGGTGATGGGCTCGTTCATGTCGTCGCCGTCAACCAAGACCGTGTAGAGGCCGGTGATCGAGCCGACCGCCGCGCAGCCCGCCCTCTCGAGGAGCTTGGGCATCTCCGAGTAGACGCTGGGCGGATATCCTCTGGACACCGGCGGTTCCCCGCTGGCCAGCCCGATCTCCCGCTGCGCCATCGAAAAACGGGTCAGGGAATCCATCATCAGGAGCACATCCCTGCCCTGGTCGCGGAAATACTCCGCGATCGCCGTGGCGGTCTTGGCCGCCTTATTTCTCTCGAGGGCCGCCTTGTCGGAGGTGGCCACCACCACCACGGAGCGCTTCATGCCCTCTTCCCCTAAATCTCTCTCGATAAATTCACGCACTTCCCTGCCGCGCTCTCCGATCAGGGCAATCACGTTGATATCCGCCTTGGTATTGCGGGCAAACATGCCCATCAGCGTGGATTTGCCCACGCCGGAACCCGCGAAGATGCCGATGCGCTGTCCCTTGCCGACGGTCATCAGGCCGTCCACGGCTTTCACGCCCAGCGGAAGCACCTCGTCGATGATCTTCCTGCTCATGGCGTCCGGCGGCGGCGCCTCCACGCTGTACGGCGTCCCCGGCACATAGCTGCCGTCGATCCTGCCCAGACCGTCCAGCACCTTGCCGAGCAGATCGCTGCTGACCGGCACCGTCAGCGGCTCGCCCGTGTTCTCCACGATGCAGCCCAGGCCGATGCCGTCCGTCTTGTCGCAGGGCATGAGGATCGTCCTGCGGTCCTTGAAGCCGACCACCTCCGCCATGATGGGGCGGTACGTCTCCTCATCGGCGGGATAGATCCGGCACAGGTCGCCCAGCTTCGCCTCCGGCCCCGCGGACTCGATCGTCAGGCCGACCACGTTCTCCACGCGCCCTTTGCGCTTAAAAAAAGTATCGTCCGTTATTTTACTGTATTTATAAAAATCAATAACCGGTTTTCTCAAATGACAACACCCGTAATCTATTAGTCAGTTCCTGCAGCTGCGTGTCCACGCCGCAGTCGAAAATGCCGCCGTCCGTCTCGATCAGGCACGCGCCCTGCGAGAGCGCGATATCCTCGATGATCTCCACCGTGCCCTTGCCGGCCGTGGCGCCCTCCACCAGTTCCTGCTTGTGCATATTGACAAAAGGGAAATCTTCTTTTGAGACATGGACGAGGAACGTCCTGCTGCTCTCCACCTGCCGCAGCGTAGTGTCGATCAGATGTACCAGAATATCCCTCTTGTCGCTCAGCTCGATGCCAAAGATATGGCTGTAGATCTCCGTGATCGTGTCGATAAATTTCGGCTCCAGCTGGTCAATCATGCGGTCGTACTCGTCGTAGAGCCGCTGCTTCTCCGCCGCCAGCTCGCGCTTCATCTCGTCCGCCTCCGCGTAGCCGCGCTTGTAGCCCTCGTCGTAGCCGTGCTTGTTGGCATCCTCCATAGTACGGCGGCGCTCCTCCTCGATCTCCTGACGGGCCTGTGCCTGCATCTCATCGATCTGCGCCTGCGCATCCTCCAGCATCGCCTGCGCCTGCGCCTCAATCTCGGCCAGATCGGGTCCCTGATCGACGGCTTCCCCCTTGATGATGCCGCCCTCCGCATTGTCCGCAAGGAGAGCGTCGATCTGCTCGCCGCCGAGGCCGTCCACAAACTCCGGCTCCCCATCCTCCGCGGCTTCCTCGCGCTCGCCGAAGCCCAGCGGCGTATTCAGCCTGTGCTGTCTGAGCGCCTCCAGCTCCTCGATGCGCTGCTCGATAATGTCGTTGTTGTCTATCACACGCGTCTCGTCGTCGGCCACTTCCACCCAGTACGACTTGTACAGATTCCTAGACAATGATCTCGTCACCTCCGCCTCTGGAGATAACGATCTCTGCGGAATCTTCCAGTTTTCTGATGATATTGACGATCTTCTGCTGTGCCTCCTCCACGTCTTTCATACGGACAGGCCCCATGAACTCCATATCCTCCTTGATCATGACGCCAAGACGCTTGGAGAGGTTGTTGAAGATCGCGTTCTGCACTTCCTCGTTGGAGCCTTTCAGCGCGATCGCCAGATCGCCATTGTCCACGTCACGCAGCACACGCTGGATCGCCCTGTCGTCCAGAAGCAGGATATCCTCGAAGACGAACATCTTCTTCCTGATCTCGTCCGCCAGCTCCGGCTCCTCGATCTCCAGCGTCTCCATGATATGCTTCTCCGTACCGCGGTCCACGGTATTTAAGATCTCTACGACAGCATCCACGCCGCCGATGATCGTGTAATCCTGATTGACCAGAGAGGACAGTTTGGATTCCAGCACTTTCTCCACTTCCTTGATGACATCCGGACTCGTCCTGTCCATGATCGCAATACGCTTGGCCACGTCCGCCTGTCTGTCCGGTGGGAGCGCCGACACGATGAGCGCCGCCTGGGCGGGAGACAGGTAGGAGAGGATCAGCGCGATGGTCTGCGGATGCTCGTCCTGGATGAAGTTCAGAAGCTGCGTCGCATCCGTCTTCCTGACGAACTCGAAAGGCTTCACCTGCAGGGACGCCGTCAGCTTGCCGATCACGTCCGCCGCTTTCTCCGAACCGAAAGACTTCTCCAGCAGCTCTTTTGCGTAGCCGATACCGCCCTCGGCGATATACTGCTGCGCCAGACAGATCTGGTAGAACTCGTTCACCACGTCGTCTTTCATCTGCGGCGTGATGTTCCTGGTGTTGGCGATCTCCAGCGTGAGTTCCTCGATCTCGTCCTCTTTCAGATGCTTGAAAATCGAGGCCGACTTCTCCGGCCCCAGCGCGATCAGCAGGACCGCCGCTTTCTGCAGGCCGCCGGTCAGCTTGTCATCATTCTTAGCCATCTATGCTACCCCCACTCTTCGTTCAGCCAGTTGCGAAGCAGGTTCGCAGCGGCCTCCGGGTTCTCTTCCACGAATTTGTTGATCATCTTGCGCTCGTCGGACTCGTTCTCCAGCGAGATCTGCTCCACCTGCGTCTCCGGCATGGACTGCAGCAGGGACTCCACCGTGAGCTCCTCCTCCTCTTCCTCGTGCTTCTCGCCGCGCATGCTTCTGAGCACGACAAAAGCAAGGAGTGCCAGTATCACGATGATCAGGACGATCTGCAGAATATCCGTCGCCGTGATGCCCGAGCCTTCCTCGTCGAAAAAGACGTTCTCGCTGTACGCCACGAGGGAGATGCTGTCCGCGGAGATGCCCGTCGCATTGGCCACCGCCGTATAGAACTCCTCGTCCACATCGAGACGCGTGCGCTCGCTGTTGTTCAGTTTATACTCTTCCCACGTGACACCGTCTAAAAGCCCCTGCGCCTCCACATCCTCCTCGCGGACGATATTGTACTTGATCAGGGCCGCCGTGAGCGAAGACTGGCCGTAATCGATCAGCCCCGCCGGCGTCGTGGTCGTTGTGATCTCCTCGTTCGGCAGATAATTCCTCGACTCCTCGGAGACGGTGGATCTGGAATTGCCGTCGTCCTCCAGCACATACTCCGTGTCATCGTCGTTGGAGTCCGTGCCGGGGATGCCGCCCACGCCGCTCTCGTTCTCCGAGTTATAGACATCCTCGCTCGCCAGCACGCCCTGCGTCTGCCCGTCCGCCGGCGTGTAGTTATGTATCGTCGTCTCGGAGCTGGAAAAATCCAGCACGAGATTGGTCGCCACCTCCACGTTGTCGAACTCCTTGGTGCCCAGCAGCACCTTGCGCACCTCGTTGATCATCTGCTTCTCGGCCTCGGCTTTCACCGAGAGCTGGGAGCTGGCCGTGCCGGACATGGAGAGATTATCCTCGCCGGTAAAGAGCATATTGCCCTCGGAATCCATGATGACCACATTGTCGGTCGTATCGTTGCCGATGGCCGTCGCCACGGAACGGGCCAGATAGGCCGCGCTGTCCGCGCTGAATTCATCTTTCAGGGTCAGAAGCACCCACGCGAAAGATTCCTCCTGCGTGCCCACGAGCGTCCCGTCATCCTCAGGGATGTTCAGGCGCACGTTGGCGCTCTGGACCGCGTCGAACTTCGCGATGTCGCGCTCCAGGGAATCCTCCAGATATACAATATATTTCTTCTGCTTGTCTGACTCCGTCGTGGAGAAACTGCCGTCCACCACATTGTCGATCGTGTAGCCTGCCGCCTGGATCTTGTTCGCGCCGAGCAGCAGATTCGCGTCGGACAGCTCCTCGCGCAGCACCTTGATGATCAGCCCGTCGTCGGAGATCGTGTAGGTCATCTCCTCCTCGTCTAAGAGGTCTCGCACCTCCGCCGCCTCCGCCGTCGTCTCGCACTCGCGCAGCAGCACATACTGCGGCTGCGTCAGTCTCGACACGATGATGACGATGGCCAGCACCAGCAGAGCCACACCCGTGACGATCAGCGTCTTCTGCTTCGCCGTAAAACGGTTCCACCATTCCAGGACCCGATTCAGTAATTCTTTTACTCTCTCTATCAATTTATCCACAGTCGCTTACTCTCCTTCAGATTCCCTCTCACCGTACGCCTATCCCGCACATGCTATATCTGCATCTGAATGAGTTCCTTGTAAGCGTCCAGAAGCCTGTCCCTGATCGCCACCGTGTACTGCAGCGCCACGGAGGCTTTCTGCAGGGCAATGCTCAAGTCATGCGTGTTCTCCGTCTCGCCGAGCGCCCACTTAATCTCTTCGTTCTCCGCGTCCGACAGATAGTTGTTCGTCGTCGTCAGATTATCTATGGCCGTGTGCAGCACATTGTCAAAGTCCCGATCCGCATATGTATCGACCCTGTTGGTCGGCGCCGACTTCGCGGCCTCCTTGATGGCATTTGAGGATACGTTATAGAGTTCCGTGATATCTAAAGCCATGGTTCTCCCTCCATACACAAAGTATCTTATCTCTTATCGGTCAGTCCTGCCCGCGCAGATCCTCATCAGCTGTTCAGCAGCGACAGACCCGTGGTCGCGATATTCTTGCTCGCCTCGAACGCCGTCGCATTGGCCTGATAAGCGCGGCTGGCGTCGATTAAGTTCGTCATCTCCGTGACGATATTGACGTTCGGGTACGTCACATAGCCGTTCTCGTCCGCGTCCGGGTGCGAGGGATCATAGACCATATTGCCCTCCGTCCACTCGTCCTCGTACACGCCCGTGACTTTCACGCCGTTGCCCGAATAGCGGTCGCGCTCCTTGGCGAGCACCTGATGAAAAGGCGTCTGGGAATTTTTCTCCTCAAACACGACGACTTTCCTGCGGTAGGGCGTGCCGTCCTCGGTGCGCGTCGTCTCCGCGTTCGCCACGTTCTGGGCGATGATGTCCATGCGGAAACGCTCCGCGGTCATGCCGGTCGCGTTGGTATCAAAAGCGGTAAACATACCCATAATCTATTCCTCCTATTTGAGTACAGCCTGCAGATTCTTGAATTCCTGGTTGATCGCGCCCTCCAGGCCCTGATAGACAACCTGGTTCTTGGCGAGATATACGCCCTCCGTGTCAGGATCCACATTGTTGCCGTCGACACGGTAGGAAAAGCCCGAATAGTCCGTGTAGGTGATGGGATTCAGGCGGCTTAAATTCACATTGTGCACCCGCTCATCCACACTCGTATACCTGTAGTGGTGCAGCGCCTTGGCCAGCTGCGTCTCGAAGTTGACGTCCTGCCTCTTATAGCCGGGCGTGTCCGCGTTGGCGATATTGTTGGAAATCGCGTCGTTGCGCAGCCATGCCGCGTCGGCAGCCTTGTCCAGCACATTGATATAGTCAAATACATTGGTATTGGACAGTGTACTCATATGCACAAACCTCCATCGTAGTAAAGAGTAGAATCCATACTCCATTATAAATTATTTATCAAAAATTACAAGGTTTTTCGATTGATTTTCACAAATTCCCAGCAGGGCGGGCAGATTGCGCTCATAAGCAGACTCGGGATGCTCCGCTTTCCGGTTCTGCTTATTCGCGGAAAAAAGGATCTACCCCGAGCCGAAGCCCTGTGTAAATCCTTTTACTCTGCGCTGTCCATGCGTTTCCTATGAATGTATGGTCTGTTCCTTGAGTTTTTCCACTTCCTCAAAGACCACGTCGTTCAAAACCTTGATGTAGGTGCCCTTCATGCCTGACGACCTCGACTCGATGACGCCCGCGCTCTCAAACTTGCGCAGCGCGTTGACGATGACCGAGCGCGTGATGCCCACCTTGTCCGCGATCTTGCTGGCCACCAGGATTCCCTCCATGCCGCCCAGCTCGTCGAAGATGTGCGTGATCGCCTCCATCTCCGAGTAGGAGAGCGTGCCGATCGCCGATTTCACCACCGCGATCTTGCGGTTCTCCTCCGCGTTCTCCTCATTCACCGCCCGCAGCATCTCCAAGCCCACCACCGTTGTGCCGTACTCGCACAGGATGATGTCGTCGATGTCGTACTGCGCGTCGCATTTGTAGATAAAAAGCGTTCCCAGCCGCTCGCCGGAGATCTCGATGGGTGTGATCACCGCCCGGAAGCGCCTCGTGTCGATACTCTCAAAGCCCAGCGTCTCGAGATTGACATTCTCTTTCGTGGAGAGCACCGCCAGGAGCCGCTCATTTAACATCGGATCGATGAAGCCGCCCACGTGGTCCACGATCAGCTCCGTGATCGACTCTACGCTGTCCTGGTCGCCGATGCCCAGCACCTTGCCTTTCCTGCTGATGACCAGCACATCGGAGTCCAGTATCTCTTTCAGGACGTCACAGATATCGTTGAAGACCACCTTGCCCGAATTGTTGTTGTGCAGGAGCTTGCCGATCTTCCTCGTCTTATCCAGCAACTGAACACTGCTCATGTAATACCCCTTATCTTAAGATGCTGCTGTTGTTCCAAAAAATTACACAATTCCAAGTAATTTGATTTTATCACAATATTTATCAAAAATCAATGTATTTTCAGAAAACAATCCACCCCGCAGCCGAGCTGCGCGGATTTATGCCTGCACGGCCTCCGCTTTCGGCGCATCCTTGACGAAGCCGCAGTTCTCGTCCGCGCAGACCAGCTTGTTTCCCTTTTGCAGCAGAATAGAGCCGCAGCGCTCGCACTTCTCATTGACAGGGCGCTGCCAGACCATGAAGTCGCACTCCGGGTTGTCGATACAGCCGTAGTATTTCCTGCCTTTCTTGGTCTTCTTCATGACGATATCCTTGCCGCACTTCGGGCAGGCCACACCGATCTTCTCAAAATAAGGCTTCGTGTTGCGGCACTCCGGGAATCCCGGACATGCCAGAAATCTGCCGTGAGGGCCGTACTTGATCACCATCTGCCTGCCGCAGAGCTCGCAGTACTCGTCGGAGAGTTCGTCGGCAATCTGCACCTCGTCCAGCTCTTTCTCCGCCTGCTCCACCGCCTGCGCCAGATCGGGATAGAAGTTCTCCATCACGGTCTTCCACTTCACGCTGCCCTCCTCCACGCCGTCTAAGAGCGCTTCCATCGTCGCGGTGAAGTTCACGTCCACGATGGAGGGAAACGCCTCTTTCATCATGTTGTTCACCACCTCGCCGAGCTCCGTCACGTAGAGGTTCTTATTTTCTTTCACGATATAGCGCCTCGCCAGAATCGTCGTGATCGTGGGCGCATAGGTACTCGGCCGCCCGATCCCCAGCTCCTCCATCGCGCGCACGAGAGAAGCCTCCGTGTAGTGCGGCGCGGGCTGGGTGAAGTGCTGCTTCTCCGACAGCTCTGTCAGCGACAGTTTCGTATCGGTTGTGATCTTGCTCATCAGCGCGCCCGACTCTTCCTTTTCGTCGTCCTCCGTGTAGACGCTCATGAAGCCGTCGAACTTCACCTTGGAGGAAGACGCGGAAAACTCATTGCCCGCCGCCTCAATCCGGATGGAAGTCGTCTCGTACACGGCGTTCGTCATGCGGCTTGCCACAAACCGCCGCCAGATCAGCTGATAGAGCCGGAACTGATCCCTGGAGAGGGAGTCTTTGAGCGCCGCCGGGGTGCGGCTTACATCCGTGGGGCGGATCGCCTCGTGGGCATCCTGAATCTTCTGCCTGCTGCCTCCCCGGTTCTGTGCGCCGGCCGCGTACGCCGCGCCGTACTGACTCTCTATATAGTCGCGGGCCATCACTTCCGCCTCCTCGGACACCCTCGTGGAGTCCGTACGCAGATAGGTGATGATACCCACCGTGTCGCTTCCCTTGATATCGACGCCCTCATAGAGCTGCTGCGCCAGCCGCATCGTCTTCTGGGTGGAAAAATTGAGCTGCTTGCTGGCCTCCTGCTGCAGCGTGGAGGTGGTAAAAGGCAGCGGCGCTTTCTTCACGCGCTCGCCGTTCTTGACCGAGGAAACGCGGTATTTCGCATGATCGAGAGACTCCCTGATCTGCGCAAGCTCCTCCGCGGAAGAGATCGTCTTACTGCCCTCCGTCGTGCCGCAATACTTCGCCACGAGAGGCTTCTTCTCGCCCTCCACGGCGAGGACGGCGTCGAGCGTCCAGTATTCCTCAGGGATGAAAGCGTTGATCTCCTCCTCCCTGTCGCAGATGATGCGCAGCGCCACAGACTGCACGCGCCCCGCGCTTAAGCCCCGCTTCACCTTCGCCCACAGCACAGGCGAGATCTTGTAGCCCACCATGCGGTCCAGACAGCGGCGCGCCTGCTGCGCGTCCACCAGATCCATGTTGATCTCCCTGGCGTGTTTGAGGGACTCCTTGACCGCCGTCTTGGTGATCTCGTTGAACGTGATACGATAGACTTTCTTGTTCTCCAGTTTCAGGGCCGTGAGCAGATGCCAGGAGATGGCCTCCCCCTCACGGTCGGGGTCTGTCGCGAGATAGACTTTCTCGGCTTTCTTCACTTCCCTGCGCAGATTCGCGAGGATGTCGCCCTTGCCCCGTATCGTGATGTATTTGGGCTCGAAATCATGCTCCACATCGATGCCGAGCACGCTGCGCGGCAGATCCCGCACATGCCCGTTGCTGGCCGCCACCTCATAGTTGGGGCCTAAGAACTTCTTGATCGTCTTTACTTTCGCCGGTGATTCGACGATTACCAGATATTTCGCCATAGCAATTCCCCTTGTTCTTAGAAACGGTATTCAACGGAAACCACTATACACTAAATCATCCGAGATGACAAGGAAAAATTTTGTGAAGTTCCTGTAAAGTATCTATTCCTCCGTCTCCTTTCTTTCCTTATAATCCCGAAGAAAAGAGATCAGTTCCCGGCTCTTCTCCATGCTTCGCCGCAGTGCCTCTTCGTCCACTTCATAATCACGATCCGATACGCATAATTCCAATGGTTCAAAATTGTAAGTCACATCATTCAAAGCTGTCTTTTTCATATGCTCACCTCCTGGTCTTACCTGTATAATAAGCCTGCTTCACTACACTTTGCCAAAAAAGACAATGAAGCCAAATACATTTCCGCTGCCGGTGAATCATGATGAAGTTCTTCGATACACTCCTGAAATAAGCGAACAGCCTCTCGATAATCATATTCCCTATCCCGTTTCAGATAATGCACTGCTCCCTGATTCGATACTACTGCAATGACTTCGATCTTTGGATACTGCATGAAGAAATGAATATCCTGCAACGAAAAAGTTTGCGTAGAGGGATGATTATGCAATACTACCACCGCCACTGACTCTTTTGACACAATAATATGATTAGAGAATGTATCTGCAAGAATATCCACTTCATGTTCTGTTCCTAAAGACACGCCAAAACTATCCAACGGATTTTTTGCTCCAAGGTCACAGGTAATGGCAACTTCGTTACTGTTATTTTTTTCTTTGGAAAGGAGCAGAACGTCTTTAGCCAGTTCTCTCATAATGTAATTGCGCTCCTCCGTAAAGCCATCATATCTGATAAAAGGCACCTTATCTATAGCAATATCCGTAATATAAACTTTTCTGTCTCGTCTCTTAGCCTGTTTCAGTTCCTGTATCTTATCTGCCATATTTTTCACGATCCCCCTCACAAACAATATGATAATCTGTTCTTTTTATTTTATTATACCATATCAGCCATGAAACGTACTATACGATATGCAATCATACATATTATATATAGAAGAAACGCAGAAAAGCTCTGCCTAAGCAGAGCTTTTCCAACATTTTCTTTCAACGTCTTACCGTATGTCAACCGCTTACTCCAGCAGGAACAGCCGGGTCCTGTTCAGCGATACCGCGTCGGCGCTGATGATCTGATAGTTCCTGCCGCTCCTCGTGAACGAGGTCTGCAGCACGATATAGATGTCCGCCTTATTCGCTTCCTCCTGTCTGGATTCATCTCTGGTGAGGCTCGCGCTGTCCCGAAGCGCCACCACAGGCGCTTTGATGCGGTAGATCTTGCCGGGCTGCAGCTCTTCGTCCTCGCCCAGTTTCACCAGCTTGTTATCCGTGACGGTCCAGATCTCCGAGGCAAACGGCGTCGCGTTTACTTTCTGTGTGCCGAGATCCACCTCACCGGCCGACGGATCCTCATAGTAGAAGCCGATCAGAGAGGTCTTCTCCGGCGCCAGATTGCTGTCGCGGAACTTGAAGTACACGTCCACGGTGTTGCCGAGGATGCCGCCCGAGCTGTCGCTCGTCTCCAGCCATGTCTCATCAAAAGGCACGGAGATGCTCGCGATATCCGCCGCGTCAGGCGAGAAGCCCGCCACGATATTGATGTGCGCATTGTGCAGTCCCGCACTGTAGGCCGCCATCAGCGCGTTCACGAAGAACTGGCACTCGGCGGAGCCAAATTTGTCCGGCTCGGGACCTTTTTCCTCATCACAGGTATAAGCATATTCCGACTGCGCCAGATAGACCACGTTGCTCTTGCTGTAGCAGTAATAGTTGTTGCGTCCGTCTCTGGGTGAAATACCGTAAGCCGTACCCTCCCAGTCATCACTGGAGAAAGTGTACCATGGCGTCACATAGGCCGTGTTCTCCTCGCTCACCAGATTATCCTCGAAATCGAGCAGATAGGGCGCCGCTCTCAGGAAACCATCGCCGCCGAACGTGAATTTGCCATCGATCACAAACGGATACAGCGAGATACTGCCCTCGTTGACCGGCTCCGCCTGCAGGAACGCCTGCGGGCTGTACATATCTCCGCTCAGCCCGTCATAGCGCTGATAGCCGCTCGCGCCGCCTGCGCCCAGATTCACGAAAGTCTTGCTCTCCGTCTGCCCCAGAAGCTCAGCGCTTAAGCCCGCTCTCTGGTCGCCGGGATCCTGCCCGCATACCAGCAGGCTTCTGCCCTCGCCCACATATCTGTTGACCGCTTCGGTCACCGCCGCGTTTTCCGCCGCGCCGTCCAGCGTCAGCACGACCACATCCCACTGTGACAGATAGTTTTCATTCTCGCCCAGTTTCGTCTCCAGCTGCGCGGCATCCACGGACTCAATCTGCCACTCCACATTCAGCATCTTCTCCGCGTCCTTGAGATAGTGCGAAAGCGAAGAAGTCTTCTCCTGATTCAGGATCATCTGCAGATCCACCGACGGATTATTCTTCTTCTCCGTGATCTGCAGCACTTTCAGCTCATCGGCCGTCTCGCTGCTCAACTCGAAATAGCCCTGCACGGAGGCGCGCCTGTACTCGTTGCCTACGTCGGACACCTCGATCTTCCAGGGCAGGATCCCCGGCCCCATGCCGTCGATCTCCACATCCAGCATATTGTCCTGATTGATGTACTCCGTCACCTGCTCCGCCGGCGTGAAATAACCGTCGTGGTTAAAGTCCGCGTACACATTGATGACCGCGTCGCCGCCGTAGTCGTCACCGTGGTTATCCGTGATCTTATAGTAAATCTGCCCGTGATACTCGTCGTTTTCGTCGCGCGACAGGATCTGCACAGGGGAAGTCTCCTCGCCGTCCTCATCCACCAGGGCAATCCTCGGCTTACCGAGGCGCACCCGCGTCATAAACATGGAGCTTGCCATCGCGTCCGCCACCGTGAAGATGCAATCCTCATAGCGTTCGTCGCTCACCGCCGTCTGCAGGAAGCGGTACATGACCGTATTCTCCTGAATATAGTCGGTATTGACATCGTCCCCGTCCGCTCTCTGTGCGGAGCCGCCCTCGAAGCAGTCATTCTCCACCAGCACCGGATAGCCCGCCGCCATATAGTGCAGCAAAGCGTCCATCTTCTGCGTCGTCAAATCGTTCGCATCGTATGTACCTACGCCAGATTCGTCGCCCAGATGATAAACCCTGCCGTTCAGCTCTTCCTTATTGTAGCGCGTCTCGCCCTCATCATTCTGATTCAGGCGCTGTCCGTCCAGACCGATGAATACCATATCGTAGACGCCGTTGATGTCCTCCCACTCGCTGTTGAACTCCACCACGGACTTCGTGTCGATCTGGGGCTGCTGGATTTCATTCTTGCTGAACAGAATCTGCTTTGCCGTCCGCATCCCGTCTTTCTTCCAGAGCAGCTTCGTATTCTCATCCTCCAGCGTAAAATCAGACTTCAGGTTCGCCGAGGGCTGAATCTCCAGGATGGCCAGATTGCTGAAATCGCCCAGAATGCCCACGGAAAAGTTGATGATATACTGCACCGCTCTGGCCGGGCTGACCCGCTCCGAGATACGGTCGTCCTCGGACAGCGTGGTATTCTCCGCCCGGATCGCCGACAGCACATCGGAAAAACCCGCGCGCTCCTCATCGTCGCCAAACCGCTCGGGGAAACTGTCGCTGACAAGCGCATCGCCACTCACGACATATACATTTTGGTTTACATAATTATATTTGTTATCGTCCTTGACCGGAAAATCGTCGGAGTCTTTCACATTGAGTTTCACGTTCTCCAACAGATTGCCCTTATCGTCCATCGCCTCGATGAACTCCGCCAGATTCCGCTTCAAGAGCGCTTTCGCGAGATACTGGTAGTTGAAATCCGCATAATGCTCCGTATCTTCCACGATCCCGTAATCCACGATCACAGGCTTTAAGTCCTCCGCCGCCTCGCGCAGAATCTGGCTCACCGCCGCCTCGGACATATCCAGAGGAAGATCGGAATCGGAAGTCTCCGGTGTCTTACTGATATATCTTCTCGTCACAGATCCTGTCAGAACCGTGTTTGTCTCGCCGCTCTCGAGGAAGATCAGATCCGCGTTCTGGACGTCGCTGGCGATCACCTCACCCGCCGTCTTGGTAATCACTTCGATCTGAAAATCGCTGTCCGCATTGTCGCCGTCCGACAGGGAACTGAACACATACTGCTTCAGCCAGTCGTTCGTCCTGCAGCGGATGTAGATCGGCGCGCCTTTTATCATAATCTCTGTCGTGCCTTTCGGATCATAGGTCAGCTTCCAGCTTCCCTTGCCCTGACCTACATACTCGTACATAGCGCCGCCGGCGATCGTCCGGGTTCCGCTGCCGTTCAGCAGATTGATGCCGCCATTGCCGCCTCCGGACTCCTCTTCCGTATTGCTGCCCACACTGTACACGTCCAGCGGCAGGGGCAGACCGGGCGCACTGATGACTTCCTCCACGCTCTCCACCTCATACAGCATGGTGCCCGGCGTCGGATTCGGCTGATAGACGAATTTGACAGACATCAGATTCGCATACTCTTCCCAGTGAATCTCTTCGTCAGCGGGACCGACCATAATATAGGAGCCTGTTGAGCCGCTGCCCGTCTCAGGATCATCTTCGCCCGGACCCTGATCTTCTTCCACCAGGAGCTGCCAGCCGTCCCGCAGCGCGCGCGCAGTCAGCGTATCCCCGTCACTGCCGTCGCCATCCCCCTCCGGCGGCGTTGTCGGCTCAGCCGGGGGCGCTGTCGGCTGCGTATTGCCGCCGGACGGTTCGCCGTCACCGCCGGAAGGCGCCGGTTCTCCATTGCCGCCCGGAGCCGGCTCACTTTCGCCCGGTGTCTGGCCCTCGCCGCCGGACGGACTGCCGCTTCCCTCCGTATTTCCCGTATCTCCCGTATTGTCTCCCTCTTCGCTATCGCCGCCCGTCTCCGTGTCGTTCTCGCCGGGGTCGGTGCCGCCCTCCGGCGGGTCCACCACTTCCTCAGGCGGAACCGGCGTCTGCTCCGCAGGGGGGTTCTGCCCTTCTTGTTCTTCCTCTTCTTTCTTCTCTTCTTCCCCCTCCTGCTTCTCACTCTCCTGTGTGCCGCCGCTCAGCTGATACTGTCTGCCCAGGATATTCGCCAGCGTGTTCACATAGCTATATTTTCCCGACTCCTCATCGTACCAATAAACGCCCGTCATATCCGTGGCGTACTCAGTCCGCTCACCGTCAGTAGTCCCCACCGGAAGAGGCTCATACGCCACATAGCCGCCGGGCCCGCCCTCTACGGCCGGACCTACCGCCTTAAAAGTCACGCGCAGCGGCGCCCCCTCGCCATAGGTATAGATCTGGGACGGGGCAGACGCGGAACCCGACATCGTGCTGTAGGTATTGCTCTGCTGCGGGACGGGGCCGATATATATGCCCGGCAGGGAACCGGGCGTAACCCCCGTCACCTTCTCATAATCTCCGTTGCCTTTCTCGACAAAATCTGACCTGCCGGTAAAAGTTCCCGTAATCTCCGTCTCACCGCTGGTAGCAATCGGCAGCTGCCCGTAAGAGTTTATATTGCCGCCGCCGTTATTCTCCTCCTCCGGCGTGCCGGTCGTGCCGTCGCCGTTATCCTCTCCCTCGGGCGTGCCGGTCATGCCGTCACCGTTACTCTCCCCCTCGGGCGTGCCGGTCATGCCGTCACCGTTACTGTCTCCCTCAGGCGTGCCGGTCGTTCCGTCACCGTTACTGTCTCCCTCGGGCGTGCCGGTCGTATTGTCGCCGTTATTCTCCTCTTTGGGCGTACCGGTCGTACTGTCATTTTCTCCGTCACCTGTACTGCCCGTGTCGCCTGTGGGTTCATTGTCAAGCTCTGTGGGGCCGTTCTCCACCAGCAGGCTGAAACCGCCATCGCCGTCCGCGGGCGCACTGATGCTCTCGGCAGTGGCTGACAGGGGATAGATCTGGGTGTAGCCGGCGGTGGACATGCCGCCGATACCGCCGTATGTCTCCTCGTAGGTCAGGCCGAACGGCAGGGAAGCGCCGCCTGTCACGGCTTCAAACAAACTTTTTCTGTCACCGGATGTGGCAAAAGAAGGCGTGGCCTTAGCCAGATCCGCCTCGAAAATCTTCGCCAGATCCTCCTGCAGATCGGACTGTCCGTTCACCAGATAGCCCATCGTGCCGAGGTTAAACGTATAAGAAAGGGAAGTGCCGGCGGCAGCAGCAGGGTCCGTATAGGTGGCGTCCGCCGCCACGATATCCAGAATCCTGTAAGGTTCGTCCCCGTGCTCCTCCACAATCTTGCCGATGCCCGAAAAAGACTCTTTTGCCAGCACCGTGGACGGCTCGATATAGGGCATCGTGCTCGAGCCCACCATCGAGATCACGAGAATCGCCGCGACAGACGCGCACAGACGCCTGCGGAAACGCTTCGCGCCGCTCTCCGGCTTCTTCGGCTGCAGAGGATGCACCACATAGACAGGCCGTGCGGCTGCCGCGCGCTGTGCGCGCCTTATCTCCGCCCGCCGCTTCGCCCGCTCGGCGCGCAGCTTCTCCGTGCGTTCCGCCTCCTCCGCGGCTCCACGCTTCTTGCCCAGACGGAACACGCCGTAGAGCGCGCCCGCGATCGCGGCAACCGCGGCGGCCAGAGCCGCAAAGAAGAGAAACTTCCGGCTGCCGTCACTGTCTTTTTTGTGTAGCGTTGTCTTTTCCATGATTTCGTTATGTTTCATACTATCGCCCCATTGTGCTGGTGAAAAATGATTGCTCTCCTACGGTAACGGTATATCTATCTTTTCCCTGTTGCCGGTACCTCTCGTATGACAAGTCCATTCGCTGTTACCAGGTTTCCATTTATAGATGCCGCTGTCTACCTTTTCTTTCTTACGCTCCGGCCAGTACACATCTTCAATCCGATAAATATGCAGTTTATATGAACCGTCTGCATCGTTATACTCGCATTCAATCAACAGTGACATATACTCCACGGAACCGTTTTTATATATCGCACTCCAAATTTCCTGCGTCTGTTTCTCTGAATTTTTCAAAGCAAACGGAAATCCTGTTTCTGTCGGCAACGAAAACGCTATCTTTCCCATGGAACCGTCTTGACCGATCAATTCCAGATTCAGTCCGATATCCACCTTAAGCGGAATCTGGCTCTCGCCCAGCTGATAAAAATGCCAGTTATGGTCGCCATGCAGATTTCTTTCCTCTATAATGTCATAGCCACCGCCCCGCTGCTCACCGTTTACAAGATTTCGATACCAGAAGCCCGGCACAATGTGATAAGTACCGACCGCACCTGCCCACTTGCTTGCCTCCTTGTTGCCGCGCGTCATATAATTAGTGCCAACAATCGGGGAGCGGCTGCTGTCGCCCGTGCTGATCTTGAAGACCTCGTCGCCGAAAGAGTCTGTCACAAAATTGTAAACATCCTTACCGCTTACTTCTCCCGCCAGCGCCTTATTCGCGTCATAACCCGCTATGAGCTTCCAGCCGTTTAAGTCGCTTCCGCCTGCCTCCTCCTTATAGATGGAGAATTTGACATTGTTGGAGCCCAGACTCTCCGGCCGGATATTCAGTACCGAGCCAAATTCGATTTTGTTGATGACCGTCGAGCCGCCACTTGCCAGATGATAAGTCATCTGATAGCCCGCATCATTCGGATAGGTAATTTTCGCACCGGTACCTTCCTCACACTCGACCGAGAAATTCGGCGGCGACAGGATACCCGCAAAGAGAGGACTCACCTCATATTTCTCACCGATGTACGCGCCGTTAGGATCCAGATTGCCCGGCGCAAAATATTCCGCCGCGATATTGCTGCTCGAATCCTGTGGCGCGCTGGTCGCGTCGCCCTGCGGATATTTGTTCTGCGTCCTGTCCACCGGCAGAAGCAGCTGCAGATACACCTCGTAGGATCTGGTCAGATCCAGACCGAACAGGTCGGGGATAAATCTGGCATCCCTGCCGACATTCGTGTAGTACAGAAGCACCTGATCGTTGGAGCTGTTGACCGCGCCGCGCTCCCTGACGCGGGCGCACACCACATACCTGTGATAGTTGGAGACGCCCGCATTGTCCGCTATGAAATTGTAGGTCATCTTCGCCGAGTCGTCGTTATCCGTGCCGAACTTGAACCCGCCGTCCGCGGGCAGCGGAACCACGTTGGAATTACCTTTGACCGTGATCGTCCACCGGCCCGTGACAGGCGCGGTCATCGGGCTTTCCGCCGGCCCGTAGTTCATATCTTTAGAGCGCAGGGAATCGGCTTCGACGACGATCACGTCCCCGTCCTTGGCCGAAGCGCTGACCTTGACGGTGGCTTTGTCGCCCGCCGTCGTCCCGAGCGTGGCCAGCTCCGAATTCTCCGTGATCCGCCAGCTGCCGCTGTCCACCAGATAATCGTCGCTCCCGTCGTAGCCGCAGCTGCAGGGGGACGCTGTCCCCAGATTGCCGCCGTGTATGCCCGGCGTCAGAGGCACTTCTTCGCCAGGCTCAGCCTCTATCGTGGCATCCGCCACGAAAGTGACTCTCTTGACCTTGACGGTCACCAGTTTCGAGACACGGTCGTTCTGTCCCGTGTACTGCTCATTCACACGTTTTACGCGCACCTGAAATCTCTCGCTCACCTCGTCGCGGCCCACCGTCACCGTGCCGTCAGCCGAGATTGAGGACGAGCCTAAGGCCCCGCCCGCCATCTCCCAGGTGACCGCCTGATCTTCCGCCGTGCTGCTCACGTTCGCCGTCAGCGTCAATGTCTCGCCGGGTTCCATGACGACATTGTCCGGCGACTCGATCACGAACGCATCCGCAATCTTCATCGGATCGACCTCGATCGCGTTGATAGCGATCCGGTTGCGGACCGTGACGTTGTTGGAGGTATGGTACTCCCTGTCGCCGTTCTTAAAGGTCATAGCGATCATGACCACGCGGTTCTCCTCGAACTGCGAGATGTCGATGGAGATTTCTTTCACATGCTCCGCCAGCACGGGCGGCGTATTTTCTTCCGACACCCCGCCGCTCTCGGGGAAATAGGTCTCCATATCATTTTTAATCGCCGTCTCGATCGCCGCGGTGGCCTCCTCCCTGCTCTTGCCCGTAACATCCACCGCCGGCACGTTATGGAAGTAAATCTTGCCAGTCTCCGCCTCCGGATTCGTGGGATCATCGAGGCACCAGCGGAACCAGTAATTTTCGTTGTGATTCTGACTGCCGTCGTTGCCGCTGTTTGCCACGATCAGGGTCTTCTGCGTCGCCTCGCCGCCGTACTCCGCGTCTTTGAGTACGCTCTCGCCGTCCACATCATAGCTGATGCTGTGGGTGGTGTCGATGATGACGTCAGAGATCTGGTTGAGCGCGAGCTGCGCGTCCTGCTGCAGCATGATGTCCGTATTCGCGTTGGTGTAGCTCTTCGAGCCGACCAGAATAAAGCCGCATACCGCCAGCGTCACGATCGCGAGAATCGCCACGGCGATAATCAACTCCACTATGGTAAAGCCTTTGTGATCTCTTTTCATCATCCGAATCCTTTCCCTGCGCTCACTGCGGCAGCACCCATGCCGCCGCTTTCTCGTCATACACCGCACCGGTAACTTTTCTAATCTTTCCATATATGCCGAACACTGCCGCTCTGGAAATATCCAATTCTGCCATGACCTGTTCCACCGACAGATGCCTGTTTTCACAGATCATATCGTAAATATGCTGTTCCCGCTCTGACAACGTGCCCTGCGCATTCGCCTCATCCGCAGCCGCCCGATTCAGGGGAATCGTGATCCTGAACACATCATCCTCCACCAGCTCGGGTTTCCCGCCGTCCGAATAAATCGGCGTGTATTTATACAGGTTTCTCACGCCCGAACCGATCGTGTCCGTCCTCCCAATATTGGCAAAGAACTGCTGAATCAGCGGATTCTTGGGATAGGGCGTAAACTCGTCGCTCATAATATTGCCGTGCCGTCTCGGAATACACCAGTTCTCTGTCCGCAGCCAGTCTTTTTCAATAATGACTTTCGCCGGATAGGCGCTGCCGTAATCTCTGTGCACCAGTATATTGGCGATCACTTCTCTGGCAATGATGCCTCTGATGCTGGTATTCACATTGTTGATCAGGCAGAACTTATCTGAGGTGTGTTTTGCCACAAATGCCATCAGGAGATCATAGGCTTCGATCAGGTTAGTCGCCACCTGCAGCCTGTCATCATATCTGTCCACATTGTCAACTCTATAAATAGCGTCTGTGATATAACCGGGGCAGCAGGAACGTATGACCTCATCTTTACCGAAGAGCAGCACACCGGCCAGATTATAGCCCTGTATGCCCGAGGAAAAATCTTTTTCCCACAATCCTGCGCTCCGCAGGATCTCCTCATCCGACATCTCCAGCCACGGATGATCCTGATCCTTGCTTCTGGCCAGTTTGCGCACTCTGCACATCAGATCCATGCGCAGATCATCTGTCGTGACGTACGGGAAAATTCTGTGCTCCGCATAGGTGCCGCTCTTGCGGTTATACATATTCTGCAGCTGAATCGGCGAATCCGTGATATCCATGTCGCCGTCCTCGTTGCGGTCATAAATCCGACCGCTGCATTTTACTACCGTAGAGGTCGGCGGCACATATACCCACAGCAGCAGCTTTTCCTCATATACAAACTCTTCTATGGACAAATACAGTGTCGGTGACATCTTATTCGGATTGTTCAGTTCATTCACGAAGTTTTTCTTCATGTCACCCGCCAGATTCTGCCGGATTCCTACAGGTGTTCCGTCATTCTCCACACCCATGACAATATAGCCGCCGTATCTGTTGGAAAAAGAACACACCGTCTCATACACATCATTTTGGATGCCATGCTGACACAACTTATATTCTACCGTAATCTTTTCATCTTTGGAAAGCAATTCCTTCATAAATTCTGTCGTCATTGTCTTTCACCAAATATATCATATTTCTCTGTTATTTCAGTTCCTTCGAGGTCTTGCCGGTCAATGCCTCCAGCGTGATCTGATACTTCTTGCTGCCGCCCTGCACCCAGATGCCGCTGTCCAGGAGCGCCTGTGTCGTCGCATCGCCCGCCACGCCATCCGCTACATCCTCTGCGCTCACAAACGAGCCCGTGGCCCTGTTGAAGCAGATCACCCAGGCCGTGCCGCGGTCCGTGGGAATGTCGTCCGAACCGTCTGTCGTGCCGACGCTGCAGCGGCTCGCGCCGATCTTCTCCCGCTCGCCGGCCGTGCCCTCCGGCTGGCCGTTCTTGAAAGTCCAGTGATCCGAAGCGTCCTTGAAGAGCAGTTCGCTGTAGATCGTGCCGCCCTCGCCGTCGCGGTAGAGAATCAGCTTGACGTTCCCCTGTCCCTTGCTCATCGTCTCGATCTTGCACTCGGAGATCGCGCCCACGATATCGTTGGCGCAGGTCTTGGCGTTGGCGCTGAATACCAGAATGATGGACCAGGTCGCGCCCAGACCGACCACGGCGATAATCGCGATCACGACGATCAGTTCCACGAGGGAATAGCCCTTGTTATTACTTCTTAACCCAGTTTTCATATCTCACTATCTCCGAATAGTCTATCGCCAAATTGCCCAGCTCGTCAGCCTCCGCGCCCTCGTAGCCGTTCAGCACCATGCCGGAGCCGCCGGCCAGAATATTGGCGGGCACATGTTCCGTGTCGTCCGGATCGTCGACAGGCGTCGCCTGCAGCACGCTGTAGACGCCCTCGGCGTCCGTCTTGCAGTTCCAGTTGCCATCCACGGTGATCGTGCCGCCCGCGATGATCAGTCCCTGGAAATCAGACTGCACGCTCACGTCACCGCTGGCGATGACGAGGCGCAGATTTTTGTCTTTCACCGGATAAGCGCTCTTGCCCAGATTGTCCGCCAGCACAGCCTTGAGGCCGTCGCCGTTGGCGAACTCGGCTTCCTCCTCGCCGATGGCTTCCAGATACTCTTTCATACCTCCGTTGCCCGACGGGAGAACGGCTCCGACACCGCTGCCCTCCTGCGTCTTGTACAGAATCAGGTTCTCGAACACCGTCTCCTTGACCGCGGACGCATCTTCCTCCTCCATCAGGTTGCGGTTGAGGTTGGCATAGACCGTGCCGCAGTTGGCAATCACCGTACTCAGCTCCTCCGCGGTCTTCGCGTTCTCCGTCTCGGTGAGGTTGTCGGACACTTCTTCATAGGCATCGGGATCGACGGGCGTCTCCTCTTCCGCGCCGCCCTCTTCACCCTCTTCGTCTTTGCCCTCTTCTTCCTCCTCTTTGGGCTTCACGCTGGAGAGCAGGCGCACCAGCTTGTCGCCGTCGGCGTTCGTCTGAATCCCGCCGGGACTTGCCGCGTCGGTCGCGGAAACCATGCTGTTGCCCACTACCGTATAGCCTTTCACGTCCTCTTTTAACTTAATGCCGCCGGAGGCGTATGTATTGAAGTAGCTGTCGAGGCTCGCCTTGTTGCCGTTCACATTATAATATTTTGTAAAGTATCTCTCCGCGTTGGACGCGTCCATCACGAGATACAGATAGACCTGCTGTTTGTCGGGCATGTAGAGGCACCTGATGCCCTTCGTCGCCGCTTTCGCGTTGAGTATCCGGCTGACTTCCGCCAGATTGGCCGGATCGACATCCTCGAAATCCGCCGCCGTCACGTCGCTGATACCGAACTCATTCAGCTTGCTGCCGCCCAGCTTGGCCGCCTCCAGATTCGCGTTTACGATGCGGAAGTCCCGCCCGTCCTCCTGATAATCCGGCAGGCTCTGCACCATCTCCGTCCATGTGGCGAAAGACACCGGATTCTGTCCGATGACCGTCCTGCCGTCCAGCGTGCCGACGCACTCCGGCGGCACGAGATAGGCGATCTGGTTGCTCTTGACCGAGATCGACTCGCCCATCAGCACATGGGGCAGTCCCTTGTCGTCACCGCCCAGATTCACGTAGGCGCGCCCCGCCAGCTGCAGCACATTGAGCCCTGTCAGGTCCACGGTGGAATCCCTGCCGTTGATGACGATGGCGCTGCTCTCCTGCGCGGGATTCACGTAGACAGGATTTCCCAGCGCATCCACTTTATCCGTGTCATCCTGATTCTTCGCGGGCTCGTCGCCCTTGTTCGTCGTGCTGCCGCCGTACCCGAGATACTGCCCCGACAGGTTGACGCTGCTGCCCTGCCCCGACAGAATCAGGTCATTGGCCACATAGGTTTTGCCCGTGATATTGAGATAACTGCCGTTCACGGCCAGCCCGCCCGCATATACGCTGGTGCCGAGGCTCGTGTCTCCCTCCGCCGCATTGCGCACGACAAGCTGCGCGTCCTGATCGATCAGGTTCACGAAATTCGCCGCGCTGCCGACTATGATATCGCTGCCGGAGATGACGTAATTCGCATCCGACACCGTCACATGGCTGTGCTGGCCGATCCGGATCCCGTCCTTTGCGTCAGCCGCCTCCGCGGCCTCCTCGCCGTCCCCGAAAATATGATCTTCTTCATCGGCGGCCTCCTCCTCGTAGGCGCCGCCGTAGATGCTGCCGTCGATCGTGACGAGCGAACTGTCCGCCGTCACAATGCCGTCGTCGCCCACCAACACATAAGAGTAGAGCCTGTCGATGGAACCCGCCTGCGTGAACTGCAGTTTCGGCACATCGATGGCAATATCCGTGTTGATGATGGAGAGCAGGCCGTCGCTGTCATAGAACTCGACGCAGATGTTCTTCAGCGTCATCGTGCCCGAGGTCGGGTCGAGAAGCCTGTTCTTCTCGAAACTGTCAAATGCCGGCACCGCCTCGTCCCATTTCGCGTTGACGATATAGCCTGTGGCGGTAGTCTCCGCGCCGCCTGTCGGCTCGTTCCAGAACGCCGCGTCCACGAACTTTTTCAGCACTTCCTTGTCATACTGTCCCGCCGGGACCGAGGGGCTGCCGACGTGCAGCTTCTCCTCCACCGCCGCGGTGTAAGCCGTGATGAAGTAGCTCTCTCTGTTGGCGTCCGTCTCCAGCGCGTCCCAGTTGCTCACCACTTCCTGATACGCCTCGTTGACGGAGGCCGACACAATATCTTTTTTCACACCCGCCAGAATCTGCTCCACCACAGTCTCCGCGGAGTAAAAGCTGTTCTTCACTTTCAGATCGCTGACCTTGATGCGGTAATTCAGGTAGGAGGCCCACAAGATGGTGGTCGCAAGTATGCCGATCATCGCCATCGCGATAATGACGATGACAATCGCCGAACCTCTGTTATCCTTATTAAGCTTTCTGCCGCGGAACTTAAGCCCGCCCGCTTTTTCGTTGTTCATGATAATCCCCATTCCGGAGCGTTTTCGCGACGAAGGCCTGAAGTAAATTCCTTCGGAATTAACTTCGCCATCAGGGGAATTTGTGACACTCCGGCACAAATTCCCGTGTGCCGTCTTCTACGGCGTCTCCTGATCCAGGTTCGTGATCACGGCGAGCCTGTGCACTTCCTCGCTGCTCTCGAAACCAGGTTCGCCAAAGTGGGCCGCCGCGCCTTTCTCATAGACCGAGATCTCGACGTCATAGATCACGTTCATCGGCTCACCGCTGACCTCGTCGCCGGCTATGGTAATCATATCGGCATTCAGCGGGCCAAAACTGATCTCCTTGGCAAGTTGTTCCTCATATTCCACCTCTCCCGTCACCGGGTCAACCTTCTTCGCCTGTTTGGACATATTGACGCCGATATTCGTGCGGAACGCCAGATCGCCGCTGCCGCCGCCCTCAACCCGCACTGTAGGCCGATAAGCGCTCTCCCTGCCGTACAGCTCCGTATCCGTCAGATCCGGCGCGATGACCCCCGCGGCCGCATCCACCGTGGAGCGGATCTGCTTCATCACCGTAATCGACTTTAAGCCGGGCGCATCCGCATCCAGCAGGGAATCGTCCTCGATCTTAAACAAGATCTTATCATCAGACGCCTTATAGTCCGGGTAGTAGAAGAGATAGAAGTTGCCGCTGGTAAATTTCCGCGGAATCCCCATCGTCTGTATCTCCGAATCGCTCAGCTCTCCCTCGCGGAAGCCGTCCTTGCCGTAATACATGTGATAGGAATTGCCGTCAAAGCTGCAGTCATACTGGACGGCCACTTTCGCCATACACTGTTTCCTGCCCTCCGCGTCCAGCTCGGGCACGCCGGAGAGGCTTTTCTCCAGGGACAGCGACACATTGAGGGTCCGCGCGGTCACCGACAGGCCCGGAATCTCGCCGAGCATTTTATACCGGGACGATGCACTCTCTTTCCATATCTCCTCCCAATTGTCGGGATAGTTCCCGTCGGGATAAGCCTGATCCTCGATCAGCTTCCGCAACGCTTTCGACGCCTCCCGGCTCAAATCCGCCGGCTCGTGATAGCTGCTGTCCGTCTCCGCGCCGCCTGTCTCCGACACGCTCAGGACGTCCGCGTAGAATTTGCCGTTGAACGTGTTGTCATGTACCGTGCCGGCTTTCGCTTTCGTGTAGGTGGAAGCGTCCAGCTTAATCAGGGCGTCATACTCGCCGCCCTGCATTTTCAAGTCCCTGATACCGAAATAATAGATCTCATTGTCCTCATCGTCGGGGTCGGTCGGCTCGCCCGTAGCGGGATCCCTGGGCGTCTCCAGCGCCGTGAGCTCACACACGTCGCCCTTGATCAGCTCGCTGTTCAGGACATAGAAGCCCTCCTCGGGATAATGCCAGCCGGCGACCGGCACGAAATTGCCGTTCTCGTCCTGTCCGTTGAACTGCGTCCGCACCTCATCCAGCGTGTACGCCTTTAAGCCTTCCATGATATCCTGCGCCACCGTGGTCGCCCGCAGCATCTGCCTGGACTTCACGTTGACCCTCGTGGAAGTGACGAAGAGGTGTAAGAGCGGGATCACGATGATCGCCAGTATCGTCACCGCGATCAGCAGTTCCACCAGCGAAAAACCCGCGTCCGCCGCTCCCCCGCGCTCTGTGTGCAGTTGTCTGTCCCGTCTCGTCCGATCCGCTCCCATACGCTTCCTCATTGCCGCTTTTTCTCTATCGCATATAACAGTTGTTACGAAATATCCGTACTGTCAGGCTGCGCTTCCCTGATACAGCAGCGCCGCCCCGGTCACTGCGCCGCCGCCTCGCCGCCTGCCGCCTCAGTCTCTTCTCCCTCAGCCGCTTCGCCCTCGGCCGCGCTCTCCCCGATGTCGAGCTGCCCGATGCCGTAAGTCTCCAGCGCGCCGAAGATATTGTCCGAGCCCACCAGAACAGAGGAGAAGTTCGGCTGTACATACTCCTTATCCTGTCCGGGGATAGAGTACATGTCAACCACCGTCGTGCCGTTTAAGAGGCCCGTCGACTCGTCGTAGGACACCGTCAGATTGTTGATGCTCATGCGGTTGTCCTGCACGCTGATATTCTTGATGCCTCTTTTCAGGCCCTCGTAGGAGACGAGATAGTTCATCGTCACGCTGCGCTGCATGAGCGTATAGGGCAGATTGGTGCCGTTTCCGCCCTCGGCGTCCGACGCCTGCGCGGCCTCGTCCGCGATGCCCTCCTGCGCTTCATACTCCTCGATCTCGTCGATCTCGTAGGTGTGATCCACATCCTCGTCCTCCGCGTCGGGCAGCGCCGTGGGCTCGCTCGCCGTGATGCCGATGCTGTCGATCACCATGGGCGCGATCAGTTCCTGATTGATGGCTAACAGCACGCCGTCCTCCTCGCGCACGTCGATCGGGAACTGTCTGAGGATCGCGTCCATCTCCTCGTTCATCGCCGCCGTCTCCTCGACGTAGGAATCCTTGTTCTCCATCTTGTCGCTCAGGTCATTGATTCTCTCCTGCAGCTGCGCGTTCTCCGCCTCCAGCGCCTCCGCGCCCTCCATATTGGGCTGGTAGACGAGGAAATAGGCCGCGACCACCGCCAGTACGCCCACAAATATCAGCAAAATATAAATCTCTTTCTTAGAAGCTTTCATCGTCCGCCCCTCCTACTCTGCCGCGCCGTCCGCAGGCTCCGCTTCCGCGTCCGCCTCCTGCGCCGTCTCATCCGCCGTGCCGTCGTCCTGCGCCGTATCCGCGGCCGTCTCCGACGTGAGATCTGCCGCGCCGTCCTCTGCGGCAGCCTCATCCTCCGGCGCATAGTCCATGCCCTGGTAGATCGCCGCCACCGCGAAGTTGACGCTGACCGTGCCCGTCTCCTCGTCGATCTCCTCCACCACGGAATTCACCGTCACGCTGGCGGGAATCAGGCTTTCAAAGGTACGCAGCTGCTCGATCGCCACCGCCGCCTCGCTCTTCGTGCTGACCGTCATGTTGATCGCCACGCCGTCCAGCGTGCTGGTAAAGGATACCACATGCACGTCCGAGGGCATTTTCGTCTCCAGCTCTTCCAAAAACTCCACCAGCTCCTCGTTCCGGTTCTCCGTCATGGAGTACATGGACTGCACCAGATTGTAGGTGCTCTGCGTCGCCACATACTCATTGTAGATCGGGATAATCTCCTCGAGGCTGTTATTCTGCGCCATCAGCTCCATATTCTGCCGCTGCGCCTCCATCAGCCGCAGCACCGACAGCACCACCAGCACCACCGCCGCCGCTATGCCGACGCCCAGGACCGTGTAGGCGATCGGCGCCAGATTAAAGCCGCCTTTCTTGCCCGAAGCCGCCGCATCCTTTTTCTTCTTTTTCTCATCTTTCTTAAAGCCCAGCGGAGCCGCGGCCGCACCCACGCAGGCCACATAGCCGCCGTAGAACTGTGTCCGGAAACTCTGTTCCAGCGCCCAGCCCTTGACCTGGCGCAGCGCCTCCACCGGGTAGCTGACCTCCTTGGCTAAGAAGTCCACCATGCCCTTGACGTCCGCGCCCACGCCCGTTATGTAGATCTTCTCCACCGGCGCATCCGTATTGTGGGAAGCGTAGTAGTCCACAACACGCGAAATATTGTTGGCCAGCGGCGTCAGCGCCTCCACGATCTCCGGGAAACCCGTGCAGTCATTTAGGGACATCGCGTCCATGGCGTCCACGACCGTGTCCGTCCTGGCCCATCTGGTGGATTCCACGATCGTCTGGATCGCCTCGTCCACGCCGTAAGGCAGCGTCCTCGTGAAAGTCAGCACCGAATTCTGGATCGCCAGCACCAGCGTGGAGCGCTCGTCGATCTTCACCACCAGGCTCGTGCCCTGCGAAACCTTATCTTTCGCCACCTGGAACACGCTGTTGCCCGCATAGTCGATGGCCGCCAGCTCCAGTTTCAGCTCTTTTGCCAGATCGTAGTAGCTGCTAAGCAGCGCTTTCGGCGCGGCCATCACGAGCAGTTTGTACTGCTGCTGCCCTTTTGTCTCGCCGACCACGCCCAGAATATTGTGCGCCAGCTCGAACTGGCTCAAGTCCACCGGGAAGTACTCTGACGCGTTCGCCGCCACGACGTCCGCGATACGGTTGTCCTTGACCATCGGGATCATCACCTCACGGCTGTTGATACGTCCCGACGTGATGGTGAACACCACCTGCTTCGCTTTCATCTTGCTGTTGGCGAGCGCGTCACGCAGCTCCGCCACATACTCCGGCGTCACCTTTAACACACCGTCGTTCATCACGCCCGGCGGCGTCGGCACCGTAAAGCGCCTGTATACCCTGTGCGTCTTCGCCTTGTAATCAACCTCGCAGACTCTCGTCAGCGAATAACCGATCTCAATACTGATAGCTTTACCGGCCATTGATCGTTTCTCCTTTCAGTCCCCTTTTGTATAATATGCTGTGTAAAATGTCTCTATCTCCCGGTGGCCGCACTTTTTTGCGCCGGCCACGCAGACCGCGTCATACCGTACCGCCGTCCGGGCGGCACACCGTCAAAACATCCCCAGATACCAGCCGATCAGCCGGTCGCCCCAGAGCGCCGCGACGAAAACCCCCGCGCTTAAGTACGGACCCATGGCGAGCACATGATCCTGCCCGCTCAACTTCATGCGCAGCACATGAATCACCGCGCCCAGAACGCACCCCAGCAGAAAGGCGAAGATCACGAGTTTCCATCCGAGGAAGAGCCCGCAGGCCGCCATCAGCTTCACATCGCCGCCGCCGATCGCCCGCCCTTTCGAGGCGTAGTAGAGGAGCGCCAGCAGAGCGCTGACGGACACGAGGCCGATCAGATGATCCGCCAGGTTGTGCATGTCCAGAACGCACCGCGCTATGCCAAGTCCCAGTATCAGCAGATTGATGCCAAACGGGATCTCATAGGTGCGGAAATCGATCACGCTCAGCACCAGAAGCGCCGACGCGAGGAAACACAGCAGCGCGGAGTCCAGGTTCACCCCGTGCGCCAGCACAATCCCTACATATAAGATACCGTTCAAAGCCTCGACCAGCGGATACTGGACGGAAAGTTTCGCCTTGCAGTAACGGCAGCGCCCGCCGAGAAACAGATAGCTGAACAGCGGAAACATGTCGTACCAGCTGAGCGTGTGCCCGCAGGACATACAGTGGGAGCGCGTCTTCACGATGTCCTCATGCTTCGGAATGCGCAGGATGCAGACATTTAAAAAACTGCCGATAACGACTCCGAAGAGAAATATCATTGTATCAAAAAGAATGTCTGCGAGCATGAATACTCCTTTCGGCGCGCGGGTGCCCGCCTCTTCTCTTCATTCCCTTACAGATTGTCCAGAGCCGCGTACATGCTCACCATAGGCGCCATGACCGCACCGATCAGGAAACCGACGATGCCGGCCAGCACAATAATGATCATAGGCTCCATCGCCGCCATCAGCGACTGTACGGCCATCTCCACTTCCTCCTCGTAGTAATCGGCCAGCTTATTCAGCATGTCCTCGGTGGAACCGGCCTCCTCACCGATGCGCACCATATGATAGACCATCGGCGGGAACAGGCCGCAGGTCTGCAGCGGCTGCGACATCGGCACACCGATCATGATCTGCTCCACCGCTTCTTTCAGGGCTTCCTTGAACCAGATATTGCCCATCGTGTCCGCCACGATATCGACCGCCTCCACAAGCGGCACGCCCGCCGTCAGCAGCGTGCTCAGGGTTCTTGCCATCTGGGAGGACGCCGACTTGACGACCAGATTCTTGACCGCCGGCACTTTGAGCGCCAGCTTGCCCACGATATGTTTGCCGGAATTGGTCTTCGCCCATGTCCTGATCACGAGCACAGCCGCGATCACCACCGGAATGATGATGTACCAGTTATTCTGGATAAAATTGCTCATCGCCACAACCATCTTCGTGATGGCCGGCAGCTCCGTGCCCAGCTCCTCGAACATGTCCATATATCTGGGGATGACGAACACCAGCATGACGATCACGACCGCCACCGCGACGCAGGCGACCACGATCGGGTAGATCATTGCTTTCTTGACGAGCGCCTGCGTCTTCGCGGATTTCTCAAACTGGATCGCCATGCGCTCCATCGCCGTCTCCAGGCTGCCGGATGCCTCTCCGGCTCTCGCCATCTGTACCAGCAGATCCGGAAATACCTTGGGGTGCTGCGACAGGGAATCCGCAAAGCTCTCGCCTTTCTCCACGTCCGCGCGCACCGCCTGCAGCGCTTTCTGCAGCTTCACGTTCTCCGTCTGTTCCGCCAGCATATTCAAGGTCTGTATAATCGTGACGCCGGCCCTCGTGATACTCGCAAACTGTCTGCAGAATACCGCCAGATCTCTCGGCGTCGGCTTGCCGCCGATATCAATACTGATATCCCTGGTCAGCAGGCTCTGTTCCGTGAGTTCCAGGACGATCAGGCCCTGGTTCTTCAGCTCTCTGGCCGCCTGTTCCTGCGTCTCCGCGTCCCTGCTGCCTTTGACTTCCTTACCGCTCTTATCGACCGCGACGTACCCCCATGTCGCCATAGCATACCTCCATACATTCTTGTCTTTTCAGGCCGGGCAGCGCTTCTTACCGCATCCGCTCCCCGTCTTAACGGTACTTTATTACCATCATACTACCAACATCATAGCACCTATACCGCGCAAATTCAAACTTTTTTCAAAATCTATCCAAACTTTTTTTCAAATTTATGTGTTTTGTTATGTATTTTGTGCAAAAAAACGCCGGACCTCTCCCGCGTGTTCTCCTCTTTTCCCGAAACGCAAAAAGAGCCGAAAACCTCTAAATCAGAGGCTTTCAGCCATCTTTTCACCAAATAGCGAGAGGGGGACTTGAACCCTCGACACCACGGGTATGAACCGTGTGCTCTAGCCAGCTGAGCTATCTCGCCTTATGTCTCACGCCCACCATCCGTCTTACCGCGCGCCGAACGGACCGCCTGACCGTGAAAATGGGGCCTATAGGGCTCGAACCTATGACCCTCTGTTTGTAAGACAGATGCTCTCCCAGCTGAGCTAAGACCCCATATTCATGCGGGCTGACTGCGCAACCCGCTTTGCTAGTATACAATCTAACGGCGGGGGTTGTCAAGTGTTTTTTTAAAATCACCAACCGCCATGCCCATTCATAAGCCGGCCGCTGCGCGCCCCGGCTTATTTCATGTCGGGCGTGCGCCCTATAAGAATAATTTCGCGCTCCGCCCTTTGTGAGCAAGCTCCCACGGGCAGATCACAAAATTATTCCTGCATGGCTTTCTGCTACGTCACATTTTCTCCGGGGCTGCGAAGCCAAGCAGTTCAATGCAGGTTTCCAGGATATCTCCGGTCAGTTTCAGCAGGGCGATCCAGCCCGCCTTTTTCTCTTCGTCCGTCTCGGCCAGCACCTTAGTCTCGTGGTAGAAGTGATTGAAAGCGTTGGCGATATCGTAGATGAACGCGCAGATCCTGTGGGGCGCCGCCTCCTCGTAGGCCGTCTCGATCACGGCATTGTATTTGGCGAGTTCCAGCATCAGGCTCTTCTCGGAATCGTTCACCGCGTCGCGGACGAGCGGATCAGTCAGGCTGCCGCCCTGCCCCGCGTACTTATGCAGGATCGACTTGATCCGCACGATGGTGTAGAGAATATATGGCCCGGTATCCCCCTCAAAAGAGGTGAATCTGTCGATATCGAAGATATAGTCCTTGGCCGCCTGATTGGAGAGGTCGCCGTACTTGACCGCGGCCAGCCCGACGATCCCTGCCGTCTCCGCCGCCTCCGCCATATCGATCTCATAGCCCTTGGTCGCGGCGTTCTCCTGAATTTTCCTGAGCATCTCCTCATCGATCTCGCGGATCAGATGCTCGAGGCGCATCACGCCGCCCTCCCTGGTCTTAAAAGGCTTGCCGTCCCTGCCGTTCATGGTGCCGTTGCCGATGTGCACGAGCTGCGTCTTTTCATCAACCAGCCCGGTTTTCCTCGCGCAGCGGAAGATCTGTTCAAAATACAGATCCTGCCGCTTGTCCGTCACATAGATCATCTTGTCGGGATGATATTTTTCCATGCGGTCCATGATAGTCGCCAGATCGGTAGTGTTGTACAGGGACGCGCCGTCGGACTTCAGTATCATGCAGGGCGGCACTTCTTTCGTGTCCGTCTCCTCTTTCACGTCCACCACGAGGGCGCCGTCGCTCTCATAGGCATAGCCGCCTTTTTTCAACAGATCCACCATGCCGGGGATCAGGTCCTGCACGTCCGACTCGCCTTTCCAGAGATCAAAGTGCACATCCAGGCTGTCATAATTCTTCTTCAGATCCTCCACGGACACGCGCATGATGTGCCGCCACAGGGCGCGGTGTCCTCTCTCGCCGTTCTGCAGCCTGTGGGTCGCCTCCATCGCCTCCGCCTTGTAGGCCGCGTCCTCCTTGGATCTGGCGCTGGCCGCGGGATAGATCTCCTCCAGCTCGGCTATGGTAAAGGGCGCTTCCGCGGGATACTCGCCGGTGTAATTCTCATCAAAGTAGACCAGGTCCGGCTGTCTCTTCCTCAGCTCGGTGATGACAAGCCCCATCTGCAGTCCCCAGTCTCCCATATGGATATCGCCGATCACGTCGTGGCCCACGTAGCGGCAGATCCGCTTCACGCTCTCGCCGATGATGGCGGGGCGCAGATGTCCCACATGGAGGGGTTTCGCCACATTGGCGCCGCCGTAATCGACGATGATCGTCTCCGCCCGCGCGGGCGCTTCCAGACCGAATTTAGGGGCGTTCCGCATCTGTCTGAGATAATCGCTGACAAAGGAAGCTTTCAGTTTCAGGTTCAGGAAGCCGGGCGGCGCGACCGACACCTCCGCAAACACTTCGCTCTCTGCAAGCTGCGCCGCCGCCTCTTTCGCGATCACCAAAGGCGCCTTGTGATACTGCTTCGCGCCTGCCATCGCGCCGTTGCACTGGTACTCGCACAGGTCCGGGCGGTTGGAGAGGGTAACCTTGCCCAGCTCCCCGTCATAACCTGCCGCCGCAAACGCTTTTTTCATCTCCTCCGAGATCAAATCTATGATTTTCTGCATGATTTCCTCCTGCTATCCTGTCTTGGCAGGATCTCCTGCCCTCTCCCCGCCTGTCGTTACACCGCGCCGCTTCCCGCGCGCTCTCTCTTCCGCCTCTCCCGCTCCGCTTTGGAGTAAGCGCAGCCGCAGTAATCCTGCCTGTAGAGCCCGTATTCTCCCGACAGCTCGACGGAGCGCTTGTAGCCGCCTTTTTTCTTAAAATCCGACGGCAGCCAGGCCGTGCCGTACTCCGCCGCCAGACGCTCGCCGATCTCGTTGAGCTTAGCCGCGTTCTTTAAGGGGCTGACCGTCAGCGTGGTGGCAAAATAATCGAAGCCGCCCTCCGCCGCCCGCGCCGCCGTCTCCCGCAGTCTGAGCTCATAGCAGGCGAAACACCGCTCACCGCCCTCAGGGCAGTCTTCCCGGCCTCTGGCAATCTCCGCGAAGTGCTCCGGCTCGTATTCGCCCTCGATGATCTCTATGGGATAGCCAACCGTGCCGCCCTCAGGCGCACCGTCCTCCGCAGTCTGCCGGGAAACGCCGTCCTCAGACACAGCCTGCGCATTGTAGGCCGCGATCAGCCGCTTCTCCTCCGCCACCCGCTTCCGGTACTCCTCGTCCGGCGAGATGTTCGGATTGTAATAGAATACCGTGAGACGGAAATACCCGCGCAGATACTCCATCACGTAGCTGCTGCATGGCGCGCAGCAGCTGTGCAGCAGAAGCGTCGGCGCGTCCGCGCCTCTCTCCTCTATGATTCTGTCCAGTTCTCTCTGATAATTTCTGACCGCGTTCATCGATCCCCTCCGCGCCGCCCGCGTCCCGGCAGACGGCCGCTCCTGTCAGCGCCGCTGTCCGCGCTTCGCGATCGTGGCGATATCGACCAGAGTCATCTCGCCCCGGGAGACCGCATTCTCCAGACTGGTCACAAGCGCCGCGGCGGTGTCCATCGCCGTGATGCAGTTGACGCCCGTCTCGATGGCCGTCCTGCGGATCAGGAAGCCGTCCCGGTTCTTGTCGCGCCCCTGCGTGGGCGTGTCGATCACCAGATCGATCCTGTGTCCCAGGATCAGATCCATGACCGTCGGAGACTCCTGATGTATCTTGTTGACTTTTCTCGCCTTGACGCCCGCCTCGTTCAGCGCTGCGGCGGTGCTTCTGGTGGCGTAGATGATATAGCCCAGTTTCTCGAAGCGCCGTGCCACCTCGATGGCCTCGCCCTTGTCCGCGTCTTTTACGGTGATGATGATCTGCTTGTGTTTCGGCAGGTTGACGCCGGCGCCGAGGAATGCCTTGTACAGCGCCTCGTCGAAGGTCTTCGCGATGCCCAGGCACTCGCCCGTGGACTTCATCTCCGGCCCCAGGCTGATCTCCGCGCCCCTGATCTTTTCAAAGGAAAACACCGGCATCTTGACGGCGAAGTAGTCCGCCGCCGGCTGTAAGCCCGGCTCGTAGCCCAGATCGCGTATCTTCTTTCCGATGATCACCTGTGTCGCCAGATCCACGATCGGGATGCCCGTCACCTTGCTGATGTACGGCACGGTGCGGGAGGAGCGGGGATTGACTTCGATCACGTACACCTCGTCCCCCATAGCGATGAACTGTATGTTGATCAGGCCGACCACATGCAGGGCTTTCGCCAGCCTGCCGGAGTAGTCCGCGATCGTCTCCTTGACCCGCTCGCTGACCGTAGGCGCGGGGTAGACCGAAATGCTGTCGCCGGAGTGCACGCCCGTGCGCTCGATATGCTCCATAATGCCGGGGATGAGGATGTCCGTGCCGTCGCACACCGCGTCCACTTCCAGCTCCTTGCCCTGCAGGTACTTGTCCACCAGGATCGGGTGATCCTGCTCGTAGCGGTTGATGACCGCCATGAACTCCTCGATCTCCTGATCCGAGATCGCGATCTGCATCCCCTGTCCGCCCAGCACATAGGAAGGACGCACCAGCACGGGATAGCCGAGCCTGTTCGCCACGGCTTTCGCCTCCTCGGCGGTGTAGACTGTGCCGCCCGCCGCTCTCGGAATCTTCGTCTCCTCCAGAATCCTGTCAAAAAGTTCCCTGTCCTCGGCGGCGTCCACGTCCTCCGCTTTCGTGCCCAGAATCGGCACGCCCATCTTCATCAGGCTCTCGGTGAGCTTGATGGCGGTCTGGCCGCCGAACTGCACCACCGCGCCGTCCGGCTTCTCCACGCGGACGATATTCTCCACGTCTTCCGGCGTCAGCGGCTCGAAATAGAGTTTGTCCGCGATGTCGAAATCTGTGCTGACCGTCTCGGGATTGTTGTTGATGATAATCGTCTCATAGCCCTCCCTGGCAAAAGCCCAGGTGGCGTGCACGGAACAGTAGTCGAACTCGATTCCCTGGCCGATGCGGATCGGCCCGGAGCCCAGGACCAGCACTTTCTTCGGCGGACGCGTCTCCTTGACTTCCGTCTCGGAGCCGAACACGGAATAGTAGTAGGGCGTACTCGCCTCGAACTCCGCCGCGCAGGTGTCCACCATCTTAAACGCCGCCACGATGCCGTTGTCATAGCGCATCTTTTTGATCTCTTCCTCCGTGCGGCCCGTCAGGCGCGCGATCACGCTGTCGGGGAACTCGATCCGCTTGGCCTCTTTTAACAGTTCTACGGTGAGCGGCCCCTGCTCCAGCGCCGCCTCCATCTGCGTCAGTATCGCAATCTTGTCGATGAACCAGCGGTCGATCATGGTGATCTCATGGATCGTATCGTAGTCTATGCCCTTGCGCAGCGCCTCCGCGATGACGTAGATGCGCTGATCGTCCACGATCTGCATCCGCTCGGTCAGTTCCTCCGCGGAAAGGCCCGAAAAATCATAGCTTCGCAGACAGTCCACATGCTGCTCCAGAGAGCGGAGCGCTTTCATCAGCGCGCCCTCAAAATTGTCACAGATGCTCATGACCTCGCCGGTCGCTTTCATCTGGGTGGTCAGCGTCCGCTTGGCCGTGATGAACTTGTCGAAAGGAAGCCTCGGAATCTTCACGACGCAGTAGTCAAGCGTCGGCTCGAAGCTGGCGTAGGTCTTGCCCGTGATGGCGTTTTTGATCTCATCCAGCGTGTAGCCCAGCGCAATCTTCGCCGCCACTTTCGCGATCGGATAGCCGGTCGCTTTGCTGGCCAGCGCGGAGGAGCGGCTGACGCGGGGATTGACCTCAATCACACAGTATTCAAAGCTGGTCGGATGCAGCGCGAACTGCACGTTGCAGCCGCCCGTGATGCCCAGTTCACCTATGATATTGAGCGCGGAGCTTCTAAGCATCTGGTACTCCTTGTCGCCCAGGGTCTGGGAGGGCGCCACCACAATACTGTCGCCGGTGTGCACGCCTACAGGGTCGATATTTTCCATATTGCAGACGGTGATACAGTTGCCCGCGCTGTCGCGCATCACCTCGTACTCGATCTCTTTCCAGCCCGCGATACAGCGCTCCACAAGCACCTGCCCCACGCGGGAGAGGCGCAGGCCGTTGGCCAGAATCTCCTCGAGCTGCACCTGATCATGAGCGATGCCGCCGCCGGAGCCGCCCAGCGTATAGGCCGGGCGCAGCACCACGGGATAGCCGATCTTCGCCGCAAAGGCGACGCCGTCCTCGATGTTCTCCACCACGAGGGAGGGCGCGCAGGGCTCACCGATCTTCTCCATCGTCTCCTTGAACTCCAGACGGTCCTCGGCTTTCTTGATGGTAGCCGCCGTCGTGCCGAGCAGGGTGACGCCATGCTCCTTTAGGAAACCGGACTCGTCCAGCTCCATGCCGAGATTGAGGCCGGCCTGGCCGCCCATGTTGGGCAGCAGGCTGTCCGGCTTTTCTTTCAGAATGATCTCTTCTATCACTTTCGCGGTCAGCGGCTCGATATAGACTTTGTCCGCGATGTCGCCGTCGGTCATGATGGTCGCGGGGTTGGAGTTCACGAGGATGACTTCCATGCCCTCCTCCTTTAAGGAGCGGCATGCCTGTGTTCCCGCGTAGTCGAACTCCGCCGCCTGCCCGATCACGATCGGGCCGGAGCCGATCACGAGCACTCTTTTCACGTTAGGATTCTTAGGCATTATATACCTCCTGTAGCTGTTCTATGTATATCCGTCTTTTCTGTCTTTCAGGCGCGACAGGATTTCTCCGTCGCCACGCTCGCGCTCCGCAAAATGCGCAGCGGTACCAGGCTCGACACTACCTCGCCAGGTGCCGGCGCATTCTTGAGGGGCTCCTTGAGAAATTCTGTCACGCCCTGTGAGATGATTCCCGCATCATATCGATAAACCGGTCGAACAGATCTCCGGAGTCCTGGGGCCCCGGGCAGGCCTCGGGATGGAACTGCACGGTAAAGATGTTCCTGCCGGTGTAGGAAAGCCCTTCGTTGGTGCCGTCGTTGACGTTGACGAACGCGGGCACGGCCACTTTCTCATCAAGCCTGTCCGTGTCCACCACATAGCCATGGTTCTGGGAGGAGATGTACACCCGTCCCGTCCGCAGATCTTTGACCGGGTGGTTGCCTCCCCGATGGCCGTACTTCATCTTATGGGTGTCCGCGCCCGCAGCCAGCGCCATGAGCTGATGGCCGAGGCAGATCGCAAAGATCGGAATGTCCGCATCATACAGCTTCTTCACCTCGGCGATCACCTCCGTACACTCTTTCGGATCGCCGGGGCCGTTGCTGAGCATGATGCCGTCCGGCTCATCGTCTATGATCTCCCGCGCCGCCGTATGGGCGGGATAGACCGTCACGTCGCAGCCTCTGGCCGCCAGCGACCTCGCGATATTGTCTTTTGCGCCGAGGTCAAGGAGAGCCACCTTAAGGCCTGCGCCGTTCAGTCTGTGAACCATGCTCGGCTTCTTCTCCCGCACCCCCGCGGCGTAATCTTCTTTCACAAAGCGTGAACTGCCGGAGATCGGGCCGTTGTCCGCAAGCTCCCTCGTCCCGGCCAGTTTATATTTTTCCCCGCAGGTGACGCGCTCCACCACCCTGCCCGTGGTGTACGCCTTAAGCTTCGGCAGAATCTCCTCTGCCCGATAGTCTTCATCGGTGGTGATCATGCCGTTCATCGTGCCCTTTTCGCGCAGCAGCTTCGTGAGCGCCCGCGTGTCGATACCCGCGATGCCAGGCACGTCATTTTCCGTGAGAAATTCCTGAATCGTCATATCGCAGCGGAAATTGCTGGGCATCCGCGCAAGTTCCCTGACGATGAAACCGTCTGGCCACGCCCTGCGCGACTCCATGTCCTCCCTGCACACGCCGTAATTGCCGATCAGCGGATAGGTCATGCACACGGCCTGTCCCGCGTAGGACGGATCGGTCAGCACTTCCAGATAACCCGCCATGGAAGTATTGAAGACGATCTCGCTGATGATCTCTCTGTCGGCGCCGATGTGCGTCCCCGCAAACACCGTGCCGTCTTCCAAAATTAAGAACGCTTTCATTCCGTCACCTGTTCTTTCCGATATTCTTTCGCACAATCGACTTATTATAGCACAAGAGCCGATTCCATTCAATTCCCAAAACGAGGCCTCCTGCAGGGTGCTTCCCCGCACGAGGCCTTTCTCGTTTCTACTTATTGAAAATAGGATACGCCGGACTCGAAAATTTTCAGATCCTGCTCTCCGTATATGTTCACCGCGACGCCCTCGCCCCGTCTCTCGGAGTGGGCCATCTTGCCGAACACCCTGCCGTCCGGCGACGTGATACCCTCGATGGCGGCGTAGGAGCCGTTGATGTTCCACTCCTCGTCCATCGTGACCGCCCCCTCCGGGTCTGCGTACTGGGTCGCCACCTGTCCGTTCGCAAAGAGCCGGTCGATCCACTCTTTCGGCGCGACAAAACGTCCCTCGCCGTGGGAAGCCGGATTCACATAGGTGCCGCCGAGCTTCGCGCCCCGAAGCCAGGGGGACTTGTCGGAGACTACCTTGATATAAGCCATCTTGGAGATGTGGCGGTTGACGGTATTGAACGTCAGGGTCGGGGAGTCCTCTTTCTGCCCCGTGATCTCGCCGTTCGGCACCAGCCCCAGCTTGATCAGCGCCTGAAAACCGTTGCAGATGCCCAGCGCCAGGCCGTCCCGCTCATGAAGCAGCTTCATCACCGCCTCCCTGATCTTCTCATTCTGAAAAGCTGTGGCGAAGAACTTGGCCGAGCCGTCCGGCTCATCGCCCGCCGAGAATCCGCCGGGGAACATGATGATCTGCGCCTGCCCGATGGCTTTTCCGAAGACATCCACGCTCTCCCGGATATCCTGCGCCGTCAGGTTGCGGAACACTTTGGTCACCACATCCGCGCCCGCTCTCGCAAAGGCGGCGGCGCTGTCGTACTCGCAGTTCGTGCCAGGAAATACCGGGATAAAGACGGTCGGTTTTGCCACTTTATGTCTGCACAGAAAGACTTCTTTCGCCTCGTAGAGGCCGGTGTCCACCCTGCTCTTGTCCTTGCCCGCGGTGTAGGGGAACACCTTGTCCAGCCTGCCCGTCCATGCCGTCAGCGCCTCGTCCATGCCGATCCTCACATCACCGTACGCGAAGACGGGCTCCGCCGTCACCGTGCCGACGACCGTATAGGCAAGGCCGCTCTCCTTAAGGCCGTCCACAGCCTCCGGCGGCATCTCCGCCAGGATCTCGCCGATCCCGTTGTCAAACAAATCCTGTGCCGCGAGGCCCCTCTCCATTGTCACACCAAACTTATTGCCAAAAGCCATCCTGCTGACTGCCGCCGCCACGCCTTTGGCGTCCAGCGCGTAGGCGGATAAAATCTTGTTCTGCGACATCAATGCCAGAATATGGTCATAGACTTTCATGACATTTTCATATACGGGCAGATCGTATTCGTCTCTGGCAATGCGGAAACGCACCAGCCTGCTGCCCGCCTTTTTCAGCTCCGGGCTGACAATATCGCCCTGCTTCGCGATATCCACCGCGAAAGATACCAGCGTGGGCGGCACGTCGATGTCATTGAACGTGCCGGACATGGAATCCTTGCCGCCGATGGCGGGCAGTCCGTAGCCCATCTGCGCATCGTAAGCGCCCAGCAGCGCCGCAAAGGGCTGGCTCCAGCGGTGCGGCTCCTCCGTCATCCGCCGGAAATACTCCTGAAAGGTAAAGCGGATCTTCCTGTAATCTCCGCCGTTCGCCACAATCTTCGCCATCGATTCCGTCACCGCATAGATCGCGCCGTGGTACGGGCTCCAGGAGGACAGGTACGGGTCGAAACCGTAACTCATCATCGTCACGGTGTCCGTCTTCCCCTCCAGGACAGGGAGCTTCGCGACCATGGCCTGTGTCTCCGTGAGCTGATATTTCCCGCCGTAGGGCATGTATACGCTGCCCGCGCCGATGGAGGCGTCGAACATCTCCACCAGACCTTTCTGGGAGCACACATTCAGATCACTCAGAAGAGACAGCCATGCTCTCTTCACATCGCCTTTTTCAAGCGCCTCCCGCACCGCCGGCACCGCAATCTTTTTAAGATAATTCTCTCTCTCGTCGGGCATATCCACCGCCACGCCCGTCTCCTGATGTGCGCCGTTGGTATCGAGGAAAGCCCTCGCAATATTGACGATCTCCCTGCCGCGCCACTTAAGCACCAGCCTGGGTTCTTTCGTCACCACCGCAACCTCCACGGCCTCCAGGTTCTCCTCCGCGGCATAGCCCAGAAACGCCTGCACGTCCCGCGGGGCGACCACTACCGCCATCCGCTCCTGAGACTCGGAGATGGCCAGCTCCGTGCCGTCCAGACCGGCATATTTTTTCGGCACTTTGTCGAGGTCTACCGTAAGCCCGTCCGCCAGCTCACCGATGGCCACGGAAACACCGCCGGCGCCAAAATCGTTGCACTTCTTGATGAGGCGGCTGACCTCCGCGCGCCGAAACAGCCTCTGGATCTTGCGCTCCGTGGGCGCGTTGCCTTTCTGCACCTCCGCGCCACACGTCTCGATCGAACTCTCCGTGTGCACCTTGGAGGAGCCCGTCGCACCGCCGCAGCCGTCGCGCCCGGTCCTGCCGCCTAACAGGATAATGATATCTCCCGGATCGGAAGTCTCACGGATGACATTCTTTCTCGGCGCCGCGCCCATGACCGCGCCGATCTCCATGCGCTTCGCCACGTAGTTGGGGTGATAAATCTCTTTGACCAGTCCGGTCGCCAGTCCGATCTGGTTGCCGTAGGAAGAATAGCCGGCCGCCGCGCCGCGCACCAGCTTCTTCTGGGACAGCTTACCCTTGAGCGTGTCCGCCACCGGAACGGTGGGGTCCGCCGCGCCCGTGACGCGCATCGCCTGATACACATAGCCGCGCCCGGAGAGCGGATCGCGGATCGCGCCGCCCAGACAGGTAGCCGCGCCGCCGAAAGGTTCAATCTCCGTCGGGTGGTTGTGCGTCTCGTTCTTGAAGAAGACGAGCCACTCCTCCGTCTCCTTTCTGTCGCCGTAATCCATCTCGACGGGAACGACCACCGAGCAGGCGTTGATCTCGTCGGACTGTTCCATATCCTCCAGTTTCCCGTCTTTCTTTAATTTGCGCATCGCCATCAGCGCCAGATCCATCAGGCAGACGAACTTGTCCTGCCGGCCGGCATAGATCTCGTCCCTGACGGCGAGATAATTCTCATAAGTATCCCTGATCGGCTTCTGATAAAAGCCGTCCGCAAACGTGACATCGGTAAGCTCCGTGGAGAACGTCGTGTGCCTGCAGTGATCCGACCAGTAGGTGTCGAGCACGCGAATCTCCGTCATGGTCGGATCTCTGTGCTCCTCGTCCCTGTAATACTTCTGGATATGCAGAAAATCCCTGAACGTCATCGCCAGGCCGAGGGAATCATACAGCTTCCGAAGCTCCGCCTCCGGCATACCCGCAAATCCCTGAAAAACAGCCACATCGACAGGTTCGTCATATTTTGTGACAAGTGTGTCAGGCTTGACCATATCCGTCTCACGGGAATCCACGGGGTTGATACAGTAGGCCTTGATCTTCGCGAAATCATCATCGGAGATATCGCCGGTGATCAGATAGGTGGTCGCCGTCCTGATGAGCGGTTCCTCATCCTCCCGCAGAAACTTCACACACTGCACCGCGGAATCCGCCCGCTGGTCGAACTGCCCCGGCAGGAATTCCACGCTGAACACCCTGCCGTCCGCCGGAACCTCTATCGTCTCCTCATACAGGATATCGACCGGCGGCTCGCTGAACACGGTGCGGCACGCTTTCGCAAAGATCTCCGGGGACAGGTTCTCCACGTCATAGCGGATGAAGACCCGCACCCCTTTCACGCCGCTCACGCCCAGATAACCGGCGATCTCCTCCCTGAGCTCTTTCGCCCTGACCGCAAAGGCCTCTTTCTTCTCCACATAGATGCGCTTCACATTTCCCATGCTGTTCTCTCCTTCAAGTCCCTGTCCTCTATTCTATACTTCGACGAGCAGACCTTCCATAATATAGGCAAGCTGCCCGTCCACCATCTTCTCCGTGATGCCAAACGTTCTGGCGTTGATCTTTAAGCCCTCCAGCACATACATGATATTTGCCGCCGCCTCTTTCGGATCTTCGCAATAGAACTCCCCGCTTGCCATACCTGTCTTAATCAGCTTTTCCAGCACCCTGACACCCGCGTCAAACTGCCGGCGCAGCATGTTGTTTTTGTCGGTCGATCCGTTGGCAAAAAAATATTCATAGACCGCAACGGTCAAACTGTCTTTCTGCTGCAGCAGCTCTTTTTTCTGCTCCTTGAGAAAGAGCGTCAGGATGTCCGCCGCCGTGTCCTCCTCGGAGATATGGCCGGTGAAGAGATCGTCCGTCTCCTGCGCCTCCATCGACAAAAGCTCCAGGAATATCTGCTCCGTGCTGTCGAAGTACAAATACAGGCCGCCCCTGCTGATCTCACAGGCCTCCACGATGTCTTTCATCGTCACGCCCTTAAACCCTTTCTCGGCAAATACTTTCCGCGCCGTATCTAAGATATACTTTTTTTTCTGTGCTGATTTCTCACCCATGCCGCCGTTTTTCCTTTTCTTATGCTCTTTACTCTCATCGCCCGCGCCGCCTGTGCGCCGCCGCGCTTTGCCGGCCCGCAGCCGCCGTTCTCCCATGCCTTATCCTATAGGCTTATCCCAGAACTCTATGATCTCTTTCATCCTGCGCACCACATCCAGAAAGATTCGATTGGTCACCGCCTCCGTCCACATGCGCCCTTTCGTCATGCCGCCCAGAACGTACTTTGACAGGATCCCTTTCAGGACGTTCATCTCCCTGATATCCGCACGGGAGATGGCTTTCAGCTCATCCTGCAGCGTTCTGATCCTGTAGCGGGAATAAATGTAGGGATAGTTCCTGTCAATCAGGCTCGTCTGCTGCACTTCCTTAATAAAGCTCATCAGCGTGCCGTCGTATACCGGGAACGTAATGGAGTGCTCCCTGATGCCGTTGTCTCCGAACATCTCGGACACGCCGCCGCCCGCCGCCGCTTTTTCCTCCAGCCAGGGCAGATAGCGGATCAGCCTCTCCACGTCCGGCTTGTATGTGCCCACGACCTGCCGCCTGTATTCGATATCTTCATGTTCCATCGCTGCCATCACTCCTTGTGCCCGTGAATCCGCCGGCCAAAGAATCGTCCGCGGGCAGGCTCTCTTCGTCCGCCCCGATTCCCGGCATCATGCGTCCCGCGGGTGCTTCGCGCCCGCAAGCTAAGCCTGCGTCGATTATAGCACACTTTTGTAAAAAGTGCTGTACAAAATAATCGCAGACTTCTTATGCACTTTGCCCGAATTTCCGCCGGGTCCGCCCGAATCTGCGTCTTTCCCGCTTTCTTTCTTGTTTTTGCCGCCCGTTCGTAGTACACTAAAAGAATAGCGATAAGGGGGTTATAGATATGGCTGTAAAAGAATATCCTGCGGGAAAAATACTGGCACAGAGCGGTCAGGCGATCAGCGCGCTGCACGTGATCGCGGGCGGCAGTGTGCGCGCTTCCTATCCGGGCGGCGAATTCTATCTGAAAAAGGGGGATGTCATCGGCGTCTGCGAGCTGTCCTACGATTCCTATCTGATCACCTATCAGGCGGAAGACAAGGTTTCCATCGCTTCCTACGCCTACTCCGCCGAGCAGCTTCCCAAAATGCTGGGAAACGCCGAGATGGCCGGATATATCATCGCGTCCATGTTCCGGCAGCTGCAGGAAATCCTGGACCAGTACGAGCTGGCGACCTTTGACTGCGACAATTTCTATCACTATCTGATGAACAGCTATGAAGAGTACCGCTCGCTGTGTCAAAAGCGCGGGATCTCCGCCAGAGCCCTGCCCGGTCTGGAGACGTTAAACGCCCTCGTTCTGGAGGAGGACATCGACAGCTGGACGGGCGGCTACTACACACAGCTGCGCGCCCTCGTCTCGTCGAAACCCGTCAGGGAGCAGGGTGCGGATTTTCTGCGCGGCCTGCTGATGAAGACAAGCCGGGACGTACACGAGATTCTCTCCGTGTGCCGTGCCCTCTACGACTATAAATCCGATATCACGAATCTGCTGATGAGCGAAAACCGGCTGGATTTCTTCGATCTCTATGCCAGCCTGCTCTATAAGATCGGCCCTCACGCGGACGAGTCCACCGGCGTGATCGCCGCCATCTCCAAGATGATGATCCAGCTGGAGAGCCAGCCCTCCATCGACAGGGAGATGTACAAAGCCCGCGTGGCGGAGTACAAGGAACGTCTCGCCGATCTGGATAAATTCACGGAAGAAACCGCGGCGGACGGCGGCAAGCCGCAGGATGTGCCGGAAATCCACGATTCCCTGAATACGATCCTGTCCTATGCACAGATGGCGGAGGAAGAGGCGAACGAGTTCCGCACCGCCGTGCACAGCTACCGCAAGATGAGCGACAAAAACGCCTCGGACGACGCTTCGCGGAAACTGCGCCTGCACATCACCAAGATGTTCTATCAGATCTACGAAAAAGCATTCCTGCGGAGCCTGAAAGACTTCGCAGCGCCGAAAGTGGTGCAGATGTTCCTCAACTTCGGCTATATGGACGAACAGCTGGCAGGCATGGAGAACGCGGCCTATCTGTATTCTGTCGTGGACAAACTTCCCTCCGACCCGTCCAGAGGCGTCTACACGATCTACGAGTGGCTGCGCGCCATCTATGACGGCAAAAAGGCGCCGAGCCGCAATGAGTTCGACACCGACTATCAGGCCTATGTGCATGAGCTGAAGATATCCGGCAAGATCAAGGCATCCGAGGAAGCCTCGATGCTAAAAGACACGGAGAAGCAGGTACTCTTCGAGCTGCACAACATGTTCCAGTCGGGCAACAAGATCACTTTTGGGCGCATCAGCAGCTTCTGCCCGCTCTTCTCGGAGCACAACATCCTGAAAGATCTGGAGAACTCCCTCGTCTCCGCCGACAAAGTGGAGGAAACGTTCCGCCAGGTCCGCGCCGTGGACTTCAGCGCCTACTACCGCGATATGATCTACACCAACCAGAAGCTCGGCATCGGCAAGGAAGAAATCAGCGTGGAGATCCTGCCCGATCTGATCCTGATGCCAAACGTAGGCGTCCGGGGCGTCATGTGGCAGGAAATCGAAGGGCGCAAACGCACGACCCCGGCCCGCATGATGATTTCCATCTTCCAGATGGAGGATCTGACCAATATCCTGGTCCGTCTCACCGGCGATTTCCGCTGGGAGATGTGCAAGCGCGTGCAGGGCGCGAGATGGAACGACATCTCCGAGCCCTCTCTCACGAGCCGCTACTTCGACTATATCCAGTTCTACAAGAAAAATCGCGATCTCTCCGCCGACGCCAAGGACAAGATCAAGCTCAATATGCAGAAAGCCAAGAACAGCTTCAAGGAAATGTTCATCCGCGACTACACGTCGTGGGTACTCTATGAGGGCGCCGGTTCGCCCCGCCTGAACAAGATTGCCCGCTCGATCCTGTTCGACTTCTGTCCGTTCTCCAGGGTGATCCGTGACAAGCTGAAAGCGAACCCGCTCTACAAGGAGACGATGGATCGCTACGACATCAAACTGGCCCAGCATATCCATCACTACGACAACCTGTTCCAGAAGCTTCACAACATCGGCGCGGAGATTCCACAGGAACTTCAGGCCCAGCGTGATTATCTGAATATGTGATGTCCGGCGCTGTACGATTAAACATATAGAATTCATTTGAAATCAAAATATTTTTAATTGGGCAGTGTATTTCAAGCAGAATAAACGTTTTTTAGTATAGTTTCGCTAATATAGTTTTATTCTTATGCAATATAATTGTAGACGGTGTCGAAAAAAGAGATTATAGTATAGTTAGACTTGATCACGGAAGTCAAGTCGAGTTATAGCAATTCCGGAAGAATTCCCCTTTTACACAAGCGAAAACCTCGAAGCAAGTCTTCGAGGTTTTTGCTTGCCGTTCTTTCAGAAGCCGGTTTTCGGCAGGACCGCGGGCCGTCCCACCGCGCCCGCCGGCACCGACATCACTTTAACACCAGCACGGCGTACGCCGGCATCGTGGCCGAAGCCCCCTCCACAATCGCCTGTTCTTCCCCGGTGAGAAGTGCGCCCCGCACCTGCGTCGAGTCTTCCACCGTGTGTCCGTTCAGCTCCACACCGCTTAAGTCCACAGTCTGTGACTCGGCTCCCGTATTGAACACAAGAAGCACTTCCGAACCCTCATAAACTTTTTTCAGCACACACACACTGTCGTTCGAGACATCCGCGAGATATTCCGCTTTCCCTCTGGCGATCTCCGGATTCTGGTTTCGGATTTTGATCGCTTTCTTATAATAATGGTAGATGGAGGACGGATCATTCGTCTGTTCGGCCAGGCTGTCGTACTTCATCTCGAAGTCTTCCATATCCGCCGGGCCATCACACATACCGTCCGCATTTTCGTCTTTGCTCCAGTACATCGGCGCGCGCTTGTTCTCGTCTTTGCCGGATCCTTTCATGCCCAGTTCTTCGCCATAGTAGACGAATGCCGAACCGCTCATCAGAAGATTCATGGCTCCCGCCATCTTCACGCGGCTCTCCCCGTTCTCCCCGGCATAGTAGCCCGCGCTGCGCGCCATGTCGTGATTCGTGTAAAAAGGAGCGTCGATGTAGTTTTCGTTATACTGTCCGAACATCTCGTCCAGCGACGCGACGGCCTCCCCGTAGCGGGCTGCCGGCGAGCCGTTCAGTGTCTTGGCGATCACGCCCTCCGCCCCCGCGAAGTGGAAGTCAAACAGGCTGTCGATGCCGCTTTCATAGAATTCTGCATAGGCATTCAGGTTGAGCCACGCCTCCCCCACCAGGTAAGCGTCCGCTTTCTGAGATTTGACCGTATCGGTCAACCATGTCAGGAAAGCGATGCTGTCAGGCGCACTGTCACTGTAATACTCTTTCACCGCGTCGAGCCGGAAACCGCCCACACCCATATCCAGCCAGTAGCGCGTAATCTTCGCGATCTCTTCCCGCAGTGCCTCGCAGTCCAGATTCAGGTCGGGCATTCCCTCCCAGAAACGCGCCTCATAGTACCAGTCTGTCCCCGACACGGGGCTGTAGCCGGACTGCGGCTCTTTCGTGAAATGATAATAGTCGAAATACGGGCAGTCCGCCGCGCTCGGCTCGGCGTCCCCCAGCTCCCGCAGATAGGCGCATGCCTCCTGAAACCATGGATGCTCGGAGGAGGTATGGTTCAGCACCAGATCCATGATGACCCGAATGCCTCTCTCGCCGCAGGCCGCGAGAAGCGCTTGGAAATCTTCCGTCGAGCCGTAGGCGGGATCGATCCCATAATAGTCCGTCACATCGTACTTGTGATAGGTGGGCGAGGGATTGACCGGCATCAGCCAGATCCCGTTGCAGCCCAGATCCGTGTCCGTCGTATCGTCCCCGTCATTGATGTAGTCCAGCCTGGACAGAAGCCCCGGCAGATCGCCGATGCCGTCCCCGTCGCTGTCGCAGAAAGAGTAGACGAACACCTCATAGTAGGTGCGGTAGTTGTCGTCGATCATCTGCAGGGGAATCGTGTCCGTGATGTCGGGCACTTCCGCGGCGGCCTGTTCCGTCTCCTGCGTCCCGGCAGACGCGTCCTGTGACTGCTCTGCGGCGGCCTCCGCGCCCGCCGCCTGTCCCGCCGCAGGGTCGCTTTCCGGCGCCGTCTGTCCGCTGCCGGCACTTCCGCAGGCAGTCATGACCAACATGGTCAATGCAAGGCACGCCGCGGTGCGGCGCCTGATTCTGTCGTAACGTATCATCTCGGATTCTCCTCTTCTTATATTGTGTTATCTGTAAGATATGCGATACAGCAAGTGCAGACCGCCATCCGACAGCCTGCACGCATTTTTATTGCTTATACACTTACCGCCGCGCACGGCCGCACAGTCATCATCCTTTGACCGCGCCGCCCGTCACGCCTTCTACATAGTACCTCTGCAGGCAGATGAAGAGGATCGTGATCGGCACCGCCACGAGCATACCGCCCGCGCAGAATCTCGTGAAGTAACCCTGATAATCGTTGGTCCACACCCATCTCTGCATCGCCACCGCCACGTTATAGCTGTCGGAGTAGCCGAACGCCACATAGGAGGCGAAGATGTAATCGCACCAGGGCGCCATAAAGGCAACCAGCGCCGCATAGATGATGATCGGCTTCGACATCGGGATGATCATCGTCAGGAATACCCTCGCGCGGGAAGCGCCGTCGATTCTGGCCGCCTCATCCAGCGCTTTCGGGATCGTGTCGAAATATCCCTTGGTGACATAGTAGCCCATACCGGAGCTGGCCACCGAGATCAGGATCAATCCCGGAATCGCCCCCTGCTGCGTCAGGCCGAACTGCTTTAACAGGAAGTACAGGCAGATCATCGTCAAAAAGCCCGGAAACATGCCCAGGATCAGCCAGAAGCGCATCAGGAAAGTACGGCCCTTGAAGCGCATCCGGGACAGCGCGTAGCTGACGCACAGCACGACAATCGTCTGAAACACTGCCACGAACGCCGCGATAACCAGCGTGTTCAGATACCAGCGCACGAACTGGCTGTCCTGACTGAGCAGGAACGTGTAGGAGTCCAGCGAGAACTGTTTCGGCAGCAGATACTCTACCATACCGCCGCCGCCCTCATTGTAGGAGCGCAGGCTCTGCAGGAACAGGCACACGAAAGGGAACAGCCAGATGATGCTGATAATGATAAGTACAATATAGGTGATCGTATTGCCCAGAGTTCTTTTCGCTTTAATACCCATTATTGGAATCCCTCCTCATCTCTTACTGACGGCAGCATGCCGTATACAATGAGTGAAATCACCGCTGTGACCACGAATACCATGATACCGAGTACCGCCGCCATGCGGTAGTTCGTGTCGTTGATCGTCATCTTGTACAGCCAGGTGACGAGCAGATCCGTGTAGCCCGCGTTGTTGGAGAGCTTCATGGACTGCGGACCGCCCTGCGTCAGCAGGAAGATGACGTTGAAGTTGTTCAGGTTTCCGGTAAACTGGGTCAGCAGGAACGGCCCCGTCACGAAAAGCATGTAGGGAAGCGTGATGCTCTTGAACATCTGGAAGCCTGTCGCGCCGTCGATCCTGGCGCTCTCATACAGATCCTCCGGTATGTTCATCAAAAGTCCCGTGGTGATCAGCATCGTGTAGGGAATACCGATCCACAGATTGATCACGATAATCATGATCTTCGCCAGCAGCGGATTGTCCCAGAACGGGATCGCACTGCTGATCAGCCCCCACTTCATCAGGTAGGAGTTCACCAGACCATCGCCCGCAAACATCTTGTAGACATACAGCAGGGATACGAACTGGGGAACCGCGATCGTCATAACCAGGATGGTTCTCCAGAGTTTCTTGAATTTAATGCCTTTTCTGTTGATCATGATCGCGACGCCCATCCCGCAGAAGTAGGTGAGGAACGTCGCAAAAAACGCCCAGATCAGCGTCCAGCTCAGCACCGTCAGGAACGTGGAACCCAGTCCCGTCGTGCCGAAAGAGAACAGGTTCTTGAAGTTTTCCAGACCGACCCAGGTGAACAGGTTTGTGGGCGGCTGATGGTTCGCGTCATAATCCGTGAACGCGATAAAAATCATAAAGACGATCGGCAGCACGGTGAACACGAAAATGCCGAGAACCGGTATCGCCAGCAATGTCTTGTCAAAATGGGAGTCTAACAGGGAGTAGAGATCGCCTTTCACGGTGCCCAGCTGTTTGCCGGCCGCCAGAAGTTTCTCCTCGTTGCGGTTCTCCCGAAGATTCATCCGCCACACTACCAGAAAGATGAAGATCAGTATGATCGTCAGCAGACTGTAGAGCAGGATGAGAAAACTGTTGTCGTTGTAGCTGAACGTACCGTCGTCGTTCATCACGCGGGCGACGGTGCCGAGCGTGGTGAAGTCTTTCAGGTAGCCCCAGCCGAAAGCAACCATATACCAGATAAACAGGACTTCCGCCGCCAGATAGGCGAAGCCTCTCAAGAACTGCTTACGCATGAGCGGGCCGAAACCCATAATCAGATAAGAAACCTTTGTTTTCCAATCCCCCTGCGCAAACGTCAGCCCGATTTCCTTAAATTCGTTTCCAACCCCTCCGAAAAACTTCCCGACCGGGCCTTTGCCGGAATTTGCGCTATTTCCCATATTGAAATTCCTCCTGCATTCATCATTCTTACTTTGCCCGACAACGAACAATATTCGGCAGAGAGATGACCTCTCTGCCGAGCATTGCTATTTGTACTCTATAAGTTTACTGTGCATAGGAGATGCAAGTATCCTGGAAAGTCTGCAGCACATTGGTCAGCTCCTCGTCGGAAGAGGATGCGCTGATCGTGCCTGCGATGATATCGTCACCGAGGGAGGTTGCCAGCGTCCAGTAATCGCCGGGGTAGTTGCCCTGCGGGATCGTGTACTGCAGCTGCTCTGCCAGTGCGGAGAGCGCTACGTCAGCCTGGATCGCCGAATCCTGCTGTGCCTCGACATTGGACGGGCCCCAGCCAACCGCATTGTAACGTGCAAGCTGCGTGTCCTTGTTCGTCAGGTACTGTGCCAGAGCGTGGCAGACTGCCAGCTTGCCGGGCTCCACCTGAGGCTTGATGCCAAGCAGCTTGTAGCCGCCGAAGCCGCTGAGCTGGTAGGTGTTGCCGTCAGAGCCCTCGAAAGAAGGAAGCTTCGCGCAAGCGTAGTTGTCGCCGAAAGCATCCGACGCGGAACGTGAATCCCAGGTACCGTCAACGATCGCGCCGATGTTCGTGCCGTTGTCTACGGAAGAACCGTTCTGGAACGCCGGTGAGGACGCCAGCTCGATGATCTCTTTCAGAGCAACCACACCCGCGTCGGACGCATAATCTACGTTGCACTGTGTGAAGTTGCCCGCGTCGCCCGTGTCATAGGTCAGCGTGCAGCCCGTCGCAAAGAAGAATGCGGGCTGATACCAGCCGGAGTTGATCTCCATGTAGAAGTTCTTGCCTGCCGCCTCGCAGTCCGCAACGATCTGCTCTAAGGAGGTCGGATCCGTCACAACGCTCTTGTCATAGTATAAGAAGTAACCGTTGTCGGACGTCATCGGGTAAGCGTAGGTCACGTCGCCGACAACCGCCGCATTCGCGGAACCCTCGTCGTTGTTGCTCGTCACAAATGTCAGATTGTCGTTCACAATCGGGGACAGCGCGCCCGCGGATACGAGACGTGTGATCTGGTCCTGCGCGAAACCGAAGATGTCCGCGCCGCCCTCTACGTCCGTGAGCATATTGCTGGCCGCGTCGCCCTCGCCCACCGGCTCAACGGTAACGGTGTAACCCGCCATATCAGGGTTTGCCTCGAAGAACTCCTGTGCTTTCTGTGTCGTAAAGTCTACCGTGTTCTCGGCAACCCAGATCGTGATCGTGCCGGAGCCGTAATCAACCGGCTCTGCAGCCGCATCGCCCTCTGCCGTGTCGTCCGCCGCACTGTCCGCAGCCGGAGCGGCATCTGCTGCCGGAGCCGTATCCGCAGCGCTGTCGCCGGAACCGCCGCCGCAGCCAACAAGACAGCCGGCCACCATTGCTGCCGTCAGTAATGTTGCCAATACTTTCTTCTTCATAATTTTTCCTCTCTCTTTCTGATCCGCATGCCGTGTGGGCACGGATCGATGTTCAGGTTTTTGCTTTCTATATAAAACGCGCTGCCGCGTTCTATATCAAAAAAATATCGGTCAGGGTTTTTATATTCTATAAGATAGAATATAACGAAAGGGCCGGCCCTTTCGTTTGCCATTTTTTCGGATTTTTTCGTATCTGGTTTTAATTTAGCACCGAAACAACGCTTTGTCAATACGGAAATCGTTTTTCTTGCCCGTTTTTTCTGTTTTTAATGGATTTGTTGTTTCCATTTTGTATACTTTTGACAAAGTTGCGAAAATTTTCGCAAAAATCACGTTTTGCCCTTGCAAACGCCGCCCGGTTCTTCTATTATTATTCCTATATAACGTTTTCAAGAGGTACAGTATGGCTACGATCAAAGACATTGCCGAGCGTCTCGGCATATCCGTCAGCACAGTCTCCAAGGGCTTAAACGGCGCCAGCGACATCAGCGAATCCCTGCGCCAGAATGTGCTCGACACCGCCGTGGAACTCGGCTATACCACCAAACAGATGCGCGGCGGATCTCCGCGCCGCTTCTGCATTTTCGTGGAAAACATGGAATATGACACGCCGGAACAATTCGGCTACGACATCATCCTGGGCTTCAAGCAGCTCGCTTTCCGTGAAAACTGCGCCGTCACCGTCATACCTCTCACACCCGATTTCCAGGCGGCGGAGAAGTACGACACCTATATGCTGAAAAACGGCTACGCCGGCGCTTTTCTGCTGGGGCTGGCCCTGCAGGATCCCTGGATCGCACAGTTCAACGATTCCACAATTCCCGCGGTTCTCTTCGACAATTATATCCGCAAGAATCCCGCCGTCAGCTATGTGGGCACGGACAGCTTCGAGGGGATCGACGACGCCATCGGCCACCTGATCAGTCTCGGCCACACGCGGATCGGCCTGATCAACGGTTCGCGCAACTCCATGATCTCCGACAGGCGCTGGCAGGCTTTTATCGACAGCATGACCGCGCACGGCCTGCCTTTCAGCGAGGACACCATGCCCTACGCCTACTTTGTGCCGGAAGCTGCCAAGCCGCATGTGGACAAGCTGCTCTCTCTGGGCATGACCGCGATCCTGTGCGGCAACGATCTGATTGCCTCAGGCGTGATCGCCGAGTGCAATGCGCGCGGTGTGCGCATTCCCGAAGATCTGAGCGTCATCGGCTTTGACGACATTCCGATCTCCGCCCAGCTCACGCCGCCGCTCACCACCATCCGGCAGGATCGTCTGGAACTGGGCAAGTGCGGCTTCTATGCGCTCCACTCCCTGATCAACCACGTCTCCATCAGCACGACTCTGCTCAGACCTCAGCTCATCGTGCGCGGCTCTACGGGACCCTGCCGAAGCTGAACAAAGATCCGTCCTGCCGCTGCCGTCCGTCACGAGACCGCAGGGCTATAGTCCCGGACGACCTTGAGCGACGGCAGTGCATTGCCGTCATAGTCAAACAGCGCCTGATTGGCCCACTCGTTCCCGCAGGGGCCTTTTTCTTCGATATAGGGAAGCGCCGCCTCCGTCGCCCAGCCCGAACCCGGCACCGGCAGCCACGCCGGCTCCCAGTAGAAGAAGCCTCGGCACTTGTGCTCCGGCACGCTGTCGATCACGTCAAAGAGCGCCCGCAGGAAATCGCTCTGTCCCTCCCTCGTCATCGGAAAAGGAATCCGCTCCGTCAGTTCTTTCTTCGTCGCATATCCTTTGCGCTCGTCGGCGGACAGCTTCTCATAGTCCGCGTAATCCTCCATCGTAAAACCCATCGACGTCTCCGCGATCATCAGTTCTTTGCCATAGCGCGCCGCCAGGTCACACATATTGTTCTCCAGGTCCGTCAGCGAACCGTGCCAGAAAGGATAGTAGGACAGGCCGATGATCTGAAAGTCCTCTCCCCGCTCAAGATAGTGGTCGAACCAGTCCCTGTACATCGCGTTATTGCCGCCGTTGTCGAGATGCAGCATGACCGGCATGGACGGATCCAGAGACCGCACGCCGCGGATTCCCGCGCTGATAAAACGTGCCAGATTGTCATAATTCTCATACTCCGGCAGCTGCCCAAACGGCCAGAGCATCCCGTTGGTCAGCTCGTTGCCCACCTGAATCAGGTCGGGATAAGCCCCCGCTTCACGCAGCGTCAGCAGCGTGTCGCGCGTGTAGCCATAGACCGCGTCCGCGAGCGCATCCGCGTCCATGCCGCGCCACGCTTTCGGCACGCGCTGTTTGCCCGGATCCGCCCAGAAATCGCTGTAATGCAAGTCCAGCAGCACATCCATGCCGTGCGCCCTGGCGCGCTTCGTGAGCGCAATGACGGTCTGCAGGTCATTCGTACCCGCCCCGTAGGGCTCTCCGTCCTCACTGTAGGGATCGTTCCACAGCCTGAGGCGCAGCGCATTCGCGCCGTAATTCTGCAGAATATCCAGCGCGTCCCTCTCCGCGCCGCCGTCATAGAACCTGCCGCCCAGACGCTCCACCTCCGGGAGCGTGGAGACATCCATACCCTTGTAGAATTTCATCGTTGTGCCCTTTCTGCGCGCTCAGTCAAAATCAAACTTCGTGAACCGCTTCATCGCATCCTTGTAGCGGAAGCGCACCAGCTCGTTCTTTTCAAGTACATCCTCCTCCGTCCCCACATACTGGCAGCGGATGCAGTGATACTCTTTTTTCTCCTTGTCATAAAACATATCGATGTCCAGGTCCCTCATGAAGCAGGAAGGGCACCTGTAATTTAATTTGCCTTTGCCAGATTGAGCCATGTCGCAAATACCTCCTTATCCTTTAAGCTGGTGGTGTAGCCCAGAGTAAACATCGGTGAAAAAGCGTAACCCTCTTTGATATAGCCGACTGCGTCCTTTTTCTCGCAGCTCAAAGACACTCTCGTCTCGATTTCCGGCACGACCGCAACGGCCTCCGCCGCGCCTGCAAGCTGTGCCTCACGGCACTTGTACGCATAGTCGATCCGCTCTGTCTTCACACCGTCGGTGACGGTAAGCACCACGTTGGTCATGTCCTCGGAATACTCGGTCGTACCGTAGCAGGCTACCATATATTCATTCAGCTCCACCTCGGCATTCGGGTCGCTCATCTCAAGCACCGTTCTCTCGATTTTGATCCGGGAGCTTCCCTCCTCGAAGTACAGCTTCGTCTGCAGCTTGACCGTCAGGTCATAGAACTCGATATCCACAGGGTCGAGCGTGAGGATTCTCGTATTGCCTTCCTGTGAGAAATGTGCTTTCGTCCGGCACAGGCACAGATCAACCTCCTCGCCGTTGTGGGTCAGCTTCGCGCTTCTGACCGTTCCCTCACCCGCATAGTGCGTGAAATAACCGGCCCGGTACTTTTCCTGAATCAGGAAAGGATAGGAGGCGTCGGTCACATGCTTCGTGCCGATGCCCACCGGCCACTCCAGCTTCGCCGCGTAGGGACGCAGATCCACGATCGCGCCGCCCTGATCCATGTTCGCGCAGACTCTCATGTAAGGATCGCAGTACCAGAACAGCTGCTTATCCGAGCCGTACAGAATATCCCGCCACAGCGCGCACTCAGGCTCGGTCAGTCTCCTGTGCGCGCGGAAGTAATCCGCAAACTCCGCCATCGTCATATCGCAGAGCTTACCCTCTTTTTTCAGCTGGCCGTAATAAGCCATGCCGTCCTCATAAGATTTCAGCAGCAGCTCGTAAGGCGCCTCCCAGCGGCCCATCTTGTTCATCCAGCCGGGACCGACGAACATCATGTTGTAGGCGTAGCCGTTATTGTATTTCGCCAGAGCGCGGTACTGGTCGATCAGGTTGTACAGATACGGGAACTCCCAGGTCTTGGAGTCATAGATCATGCCGCGCAGCACATTCTGCGGATGGGTGCCGAAATTGGAGCCGTTGCCGTCATAGCAGGCCAGCAGGTCGCGGGACAGATGCGGAATCGCCACGATACCGCTGTCCTCCGCCTCATTCGCCGCCGGCGCATGCACATTCTGTTTACTCGGAATCCAAGGCGCCCACGGACCGCCGTCCATGAAAGTGTACCAGGAATTATTGCAGGTGTGGTAGGCTTTCGGCCCCTCCTCCCAGCAGGTCGCCACGGCACATTTCACCATGGGATATTTCTCTTTGATATAGTTTACCAGATCGGCGTCCATATAGTAGGAACCCGTCGATTCCGGATAGAAGCCGAACCTGTCATGAAACTTGCCGAACACATCGTCCACGATGGATTTCTTGTCCTCCATCGAGAACATCCAGATACAGAAATCTTTCGTCTTGTATTTCTCGCGGAACTCCTCGCAGGGAAGTCCCAAAAGAGATAAGGCGATCTCGTCCCCATACTTCTCGTGGTCTGCTTTCGCCAGCTCCACGGCCTCGTCATTAAAAAGCGACGCATACGTCATCTGAATCGTCGTCTTAAGTCCGTTCTTGTGCGCAATCGCCTGCTGCGTCTTAAAAATGTCCAAAGATTCCGTCAGCAGTTCTTTCCTGCCGATATCCTCCTCCTTGCCGTGTCCGGTCACTTTCTCCGCATACTCTGGCACCATCTCCGGGCGATGGATGATGTTGACGATAAACTTATCCATGTCTGCGCTTCCCTCCGTTTTCTTTTTTTTGCATCTTTATTATGCCGTTTCCTGCCGCTCTCCGACGCGCTCCGGGATCCTATGACCGGCATCCGTGAAATTCCGTACTTTCAACTGCGCAATCGGTTGCTCACATCGATATAATAAGAATAACAAAAGCAGAGGCCGATTGTCAATTTGGAATATTGCATAGTTTGGAAAAAGTGAAATTAGAGATTGTGCACAAAGCGCGCCGCGGGTTGCGGCAGGGGAAGAAATTATGGTATAATAGACTCCAGAATCCGACTGCTGCGCAGTCGCCGCGCTTCGCGCTTTAAGATTCTGTCGTTACCATATCAGGTGAAATCAAATGCTCGCTTTGCTCGCGCTTGATTTCCTGCTGATATGGTACAATATCCGAAAAGGGCAGAGGCGCATAACCGAAAGGCAGATGCCCTTTCGGTTATGAGACGAGCGAAGCGAACGCGAAAATCTGCAGGATTTTCGCGTCTCTGCCCGCAGCAAAACATGCCAAAACACATAGCAATTATGGAAAGAAAAGGGAGGTTCCCATGAAGATTACCATCATAGACGGCCAGGGCGGCCGGATCGGCCGGACAGTCATCGAACAGATCAAGAAAAAACATGCCGGGCTGGAACTGTACGCCATCGGCACCAACAGCATCGCCACCTCCGCCATGCTCAAGGCAGGCGCGGAGAACGGTGCAACCGGCGAGAACGCGGTGATCGTCAACGCGACCGACTCCGACGTCATCATCGGCCCTATCGGCATCATGTTCGCCAACGCGCTGTTAGGGGAGATCACCCCCGCCATCGCCGCAGCCGTCGGCGCCAGCGGCGCATTCAAGATTCTGATTCCCGTCAACCGCTGCAATCACTATATCGCCGGCTGCGCGGAAGCCCCCATGAGCGAGTATATCCGCAGCGCCGTGGAGAAACTGGAAGCCATGCTGCCGGACACGGAAGCCTGAAAAACACCCGCGCGGCATACTTTTCCCGCGGCCCGTTCACTCCATCGGAATGCGGATGCATTTTTCTCTGACACCATACGCTTCAAAATACCGGCTCTCCATCGGAATCCACTCTTCGACGAAGCGCCGGTATTTCTCTGCCCCGCCTCTTACAAGCAGCCGCTTGCGCTGCACCTCCTCCGGAACCTCCGCGAAGAAGCGCACGTGATAAATATCTCCGAAATAAGGATGGCAGCTGTACGCCCCTTCTACGATGTTCAGCCGCCTGTGCGGAACCCGGCGCGCCGCGCCGAGCGTCATAGCGGCGCAGTCAAAGGGCCGATAGCTCAGCCCGCCCTCATCCGACAGATGCGCGAGAACCTCTTCCCGGAATCTCTCATAATCCACGTTGCCGCCCGGCTCGGCGTAACGCTCTTTCGTCCGCTGCTCAGGCCTCAGGAAGAAATCATCCATATGAAAAAGATTGCATTCATAACGCTCCGTCAGAAGCTGCCCCAGCGTGCTTTTTCCCGCGCCGCACATGCCGTCGATCGCTATATTGACCTGATCGGTCATTTCATTTTGATCAAGCGCACGGTCAATGACGCTACAGACTTTCCGCCACACGTTTTTTCTCATAAGTTCCCAGCACTCCGGCTCTCTTCAAGGCAACCATGACCGCGGGAATCAGGATCAGCTGCAGGATGATCCCCGGAATCGCGTTCAGAAATGCGCCTGACAAAAAGAGCGCCATCGAGAACGTATTGCCCATCATGCCGTACAGGGCTATGCTCGCAAGCCCCCATGCGGCCCTGCCCGCAACCATCGCACCGAGCAGGCTCACATACAGATAAGGCGTTTTCTTCGGCAGCCTGTCATGCAGAAGTCCCGTCACCAGCCCGTACACCGCCAGCTCTACCGCCATCGCCGCAGCCGTCGGCATGAAAGGCGGCATCCCGAACATGGCGCTCCTGAGAAGCGGCGTCACGGCGCCCACAGCCAGACCGTACTGCCAGCCGCAGATAAAGCCGCACAGCATCACCGGGATGTGCATCGGCAGCAGCATACTCCCGATCTGTTTGATCTGCCCCGTCAAAAAGGGCAGGACAATCCCCAGCGCCATAAAGAACGCCGAGAGTACCATTTTGCGTGTCTGATTTTTCATGTTTTTCACACTCCTGTCTCTGATGATTTTTGCGATCCTGCCCGGAGGGCTTTTTGTACAATAGGAAATGACGAAAGAATTTCCTATTGTATAAAAAAAGGCAGCCGACGGTGCTTCTCCCCGTCCGGTTACCTTCCTGATAACATTGCTTTCGTTTTTATATAAATCTATGTTAAAAATTACCTTTTCGCTATGACATCGAAGATCCGCTGATTGACTTCCTTCTTGATGACCTCCATGTCCTTGCGGGAAATATGCTTCGCCGCGCACCAGCCCTCGATGAAAAAGTAGGCGTTCGTCTTGATATTGACGGCTTCCGGCGCATTGCCGCTCACCGCAAGCTCTTTCATCGTGTCCAGCATACCTTTGAATATTTTGTTCTTATAGATTCTCTTCGCCCGCATTAAATTCCCACCATATCACGGAGCGCTTGGCGCCCGACAACCGGCTTCAGCCGATCTTTCTATTTTTTCCAGTTTACTGCATGAGCCGCGCTCTGTCAACCTGCAGTTTTTCCCGATCCTGCGGATTCCCGCACACACACCTCATAGCCCAGCAGCGTACAGCCTCCCGCCTCCTCCCCGTTCAGGATATGAAAGAGCTGCTCACACGCTTTCCTGCCCAGTTCTTCCACATCGAAGCGTATGGACGTGACTGACGGCAGCCGGCTCTCCAGCACGGTGCTGTCATAGAACGAGGCCACCTGTATCTGCTCCGGCACGGCGATCTGCCTGTTCTGCAGGGTATTCAGCACACAGCCGCACAGAAAATCGTCCATGCACACAATGCACTCCGTCTCCTCCCGCACAAGCCGCTCCACTACCTGTTCCACGGTCCGCGCATCCGAGACATTCAGCGTAATGTCCGTCCGGATCCCTGCCTCCGCACCGCCCTGCGAGACAACCGCATCCCGAAAGCCGCTCAGCCTGCTGCCCGTGACGACAAATCTCTCGTCCCCACCGATCAGCGCAATCTTCCGCAAGCCCTGCGCAAACAGCCTGTCCGTCAGCTCCCGGCACGCGCTGCGATGATCATTGTCCACCTGCACGGCCTCATTGTCTTCCGTGCTGCCGACCGCCACAAAAGGCACTTCCTTTTCCCTGAGATACCGCATCGGCGCATCCTCCGTCAGGGTTCTCGTGAGAATCACGCCGTCCACCTTGCGGTTTGCCACCGCCCGCTCCAGCTGCGAGATATCCTCCCCCGTCACCATGGAGATCAGCACGTCATAGCCTGCCGCAGAGGCTGTCCGGCAGATTCCCAGCATACAGTTCTGAAAAAAGGGCAGCTCCGAAATGTTGGAATCCCCCGGCATCACCACGCCGATATTGAACGTCTTATTCTGCGCCAGCCCCTGCGCCACGACATTCGGGCTGTAATTGTGCGCCTCGACGTATGCCAGCACGCGCCCGCGCGTCTCTTCCCCGATCCGGCCCTTGCCGGACATGGCCCGCGACACGGTAGTCTTGGAGACGCCAAGCGCCTGTGCGATATCGCCTATCGTCAGATTTTTTTCTTCCATACACTGATTCTCCGTTTTGAAGCGTCTGCCCGCCGAGCCGCAGCGCATCCCCTGCAGCCCGCTTCCGTCGCCAAAGATGCCGGCGGCAAATACCGGTGTGTTCTCCACACCGCCGCCATCACCTGCGGCACATGGTTCTTTGCCCCGGCGGGCGTTCTGTGGTATGCTGATTATATGGCGGCATACCGACCGTCAGAGACGGACCGCATCCGGCGGCATCCATCCGGCGGCTCTGCCTCATCCGCGGCGACGCAACCGATTGTTTACTCTCAGATTACCAGAGCACAGATCTATTTTCAACACAAAAATATCCGCGCACAAGCCATGTCCGGCGCGCGGCACCGAGAAAGGACGACAAATCATGAAGACGGACAGACTGCTGTTTGGAGCTGCATACTATGACGAGTATCTTCCCTGCGACAGAATCGAGCAGGATATGGAGATGATGGAACGCGCGCACATCAACGTGATCCGCATCGCCGAATCCACGTGGAGCACCTGGGAGCCGCAGGAGGGCGTTTTCGACTTCACTCATCTGCACAGGATGCTGCGCGCCTCCGCCGCCCACAATATCTCGGTGATCGTGGGCACGCCAACCTACGCCGTCCCCGCATGGCTTGCAGCCAAATGTCCTGAGGTGCTCACCGAGACACACGACGGACCGGAGCGCTACGGCAGACGACAGAATATGGACATCACCCATCCCGTCTACCTGCGCCACGCCGAGATCATCATACGCAGGCTGATGGAAGAAGTCGCGCCCTATGCGCACGTTATCGGCTTCCAGCTCGACAACGAGACGAAAGCCTATGACACCTGCAGCCCGTGCGCACAGCAGAAATTCGTCGCCTATCTGCAAGAAAAATTCGGCGACGACTTAGACGCCTTGAACCGCGCTTTCGGGCTGGACTACTGGAGCAACCGCATAGACAGCTGGGAAGATTTTCCGGATGTGCGCGGCACGATCAACGGCTCCCTCGGCGCAGAATATCAGAAATTTCAGCGCAGGCTGGTGACGGACTTTCTCGCCTGGGAGTGCGCCATCGTCAGAGAGTACGCCCGCCCCGGCCAGTTTATCACCCAGAACTTCGACTATGACTGGCGCGGCTACTCCTACGGACTGCAGCTGGAAGTCGATCAGTGGGAAGCCGCTGCGCCTCTCACCGTGGCGGGCTTCGACATTTACCACCCCTCCGCGCAGGATCTCACCGGCAGAGAGATCGCTTTCGGCGGCGCCATCGCCCGCTCCGTCAAAAAAGACAATTATCTCATCCTGGAAACGGAGGCACAGGGCAACCACGGCTGGCTCCCCTATCCCGGCCAGCTCCGCCTGCAGGCTTTCAGCCATCTCGCCTCCGGCGCAAACTCTGTCATGTACTGGCACTGGCACTCCATCCACAACGCCATCGAATCCTACTGGAAAGGAATCTTGAGCCACAATCTGCGCGAGAACGCCGCCTACAGGGAAATCTGCACCATCGGCGCCGCTTTCGCGAAATACGGCAGCCGGCTGAAAAACCTGCGCAAGAAAGCGGATATCGCCATCGTACTGTCCAACGAATCTCTGACCGGCCTGCAGTGGTTCCCGACCGGCCGCACGCTGCAGTACAATGACATCTTCCGCTGGCTCTTCGATGCTTTCTATGAGCTGAATCTCGAGTGCGACATTCTGTCCGCGGACGATATTGATCTTTTTAGTCAATATAAAATTCTGGTGACCCCGGCGCTCTACAGTGTTTCCGACACACTTGTCGAAAATCTGCGGGCATATGTATCTGCCGGCGGTTTCCTGATCTCCACTTTCCGCACGGCATTTGCGGACTTAGATCAAAAAATATACGCGGACGATCAGCCCCACGGGCTGACAGAGGTGTTTGGCATGACCTACGATCAGTTTACCGATCCGGTCAATGTCGGACTGCGCGACTTCACTTTTCCGCTGTGCGAGGCTCTCTCCTCCGCCGACCGCGCAGCCATGGCGCCAGACAGTGCAGCTGCAGCCTCCGCTGTCCCGGCGGACTGCCCGGAAACCGGCTGCGGCAATTCCCTGGCAGACTGCGTTCATGACTGGATGGAGCTGCTGCTTCCCGACACGGCACACGCTCTCGCCTCCTATGCGCATCCGCACTGGGGAGAATACGCCGCCATCACCGAAAATCAATACGGCAGCGGACACGCCGTCTATCTCGGCTGTTATTTTGACCGGAATCTGCTGCAAGATTTGCTGACCTGCCTGGCACAGGAAGCCGGGCTGACGCTCCCGGCAGAAAAATACCCCGTGATCTGCAAACGGGGTATCAATGACTATGACAAAGAGATTCTTTATTATTTCAATTACGCGGACGCACCCGCCGAGATCACCTGGCAGGGCGGCGAGGCCGTTCTGCTCCTGCAGGACAGAACTGTCCGGGACGGGGAACACATCCGCATCTCCGGCTGGGATCTGCTGATCGCGGAGCGGCTTTAAGCGCCGCTTCCGCTTTCATTCTGCTCAGTCCGAAATTCTGTTCAGCGTAAAATCATCCACGGTACCCCAACTTTTGGCATTGCACTTCATGCGCACGCCGATGGTGAGGGTACCGTCCGTCACTTCGATGTCCGAAATCGTCGGGTTCTGCCAGTTCGCCCAGCCCGCCACCATGAAAGGCTCGCTCACTTCCTCCCCATTCACAACCGCATACAGCGCCATCTCACAGTCGTCTGACACATCGCCGCCCTGCGCGTACACGGAGAGCTGATAGGTCCCGGGTTCCAGGTCCGTCAGTTCCTGTTCTATGGAAAAATCCATATCGCTGTCTTCCGACCAAAAATGATATGCCATCGTTCCCGTGTAGGCGTCGTCCGCTTTCTCCTGAAAATCGGTAGGGTTGTCGTCCCCTGTATAGGTAATCTTCCACATGGAAGTATCCGCCTCCTCAAAGCTCGGATTCTTCACATGGTTCATCATCTTCACCTCGACGTGCGCCATAACCTCGGTGCCATCCTCCAGCGCACCCGCAACGTCATAGCTGCCGCCTGCGTCCGTGTCGATCGCCGCCAGCTGCGCCGCGTCCCAGCTGACGGGCACCTTGGTGTTGGCCGAGCGGTCATTATAGATCACATCCACCTCATCCGGCAGTGTCAGAGCGCCGCCCACATCGCAGGAGACATACACCTCCGGCACGGCATCGACCGCCAGAGGCGCCGTTGCGCCGTACTTCAGATATTTGAATACATCCAGGGACGGCAGCGGATGTCCGTCAAAGTCAAACATGGCCTGATTGTCCCAGGAACAGCCGCCGTAGTACAGCCCCGCGTCGTCCGGATCATAGTCCGACGCATAGCTGCTGGCCCAGCCGCTGCCATACTGCTCCCAGATCGGGGAATTGTCCGCCGTCGGCTCACCGACCGGAATCCAGACCCCCTCCCAGTAAAAGATACCCATCACCCCTGCCTCGTTCGCAGCCGCACAGATATCGCGGATCATGGTCGCCTGACTCTGCACGGTGGCCGCATAACCGTCCACCAGATCGTCCGTGCCCGCCAGACTGTTGGCCGTGCCGTCACCGTCCTCAGACGTATAACAGTAGGATGTCTCCGCGATCAGCACTTTCTTGCCGTATTTCTCCTGCAGATTCCTCGCGACCGCCTGCATGTTCTCGTTCGTGCCGTCCCAGAACGGATAGTAGGACAGGCCGAAAATATCGTAATCGACGCCGAAATTCAAAAGATTCAGCGCAATATTGTCAATCTTGTCCGCCTCCTCGATATTCGTGTAGTGCAGGACAATCTGAATATCCCTGCCGTACTCCTCGGAGATCTCACGCACTGCCCGGCTGCCGGACACTAACAGATTCATCACCGTGGGGGCAAGCGTCTCGCCCGCCATGCCGTTGTTGATCTCGTTGCCGACCTGCACCATGCCCACATCCACGCCGGCGTCCAGAAGCTGCCGCAGACTGTCTTTCGTGAAATCATAGAGCGCATCGTACTTTTCCTGCGCGCTCATGCCCTCCCAGGCTTTCGGCGCGTGCTGCCTCTTGGGATCCGCCCAGAAGTCGGAGTAGTGGAAATCAATGCACACTTTCATACCGTACTTCGTAGCGCGCCTGCCCAGCTCAATGGCCGTCGCCACGTCATTGTTGCCGCCGCCGTAGCCGTTGCCGTTCTCGTCATACGGATCGTTCCACACGCGCAGGCGGATATAGTTGACCCCCGACTGTGCCAGCGTCATAAAAACGTCCTGCTCTTCACCCTCCTCATTATAATAAGTCACGCCGCTGTTTTCCTCGACAAGCACCGAGGACGCATCCATGCCGCGGATAAAATCATCGCTGATATCCGGAATCGGCTCCACATAGATCTCGGACTCCTCCGCCGCCGTCGGCAGCGGGAAAGACATCGCCTCACCGTCGGCCTGCGGTCCGTCCGCATTTTCCTCCGCCTGCATCTCCGTCTCCTCCCGTGCCGGCTGACCGGCATTCCGGCCGCAGCCTGCCAGCGCGGACATACTCAGACTCACCATAAGCCCCAGCGCCAATTGTTTCCTGTAACCCCTGCTCATAACTTCCTACATTCCTTCCTTCCTGTCTCTTTTCCCTGCACGGATGCCTGCGCAACCGATTGCGTTTATTGGTAGATAAAGCTTAACAAAAAATCCCTCCCCTGTCAACCGCGGACTCCCGGCTCTCAGCAAAAAAGTCTTGCGCAGCCACCACACCTATGCTATAATTTGATTCGACGGTTTGGACTTCCGCACGACAAAGGGGCATAGTTCAAAGGTAGAACAGTGGTCTCCAAAACCATCGATGTGGGTTCGATTCCTACTGCCCCTGCTATGAAGTTAATTGAGCAACGATCCTGTGATCGTTGCTCAATTAACTTCATGGAATCCACAAGTGATTCCTGCAACTTCTTCATCATTCGTACTAAAAAGGAAACGGAACATGAAAAAGAAATATCTGGCTATTCTCACCACTGCACTGATACTTGCCTGCGGACTGCTCGCCGGCTGCGGGGCCGGTGAGCCCCCGCTTACCGCGGACGATTATCTGCTGGATGCAGAAACCTGCGAGACGAGCCGCGGCATTGCCCTCGGCGCAACGCCGGACGCTTTTCTCGGCGCATACGAAGACTGCACCTGCTTTACCTCCGTGGACGGCGGAGACTATCAGCCGTTACCCGAAGACGAGATTCCTTTCGACCAAAACATCCGGACGCTCATCCCCACCTTTTTCGTGGACGGCGAGCCGATTGACCCCGCCTCTTTCTGTCGGGAAAACGACATCGAAGAGGCCGCGCTGATCGACTATCTCACCTCCGCAGACTACCTGAATACCCACACGGCAGAGTACCGCTATCTGACTTTTACCTGGGAAGGCGGCGTCGTCACCGACATCCAGTCAGCATATATGAACTATAATGAGGATGGCGCGAACTGACTGTTATACAGGTTCGCGTAGAATCCTCCTTTCTGAAGCAGCGTCTCGTGATCTCCCTGCTCTATTACATTTCCGTCTTTCATCACCAGAATCACATCGGCCTCCCGGATCGTGGAGAGCCTGTGCGCTACGATAAAGCTGGTTCTGCCCTGCATCATCGTGGCGAAAGCTTTCTGTATCCTGCTCTCCGTCCGCGTATCGATGGATGAGGTCGCCTCGTCCAGAATCAGCATGGGCGGCAGACACAGCATCACCCTCGCGATGCAAAGAAGCTGTTTTTGTCCCTGAGAGAGGCTTCCGCCATCCTCCCCGATCACGGTATCATACCCTTTCGGCATTCTCTTGATAAAACTGTGGGCATGAGCGAGCTTCGCCGCCTCAATGATTTCCTCCTCGGAGGCCTCCGGCTTCCCCATCGCGATATTCTCCCGAATCGTTCCCGCTTTCAGCCACGTCTCCTGCAGCACCATGCCGTAGTTTGCGCGCAGGCTGCCTCTCGTCACCTCCCGGATATCCGCCCCATCCACGCATATCCGTCCGGACTGCACGTCATAGAAGCGCATCAGCAGATTGATCACCGTCGTCTTGCCGCAGCCTGTGGGGCCGACAATGGCGACGCGCTGGCCGGCCAGCACCGACAGATTGAAATCCGTGATCAGCTTTCTGTCCGGCACATAAGAGAAAGACACATGCTCCAGCGCTACCCTGCCATCCGCCTCTCCCAGCGACAGCGCATTCTCCCTGTCCGGTACCTGCGGTTCCTCCTCGATCAGCGCGAAAATCCTCGCCGCGCAGGCAATAGCGTTCTGCAGTTCCGTCACCACGCCGGAGATCTCATTGAAAGGCTTCGTATACTGATTCGCGTAGGTGAGGAAACAGGACAGCTGCCCCACGCTGATGCCGCCGCGGATCGCATAGACCGCGCCCGTGACCGCCACGCCGGCATAGACCAGATTGTTGACAAAGCGGGTCGCCGGATTGGTGATCGAAGAGTAAAAGATCGCTTTCAGCGAACATTCCGCCAGCCTGCCGTTGATCCCGTCGAACCGCTCCAGCGCCTCGTCCTCATGTGAAAAAGCCTGCACCACTTTCTGGCTGCCGATCATCTCCTCGATCAGCGCCGTCTGCTCGCCTCTGGTCTGCGACTGCTCCCGAAACATCAGATACGTCTTTTTCGCGATAAAGGAAGCCACCAGAAAAGACAGCGGCGTGATGAGCACTACCACGCAGGTAATCCAGACATTCACGCTGAGCATGAATCCCAGCGTCCCGAGGATCGTGATGACACCCGTAAAAAACTGGGTAAAGCCCATCAGCAAGCCGTCAGAAAACTGGTCCGCATCGGCGATCACACGGCTCACCACCTCGCCGTAAGAATGTTCATCAATATACTTAAGCGGCAGAATTTCAATTTTTCTGAACGCCTCGTTCCTGACGTCCTGCACGATGCGGTATGCCAGCTTATTGTTGCACACATTCATGATCCACTGCGCCGCCGCCGTCACCGCTATGACGACACCCATCACCCGCAGGATGCGAAACACTCCGTCAAAATCCACTCTGCCCCGGTCAAGAATCAGGTCGATGACCCGACCGGTCAAAATTGGCAGGTACAGCGTCAGCGTCACTGTCAGCGCCGCCATCAGTATCGACATCGCCAGATAAACCCAATATTTCCGAATATAGCGCAAAACTTTCCCTACCGTCTCTCTTTGGCCGCCCCGCATCTCCTCTCTCATCCTGCGCCTCCTCCTTCCGTCCTCGGGTACTGCGAGTAGTATATCTCCTGATAGATGCCGCAGCGTGCCAGCAGTTCCTCATGCGTGCCGATATCCGCCGCCTCACCGTCATCCAGCACCACGATCCTGTCCGCATAGCGGATGGAGGCGGCGCGCTGGGAAACGATAAACACAGTCATATCCCCGGACATGGCGTGAATCGCCTGCCTGAGCGCCGCGTCCGTGGCATAGTCCAGCGCCGACGCACTGTCGTCCAGAATCAATATCTCAGGTTCGCCTACCAGCGCCCGGGCAATTGTCAGCCGCTGTCTCTGCCCGCCGGACAGATTCTGGCCCGCCTGGGTGACAGCAAAATCCAGCTTTCCCGGCTTCTGCTCCACAAAATCTTTCGCCTGCGCCGCAGTCAGCGCCCGCCACATCTCCGCATCCGTCGCATCGCCTTTGCCCCAGAGCAGGTTTTCCCGGATCGTGCCCTGGAACAGAACGGCTTTTTGCGGGACGACGCGCACTTTCTCCCGCAGTTCTGCTTTCGCATACTCCCGCACATCCCTGCCGTCGATCCTGACGCAGCCGGATGTGGCGTCATAGAAGCGCGGAATCAAATTGACCAGAGAAGTCTTTCCTGATCCCGTACCGCCGATGATTCCCACCGTCTCGCCTCTCCTGATCCGAAAATCAATATCGGTAAGCGCCTCCGCGCCCGCGCCCGCATAGGTCAGACACACGTGCTCGAAAGCCACGGCATAGGGCTGCGGCTCCTCATCCCCGGCCTGTACGGCGCGCTGCTCACTCCGTTCCATTCCGTCCCCGACACCCGCACACTGCGCCGCACTCTCTTCTTTCCTCCCGGTCGTCTGTGCGCGCTGTGCTGTCTCTTCCGCCCATGTCATGCTTGAGGAGATGTCGAACACGCCCTGAATCCGTTTTGCACAGGCCAGTGCCTTGGTGATCGTGATAATGAGATTCGCCAGTTTTACCAGCTCTATGAGAATCTGCGACATATAGTTGACCAAGGCCACCACCTGCCCCTGCGTGATGCTTCCCTCGTCTACGCGCACAGCGCCCGTATAGAGCAGCGCCATCGTGGCCACATTGACGATAATATAAGTGACCGGATTAGTCAACGCAGATAGTTTGCCCACGAAGAGCTGCATATGCGCAAGTGCCGCGTTCTTTTCCTCAAAATCCGCGATCTCTTCCTGCTCCTTATTGAAAGCGCGTATCACACGCGCGCCCGTCAGGTTCTCGCGGGTGGACTGCAGCACACTGTCCAGCCCGTTCTGCACTTTTCGATACAGCGGCATCGTGAGCATCATAATGCCAAAAACCACAACAGACAGAAGCGGAATGGCCACCACAAAGATCATCGCCGCTTTCACGTCGATCGTAAATGCCATGACCATCGCGCCAAAGACGATAAAGGGCGAGCGCAGAAAAAGCCGCAGCACCATGTTGACGCCGTTCTGCACCTGATTGGCGTCAGATGTCATGCGGGTGATCATGGTGGAAGTTCCCAGCGTATCGATCTCTGTGTAAGAAAGGCTCTGCAGATGATCAAAAAGCGCGTGCTTCATCTCCGTGGAAAAGCCCACCGCCGCTTTGGCCGCAAAATATTGAGCCGTAATGGAGCAGACGAGTCCGATCACCCCCAGCGCGACCAGCAATCCGCCCATGCCAAGCGAGAATCCAATGTCCTTTCCGCCGATCCCCCTGTCGATAATCTCCGCCATAACTAACGGCACGAACAGTTCAAAACACGCCTCCAGCATTTTAAAGAGCGGCGCGAGAACCGTCTCTTTCTTATAATGCCTCAAATAAATCAGCAATTTCCCCATTTCCGCACTACCTCTTTTAGCCTGCCATGCTCTCCGGCGCAGTCTGCCGCCCAAAATCACGGCCATATCGAAACAGCAGTCGGGGTTATCACTCCAACTGCTGTCTTCAGTCTCTCTCGATCATATCCTGATTTTATCTGTACTCATCCGTGAGCGAAGCGATTTCGACGCTGATATTCTGCACCTGCTTCGACGGCTGATAGGCTGTCTCCGGATACAGCAGCCTGTGCAGTTCGGTAACATTAGCCTGCAGATCATCCGGCACCACACAGCTTCCCTTGCTGCCCACAGTCACGCCGATCCTGCCGTCCTCAAAAGGAAAGCCGTCGCTTGCCACCACATCATAACCCGCTACACTTCCCAAAACACTTAAGATTTCATTGACTCCCAGAGAAGTCTGTACCTCCGGCAAAATGGCATTGACCATTTCGGTCAGTTCGCTCACCGTAGCCGTCTTGGCCTTATCCATCATGGCCGTCAGTACGTCCCGCTGCCTCTCAGCCCGCCGGAAATCGTCACCCTTAGTATAGCGGATCCGGCAGTACGCCGTGGCCTGCATCCCGTTTAAGAGCTGTTTCCCGCTGTGCTCCACCGGGATATAATCCACACCCATCTCTTCCGCCATCGTCATCTGATAATTGTTCAGATGATTGATCTCCGTCTCCGTGATATCCATCTCGATCCCGCCGAGCGCATCCACCGAATCGATCAGTCCGCCAAAGCCGACCGTCACATAATCCGTGATATCCAGATCCAGATTCGTATTCAGCATATTGATCGCCTGCTCCGGACCGCCCTGCGCGTAAGCCGCATTACACTTGTTGTAGGAATCGTTCCCCAGATTCAGGAACGTATCGCGGAACACGGAAACCAGCTTAATCTCCTGCGTGTCCATATTGATGCTGGCGATAATAATCGAATCGCTCCTCGTCCCTCTGCCGAGTTCCCCGTCTCTGGCGTCCACGCCAAAAAGAGCGATATTGCGATATCCTTTCGCCTCCTCGCCCTCTTCCGTCTGCATGCTCTGCGCAATCTCCTCGTTGATCGTGATCTTCTCCTCGTCGATCGCCTTGCGCTCCACCTCGCGGGTCGCCGTAAGCACCACATACAAGATACCAAGCGCCAGAATCAGAATCCCGACCTCCGCGATCAAAAGCGGAATGTTTTTAATCTTACGCCCCTTTTTGGCGTCTCCTGCAACTGCGTGAACTTCATTGACAGCTTCTGTATTCTCCGACGAAACGCTCCCGTCCGATATCTGTGCTTCAGATATCTCCTGTGTTTCTTCCGTCTGCTTATCCATAAAGTAGCTCCCTTTTTGCATCATAAAGACTGCATTTGCCGCTTTGCAAATATAGATTGATTGTACCACACGGAGTCATTTTTGAACATACGACGGGCTTATCTTTTAACACTTTGTTAAAAATTGTCATATTTTCTTTACAAATTATCCCACCTCGGCTCACTGCCTGTCCACGGCAGCCATGACCTTTATGTACTCCTCTCTCTTGTCCCGCATCAGCTCAAATCCCGCC
>CANPZI010000003.1 GCA_947588995.1 uncultured Lachnospiraceae bacterium
GCAAACTCTATCTTAACACAAAGCTGGTGCTTTCTTCTTTTGTCTATTTGATTTTCCTACAAAAACTTTACCCTAGCTACTGAGATCTGAACACCGAATACTAGAGAAGCCTGTATTCTCGATTCCTATATTACAATTTTCTCTCCTTACCTCAAACAATCCAGCTACATATTCCTCTAACCCATCCGTCTATACAGCCCCTAACCCCATCACCGTCCCGCCACCCGCGCGAATATCTCCGGCAGCTCGGCAATAAACTCCCTGCCGCTTAAGTCCGTAAAAGGCTCATCCAGCCGCGGGAAGACTACCCTATAGGCATGCAAAAGCTGTGCACGCACCTGAAACCGGCTCCTGTACACATCGTTCCAAGCCCGGTCGCCGTATTTGTAATCGCCCAGAACGGGATGGCCGATGCCTGCCAGATGCGCCCGGATCTGGTGCGTCCTGCCCGTGAAAAGTTCAACCTCCAGAAGCGTCTTGTCGCCCTCTGCACAAACCGGTCGATAACCTGTCTTAATGTAGGTACGCCGCAGACTCTCCGGCGCAGCTGAAGCCGTATAGGCATCTGCAGGCTCGACAGAAACCCTGTTGCGGGTCTCATCTTTCTTCAGATATCCTTCGATGAGGCTCTCGTCTGTAATCGCACCTTTTACATAGGTCCGATAATACTTATGCAGCGTCCTGTCCCGCAGGATATCGCCGAGCATTCTGGCGCCCTGCAGAGTTTTCGCGCACAGCACAATACCGCTGGTGTTGCGGTCGAGGCGGTTGCAGACGGAAGGCTTGAAATAGCTAAGATCATCTTCCCGCAAAGCGCCGGAGATGAGCAGATAGCCGATCAGCCATTCGTTCAGAGACAGATCAGCGGACACCGCTTTCTGGGAAAGCAGGCCCGCCGGCTTATCTGCCAGAAGCACATGCTCGTTCTCGTAGAGGACGGCAATCTTCTGCAGTTTCGCATAGGCTGCCTGGTACTCCTGCCGCACAGCCGTTCTGTCCACTCTGCACGGCGGCGTTTTCCCGCCTGGCGTCCCGCCTGTCTGCTCTTCTGCGCCGTTGCCCGGAAGCGCCTGCCGCCCCATGAATTTCAAAAGGGTTTCATCGGAGAAAAAAATCTTCACGCTGTCGCCCTCCATCAGCCGCTCGGCGCCGTCGGCTTTTTTGTCGTTCAGCGTGATGTTCTTCTTGCGCAGCATCTTGTGGAGAAACGCGTTTCCGGCCTCCGGCAGGATTCTGTTCAGATATTTATCCAGCCTTTGGCCGGCGTCTTTTTGCGTGATCTGCACCTGATACATATGATTGCTACGTACCTCCGCTCCAATATATATTTTCTCAAAGTTAAATACCCCGCAGCAAGCTACGGGGTATGACTTAGCTTGTTCTTCTTTCATTCCGTCCCCGAGGTTTCCGGAAGCGGTGGGACTTGCCCCGAATTAGATGGATACGGAATACAGCAGGCTGATCAGTCCGTCTCTCTCCCGGCACTCCTCAGGGTTTGTCTTTTCTAATCGACTCAGTCGGTCAATATAGTCCTCCCTGTCAGAGACAATCTTAACCGTCACATTTTTGATTCCTTCCTGCCGGATCATCTGCTCCAGATGCTTCTGCGCCTCCGCAGGATCGCATTTCGGATTTTCGGTGATTCCACACAGCACGCCGCCTTTCAGCGCCATGTGGCTGACGGCATAATTCTTCTGATAGGAAGTAAAATACATGTCATAGAACACGGTAAAGTCCTCGTCGAAGCCCTGCAGAGCTTTCCAAAGCGTCTCGCTGCAGCCGGACGCCCTGAGAAAGAGAATCAGGTTTACCGCACTCTTGCAGGCGGGCAGGCATCCCAGCACAGCCACGATCGTCAGCAGATTTCGGTTTGTCCCTGTCGTCTTATAGCCGATGAGGTAGAGGCCGATGCTGAGCGAAAAGAACAGAAGCGTCCTCACCGCCGCGACCGCCCGATGATTTCTGATATAGCCGTAACATCCTTTTTTGACAAACAGCGTCTTCATCTTTCCGTCTCCTTCCGCTCTTCCGACAGCGTCTCAGAGCAGGCGAAAAAATACTGTGCGATATTCTGTACGCTCTGTGTCGCCAGATATAATGCCCGTATGGGAAGTCCACAGGCAGACACGGCGCGGTGTCTTTTACAATCGTTGACAGCCTTTGCCACAACACGCGGCGCGTCCAGAGTCGTCAGCCGTTTCAATCCGCTCATCTCTTCCCTGTTCCCGTAGGCGTGTGCCAGGAAAGGCGTATCCACCGGGCCGGGACAGACCGTGGTCACATGGATGCCGCGCCCCCGCAGTTCTGCGCCGATCGCCCTGCCGAAAGAATAGGCATAGGCCTTGGAGGCGGCGTAAACTGAGAAACCCGGCTGAGGCACGAAAGCCGCGCCGGACGAAAACAGCAAAATCTTACTGCCTCTGCGCATATAGGGCAGACACATTCTGACAAGCATCGTCTGCGCCGTCACATTCAGGCGCAGCATGGCCTGAATATCGTCCTCAGTCTGTGCGGCGAAGAGCCCGTGGCTCCCCACGCCCGCGCAGGAGGCAAGCAGCGTGATCTTCGGCGCCGCAATCGATAGTACTTCCCGAAACCGTTTAAGTTCCCGCTCATCCGCCAGATCTATGGGAATGACCCTCGTCCGCATGCGCATAGTCCCCGCCAGTTCCTCCATCGCTGCCTTATTCCGCGACAGCAGCCATATCTCGTCTGTCCTGCACAGTTGTGAAGCTATCTGTACGGCGAACTCCCTCCCCATGCCGGAGGAAGCCCCTGTGATGATTGCAATATTCATATTCATCCTCATTCCAGGCACTATTTCTTTTTGTGGACATTGCGGATTGTCTTCGTCTTCTTTTTCATGTTTTTCTGCCGCCTGTCATTTGCAGGTTTTCCTGCTTTTTCTCTTTCCTTACCGGATAGTCTGCGGGGCCGGATCAGGCACTTCTCACCGAAACCGATCAGATCCGCGCGGCCGCCCTTTAAGAGCGCCTCTTTCACCAGCTCATAATTCTTCGGATCGCGGTACTGGATCAGCGCCCGCTGCATCGCTTTTTCATGGGGATTGCGGCAGACGTAAACCGGGCTGCCGTCCCGCGGGTCGATCCCCGTATAGTACATGACCGTGGACACCGTGGAGGGCGTCGGATAGAAATCCTGCACCTGCTCCGGCATATAACCCAGATCACGGACATACTCCGCCAGTTCAATGGCCTCTTTCAGCGTAGAGCCCGGATGCGAGGACATCAGGTAGGGCACGAGAAACTGCTTTTTGCCAAGCTGACCGTTGATTTTCTCATATCTTCTGACAAAACGGTCGTAGACCTCCCGCTTCGGCTTGCCCAGCCTGTCGAGGACGGCGTCGGAGATGTGCTCCGGCGCGACCTTAAGCTGCCCGCTGACATGATGTTCCACAAGCTCCCTGAAAAAGGTATCGTCCCTGTCCGCGAGCAGATAATCAAAACGGATGCCTGAGCGCACGAACACTTTTTTGACACCTGGCAGGGCTCTCAGCTTCCTGAGGAGCGACAGATAATCGCTGTGATCCACCGTGAGGTTCGGACACGGCTTTGGGAACAGACACTGTCTGTCTTTGCAGACACCCTTTGTCAGCTGTTTTTCGCAGGAGGGATGCCGGAAATTCGCGGTAGGGCCGCCCACATCGTGGATGTAGCCTTTGAACCCGGAATCCTGTATCATCAGCCCGGCCTCCCGCAGAATCGATTCGTGGCTCCGTACCTGAACGACTCTGCCCTGATGGAACGTCAGGGCACAGAAGCTGCAGCCGCCGAAACATCCTCTGTTGCTGACCAGCGAAAACTGAATCTCCGCGATGGCGGGCACACCTCCCTTGTCCTTATAGGACGGGTGATAGGTCCTCATGTACGGCAGTTCGTAGATATCGTCCATCTCCTGCGTGGTGAGCGGCGCAGACGGCGGATTCTGTACCACGTACGTGCCGTCAGGATATGCCTCGACCAGCGTTCTGCCCGTGCAGGGATCAGTGTTGTCATACTGTATTCGGAAACTCTCCGCGTACCTTTTCTTATCTGTCTGCATCTCTTCGTAGGACGGCAGTATCTCGCCGTCGTACACAGACTCCGGATGTCTGGTCTGATAAACCGTCCCCGCGACAAACGTGATATCTCTGACGGCGATGCCGCTTGCGAGTGCGTCCGCGATCTCCACAACGGATCTCTCGCCCATGCCGTAGGAGATCAGATCCGCCTGACTGTCCAGAAGAATCGAGCGCTTGAAGCTGTCTGACCAGTAGTCGTAATGAGCCATGCGTCTGAGACTGGCCTCAATGCCGCCGAGAATCACGGGAATATCCTTATAAACTCTGCGAATCAGATTGCTGTAGACCACCGCCGCGTGATCGGGCCGTCTCCCCGTTTCACCGCCCGGCGTGTATGCGTCACTCTGCCGGTGGCGGCCCGATACATAATAGTGATTCACCATGGAATCCATATTGCCGGACGTGACGAGGAACGCCAGACGCGGTTTTCCCAGAACCGTGATGCTTTGCTCATCCCGCCAGTCAGGCTGGGAGATGATTCCCACACGGTAGCCGTGCGCCTCCAAAACCCTGCTGATCACAGCGTGCCCGAAAGAGGGGTGATCCACATAGGCATCCCCGACGACATAGACGAAATCCAGCTGCTCTATCCCCTGTGCAGCCATATCTTCCTTAGAAATCGGCAAGAATCCCATCTTTGATCAGCTCCCTGAAATCGTAGGTATAGTAATCCGCAAGTCTTCTCTTCTCCTCGTCCTGATGTTCGGAGTATGGATCGTAGACGGCGCAGACCCGCATCCCGGCCGCCTTGCCCGCCTGAATGCCGGGTATGATATCCTCGAACACGAGGCAGTTCTCCGGCTGCACGCCGAGTGCACTGGCCACGGCGAGATAGATATCCGGAGAGGGCTTTCCTTTCGCCACGTCGCAGGCCGTCATGATACAGCCGAAATAGCGGTTCAGGCCGTGCACGCCGACGACATTTTCCACCAGTTCTCTGGAATTGCTGGTGGCGATCCCCGCCTTGATGTCGTGTCCGGCGCAATACTCCAGCAGTTCCCGCACACCGTCCTTAAGCGGCACCTCGCAGGCATACTTATCCCATGCCATGCGATTCCAGTCAGCCTTGATCGTATCCAGATCATCCGGCAGCGCAAAACGCTCCTTGAAATAAGTTGCCGTCTCGGTGAAGCTCATGCCCTCGATACACGACTGCAGATTGTCCGGCAGAGCAATGCCGAATCTGCCGAGATATTCTATATCAATGGCACGCCACATCCACATGGAATCCACCATCGAACCGTCCAGGTCAAAAATTATCGCCTCTGTCATTTCCGCAAATTCTCCGTCTCCTCCGCCGTCAGCCTGCGAAAGCCGCCCGCCGGAAGAGTTTCATCCAGCGCCAGCGCCCCCATGCGCAGCCGCTTCAGGTACACGACCTCGTTGCCCACAGCGCGCAGCATCCGTTTCACCTGATGGAACCTGCCCTCTGTGATCGTCAGGGTAATCCGCTTTTCATCCAGTATGCGCACCACAGCCGGCCTGGTCGGTTCTTTCTCGCCGATGTCCACGCCCTGTTCCAGCATATACTTCTGTGTCACGTCAAAGGGCCGGGCCAGCAGACACTCGTACTCTTTCTCCACATGTTTCGCCGGCGAGGTCAGTTCGTGCGCCAGCGCGCCGTCGTCCGTAAGCAGCAGAAGCCCCTCCGTGTCCTTATCCAGCCTGCCTACCGGGAATATTCCCTCGCGCCGCTCTTCCCCAAGCAGATCGAGAACGGTGCGCTCTTTCGCATCCTCCGTGGCCGACACCACACCCGCCGGTTTATGCAGCAGATAGTAGACATACTTTTCATAGATACAGGGCTTCCCTCTGTGGCAAACGCGGTCTTTGGCCTCATCGATCTGCTGTTCGGGCCGCAGTGCTTTTTCTCCGTTCACCGTCACAAGACCGGCTCTGATCTCTCTCTTGACCTCACTGCGCGTCCCGGCGCCGCAGTCGCACAGAAATTTATCCAGGCGCATGGCACTTTGCTCTCTTTCAGTCTGTTTACATTGTCCGGCGTTTCCGGCAGCCAAAGCATAACGCTCCTGCGACAGGAATATACATAAGATGAATCATCCGCCAAAGGAGGCCGCCTCATGCGCCAGACTGCCGATAGGCTGCAGCGGCTGCTGTCTGCTGCACTTGCCCTCTACCTGATCGTCCTTCTCCTGCGTTTTCCCGCACTCTCCCTGAAGTATGCCTCCACAGGGCTTACGCTCTGGTTTGAGAAAATGGTGCCCGCGCTGCTCCCTTTCATGATTCTCTCCGGCATCATGATCCGCATGAATCTGACGGAGAGTTTCGTCAGACTGCTCCATCCGCTCTTACACGCTCTGTTCGGCACATCCGAAAACGGCTCCTACACGATCGTCATGGGCTTCCTCTGCGGTTTCCCGATGGGCGCGCGGATCATCGGCGAACTTTGCGAAACGGGGCGTCTCTCCCGACGGGAGGGCGCGCGTCTTTTGGCTTTCTGCAACAATATCGGGCCGATCTATTTCTTAAGCTATGTAGTGCCCACCCTCGCCATCGACAGGCCTCTTATGCCTTTCCTGATCATGTACGGCGTCCCGCTCTTCTATGGCTTTATCCTCTGCCGCGTGATGCCGCTTTGCGGCCGCCTGCAGTCTTCTTTAAGGCCTGCAGCCAAGACCGGCCGCCCTGCACTGCCAGCCCCAGACACCGCCGCAAAACAGAATGTGTCCGTCCCGTCCGGCGTCTCTTCGCCCATGCCTTTTCTGGCCGCCGCCGACGCCGCCGTACTGTCCGGGCTCCTCGGCATCGCCAGACTGGGCGGCTACATGGTATTCTTCAATCTGCTCAACATTGTCTTTGTGCCGTTTTCAAACGCCGACGGCAGTATCCTGTATATTTTCCGCTGTCTTTTAGAGATCACGGGCGGAATCGAATCCGGCGGTCCATCGCTCATCATTCCGATTCTGATCCTGCTTCCTTTTGGGGGGTTCTCCTGCATTGCGCAGACCTACAGCATGATCTGCCGGACAGAGCTGTCCTTGCGGCCCTACGTCTTTCACAAAGCAATGCAGACCATCCTCACTGCCCTGTGCTATCTCGCGCTCCATGCTGTCTGACGAGCCTCTTTTTCATCCACCGTCATCTGCACGGTACCGCTCATCACACAGGCCGGGACTGTCCCCGGCACGGCCGGCTCGGCGCCGCCTGTACGGTGGCTCATCACACTTTCTGTGACCATCTCTGACACAGTCGCTCTCCCTTTACCGTCTTCTGCGCCGTCTTCGCCGCCTGCGTCCGCGCAAAATCAGTATCATGGAAAAGACCAGCGCCAGCACGAGAAGCGCGCATACGCCGCAGACAGCCAGGAAGTACCCAAATGACAGGGATTCCTCCTCTGTTTCCGACGCGTTGATCTGCTTCAGTTCAGCGTTTCTGCGCTGCTCTTCCGGATTTTCAGCGGATGCGGCGCCGTCCTCTGCGCGCCCGTCCGCCACATCGGCGGAAGCGCTCTCCAGCGCCTCTTTCTGCGCCTGCTCGGCGGCAATCTCCTCGGCCGTCTTGTAATCCATGGACGGCAGGGAAACCATATTGCTGGTCGTGTAGAGGTCATAACCGTTATATGCGTTCACAACGATCTGCGGCACGATATGCGGCGGCACCTGCATGGTAAAGCGAAAGGTATCCGCCTCTTCGTCCGGCCAGCGCTGCAGCTCGGAAAAAGTCTCGCCGTTGTCATAGCTGTAAGTGTAATACAGCATCCCGCTGTCGTAATCCGCGGCGGACACCTCCACAGTCACTTCTCCCGTCTCCATGTCCTGATCCGTCACATCAATCATGCACACATCCGGCTCAGACTGATCCGGGCGCATCACGCCGGACGGAACAGGTACGGAGACCGTCTCGTAATCGCTGTAATCGACGCCGAGTGTCTCCGACCGCAGGCGGAAATATTTCGCTGCCGCCGTCGCGTCCAGCCTGCCGAAAGCTTTCAGTTTCTCGTCGTGATCATAAAAAGGCTGATCGTTCTCCTGATCGAGGTGGCAGTGCTCAATGAGTACGCAGGGGAACCCCCGCTCCACGGCATGATTGATGATGCCGTAATAATCGCTTCCCCTGTCGTTGAGCCTCGTCTTGATGCCCCGGGAATACAGGCCCAGTTCTTTCAGCATACCAATCTCTATATCGGCAAAGCTATAACCCCTGCTGTAATATTCCCCGAACGCCGATACCCAGCACTCCGCGCCGAACAGCGTATGCTCTCCCGACATATTGAAGTGCAGGCAGAACAGGAAATCCGCGTCCACGCTCTTTGCGTAATCACAGCGCTCGCTCAGAGACAATTCCTCGTCGCTCTCTCTCGTGAGATAGACGGTGACACCCTCGTACTTCTCCAGCTCCTCTTTCATGGCTTTTGCCACGACGATGGTCATGTCTTTCTCCGTGTATTCCTCATACTGCCCGCCGAGATTCTCCCCGCCGTGTCCCGGATCGATCACAATCACCACGGGGTCAGGCGAGGGATTCGGCTCCTCGGCACAGACTCTGGCTCCCTGTACAGGCAGCACAAGAGAAAGAAACAGGGCCGCCGCCCACACTTTCACACTGCATTTTCTCTTTCTGGGATTGTTTTTGACGCAGTCTGTACTGTTCACCCGATCACTCCATACATACAGATTCACCGGCCGTTCTGACCGAAACAAGCCGGTTTCTGCAAACCGGCTTGTACATTCTATGTTCTCTTATCTGTGACGCGCACAGCTCTCATTCGCTGTTACCCGAATGATCCGTCACATGATATCCAGCTCCGAGGACTCTCCGCCGCTCTCCGCCTCCTTGAGCATCTGCTCCACCTGGACGGGCCTGAGTTCCGCGCGGTTCGCCTTGACTGTCTCATTGTAGCTGTTAATCGTATTGTAAAAACTCTCGTAATGCTCGGTGGTTGTAGCTAACGTCGCCGTCATGGCGCTCTCCAGATTGGCCAGCATATCGTCCAGATACTGCATGGCCGACGTCTTGACGCCATTGGCCTCCGCCGTGGCTGTATTCAATATCTCCTGCGCCTGCTGTGTCGCCATCTTGACAACCTCGTTAGCCTGCGCGTATGCCTGCTGCATAATCTCGTGCTCGTTGATCAGCTCCGTCGTCTGTGCCGTCGCATCCTTGATAAGCGCTTCCGCCTTGGCACGCGCATCGTTTAAGATCGCTTCCTTGTTGGTGATGATCTTCTGATAGCGCTTGATTTCGTCAGGAGTCTTCATGCGCAGCTCACGCAAAAGCTCGTCAATCTCTTCCTTATTGACGATAATATTCGTCTTGGAGAGAGGCTGGTATTTGCAGCCGTCAATATAGTCCTCAATCTCATCGATCAGTTGTTCGATTCTACTGCTCATCTTTACTCCTATCTGCCATATCCGTATTTTTCATAGATCGATCTGGCCACAAACTCCGGCACACACTGCGAGATGTCGCCGTTAAAGCTGGCAATCTCTTTCACCGTGGAGGAGCTTAAGTACGCATATTCCAGACTGGTCGTCAAAAACATTGTATCCAGCTCCCCGTTGGAGAATTTCCTGTTCGTCTGCGCAATCTGCAGTTCATACTCAAAATCCGTGATGGCGCGCAGTCCTCTGATCGCCACATGGATATCCTGCTCTCTGGCATAATCGATCAGCAGGCCGCTGAAAGAATCTATCCTGACGTTGGGCAGATCCCTCGTAGCCTCCTCTAACATCTTAACACGTTCTTCCACAGAAAACAATGGAGTCTTTATTTTATTATTCAGTACGCTGACCGTCAACTCATCGAAAATTTCCGCGGCACGCCTGATAATATCCAGATGCCCGTAGGTCACCGGATCGAAGCTGCCCGGATAGATCGCCGCTTTCATAGATGGCTGAATACCCTTCCCCTTTCATGCTGTCTTTACCATCATAAATCACTTTTGGGAAAATGTCTCTATTTATTTTGAAATTTTTCCAAAATTTCCCCTGACCGCACAGCATGATTCTCATCCTGTCCCGCCGGTTAAGCCCTGCGGCAGAATACATGCTTATTCGTCTTATAGCGCTTTTCTTTCTCCAATACAAACCCCAGTTCCGGCAAAAAACCGAAATTTTCATCCAGTGCCGCCTCTATGACAATCAGTGTGTATGCCGTCACATAGGGCATATTCCGCAGAATCTGCAAAGCCGCTCTCTCACAGCCCAAACCGTAGGGCGGATCCATGAAGACGACGTCCGCCTCTTTCTCGTGAATGCCCGACAACGCCGCCAGCGCGTCCTGCTTCAGGACGGTGGCACGGTCTGCCAGCCTGGTAAAGCGCAGATTTTCCGTGATACAGGCGATGGCTTCCTTACTGTTTTCCACAAAGTAGGCGTGCCTCGCGCCGCGGCTTAACGCCTCGATGCCGATGCCGCCGCTGCCGCTGTACAGATCGACAAAAACCGCGCCTGGCAGATGCGGCTGAAGCATATTGAAGAGCGTCTCCTTGATTCTGTCTGTGGTCGGCCTTGTATCCATGCCCTCAGGCGTCTTTAACCGCAGGCTTCTCGCCGTTCCCGCTATCACTCTCATACTGACCCTCCGTGCGATTTTTCACACGCTTCCTTTTTACGATATCCTGACCTTGACACCCTTGCTGTCACGATGGCCCGGTTTCAGTTTGTTCAGTTCCATCTGTCTGCCGCCGTACTCGATGGTCTTCTCCACCGCATTCTGCGTATAGTAGACCGCCTCCACGCTGTCCTTTGCGCCCAGCTTCATGCCGCGCACGCCGATGGCGCCTTTCTTTTTTTCCGGAATCTCTTCCACCGCAAATCGCAGGAAATATCCCTCCGCGGACTGCAGTACGATGTTTCGCTGCTCCTTGAGCGCCGTGACGCTCACAACTTCATCGCCCTCCTGCAGCTTTGTCGCCGCGACCGTCCGCTTCGCCACGTCGAACTCGCCGCCGTCCACCACCTTGAGCATGGCCTGTTTTGTGACGAAAATGACGCGGTAGAGATTCAAGTCGCTCTGGCTCGCCGCATAGACGATACTCTCTCTGGCGGAGTCGTAATTGCTGATATTATCCACGGGCACGCCTTTGTCACGAAGCTTTCCCATGGGCAGATCTGTCACTTTCAGCGTGTGCAGCTGCCCGGTATTGGTAAAAAGACAGACCTTGCCGGTATTCTTACAGGTAAATACATACTTGTTCTCGCCGTCCGCCGTCTCCTTATTTCTCTCATAAGTGGAGGTATCGATCGTTCTGGCATAGCCGAAACGGTCCATCAGGAAGACAATATCTGTCTCCTCTATCGGCTTCTCCACATAGACCGCCTCGCTCTGGTTGGTGATCTGCGTCCGTCTGGGCTGCCTGTAACGCTCCTTGATCTCGTCCAGCTCGTTGATGATGACCTGCGCCATGGAATCTCTTCTCGCCAGAATGTCCTCGTAGCGGTAGATGTTGGCCATCGTCTCCTCGTGCTCGGCGATCAGCGCCTCCAGCTCCAGACCGATCAGCTTGTACAGCCGCATGTCCAGGATTGCATTCGCCTGCTTCTCCGTGAACATGAGCTGCGCCGCCATGATCCTGGATTCCTTGGATTTGAACCTGATGCCGTCGGTTTTTCCCTCGATCAGGCAGGCTTTCGCCATATTTCTGTCCTTGGAACCGCGCAGGATCTCGATAATCAGGTCGATCACGTTGCACGCCCGGATCAGCCCTTCCTGAATCTCCTTGCGCTCCAGTTCTTTCTCGAGGAGATTGCTGTATTTTCTGGCAGCTACCTCGTACTGGAATTTGACGCACTCCTGTATGATCTGCTTTAGACCCATCGTCTCCGGCCTGCCGTCCGCGATGGCAAGCATATTCACACCGAACGTATCTTCCAGCCTGGTTTTTTTGTACAGGAGATTCTTGAAATTTTCCACATCCGCGTCTTTGCGCAGCTCGATCACGATGCGGATGCCTTCCTTGGAGGACTGGTTGGTGATGTCCACGATGTCCTGCGTCTTCTTCGTCTCCGCGAGTGCCGCCACATCTGTCAGGAATTTCGCGATGTTGGCGCCGATCATCGTGTAGGGGATCTCCGTGATCACCAGATTGATCCTGCCGCCCTTGGCTTTCTCCACCTCCACTTTGCCGCGCAGTTTGATCTTGCCCGTCCCCGTTTCATAGATTTCGAGCAGCTCATCCTCGTTGATGACGATGCCGCCCGTAGGGAAATCCGGCCCTTTCACATAGCGCATCAACTCTCTTGTGGTGATGTTCTCATCCAGCATATAGGCCTTGGTCGCCTCGATCACCTCCGCCAGGTTATGAGGCGGTGTGCTGGTGGCCATACCCACCGCGATACCCTCCGAACCGTTGATGAGCAGATTCGGTATCTTCACGGGCAGCACGCTGGGTTCTCTCTCCGTCTCATCGAAATTCGGGACGAAATCCACCACATCCTTGTCCAGATCGGCCAGAAACGCCTCCTGCGTGATCTGCGCCAGACGCGCCTCGGTGTAACGCATGGCAGCCGCGCCGTCGCCCTCGATATTGCCGAAATTGCCGTGTCCGTCCACGAGCGGCAGTCCTTTCTTGAAATCCTGCGCCATGACGACCAGCGCCTCATAGATGGAGCTGTCGCCGTGCGGGTGATACTTACCCATCGTGTCGCCCACGATACGCGCCGATTTGCGGTATGGCCTGTCGTAGCGGATCCCCAGCTCGTGCATGTCGTAGAGCGTCCTGCGCTGCACAGGCTTCAAGCCGTCCCGCACGTCGGGCAGCGCCCGCGCGATGATGACGCTCATGGCGTAGTCTATGAAAGATTTCTGCATCACCTCGGAATATTCCGTTTTAATGATCCTGTCGTTTATCGCAGCCATGTAACTATGTCAAACCTCCAACTATCTCTATATATCCAGTTCCGCGTCCTGCGCATGGCGGTATATGAATTCCTTGCGCGGAGGCACTTCCGTTCCCATCAGAAGTTCCGTCATCTCCGACGCCATGCGGGCATCCTCGATCTCTACCAGTTTCAGAAGCCTCGTATCGGGGTCCAGCGTGGTTTCCCAGAGCTGTTCGGCATCCATCTCGCCCAGTCCCTTGTAGCGCTGCAGGGTAAAAGGCCCCTTGTGCTTTTTGCGGTACTTCTCCAGCGCCTTGTCGTCGTAGAGATACTCCTCCTCCCCCTTTGACGGCATGGCCTTGTAGAGCGGCGGCATGGCGATATAGATGTGCCCCTCGTAGATCAGCTCCGGCATAAAACGGTAGAACAGCGTCAAAAGCAGATTGGAGATATGCGCGCCGTCCACATCCGCATCGGCCATGATAATAATCTTGTCATAGCGCAGCTTACTGATATCGAAATCGTTGCCGTAGCCCTCCGAAAAACCGCAGCCGAAAGCGTTGATCATCGTCTTGATCTCGGCGTTCGCCAGAATTTTATCGATACTCGCTTTTTCCACATTCAGAATCTTGCCGCGGATCGGCAGGATCGCCTGATACATACGGTTCCTGGCCATCTTGGCGCTGCCGCCCGCGGAATCTCCCTCCACGATGAAAATCTCGCACCGGGAGGCGTCTTTCGACTCACAGTTGGCAAGTTTCCCGTTGGAGTCGAAAGAAAACTTCTGCTTCGTCAGCATATTCGTTTTGGCTTTCTCCTCCGTCTTGCGGATCTTCGCCGCTTTCTCCGCGCAGCCGATGATGCTCTTTAGCGTATCCAGATTGCGGTCAAAAAACCTGACAATCTCGTCGCCGGTCACTTTGCTGACGACTTTGGCCGCGTCCTGATTGTCCAGCTTCGTCTTCGTCTGTCCCTCGAACCGCGGATCGGGGTGTTTGATCGAGACTACCGCCGTCATGCCGTTGCGCACATCAGCGCCGGTGAAATTGACGTCTTTCTCTTTCAGGACATTCAGACCTCTGGCGTAGGTGTTGATCACATTCGTGAACATGGTCTTGAAGCCGGTCAGGTGCGTGCCGCCCTCGGCGTTGTAGATATTGTTGCAGAAGCCCAGTACATTCTCATGAAATTCGTTCACATACTGAAAGGCAACCTCCACCGTGATCCCCTCGGATTCCCCCTTGTAGTAGATCACGTCGTGGATCGCTTCCTTGGCCTTGTTCATATCCTTGATAAAACCGATGATTCCCTCCGGCTCGTGATACTCGATGTGCTCCGGCTCCTCACCGCGCCTGTCCTCATAGATGATCGTCAGCTCCGGATTTAAGTACGCCGTCTCATGCAGACGGCTCTTGACCTCATCCTCCTTGAAGCGCGTCCTGTCAAAGATCGTGTCGTCCGGCAGGAAATTGATGGTCGTCCCCGTCTCTTTCGTCCGGCCGGTCACGGGCAGCAGCCCTTTCTCAAGCGCCAGCGTCGGAACGCCCCTCTCGTAATCGTCCTCATAGATGAAGCCGCCGGTCTTGACCGTCACGTGCAGATGCGCCGACAGGGCATTGACGACGGATGATCCCACGCCGTGCAGACCGCCGCTGGTCTTGTAGGCTTCATTGTCGAACTTGCCTCCCGCGTGAAGCGTCGTGAAGACAAGGCGCTCCGCGCTCATGCCTTTCTCGTGCATCCCCACGGGGATGCCGCGCCCGTTGTCCGACACGGTGGCGGAACCGTCCGCCTCCAGCGTCACCCATATTTTGGAACAGTACCCTGCCAGATGCTCGTCCACGGCGTTGTCCATGATCTCGTAGATCAGGTGGTTCAGGCCTTTCGTGGAGACGCTGCCGATGTACATGCCGGGGCGCACACGAACCGCCTCAAGCCCCTCCAGGACGGTGATACTGGAGGCATCGTAATTGTTTTCCGCATTTGCTCTTGCCATGTTATTCTCCGTAAATCTGTATCTTTCTCACAAAAATTTTCACGAAAAATATTTTACCACATATTTAGTGCTTTTGCAAAACAAAAATACTAAATATGGTGGCATAAGAATATGGCAGCCCAATGGGCTGCCATAGCAGTCATATATACTCACGGCCCGCGTCTTCAGCGCTCTATTGGCCGTTTCACGGACTGCCCGCTTATTTTCTTAGCGGTCAGATATATTCGATCAGTTCCTCCGGCAGATACTTGTGGATCATCTCCTCCAGCTGCACGGAATCAATCGGCTTAGACAGATAGTCCGCAAATCCCTCTTTCAGATACTCCTCTTTCGCGCCCACAATCGCGTTGGCGGTCAGCGCGATGACGACGGGTTTGTTCTGTATGTACTCCTCCATCTGCTGCATGTTGTGAAGCGTCTCAATGCCGTCCATCTCGGGCATCATGTGATCTAACAGAATGATGTCATAGCGGTTCGCTTTCACCTTATCCAGACACTCCTGACCGCTTAAGGCAGAGTCAAACTGTACTTTCAGCCGTTTTAAGAGGCCTTTGACGACCGTGATGTTCACGCGCGTGTCGTCCACGGCGAGAATCTTTGCGCCTGGCGCGACATAGGCCTTGCGCGCCTGCGCATCCGGCAGCGTCACATCGTCGGCGGACTTCCGATAATCCCCCAGCGTCTCCTCCCCGGACACTTTCTGCGGGATGACAAAAGAAAACGTGCTTCCCTTGCCGTAGATGCTCTCCACAGTCAGATTGCCGCCCATCATCTCCAACAGCCGCTTCGTGATGCTTAAGCCAAGCCCCGTACCCTCGATCGTCTTATTCTTTCGCATATCCAGGCGGGTGAAAGGATCAAACAGCAGGTACAGGTCGTCCTCCTTGATGCCGATGCCTGTGTCGGAGACGGAAACCCAGAGATTGATGGAGTCGTCGTCGTTTTTCACATAATCCACCTGCATGGTGACAGAGCCTTCTTTGGTATATTTGACTGAATTGGTCAACAGATTCACAATGCACTGCTTGATACGCTTCTCGTCACCGTGCAGCATCTTCGGCATAGTCGCGTCCGTCACAATCCTGAACTGCAGATTCTTCTCCTCCGCCCGCAGGGAAATCATATTCTCGATGTCTAAGAGCAGATTCCCCATGTTGTAATCCGCTTCCATCAGCTCCATCTTGCTGGACTCGATCTTGGACAGGTCCAGAATATCGTTGATGATGGAGAGCAGGACTTTGCTCGCGCTGTAGATATTCGTCGCGTACTCCCTGACGCTGCCGAGTCCCGTCTCCCGCAGGATCATCTCGTTCATGCCGAGGATCGCGTTGATCGGCGTCCGGATCTCATGGGACATGCGCGCGAGGAAAGAGCTTTTCGCCTCGTTGGCGCGCTCCGCCTCCTCCTTTAACTCGATCAGCTGCTTCGTGTACAGATAGTTGTCCGTCGTGTCCGAGATACGGTACAGGATGCCGGCCAGACGCTTCTTGTCGTCATAGATTTCGCTCTGCTGCCACTCGTAGAAATGTTCCTGTATGATAAAGCCGTCCGCATGTGTAGCCATAAAGTGGATCACCTGCTCGTCAACCATCTCCCTGTTCGTCCAGTCAATATTGGGAAAGATTGTGTCCGCCTCCTTATTGACGTAGATCAGCGTTCCCAGTTCGTCCGCCACAAGAATACCTTCTTTGATATCGTCGAGTACTCTGTCCTTGGCGCTGTTCACCGCGTCGAAGAGGCGGTAACGGTACATGACGAACACCAGAATACATTCCGTGATCAGCATGGAGAACGGATACGAGTCATAATGCCCGAACGCACCCGCAATTCTCAGAAGCCACATCCCGAAAGGAACGAACGAAGCCAGCAGGATGAAGAGCAACTCCGGCTTTTTATCTTCCTTGTGCTCCAGCACGGACTGCACCATGATCAGCGCAATCAGGATGCCCATCGCCGTGACGGACACAGTCCACCAGCGATAAAAGACGCCCGGCTCAAAAGTCAGCAGATACAGCCCGTCCTCCACCGTATAGCCGGCGCTCTTGTAATAGAGCGTGTGATACTCCATCGTAAAGATCAAAGACAGGATAAAAATATTGTTGACCGCATAGAAAGCCTTGATAAACCGAATCGGTCTGCTGTGCAGGTGATTGCTGTACAGACAGGTGAAATAGAGAAAGCTGAGCAGCCCGAGCGCCGTGCCGACATACTCTATCTTAACCGCCAGGCGGATGGCTTCCAGACTCTGTCCCTGCAGTTCAAAGAAATAACCGGATACATCCAGAAAAGTAAACACCGTTCCGGCAAACAAAATCTTCTGTTGTTCCGACGGTTTTGCCCGATACACGAGAAGTATCATAACAAATGCCACAACCGTCCCAACGCCGTGCAGCGCAACCATTGCGTTCATGTCGTAACCTCTTCCCTCGCTGTCCCGATCAATTCTGCTTTATCCAGTTTATTATAACGGACAAAACGCAGAGAGACAAGTTCAAATTGCGCATCTTAACCGATAAGCCCTAGCGGTACTCCTCCGCCGTTTCGTAGAGATACTCCCTGCCCCGTTTCCCGCTCCTGACAAGAATGCCAAGATGGACGAGAAGCGGCAGCACCTCGCCGGCCAGATCCCTGCGTATGTGCGCCGCCTGCGCGAATTCCCGCACCGTAAAGGGATCTTCCAGCTCATAGGGCACAAGCTGCCGAAAATCCTCTGTCCGCTCGATGCACACCTCGTCGAAGAGGGCCAGCGGCATCCTGTCATAGCGGCTCGAACCCCTCTTGCGGTTCCTGCTCCAGCCGTTTAAGAGCCTGTACTCGTCCATATCCAGCAGCGGAAAGGCAAAAGACAGATTGGGATGCCCCAGATAGGCTTTGATGCGGTACAGCTCCGGAAAAGCGCTGTAGGCGCTTCCCGTCACCGGAGACTTATGCCGCTCTGACAATTCCCCCGTCTCCTCATCCATCCAGACCACCCACTTGTAATGCGGAATCGGCAGTACCACCGTCACCGGGTAATGCGGCAGGAAAACCTCCAGTTTGGGCCGGAGTTTATTGAAATTGCCGTTCTGTATCTCAATGATCCTCTCACCCGTATAAATATCCGCAATATAGCCTTCGATCGGCACCTCGTGGCAGTCCTCATTCGGCTCATAGTACAGCTTCATCACCGCGTGCACGGTCTTCTCCTGCAGAGTGCCGAAACCGTGCGGATCATGCTGTTTTAAGAGCACTTTCAGTTTCGCCTGTTCAAACGCTTCCCTATCCATTTCTTTCCTCTGTCCTGTCCCGTCTTTTATCCGAAAAATTGAGGGAATGGTAATTTACATTGCATAGAATATATTATATAATCTTATCGTGCGTGTGTCCACGGCCGGACCATGCCGGTGGCGCGCCTGTTTTTTATGATACTTCCGAGAGGAAAATGACTGAGCCATGAAAGAGAATACAGCAGATCGGGAATCCCGCATCTTTCGTTTTTTATTATTTTTATCCAACTATAAATTTCACCTGACAATCTTCAGCATCGGTGTCGTGCACACCCTGTTTTTTCTCCTGTTTCTCTTTCTGCATGTCACGCCGATGGTCGTTTTTAATCTATTCAGCGTGCTGACTTACCTGTCGTGCGGTATCATGCTCAGGAAACCGGGACGCCTGTTCCGCGTATTTCTGGCCACCTACTTTGAGATTCTCCTCCACTCCCTCGCCGCGGCGATCTGCATCGGCTGGCAGTACGGCTTCACCATGTATATTCTGGCGTTAATCCCTTTCTGCTATTATATGTGCAACAATCTCGTGAGCGGGCGGAAGCGGTACATCGCGGCGACGCTGCTTGGCTTTATCGCTTTTCTGGCTTTCGCCGGATGCCGGATGATCATCCTGTTTCGGCCGCCGCTGTACAGCCTGTCGCTCTCACCTGTATTTTTGTTTCTCATCTATATGTTTAACGCGGTCTGCACCTGCATTTTCATGATTGTGTTCTCCCTGATTTTTCTGCTGGAAATCCATCTCTCGGACAGCAAGCTCCGCAGCCAGAACGAGCTCCTGGAGAAGCTGGCCAACACGGACCCGCTCACCGGTCTGTACAACCGCAGGAGTATGCAGGTATTCCTCGATCACGCCATGGAATCCGGCAGGGATTTCTGCCTGGCCATGTGCGACATCGACGACTTCAAAAAGGTGAATGACACCTACGGCCATGACGCCGGCGACATCGTGCTGAAAGAGATTGCCGAGATCATGAAAGAACAGACAGGTTCGCAAGGTTACGTCTGCAGATGGGGCGGCGAGGAGATCCTGATCTTCAGCAGCGTGAATACGGAACAGACCTGCGCCATGATGGAGAAAATACGCCGCAGCATCTGCAATCACATCTTCGTGTGCGGCGAGAAACTGGTGCGCTGCTCCGTCACCGTCGGCGTATCGGCCCATCGGACCGGCCGCTCCGTGGAGGACACCGTCACCGAGGCGGACTACAACCTCTACTACGGCAAAAAGAACGGAAAAAACAGAGTGGTCGCCTGAACCGCTCTGTTTTAGTCAGGGATGTCCGTATTTTCCCTCACAGTTTTCTGGCATTTCTGTCCCCGTGCAAAATCCGCTCTCTGTCGGAAGCGCTCGGCTCGATCACATTGCCCTGCCTGTCATAGTATGTCAGAAGCGTGGAGTTGTGCGCCACCGTCTTCCTGCCGTTATCCGTCAGCAGACTCACCACCTGCGACAGATCGCCGCTTCGCAGATAGGGCTGCACTTCCCTGTCGATACGCGCCTCCTCGCTGCGCATCCGCACGGTCAGCTCCTCTGCCGTAGGCGCAGGAATCTCCTGTGCCGCGGCAATCCGGTCACTCTCCCGCACATCCTGCCGTATATCTTCCGCGCTTTCCGGCGCAGGGCCTGTATCCTGTATCTCTTCCGCGATATTCTCCGCCGCCGCATCCGCCTCAGGATTTTCTTCCCGCGGCGCGTCATACCACAGACGCCGTAACAGTGTCCTGATTCCCTCCGCCACGGCACGCACCGTATCGCGCAGAGATACCCACAGAGGCTGCTGCGTCTTCCCGGCGCCGGCCGGACCGGCATCCCGGGCTTCTGTCTCCGCATGGCGAAGCGTCTTCTGTCCCTGTCCCGACAGCTCCAGCCTGACGCCGTCCCGCTCTGCCTGTCGGTCACGCTCCGCATCCGGCGCGGTTTGGCCGATCTTTGCTTTCTGCTCTTTGTCAGCCAGATCCGTATCTTTTCCGTAATCCAGACTGAACTTTTCACCCGCCTCGATCCTGCCGCGGGGATTGGCGTTCTGTATCCTGGGATATTCGTACGGATCATGGTTGTCGATTCTGTTTACCATAGCGCGTTATCTGCCGTTGATATAGTTTACCAGTCCCTCTGCGTCGATAATTTGCTGCATGAACTCCGGAAATGCCTGACCCTGATAAGTCGTCCCTTTTGTCACGTCCGTGATCACGCCCGTATCGAAATTCACTTCCACCGTGTCCCCCGCGTCGATCTCCCTCGCCGCCTCAGGGCACTCCACGATCGGCAGGCCGATATTGATGGCGTTCCTGTAGAAAATTCTGGCAAACGTCTCCGCAATCACGCAGCTTACCCCCGCCGCCTTGATCGCTATCGGCGCGTGCTCTCTGGACGAACCGCAGCCGAAATTTTTCGTTGCCACAATGATATCTCCTTTCGCCACCCGATGGATGAAGTCTTTATCGATATCCTCCATACAGTGCAGCGCAAGTTCCGCCGGATCGGAAGAATTCAGATATCGTGCCGGGATGATCACGTCCGTATCCACATTGTCCCCATACTTAAAAACCGTTCCTTTTGCCGCTTTCATATCACTACCTCGCTCTTTCTGTTCTGTGCTGCTGATTTTGACAAGACACGCTTACGCCGCTCAGTCTAAGCGGCAGGGGCAGGAAATTTTGCCCGCCACCGCGCTGGCCGCCGCGACCGCGGGGCTCGCCAGATAGATTTCCGACTCCACATGACCCATGCGCCCGACAAAGTTGCGGTTCGTGGTGGACACGCAGCGCTCTCCCTGTGCCAGAATGCCCATATAGCCGCCCAGACAGGGGCCGCAGGTCGGTGTGCTGACCACCGCGCCGGCCTCGACAAAGATCTTTAGCAGCCCTTCCTCCATCGCCTGCAGGTAAACTGCCTGCGTCGCCGGAATGACGATGCAGCGAATCCCTTTCGCTATATGCCTGCCCTGAAGCACTTTCGCCGCAATCCGCATATCGTCGATGCGCCCGTTGGTGCAGGAGCCGATCACCACCTGATCGATCACAATGTCCTCCTTGATCTCATCGATGGTCTTCGTGTTCTCCGGCAGATGCGGAAACGCGATTGTCGGCCTTAAAGTGCTTAAGTCGATCGTGTACTCTTCCTCATAAACGGCATCCGCATCCGCCTCATAGACGGTGTACGGCTTGTCGGAATGCTCTTTCATGTAGGCGGCCGCCAGCTCATCCACCGGGAAGATGCCGTTCTTGCCGCCCGCCTCGATAGCCATATTCGCAATCGTAAATCGGTCGTCCATGGTGAGGTTCGCAACGCCCTCCCCCACAAACTCCATGGACTTGTACAGCGCGCCGTCCACGCCGATCATGCCGATGATATGTAAGATCACGTCCTTGCCGCTCACCCACTCGGAGGGCTTGCCGGTCAGGTTGAATTTTATCGCGGAGGGCACCTTGAACCAGGCCTTGCCCGTCGCCATGCCGGCCGCCATGTCCGTGCTGCCGACGCCCGTGGAAAAAGCGCCCAGCGCCCCGTAGGTGCAGGTGTGGGAATCCGCGCCGATAATCACGTCTCCCGCCACCGTCAGGCCTTTCTCCGGCAGCAGCGCGTGCTCGATGCCCATCTCGCCCACCTCAAAATAGTTGGTGATCTTGTTGCGGTACGCAAATTCCCTGACACACTTGCAGTGCTCGGCGGATTTGATGTCCTTGTTCGGCACGAAGTGATCCGGCACGAGGGCGATCTTGTCCTTGTCGAAGACGCCGTCCACTTTCATCTTCTCCATCTCTTTAATCGCCACCGGGCTTGTGATATCATTGCCGAGTACCAGATCCAGATTCGCTTCAATGAGCTGTCCGGCCTCCACTTTATCGAGTCCCGCGTGAGCCGCGAGAATTTTCTGCGTCATTGTCATTCCCATGACCGATACCTCCTGTCGTTGCGTTTATTTCCTGTATCATATTTTCATACGAATATCATTGTAGCATAGAATTTCGGATAAGAAAAATACTTTTTGCCCGCTTCTTTGCCGTCTGAAGTATATGTCGGACGCTAATGCAGGGGAACCACGATATAGATCCCGGAATCCTCCGCTTCGGCCAAACCGTTTTGCAGCATCTCTGAGATGCTTTTATCATACTCTCCCTCCGCCAGCATCGTCTCCGCGAACTCTTTTTTGACGCACAGATAATCGGAGCCGTAATACACTTCTTTGAGCGAATCAAGCGTACTCGCCTGATCGATCACACCGCCGATCACATCCGGCCGGTAATAGGAAGAGCGGAAGTCCAGATCGCTGAAGATCACCACGGATTTCTCCGGGATTTCCGCATATGCCCTCTCCCAGCCGGCCCGCACGTCGCTGTAGTAGGCGCGCCCTTCTTTCAGTTCTCCGCTGTCAGTCAGCGAGAGCAGCGAGATCAGGACGACGGCAAAAGCAGCCCCCGCGAAATAAGAAAAAGCCTTTCTGCCTCTAAGGTATGGCAGGAGCAGACCGATCAGCCCGATGCAGGCCAGGAAAGTCGCCGGCTCGAAAAAGCGGAAATAAAAACTGTCCATGGACGAAAAGTAGCGGATCACGATAAAGATCAGATAGTAGGATACCGCCATCGTCAAGAAAACAGATTCCGTCGTCCTGCGCCTGCAGGTTTTTCTGACAAACCAGATAAGGCCGGCGAACACAACCGCCAGGAACAGCACCTTTTTGTCAAAAGGATAACCGTCGATCAATTCCGGCACCTGCAGGGAAAAGATGTTGAAGATCTCTGTCAGCAGAGACTGGATCAGATCGTTCGTCAGCTTCTCGTAGTCGTCCCACCACATCGTCCGGCTCACCCCGGAGGGCATACCGTTCATCAGCTTATTGACACAGAAATAACCGACCGACAGCAGTCCCGACACAAAAGCGGTGAGGGTAAGGCCGATCATTTTTCTGCACACCGCGCGTTCTCTCCTCTTCCGATAATCGAGCAAGAGCCCGCACAGATACAGCCCCGCCACGATCCAGACATAGAGCCCGACATAGCGGGTGAGAAAAGACCCCAGCCCCGAAAGTCCCAACAGCACGTACCAGCGGGCTTTCACCTGCTCTTCCCGGATGATCTTCGCAAGAACCAGCGAGAACAGGAGGAGAAACAGCATAAAGGGCACTTCGCTCCACGTATAGTAGGCCAGCTGCAAAAAGCCGAGGTTAGTCAGACACAGGGCATAGATCCAGGCGTCTTTCCGAAAAGCCGCGTACAGCAGAAACAGAATGAGGGCGATCAGTGCCATCGTCACCAGTTTGGAGGCGAGATAGGCATCCGCTCCTCCGGTCAGGACAATCATCGCCGCAATCATCACCGGGTACAGGATCGGCCAGTTGGCGAACCAGGAGCGGTAACCGGCCAGACCGTCATAGGAAAATCCGTGCCCGCCGGCGAGATTGACCGCCTCCCGCATATAATCCGCCGAATCCGCGGAGATGTAGACTCCCTCGCAATAGGCTCTGCTGTATATGCTCAGGCACAGCGTCAGAAACAGCAGGAACAGAAACAATTCATTTCCCCACCGCCTGACCCACAAAGAGACGGGAATGCTCGCCAAAAAAGCACGGACCCGGCCGTACCCCGCCAGAACGAGCGCTATCGCCAGAACCGTCAAAACGATGACTGCCGGAACGGCATAATAAAAAATATCGCCAAACGTAACTTCCTTATCCGTCACCACGTCAATACCGAGCGACACGCCCAGCCCGACATCCTGACCGTTCTGGTATACCGTCTCCGTAAAAGGCAGCCTGCTGTCCAGATAATCCGTGTCCAACGCCATAAAATACGGTTCGCTCTCATCCGCGGTGAGTGTGAGCACATACTCGCTTCCCGCCGTGAAAAAGACGTCTCCCGCCAGTGTAAACCATTCTCCTGGCACGATCGTATCTGCGGACAGCACCTGATCCAGCAGAGTGTCCCCATCTTTTTGGGTCAGAAGAATATGGATTGTTCCTCTGCTGTCCTCGGAGAGATTGACCATCAGCAGTTCAAAACCGCCCAGCGAGACATCTTCTCCCGCGCGCATGACGATTTCCAGCGGAACATCTTTTTCGCATTTTACATAGCGCTGGATATCCGTCACTACCGGAAGTATTTTTTCGGTATCCCGGCTGTTCTTGACAGGATGCGCCAGTATTGCCATAACCAGTGCGGACAGCAGCAGAATCACGATAACCGCCGCTGTCTTCAGCAGATATTTTTTCTTCATTTTCCGGTAAGTTCCTCCTCCAGGCGCATCGCCAGTTCCACCACAAGATCCGAGTTGTAGTGCTCATGCTCTCCCCAGCGTCCCAAGCCATAGATGCCGCGCTCTCGCATATAAGCCATAAGCATCCGCATCACCGCAGGCTTGTCCACCGTGTTCAGCGGATAGGCATAGCGGTTCAGATAGCGGAAATTGTCTCCTTTAAGGCCGCCTGTGTTCTCCTGCCTCGTCTCCATCCAATAGCCCTTGCTGCCCGCGGCAAAATTATGCCGTACCAGAATCCTGTGACAGGGCAGATTCTCATCCGGTATATAAATCCAGTGCGCGGCGGTGTCGAGGTGTTCAGGGACATATCGGATCTCCACCGCCGTATGTTTTAAGTGCGCGATGCCGGCCCTCAGCTCTTCCGGCATACCCGCGATACTGTTATAACAGTCCCAGGGAATCGTCGTGATGATGTGCGTCGCCTGATACCGTCCGCCATCCTCCGTCTCTATGATCCGCCTCTCCGCATCCAGCTGACAGACATTCTGCCTGTACCGGATATAGTCCTCCATAGACGCCGCGATCCGCAGCCATACTTCCCCATACCCATATTCCTTTGGATAATAAAAAGCGGCATGCCCCGGCTGTGTCCCGTAAGGCCTGCGCGTCAGGCAGGAACGCAGCGTCTCCTCAAAGCTGACATTCGGCAGCTTGTCGAGCCAATAGGTGCCGAGTTCATTCAGATCATCCGCGAACATTTTCCGGTTATAAGGCAGCATGTAGTCTTCCGCAATTCTGTCGCCTAACTTCCAGCGGATCCAGTCCACGAACTTCTCCGGCTCCGCCTCCCCTGTATTGCAGCCGGCGCGCGCGACAGACAGCAGATATTCCACCTGGCTGTCAGCGTCAAGCTGCCAGAGATTCGCCTCAAAGGGATGTCCGATCGTTTTGCCGCGAAAAGCGATTCTGCTGTCCCGCTCAAAATACGCCCACTCATCCTCAGGCATAAAGCGAAACAGAAACGCGGTCACCGCAGGGCGTCTCACATCCAGAAAATGGCCGCCGCCGATGTCTAAAGGCGCAGAGTCCACCATGACACTTCTGCAGAGTCCTCCGGCTTCCTCTTCTTTCTCCAGCACAATAAAGGACGTCTCGCCGTGATCCAGCAGCCGCCTCGCAAACGTCAGGCCCGCAGGCCCGGCCCCTATAATCAGATATTTGACAGATTCCATTTTGCCGCTACCTTTTGCCTTTCGGGTTCTTTAGCCGCCGAATACATTTTTCTCATTTTTTTTGATGCGGAACAATACCCTGAATGCCTCAGAGACGGCGGCCGGGGTCAGGCTGGACTTCCCGCCGGTATAGTGTATCGGTACTTCTACCGTGTGATAATTCCTGCAGTAATAGCGCATCTCCGTCTGATAGATATGCCCCTTGGAGAGGAAACGGTCAAGTCTCATCTCCTCCAGAATACTGCGCTGAAAAGCCTCAAAACCGCTCGTCATATCTTTCAGTCTGGTCCCCAGGACGAGATTGGCCAGGAGAGTGCCGCCGCCGCTCAGGATTCTCCTGTAAACAGGGAGCCTGCGAATGCCGCCGCCCTGGATGAAACGCGATCCCCATACGCAGTCATAGCCCTCTTCCAGTTTCTCAATAAACTGCGGTATCTCCGCCGGAAGATGACTGCCGCCGCCGTCCATCTCTATGATCTGCTCCGCGCCGTCCGCCAGCGCCTGTCTGAATCCTTCCAGATAACAGGAGATCACGCCTGTGGATTCCTGATAAAAAATACATTTTACTCTGCCGGTTTGCTCCCGCTGTCTGATAATCTCCTCCGTCCTGTCCCGCGAATAACTGTCTATCACGGGATAGACGGACAAATTGTCATAGGGCAGCTCCAGGATTTCATCCAGAATCTGCCCCATCGTCTCTTCCTCATTGGCAACCGGCATCACAATTATCGTTTTTTTCATCTTCGCTTCAATCTACAAAGCCCATCGGCGTACGTCGGTGGGCTTGTGGATATTCTGTTTTCTCTTCTCTCAGTTATTGATCAGCTTGTCTTCTTCATTATTCCAGCTGTAGAGCTTGCGCACTTCCTCGCCGACTTTCTCGGAGGGATGCTCGCTCGCGAGCTTTCTCATGGCTTTGAAGTGAACCTGGCCGCCCGCGGAGGACATATCCAGCAGGAAGTCCTTGGCGAAAGTGCCGTCCTGAATATCGGAGAGGATCTTCTTCATGGTCTTCTTCGTCTCCTCCGTGATGATCTTCGGCCCCGTGACATAGTCGCCGTACTCCGCTGTGTTGGAGATGGAGTATCTCATGCCGGCGAAACCGGACTGGTAAATCAAGTCTACAATCAGCTTCATCTCGTGGATACACTCGAAATAAGCGTTTCTCGGATCGTAACCCGCCTCCACCAGCGTCTCGAAGCCTGCCTGCATCAGCGCGCACACACCGCCGCAGAGCACTGCCTGCTCGCCGAAGAGGTCTGTCTCCGTCTCGGTGCGGAATGTCGTCTCCAGCACACCCGCTCTCGCGCCGCCGATCGCCAGCGCATATGCCAGCGCGATATCCTGCGCCTTGCCGGTAGCGTCCTGATGAACGGCTACGAGACAGGGAACACCCTTGCCCGCCTGATACTCACTCCTTACCGTGTGGCCAGGACCCTTGGGCGCGATCATCGTGACATCCACGTCCTTGGGCGGCACGATACAGCCGAAATGGATATTGAAGCCGTGTGCGAACATCAGCATGTTGCCGGGCTCCAGGTTAGGCTCGATGTCTTTCTTGTACATAGCGGCCTGCAGCTCATCGTTGATGAGAATCATGATGATATCCGCTTTCTTTGCGGCCTCCGCGGCGGTATATACCTCGAAGCCCTGCGCCTCCGCCCTGGCCCATGACTTGGAACCCTCGTACAGGCCGATGATGACGTGGCAGCCGGACTCTTTCGCGTTCAGCGCATGTGCGTGTCCCTGACTTCCGTAGCCGATCACGGCGATCGTCTTGCCGTCCAGCAGGGATAAGTTACAGTCTTCCTGATAAAAAATCTTTGCCATTTTCCTACTCCTCCGTTTACTCGCTTTTTAATAGCTTTGTATGGTGATGATATATCATAGACTCCGGGATCCGTCTGCCGCGCAGCCGCTCCTAGAGATATGTCACGTTCTCGATGCCGCGGCCAAGTCCCGCGATGCCTGTCCGTGCCAGTTCCAGAATCTCGTAGCCGTCCAGCAGACTGATGAACGCCTCGATCTTCTCCTGGTTGCCCGTAAGCTCTATGATCAGGCTCTCCGGGGATACGTCGATGATTTTGGCGCGGAAGATATCCGCCACCGCGATAACGCCCTGCCGCTCGTTGGCCGACGCCTTAACCTTGATCATCGCGAGTTCCCTGTAGACGCTCTCCGAAGGCTTCAGTTCCTTGATATCCCTGACATCCACCAGCTTGGCCACCTGTTTCTCGATCTGATCCAGGATCTCATCGTCGCCGGACGTCACGATCGTGATGCGGGTAAAGCGCGGATCGGCCGTCACACCCGCCGTGATGCTGTCGATATTGTAGCCTCTCCTGGAAAAAAGTCCCGCGATCCGGCTTAAGACGCCGGACGTATTGTCCACCAGCAACTGAAATACTTTCTTCCGCATAATACAAACCTTTCCGCACGCGGCATACGCCGCCACGCGCTGTCAATAATTGTATCAACTCGCCTGTAAAAAGTCAACCTGTCTATGCGTCCGTCTCCAGACATTTCTGCAGGGCCAGCGTCCCAGTCCGCGCCACCTCCACGATACTGACGGACTGCATCATATCGATCAGAAGACGTATCTTCTCCGGCACATCACAGATCTGGATAATCATGGTCTTCTTGGACATATCCACGATCTGCGCTTTCATGACGTCGCAGATCTCCATGATATCCCGTCTGTTGTTCCTGTTGTACTTCACTTTCATCAGCATCAGTTCCCGGCTGATGCTTGCTCCCTCGTCGAACGTCTTGACTTTGATGACGTCCAGCTTCTTGTTGAGCTGCTTCTCGATCTGTTCGACGGTGCGCTCGTCTCCGCTGCTGACAATCGTCATGCAGGAGGTCGTCGGATCATCCGTCTCCCCCACTGCCAGGCTGTCGATATTGAAGCATCTTCTGGAAAAAAGTCCCGCCACTTTGCACAACACGCCGGAACGGTTTTCCACCAGAACCGAATATATTTTTTTCATGGCCTTTTCCTCCTATTTTACCAGATCCATCGGATCGATCAGGCATTCGAGCAGCACGGCTTCATCCTTTTCCAGAAAAGCGTCAATCGTCTCCTGCGCGCCCTCCATGGTCCGCAGACGCATAAACTTCGTGTCGTAGGCGGCCGCCAGTTTCTCCAGATCAGGACTGCCGGACAGATCCACGACAGAATAATTGTCCTTGTAGGTATAGTGCTGGTATTCGCGCACCATGCCGAGATAATTGTTCTTTAACACAATGATCTTCACGGGAATATGAAACTGTCTCATGGTGGCAAGTTCCATCATCGACATCTGGAACGAGCCGTCTCCGCACACGGCGACCACCTGTTTTGTGCGGTCCGCCAGCTTCACGCCCATCGCCGCCGGAATGGAGTAGCCCATGGTTCCCATGCCGCCTGTCGTCATAAATCTGCCGTTTTTCACAATATGATAGTTGCAGGACCAGATCTGGTTCTGCCCCACATCCGCCACATAGACGGCGTCGTCCTGCATGCTCTCCGACAGCATACGGATAAAGCGTGCCGGATCCACATAAGCGGGATTCGGCTTCCTGACACGCCCCATTGTCTCCCGGTAGCCGTTCAGCGTATCGATCCACGCCTCGTGCTCACAGGCAAATTCCTCCGCCATGAAATCCTCGATGATATATTTCGCGTCGCCCACAAGAGGGATCGTCGGCCCCACATTCTTACCGATTTCCGCCGGGTCCACGTCAATATGCACGAGCACTTTGTTCTCCGTGATCAGATCCGGCTGGTTCACCGCACGGTCCGCCACTCTGGCGCCAACCATGAGCAGCAGGTCCGACTCATTCATCGCCCGGTTCGCGTAAGGATGCCCGTTGTTGCCCACCATGCCGTAGTACATCGGATGTCCTGTCGGCATCACGCCGATCCCCATCATGGTAGAAACCACCGGTATACGATATTTTTCCACAAAAGCGCGGAGCTCTTTCTCCGCCCCGCCGAGCAGCACGCCGCCGCCCGCACAGATGATCGGCCGCTTTGCCCGGGATAGTTCTTTCACCACTTTTCTGATCTGCACCGCGTTTCCCTTGACCGTGGGTTTGTAGGTGCGCATGTTCACCTCGTCGGGATATTTGAATCTGGCAATCGGTGCATTCTGCACGTCAATCGGCACGTCGATCAGTACGGGACCCTTTCTGCCTGTATTGGCGACGTGGAAAGCCTCCCTGAAGATTCGCGGGATTTCCTCCGCATCCCTGACCAGATAGCTGTACTTCACGAAAGATTCCACCGCACCGGTGATGTCCGCCTCCTGAAAGACGTCGGACCCCAGCAGGGCACTGTTCACCTGACCGGTAATGCACACAAGCGGAATGCTGTCCGCAAAAGCCGTCGCGATGCCGGTAATCACGTTGGTCGCGCCGGGACCGGAAGTCACCGCGCACACGCTCACGCTGCCCGTCATACGCGAAAGGCCGCTTGCCGCGTGAGCGGCATTCTGCTCCGTGCGAATCAGGATTGTCTCGATTTCGGAGTCCAGTATGCTGTTATAAAAAGGACATATCGCAACTCCCGGATAGCCAAACACATATTTTACGCCTTCTTCCTCAAGGCATCTTACCATAGCGTCTGCACCTAACATATTTCCGCTCTCCTTACTCATCTTGATCTATGTTCAGTATTCTTCTGGTCAGCTTTACCGCGTCCGCCGCATCCTTGGAATAGCCGTCCGCACCGATCTCGTCCGCGTACTCCTGGGTGATGACCGCACCGCCCACAATGATCTTGGCGTCCACCTTGTTCTCTTTCGCATACTCGATCACATGCCGCATCTGCTGCATGGTAGTCGTCATGAGCGCCGACAGCGCGATAACCTGCGCGTGATGCTCTTTGGCCGCCGCTATGATCTTCTCTTTCGGCACGTCCTTGCCCAGATCGATCACCTGAAAGCCATAGTTTTTGAGCATCAGCGCTACCAGATTTTTGCCGATATCATGGATATCTCCCTCCACCGTGGCGATCACCACCGTGGGCATTTCCCGCCCGGCCTGCCCTGTCATGAGCATCGGCTCGAGATATTCTATGGAAGCTTTCATCGCCTCCGCGCTGGCGATCAGCTGCGGCAGGAAATATTTCCCCTTGTCAAAAAGCTCCCCGACCTCGTTGATCGCCGGAAGCAGCACATCATCTAAGAGCGCTCTCGCCTCATGCCCCTCCGCAAGCGCCCGTTTCGTATCCTCCACGACAATGTCTCTGTTCCCCTTGAGCACATCCGTATAGAGCCGGTCCGTGACAGAAAGCGGCGCAGCATTTTGCTGCCGCGAAGCGGAAGCGCCCGTGAAGCGGATCCCCGCACCCGCGGAAGACGTGATTCCCTGCGCTTCGCGCGCCGCTTTCGCCGCCTCCATCAGCTGAATATACCGGATATCCGCGCCGTCCTTGTGCAGCAGAAGATCCGCCGCAAAAGCACTGCTCACCAGAAGTTCCTGCGAGGGGTTCGCAATCGCCATCGTCAGCCCGGCCTGAATCGCCATTGTCAGAAAAGCGGCGTTGACAAATCCTCTCTCCGGCAGTCCGAAAGAGATGTTGGAGAGGCCGCAGATTGTCGCCAGACCATCCGCCTTGCAGTATCGGATCGTCTCCAACGTCTCCAGCGCGGCATTTCCGTTCGCGCCCACGGTGGTCACCAGACCATCCACCACGATATCTTCTTTGCGCATGCCCAGTTCCAGTGCGCGCGTCTTGATCTTTTCAATAATGGAAATCTTCTCTTTCAGGCTCTTTGGCAGTCCCTCGTCCGAGAGCGGGAGCAGCACGAACATGGCGCCGTACTTCTTCGCCAGCGGAAGCAGATTGTCGAATTTCACTTTCTCATAGGAGACGGAATTGATCAGCGCCCGCCCCGGATAGCGGCGGAGTGCCGCCTCCAGCACATCGACATGGCTGGAATCCAGGGAGAGCGGCAAATTCGTCACACCGCTCACCGTCTCCAGCGCGCGGAGCATCATCGCTTTCTCATCGATGCCGCCCATGCCCATGTTGATGTCCAGCACCTCGGCACCGCAGGCTTCCTGCTCCTCGGCGAAATCTGCCACCATCTCCATAGAACCCTGCCGAAGCTGTTCCTGCAGTTTCTTCTTGCCCGTGGGATTGATTCGTTCCCCGACGATAAGGAAACGGCCGTCGAGACCGAAAGACAGCGTCCGCCGCTCGCTCGCAAGGAAACGTCTGCCCTCGATGCTACGCGGCACAAGAGGCATATCTCTCACGGCTTCCGCCGCCCTGCGGATATGCTCCGGCGTGGTGCCGCAGCAGCCGCCCACAATGGACGCTCCCGCCTCCACCAGCATTTTCATACATGCGCCAAACTCTTCGGCTCCCATGTCATAGACCGTGTGCCCGCTCTCGTCAAGCGAGGGAAGCCCGGCATTGGGCTTCGCGATGACGGGGACGGAAGCCACCGAGGCAATCTGCCTGACGATCTCTGTCATCTTGTCAGGTCCGGTAGAACAGTTCGTCCCGACCGCGTCGGCGCCGAGGCTCTGCAGCACCACCGCCGCCGTGACCGCGTCCGTGCCGTAGAGCGTCCTGCCGTCCGACTCGAACGTCATGGTCGCCATCACAGGCAGATCACAGACCTCTTTCGCCGCAATCAGGGCCGCCCGCGTCTCCTGCAGGCTCATCATCGTCTCCACCACAAGCAGATCCGCGCCGGCGTCCGCCAGATAGCCGATCTGTTCCTTATAGACGTCAATCAGCGCTTCAAAGTCCAGCGTGCCGACGGGCGCAAGCTGTTCGCCTGTCATGGTGATATCCCCCGCCACATAGGCTCTGCCGCCTACCGCCGCCTTGGACAGCGCCACAAGTTCGCGGTTGATTCTCTCTATCTCGCCCTCCAGACCATACTCTCTCAGTTTGATGCGGTTGGCCGTAAAGGTGGGGGCATAGACGATATTGCTGCCGGCGTCCACGAAAGCCCGCTGAAGCGACTGCAAAATCTCTCCGTGCTCCAGAATCCACTTCTCCGGGCACACGCCCGCGGGCATACCTTCCCGCTGCAGATTGGAGCCTGTCGCGCCGTCCAGAAAGATGGGATGATCCTTGATAAGCGTCCGAAATTCCTGTCTGTCCATCTTACTGCGCGCTCTCCTGACTGCCGTCCTCAGCCGGCTCTTCATAGAATACGGTATCGTCCGTCTCGAAATCGTCCTCGGACATATCCTCATTTTCAGAAGAGGAGTCTTCTTCCTCTTCCTCCTGCGTCTGATTCAGATAGCCGCCGCCCAGAATCTCGTTCTCTTCCGTGTAGGTGATTCCCTCGCCCTCCGGAATCTCACCGTGCAGGATCATAATGATATACTGAATGCGAAGATTCGCCCGGTCATAGTATTCTCTCGCCGCCTCCGCAGCCGCCTCGTCGAATGTTTCCGCCTCGTATGCCTGATGATACAGCGCAACCGCCTGCCGCATGTTCTCATCCGCCTCGTCAGCCAGACTGTCCGCCGCCGAGAACTGGGACGGCGTCTCTAGTTCCGCCATCCAGGCAATCTCCTCCTGCAGTCCGTCCAGACAGGAGAGCAGCTGCTCCCTGGCATCCTCCGCCGAGGGATCGATAGCGTTCATGGTGTCATTGTAGCCGGCGACATTCGCGAAAAAGGTATTCATGTCCTCCTGATAAGCGCTCAGCGCCTCGTCCTCCCCGCAGGCCGTCAGCGACAGGGCGCAGCAGATACAGGCACAAAGTATCGTCAGTTTTGTTATCCTCTTCAAGACATTCTCCTCCCCAAACAGCAGACATCCACGCAGATAAGCCGCGCGGTCACGGCAGCCATTTGTCCAATGCTTCCTGCAGTTTCTCCACTTCCACCGGTTTTGCGATATGGTCATTCATACCGGCGTCGAGCGCCGCTCTGATGTCGTCCGCAAAAGCATTCGCCGTCATCGCCACAATCGGAATCGCAGCTGCATCCTCGCGTTCCATCGCGCGGATCTGTCTCGCCGCCTCATAGCCGTCCATGACAGGCATCTGGATATCCATAAAAATCAGATCATAATAGTGCGGGGCGCTTGCAGCCACCAGCTCGACAGCCTCCCTGCCGTCCGCCGCCTGCTCCACGGCGACGCCGATGTAGGAGAGCAGCTCCACGGCGATCTCGCGGTTCAGTTCATTGTCCTCAGCCAGCAGGATGTGCTTCCCTTCGTGGCTCTGTTTCTCCAGTTCTCCCAAAGCCGGCTTCTGTCTGTCATCCTGCCCCAGCACGGATTTGAGCGCATATACCAGACGGGAACGGAACAGCGGCTTCTCGATAAACGCCTGAATACCGGCCTCGCGCGCCTCCGCTTCCACCTCCGTCCAGTCATAGGCTGACAGAATGATGATGGGAACCTCGTTGCCGACCCGCCTGCGAATCTCTCTGGCCGTATCGACGCCATCCCTGCCGGGCGGCATCTTCCAGTCCAGAATGACGGTGGCATAATCCTCTCCGGCCTCGTGAGCTGCCACGGTCTTCTCGATGGCTCCGTCTCCGCTCAGCACCCACTCCGCTCTCATGCCGATACTCTCCAGAATATCACAGGTACTGATACAGGAACTCTGGTCATCGTCAGCCACCAGCACTTTCAGATCTTCCAGTTCCTGCACATCGTCGGCAACCGCATCCTGCAGCTTCAGATGTACCTGTACCGTAAATTTGGAGCCCTGCCCCGGCGTGCTCTCCACCTTGATATCGCCCTCCATCATGCGGACGATATTGCGGGTGATGGCCATGCCCAAACCCGTACCTTCGATCTTGTTATTGACAGAATCCTGTGCTCTCGTGAAAGGGTCGAAGATGGTCCGGATAAACTCCTTGTCCATGCCGATGCCCGTATCCTCGCAGACAAATTCATAGCAGCCCATGCCATAGATGCGGCTCTCCCGCTCTCTGATATGGAACGTGATGATGCCGCCCTCCGGCGTAAATTTCACGGCGTTGCCGAGAATGTTGACGAAGATCTGCCTGAGGCGCAGCGTATCGCCGATAACGTCCTCATGAACGATCTCCGAGATATGGACGCGAAGCTGCTGCCGCTTGTCGTTCACCTGTGCCCTGATGATCGTGACCACGCTCTCCACCATGTCGGACATGGTAAAAGGCTCCTCGTTCAGGGTGACCTTTCCGCTCTCGATCTTGGACATATCCAGCACGTCGTTGATCAGCGCCAGCAGATGCCGGCTGGATATCGTGATCTTGCTTAAGCAGTCGGTGAGCCGCTCCTGGTCGTCCATGTGCATCGCCGCCACGGCGGTCATGCCCATGATGGCGTTCATCGGCGTGCGGATATCGTGGGACATGCGCGCCAAAAATTCCGACTTTGCGCGATTGGCGGCCTCCGCGGCCTCCGAAGCGCTCTTTAATGCCATACGGATCTCAATTTCCCGCTCTTTGATCGACGTCACGTCCTGAATGGCGAACAGTAGCTGAACCGCTCTGCCCTCCTCACGTCTCAGACACATGACAGACATATTCTCCCAGCGATGGCCGTCCATATCGATCTGATATTCATACTGCAGAAACGGCGTATCCTCCGTCAGACGTTTCCGGATCTGCTCCGCGGTGATGATGTCGGCCATCGTCCTGCCGCTGTCGTCCTCCGCGATATATTTAGGCTGCAGATGGCTGATCAGGTCCGTATATTTTCCCTTTTCCGGCGCATCGCCTTTCTTGCCCTCCAGATACTCATAAGTATCGTTCTCCAAGTCCACCAGCGCAAACCGCGTAAACAGATGGGGGACGGCGTCAACCACCCTGGAAATTTCCTGTTTTTCGGAGAGCAGCTGCCGTCTCTGCAGCCAGTTCTTGATCAGCAGATAAGCGACATACAGGAGAAAGGCGATAAACAGCTTGATCTCCAGACGGATCCCCGCGGAGTTCGCACTCTGCGTCATGCCCTTGTTGAGACGGGACGGCAGACTCTGCACCAAAAAAAGCCTGCCTCCCTCTAACGCCGTGACATAAGCGCTTCCTGCGCCGCTTCCGCCGATATAGTTGAATTTGGCGGATGTACCCGTGGCGAGAGCGTTCTCCAGCTTGCCGAGTTCCGCGCTGTCGAGTTTTCCGTTGCTTTGCATCTCTTCCAGCAGATTGTCCGGCTTGCTGCCGCTCCCCGAATAGCTGACTACCCGGCCGTCCGCCTCCACAAGATAGGAACTGCCCTGCATATCAAAATAGTTCACGTTGGCAAGGTGCGCGGGTATCGTTTTCTCGCGCAGGATGCCGCTGAGAACGCCGATAATCCTGCCGTCATAATAAAAGGGAGTATAAAAGATGAGCAGCGTCTCGTCGGTGATCCGTGAATGGTAGACGACGCTCCTGCCGCTGTTGCCGCGCATACCGTCCTGAAAATAATCCCTGTCGGACAGATCCGCCGTCCTGCCGTCGGCGGACAGATCCATCCCATCCGGGGAGACAAATTCCACATAGTCAAAGAAAGAACGGTCCGTCATATCCCGAAGCATATCCTCATCCACAACCGGCTCGGTCATGATGGATCCGTAGAGATGTGCCAGTATTTCCACATTGTTGTCCGCAAGGGAGAGCAGGTCGTTCATGCGCGCAGCCGACTGCAGTGTCGCAGACTCAATAGAATTGTCGTTCTGCTCCAGAACGCGCCTGCTGTTGTCTCTTGCAAACGTAAAAAAGGAGAAAGAAATAAAAACCAGAAGCGCGCAGATAAAAACGGCTTCCCACAGTATGACCCTGCTTTCTTTTTTACCCGAAACCCTCATAAATCCTCCACGCTGTAATTTCTCTTGGTATCCCGACATCTAAACATTTTACCATGAGAAATTTGATGTTGCAACAGCAAGACCGGATTTATGCGCTTTTTGTCTGATTATATCTCAATGGCACAGTCGGGCTCCACCTTGCGGCAGGCTTTCAGGACCTGTTTCATGACAGCTTTCTCATCCGCCCCCTCTGCAAAATCCACTTTCATCTTCTGCGTCATGAAGCTGACTACCGCCTCAGCAACGCCCTCTGTCCTGCCTGCCGCCTCCTGCATTTTCTCGGCACAGTTGGCACAGTCCACTTCGATTTTGTACGTCTTTGTCATGCTCCTATCCTCCGTTTTCCCTTGATCTGCATTCACATATGTACAGAGTTACTCCTCCACATGCTCCATGCCCATGCTGATAATCGCGCGGACATGCTCGTCGTCCAGCGAGTAGTAGACGGATTTGCCCTCCCGCCTGAACTTTACCAGTTTGGAGGACTTCAGGATTCTGAGCTGATGGCTCACGGAAGACTGGCTTAAATTTAAAAGCTTCGCGATATCGTTTACGCACAGTTCGTTTTCAAACATGGCATACAGGATTTTGATTCTGGTAGAATCCCCAAACACCTTGAAAAGCTCTGCAAGATCATACAGAATCTCATCGTCCGGCTGCTGTCTCGACACCTGCTCTACGATATCCTCACGCGCCGCGCCGTCGTCGTCCGGCGTGGTACGTTTTGTTCTGTCTGCATGTTCCGCCGCCATCTGTCCTCCTCCTCCTTTCATGTACATATGTTTAATTGTTCATATGTATATTATTTCATTTTTAATGAAATGTCAACCTTTTCCCCGAACATTCTTACTCGACTTCTCCCGCAGCGAGAAAGAACACGCTTTGCGGGTTCCACCCGTTATCGCGGCGGCGCGCGCTTCTCAGGCGCGAATCTGGCCGTCGCCGCGGATCAGGTACTTGTAAGTGGTGAGTTCTCTCAGGCCCATAGGCCCCCTGGCGTGCAGTTTCTGTGTGCTGATGCCGATCTCCGCGCCGAAGCCAAACTCAAAGCCGTCGGTAAAGCGGGTAGAGGCATTGACATAGACACAGGCCGAATCCACACCCTGCAGGAACTGCTCGGCATGTTCCGCATTCTGTGTCAGTATGGCGTCAGAGTGTTTCGTGTTGTAGCGGTTGATATGCGCTATGGCCTCCTCCACGGAGCCTACCGTCTTCATGGAGACGATATAGTCCAGATATTCCGTCCCGTAATCCTCCTCCGTGGCGGCCACGGCATCGGGAATCATCCGCCTCACAGTCTCGTCGCCGCGCACCTGTACATGCTTCTCCCGCAGCGCCTCGCCCAGCGCCGGCAGGAAGCGCGCCGCGATTCTTTCATGGACGAGCAGAGACTCACAGGCATTGCAGACACCGATGCGCTGTGTCTTGGCGTTCAGGATAATCGGAATCGCCCGGTCCAGATCAGCGTCCTCATCCACGTAGATATGGCAGTTTCCCGTGCCCGTCTCGATCACGGGTATGGTGCTGTTCTCCACCACCGCCCGAATCAGGCCTGCGCCGCCCCGGGGAATCAGCAGATCCACATACTGTTTCAGCTGCATGAAAGCAGTCGTCACCGCCCTGTCGTTGTCCGTGATCAGCTGCACCGCATCCGGATTGATCTGTTCGGCTAAAAGCGACTCTCTGATAATCTGTGTGATCGCCTCATTGGAGTGTGCCGCATCCCTGCCGCCTTTTAAGATCACCGCATTGCCGGTCTTGAAACACAGGCCGAAAGCATCCGCCGTCACATTCGGACGCGCCTCGTAGATGATACCGATAACGCCCATGGGTACCCTGACCTTGTCGATATGAAGCCCGTTGGGCCTGTCGAAGTGCTCCATCACCTCGCCGACGGGATCAGGAAGCGCTATAATCTGCTTAAGCCCTTCCGCCATCGCCGCGACCCGCTCAGGCGTCAGCTGCAGACGATCCAGCAGCGCCGCAGACATACCGCCTGCCTGCGCAGTCTGATAATCCTCCCTGTTTGCCGCAAGAATGCGTTCCGTCTGCCGCACGAGGGCATCCGCCGCCGCCGCCAGTCCTCTGTTTTTGTCTTCCTCCGTCAGCTTCTGCAGCTCGTATTTTGCCGCCGACGCTTTTTGTCCTAACTGTTCCAGATATTCCATCATCTCAATCCTCATTCCGGAGCGTTTACGCGACGGGGCTTGAAGTAAATTCCTCCGGAATTAACTTCGCCCTCAGGGGAATTTGTGACGCTCCTGTGCAAATTCCCCTCAGCGTATGACGCCGACCTCCGTCACAATCCTGTCCGGCCTGATGTCATGCGCCCCGTTTGGAATTGTCTCCAGCACCTGGCAGCCGTAAGCCAGCGCCGCCGTAAGCAGGATCAGGCGCTGTCCCGCCTGGCACGCTCCGGCGGCCTGTCCGCCGTCTTCCCGCTCTATGCTAAGGCGTGCCAGATACCTGTCATAAAAACCGCCGCCATAGCCGATGCGGTTCTTCTCCCTGTCAAAGGCCACCCCCGGCATCCACATCACGGCTCTGCACGCCGCCTGCCGCAGCCCGGCCCGACCGTCCGCATCGCCATGTCTGCCGCCGCTTTCCGGGCGCTCTTTCTGTGCGGCAAGCCAGGCCGGAAAAGACAGCACAGGCTCCGGCTCCGGGATGCCCCGATAACCTTCCCGCAGGTCCGTCATGGCTTCTATCCGCCAAAATTCCATCTCCCGGCCCGACACTCTTGGCACGAACACCGCCTTGCCGTCGGCAAGCGCCTGTCCGATCAGCCTGCGCGTATCCGCCTCGCTTTGATAACTCACATAGGTGAGAACGGCTTCCGCCTCCTGATATTCTCTCATGCGCAGAGCCTGATCCGCCATGGCGGCGTCCCATGCCGCCCTCTGCGCCCCATCCAGCCCGCTGCGAAGAGACAGCATGCGCTTTCGCAGTTCTTTTTTCCCGTCCATCGTCTTCCGAATGCTCCCTGCTGGCTGCTCCTTTGCTCACGATTTGCTGCCGAACTTCTCTCCGAGGTCAGTGACGGAACCGTCTTTTTCTATGATAGAGATATTGTCAAGCTGCCCGCGCAGATTCGCCCGCACATTGGCCACATACGCCTGCCTGAGGCGTTTCTGCTCTTCTTTCTCCGCCTCGGTCAGTCCCTCATCCTGTGATTTGTGATACAGCTCGTTAATCCGTTTGGTCATCTCCGCAACGGTCATATCCATACCTCAGCCCCTCCGCATCATCTGCCGCCGCGCGGTCTCATATCCCGCAGGGAACACCGCGCAGCCTGCGCGCTGGCCGCATATCGTCTCACTCATGCATCTGCTGTACATAGAGCGGCAGGTCGAAGCCCTCCTCCTTATGCGCGAGGAAAAGCGTACCGATATTCTGCCCTGCCAGAATCCTGTGGATCACCTTGATGTCCGCACTGTTGGCAATCACCATGTCCACACCCATATTGTTGGCGATCTTCGCCGCCTGCAGCTTCGTGTTCATGCCGCCCGTGCCGGAATCACTGCCTGTGGAGGCCTTGCCCATCTCCATCAGCTCGTCCGTCAGTTTCTCCACCACTTCGATATATTTTGCCTCCGGGTTTCGCCGCGGATCGTCCGTGTAGAGCCCGTCGATGTCAGACAAAAGCAGCAGCATGTCGGCGTCGATCAACGAGGCGACGATCGCCGAGAGCGTATCGTTGTCTCCGATCCCCAGCTCATAAGTCGCAATGGTATCGTTCTCGTTCACAATCGGCACCACGCCAAGCTTGAAGAGTTCCATAAACGTGTTGCGCGCATTGAAACGGTTCAGGTTGTCAATGATCGTATTCTTCGTCATCAGGATCTGCGCCGCCACCTGATTGTACTCCGCAAAAATCTTCTGATAGGTCATCATCAGCCTCGCCTGTCCGATGGCCGCGCAGGCCTGTTTCAGCGCCGTCGGATTATCCTCGCCGGTGTTCTGCATCATAATCGCTTTTTTCCCCGCGGCAATCGCCCCGGACGTCACCAACACCACATCCTTGCCGCGATTCCTGAGATCGCACAGTTCACGCACGAGCACGTCCAGTTTTGTGTAGTCGAAATCTCCCGTCTCTTTATGCTGCAGGGACGACGAACCGATCTTGATCACGATCCGTTTCTTGTCTTGCAGCCTCTCTCTGATGTCTGCCATATTTTCCCCACTAAGCTCCATTCTTTACCGCATTTACCGCAGCCCGTTTTCTCCTGAAGACGCCGTAAACGGGCGGTATCTCGCCGCAATCTTCTCCGCAGTCAGCATACCGTCCATAGCCGCCGAGGTGATGCCGCCGGCATAGCCGGCTCCCTCGCCGCAGGGATAGAGCCCCCGCACAGCCGACTGTCCTGACTCGTCCCGCATAATCCGGACGGGCGAGGAGGTCCTGCTCTCCACGCCGGACAGCCAGGCGCCGCCGTCAGCAAAGCCGCGCATCGACTGACCAATCAAGTCAATTCCCTCGACAAGCGCCTCGTTCAATTCCCGCGGCAAAATATCGTGCACCGCCGCCATGCGGTACGCTCCCCTGACAGCCGGGGCAAAACCGACATAGTCCCGCGCGATCACGGACATGCCCGCATCCGTCCCTGTCACGGCCCGCCTGTAATCCCCGTAAGTCTCCACAGGCACGGCGCCTACCCCAATCCGATACGCCCGCTCTTCCAGTCTCCTCTGAAAAGCCACGCCCGCAAGCGGCGAATCTCCCCCGTAGTCCTCCGGTGTTACCGTGACAATCACGGCGCTGTTGCTGTTTGCGCCGCCCCGGCCGCTGTAGCTCATACCGTTCACCGCGAGCTTGTCCCGCTCGGAGGAAGCGTTCACCACATAGCCGCCCGGACACATGCAGAAAGAATAAACGCCCCTGCCCGACGACGTCTGCGCCGTCACCTTGTAGCTGGCCGCCGGAAGCCGCGGATCGAACGACTGCCCATACTGAACCGCATCGATCATCCGCCTGGGGTGTTCCATACGCAGCCCCACCGCGAAAGCTTTCGCCTCCATCGGCACATGCCTGTCATACAGCATGGCAAAGGTATCTCTGGCGCTGTGCCCCACGGCGAGAACCACCGCCTCGCACACGATCGTCTCCCTGTCATTTACCACGACGCCCGCTATCTGCCCGTCCGTACAGCGTATGTCCGTCACCTGTGCCTCGAAGCGTACCTCGCCTCCCCAGGCGAGAATCTGCTCTCTGAGACGGCGCACTACTCTGCACAGAATATCCGTACCGATATGCGGCTTCGCCTCGTACAAAATCTCCTCCGGCGCTCCGGCCTCCGCAAAGATGCGCAGCACTTCCCTGTTTCTGCCGTTTTTATCTTTCACCAGCGTATTCAGCTTGCCGTCTGAAAATGTCCCCGCGCCGCCCTCGCCGAACTGTACGTTGGATGCGGGATCAAGCACGCCCTCCCGCCAGAAGCGCTCCACGTCCTCGCGCCGCTCTTCCACACACCTGCCGCGCTCCAGAACGAGCGGGCTGTAGCCGTGCTTCGCCAGCAGATAAGCGCAGAAAAGCCCCGCCGGACCGCTGCCGATGACGACCGGCCTGTGGACAAGCCGCTCTGTGCCGCCTGCCGCAAAGGTATATCTTTGCTCCGTCACCGCCTGTACCTGCGCGCTGTGACAGCGCGCCAGCACTTTCTCTTCCGTCTTCACGCTGACATCCACCGAATAGACGATGGAAATCTCCGGCTTCTTTCTGGCATCTATGGACTTCCTGGCGATCTGCCAGGACAGAACCGCATCGGGGGAGATCCGCAGGATCTTCGCCGCTTTTTCCAAAATATCCTCCCGCCTGTGTGACAGAGGGAGCCTGACCTGATTTACCCTGATCATCGCCCGCAACGCTTTCTTTTGGCTGTCCGCATCGTCGTCTTTCCCATCCTATACCGCTCCGCGTCCGCTCAGAAATTCTCCACGAACGTCACCGCAAGCCGCACCCATGTAGTTACCTCAGGCTGAAGCTCTTTGCCGTTCTCCGAACATGTCAGCCTTGTACCGAGAGAAAGCCCATGGCAGCCTTTCGGATAAATATGGCTCTCGAAAGGTACGTCAGCCTTTCTCAGCGCCTGCATAAAGAGCAGTGAATTTTCCACCGGCACAGTCTGATCCTCATAGGTGTGCCACAGGAATGTTTTCGGCGTATCCGCACTCACCCGATATTCCAGAGACATCTGCCCAACCAGCTCGTCATACCTGCCGCCGAGCAGCTTGACGAAAGAATCCCTGTGCGCAAATTCACCGGATGTGATGACCGGATAGCTCAGGAGCATGCCGTCCGGGCGAAGCTGCTCTGCACGCCGTGCGCCCACAGCCTCACGCAGGAAATCTTCGCGCCAGAAGCATCCCAGCGATGCCGCCAGATGCCCGCCCGCGGAGGATCCCTGCACAAATATCCTGTCGGACCGGATATGCCACTCTCCCGCGTGCTCCCGCAGCAGCATCATCGCTTTCGCCAGTTCCAGAAGCTGTGCCGGATAGACGGCAGGCGCGACGGAATAGTGCAGCACGGCCGCATGAAAACCCGCAGCCAAAAACTGCAGCGCAATAAATTCTCCCTCTCTGACAGACACATGACTGTAGCCGCCGCCCGGACAGATCAGGATTAACGGCCTCTCTTTGATCAGCAAACCCTCCGGCGTATCCATCAGGTAAGTGGTGAGCACAGGCGCGCCAACGCTGCCCTCCACGCGCATGTCATATGTCTGATAGTGCATGATTATCCCTCCATGTGTCTCTCCGCACTCGCCATATCTGCCTTATTGTAGCAATGCAGAGCATAAAAGTCAATGAAGCCCCTCTTCACTCCGCCTGCGCATACAGACACAGGCTCATATTGCCCTGCAGCATGGCGGCATCACAGCCGCAGGGCAGCGCGAAGCAGTCTCCCTCGCCTATCAACTGCCCGTTGATCAGGCCGTCGCCCTCCTCTACACGCGCGAACAGGAAAGCATCTTCCCGCTTCAGCGCAAACGGCCCCGTGACGGTCAGTCTCTCCGGCAGGCCTGCTGACAGCTTGGGAAAGCCCGCCGCCTTAGCGCCGCCGAACAGTTCCGGCTTCTCCCGCTGCAGCGCAGAGAGCGTCATGCCCTGATAGACACCCTCTTTCACCAGATAAGCGGCCGGATCCTCCTCCCTGCCCGTCGGTTCAAGGAACAGGAGCGGCCTTGGCGTCTGGTTCACGGAAAGGTTCGCCCCGTTTTCCGCCATCACTTTTTGATACCAGAAAGCGGAATCCTTGGCGATACGCTTCTGTGTCGCGAAATCCACATGCACGATGCCGAACCGCTCGCTGAAGCCTTTCTCCCACTCAAAATTGTCAAGGAACGTCCACAGGAAATAACCTCTCACATCCGCCCCCTCATCGCTCGCACACTGCAGCGCGGACAGATAACGGTCGAGAAAAGTGATCCTGTTCGGGTCGTGCACCCGGCCGTCGGCGGAGATCAGATCGTGGCAGGACATGCCGTTCTCGGTTATGTATAGCGGTGTCTTGTATCTGTCGTAGATAAATTTGACGCCCCAATACAGACATTCCGGCGTCACCGGCCAGTTTGCCGCCGTCTTTGGCGCTCCCGCGGGAGCCGAGACAAATTCCGGCTCGCCGTCCGCTCCTGCCCTGATGATATAACCGTTATAGATATTCTGGCCCATAAAGTCGATGGGCTGCGAGATCAGCTTCATATCCTCCTCGGTGATCTCGGGGAGATACTCCTTGAATTTTTCCAGACCGCTCTCAGGGTATTTCCCCAGAAAGACGGGATCGTTAAACCATGCCACGTTCCAGGTCCAGTTGTCGAGAGGACCGTAAAAAGAGAACAGCACTTTCCTGGCCGCCTCGATGTCCTCCGGTTTATTGCTCTCCGGGTACGCCATGCTGCAGGTGGGCGCATAGCCGATCTTGATCGGACGCTTCGCGTATTTGCGCAGCGTAATTACCGCCTGTCCGTGCGCCCGCATGGCATTGTGCGCGATCTGAAACGTCTCCGCAAGCGGCAGTTTCTTTCCCGGCGCATGTACGCCGGTCAGATGTCCCAGCCCGACGAAGCACTGAGGCTCGTTCAAGGTCACGATATACTCACACAGATCGGTAAAATTCTCCGCAATTACTTTCGCGTACTCCGCAAACCACTGGATGGATTCCTCGTTGAGCCAGCCGCCCCGATCCTGCAGCGCCTGCGGGAACTCCCAGTGATACATGGTCAGATACGGCGTAATGCCATTCTCTTTCATCGCCAGGATCATATCCCGATACATGGAGATGGCTTTCTCATTGACCCTGCCGGTTCCCTCCGGCATAATCCGGCTCCAGTTGACCGAAAAGCGGTATGCTTTGATGCCGAGAAGCCGCATCAGTTTATAATCGTCCCGGTATCTGTGCATGTGATCGCAGGCTACTGCCGCATTCCTGCCGTCCGCGGTATGCCCCTCCTCAGCGAAAGCATCCCAGATCATCCGGCCCGCACCGTCATCCGGATCCTTACCCTCTATCTGATAGGCGCTGCTGGCAACACCCCAGACAAAATCGTCTCTGAACATCTATGTATCTCCTTTCAGCATGTGATCATAATAGACCGTATATTTATCATTGTACTATCGCGGCACGGAAAGTACAAGCACAACCGTGCCGCAACTCTTATGCACTTTTCGCTCACTCTTTCGATTCCGGCAGACGCAGGCGAAACAGGCGCTTGGCCAGCTGTTTCGGATTGAAAGGAAGAATCGGATAGATATAGCTCTTGTCCGACAGCGTCTTGTTGCCGATGACCGCCCAGAGGAAAATCAAGATGGCGGCGATATATCCGTACAGTCCGAAAATCGCGGTCAGAATCAGATTGAGGATCCGCATGAATTTCAGCGCGTATCCGAGTTCATAATTCTGCTGGGTATAGTTGGCAAGCGCGACGAAAGCCATGTACAGCATGACCTCGGCGTTAAACCAGCCGCTGTTCACCGAAAATTCACCGAGCACAAGTGCCGCCATCACGCTCAAGGGCGTACTCAGCATATTCGGTGTGTTGACCGCCGCCAGTTTCAGGCCGTCGATCGCCAGTTCCAGGATCAGGAATTGAGCGATCAGCGGAATATTCGCTTTCTCCTGCAGCATAATAAACTCAAAAGATGGAGGCAGCCACTGCGGATGCTCCATCAGGAGCAGAAAAGTCGGCGTCATGATGTAAGTCAGAATGGAGATCAGGAATCTGGCCAGTCTGAGATACGTCCCCGTGATCGGCGGGAAATAGTAATCGTCCGCCTCCTCCACAATATCAAAAATGGATGTCGGCACAATCATGGCGGAGGGCGAATTGTCCACCAGAATCACGATGTCTCCCTCCAATACCTGCGCCGCCGCCACATCCGGCCGCTCTGTAAATTTGAATTTCGGGAAAGGATTGTACCATCTGCGCTGATACAGACATTCCGCCAGACTCTCCTGATTCATGGTCAGGGCATCAACTTTGATCTCCCCGATCCTCTTCTTCACTTTTTCCAAAAAAACGTGATCCACCCGGTTATCCATATAACAAAGCACAATATCCGTGCGGGAACTCTCTCCTGCATTCATGATCTCCATGCGAAGCTCGGTGCTCCTGATCCGCCGTCTGATCAGAGCCGTGTTGAACACAATCGTCTCCACAAAACCGTCCTTGGAACCGCGCAGTGTCTTGTCTTTGTCCGGTTCCTCCACGCCTCTGGCAGGATAGGTGCGGGAATCAATCAGGATGCATCTGTCATAGCCGTCGATAAACAGGGCGAACACGCCGGACAGAATGCTGCAGAGAATCTCATCCCAGGAATCCTTTAAGTCCACCTCCACATAGGGCGTCGCTTTCTTCGCCATCTCATGCACATTTTCCGGCATATCAGCGGGCTTTAAGCCAATAAAATACTGCAGTATCTTCATCATCAGTTCATCCTTGCAGAAGCCGTCGATAAAATAAATGCACGCCTGCCTTCCGCCCACCTCGATCACGCGGTAGACAATATCGAAACTTATGTCCGGTTTCATGTGCTCATCCATATAGGACATCGTCTGCTGCAGGGACGGTGTCATCTTGCCGCTCAGTCTCTCTTCTCTGTTTTGCACTGCAAAAAAACTCCTTCCAGGGTCATACCGTATTTTCCTTAGTATGTCTTGAAAGAAGCTTCTCTATACGCCGCCGTATCTTGTTTTTGCCTGTCTCCTCTGTGTGCTGTGACAGCAGGCACGGTCTGCAGGCTACTGCTTTCCGGTGCTGCCATGACCGCCCCTGTCTGCGTCTTCAAGGTGCATGACTTCGTCGAAGACGATCTTCGGCTGGTTCTCCATAATGCGGAACTGGCAGATTCGATCGTTCACATGAATCTCGGTGTCCCGCAGCGCATACACCGGCATAAACCACTGGTCATTGTCGCCGCAGTAGGAAGAATCGATGACGCCCATATGATTGGTCTGAATGATACCGAAATTTTTATAGGTAGAACTTCTCGGCACTACATGCGCTTCATAGCCCTCCGGAAGCTTCATGCCCACCCCCAGCGGAATCAGCCGGAACTCTCCCGCTTTCAGCGCAACGTCCTCCGCGGCTCTCAAGTCGATCCAGTCGGACTTGCCGTCTATGTAAGCCAGCTTGTCTATCTTGTCCGTAAAATATTTGATGGTAATCGTCTCACTGCGCATCACGATACTCCTTTTGCTGTCAATCTGTTATATCACGCCGTATGGCGCAGCCGACACCGTCGGCACAGCCGCACTTCCTCTCTGTCCGCAGATATCTCATGCGTAATCTCCGCAATGCAATACGGGATTCGCCGGATCTGTCTGTTTCAGACTCGCCTGCACGTCGATCACCCGCTGATTGCTGCTCCCCCTCCAGAGCAGTTTCGTGTCTTTCAGATCGACCTTGAACTCTCCATCCACGAGCACATCCACATACTTCATGACCGGATAGTGCAGAATATCTTCCCAGCTGTCTCCGGTATACAGCCAGATCGTCTTGTCCGGATATTTCGTCTTGATCTCTTTCATCAGACCGCGCACGTCGAGCCGGTTCGCCGCATGCAGCGGGTCTCCCCCTGAAAATGTGATGCCGCTGATGTATGGTTTGTCCAACTGGTCGAAGATCTCCTGCCTGGCGGCATCGTCAAAAGGAAGCCCCCCGTCAGGATCCCAGGTGATGGGATTGTGGCACTCTTTGCAGCAGTGCGTGCAGCCAGCCAGCCAGAGCACCACGCGCAGACCGTCGCCGTTGAGCATGTCGTCTTTGGTTATATTGTGGTATCTCATAGAACTGTCTTTCTCCCCATTTACTACATTTACTCCTGTGAAAATACTCATGTGAAAACCTCTGCATGTCCCATGCAGAGCCCTCATTCGCTCCGTCTTTGACTCCGCTCATGATGGACGCTCGCCATAAACATGCGATCTGCCGCAAGCGGCAATCGCATGTTCATGGCTCGCTGTTTTCACATGCTTTTCCTCTCTGCGATTTCGGCCATCTTGGCGTCGCTCAGTCTGGTGTCCCCGTGCACGCGGGAGTAAGCCAGATATCCGTTCATACGGTCAATCTTGGTCAGATTGCGGCTGCCGCAGACCGGGCAGACATCCATCTCCAGTTCCTGATGGCCGCAGTCGTCACAGTAGGCCAGGGACAGATTGACACCCTCGTAGAAGCCCATGTCCATCGCTCGGCGGATCAGTGTCTTGATCGCATCGATATTGTAGTCAATCGGGTACTTTACATACTGGATCTTGCCGCCGTTGGCCAGTTCCCAGAAGCGGTACTCCAGATCCTGTTTCTCGATGGGCGTAATATCCTCGCTCACATGACAGTGGAAGCTGTTGGAGACATACTCCCTGTCGGACACGCCCTCGACGATGCCGTACTTCGCGCGGAACTGCTTCACCTGCAGGCCGCACAGATTCTCCGCGGGCGTCCCGTAGATGGCGTAGAGGTTGCCGTCCTCCTCCTTGAACTCGTTGATCTTATTGTTGATATGCTCCAGCACTTCCAGCGCGAAAGCGCCGTCCTCCACCAGCGATTTGCCGTTGTAGAGCTCCTGCAGCTCGTTGAACGCGGTGATGCCGAAGCTGGCCGTAGCCGTCTTTAAGATCGGCTTGATCTTGTCGTGCAGCTGCAGATGGCCGCCGAGAAAACCGCCCTCGCAGTAGGCCAGAGGGTTCGTGGAAGCCCGCATCTCTCCGAGATATGCGTAAGTCCTGATATGGAGCTGTCTGATCAGGTTCAGATAATAGTCCAGCACTTCATAGAAATCCCGGCTCTCCTGACGGGCTTTCGCCAGGATCATCGGCAAATGCAGGGACACCACGCCGATATTGAAGCGTCCCACGAAAACCGGCACATCCTCGTCGTCCGCCGGATGCATGCCGCCCCTCTCATACCAGGGTGAGAGAAATGCGCGGCAGCCCATCGGCGAGATGACCTTGCCGTACTGCTTGTACATGCTCGCGATATAGCCCTTGCCCGTGAGACTGAGCCAGTCGGGGTACATGGTCTTGGCGGAGCACTGCACACCCGCCTCGAAGACATCCTCCAGCTCTTTCCCGGGTCCGTGCAGGTTCTCGTCGTACAGGAAGACGATCTTCGGGAAGAGCACCGGCTTCTTGCACTCTTTTTTGCCCTGCCCCCTGCGGCGCACATTCAGCATGACGATGGTCGCCATCTTCGCGAAACGCCCCGTACCTATGCCGGCTGTCACCGTGATAAAAGGATAATCGCCGCGGCTGCTGGCCACGGTGTTGAATTTATATTCCCAGCCCTGGAAACCCTGCTCGAACTCGCGCTTCACGTCCGCCAGCGCCTCGGCCTCGGCCGTGTCCTGATCGATGCCGAGCTTCCTGTACTTTTCGATATTGCGCCGGTAGGATTTCTCCGCGTAAGGCTCCAGGATCTTGTCCACCTCCGGCACCGTAAAGCCGCCGTACTGCTGGCTCGCCGCGCTCAAAACGATGTCTCCTATGACATCGAATGCCACGTCGAGCGACTTCGGCTCGTTGTACCAGATATTGCCCATCTCAAATCCGCCGCTCAGCACCTCCGCCACATTGAACAGGCAGCAGTTCATGGTGTCACGCCTCGCGGACATGTCGTGCACGTACAGATAACCGTCCCGGCACGCCTGAATCTCCTCGGTCGTCATGAAGAATTTCTGATACAGTTCCTTGTTGAACTGGTTGAAAATCAGGCTTCTCTTCGTGGATACAAGGGCGCTGTCCGTATTAGCGTTCTCCTTGTCGCCCACGTACATGATCGACTGGCTTTTCTTGTAGACATCGTCCATCATACGGACGAAATCCTGCTTATAATTGCGGTAATCCCGATAGCTCTTGGCCACGATGGGTTTGACTTCCTCCAGCGCACTCTCCACAATATTGTGCATGATCTGGATCGGAATCTTCTCCTCGTCCATCTCGTTGACCCTGTCAACGACGGTCTGGCAGATATGCCGTTTCTCCTCCTCCGTGAATTTCGTCAGCGCGCGGTACGCGCTTTTACCCACGGCGTCAATGACTTTCTGGACATTGAACGCTTCCAGGCTGCCGTCTTTTTTGATGACTTTCACAGCCTTGTCCGGCTTGTATTCCGAGCCGTAATTCTCGGCGGTTTCCGTATCCGACTCTAACTTACTGCTCATTCCCTTCCCCCTCCGTAGTATTTTACGCGCAAAACACAGTGTGGGTTGACATAAAAACACTATATTTTGTGGTTTGTTCCTAGTATATGACAATATATATGGTCTGTCAATCATCTGCTCTCACGAAAAAGTACCAAAAAAGGATATGCCTTTTTGTGACATATCCCGAATTGATTTGGTCATTTTCAAGTTCTTCACGCACGGCACGATCCTATGCGTTTTGCGGTCTTACCCGTATCATTCCCGACTCCGCGATGGCCGCCACCGCCTCCCTGATGCGTTCCACAGGCATCGTCAGCGCGAAGCGCACATGACCTGCGCCGAGGGAGCCGAAACTGCTTCCCGGCGTACACAGCACCCCCGTCTTTTCTAACAGTTCCATGACAAACGCCACGTCATCCTCATAGCCGTCAGGAATCTTTGCCCAGGCAAACATCGTTCCCTCGCTGTCCTCCACGGGCCAGCCGATCTTTCGCAAACCGCCGCAGAGCGCATCCCGCCTGTGTTCGTACTCTTTACACTGCGCAAGTACCGTATCATCCGGCCCTGTCAGCGCCGCCACCGCACCGTACTGCACCGGCAGATAAGTGCCATAATCAATCTGGGAACGCAGTCTCTTGAAATTGGCCACGATATCGCGGTTCCCCACGAGAAAGCTCATGCGCGCGCCCGTATAGTTGTAGGACTTGGACAGCGAGTAAAACTCCACCGCGACCTGCTTTGCCCCGTCGATGCGCAGAATCGACCTGCCGACCCGGCCGTCATAGATAATATCAGAGTAGGCGTTGTCGTGAATGACAACGATGTTGTGCTCTGCCGCCCACGGAATCAGCCTCTCGTAGAAAGCATCCGGCGCCGCCTTGCAGACGGGATTGAGCGGGTAGGAGACAATCATGCACTTTGCCCGCGCAAGCAAACCCTCATCCATGCCGCCTAAGTCGGGCAGATAGTGATTCTCCGCAGTCAGATCATAGGTGACGACCTCCGCGCCGGCCAAAGACGGCCCGATCCCAAAAATCGGATAGCCCGGATTCGGCACGAGTACCACGTCGCCGGCATTGCACAACGTCATACAGATGTGGGCGATCCCCTCCTGAGAACCGTACACGGACATAATCTCGTCTGCCGCGAGACTAACGCCGTAGCGCTTCTCATAGCGGCTTTGCACCGCCGCGGTCAGTTCCGGCAGGTCTGCCAGCGCATACTTATAGTTCTCCGGCTTCCCGGCAGCCTCCGTCACTGCCTGCATGATATGTGTGGCGGGCGGAAAGTCCGGTGTCCCCACCGACAGATTATAAATCTTCCTGCCCCGTCTTTCCGCCTCGTCTTTCTTCTCGTTCAAGACCTGAAAAATACCCGCCTCATAATCTTTCATGCGGTCTGCAAATTGTATTTCCATCTCATCTTCTCCGTTTCCGCTCTGCTCTTGTCTCATCTCCGCCTCCGCTTTACCGGAGCTGCTCATAAAAAGAGGTGGCGCCGAACGGCGTCCGGCACCGTTTTTACGATTATCGGTTTTCAGGCATCCGGCTGCGCATACTGCTCCAGCACGGCGTTCAGATAGGCCCGATACTCCGCCACGACGCCGGCCGGCGCTGTAATCCTCGCGCCGGCGCCCAGTCCCGTCAGCCAGCCGAAAAACTGCCCGCTGACCGCCACCCGCACGCGCACGGCGAAGTGATCCGCGCCTTTTCTGCGCACGGACACCTCCCTGCCGAAGCGATCCATCACCACGCCGATAAAACGATTCTCAAATTCCAGAGTGACGATCTCCTCCCTGCCGCCAAACATACCGAAAGTCTTATTGGCATAGGCCGCGATATCAAACCGTTCAAAGAGCGCCGCTCCCTTTCGCGCCACTCCCTCAAGTACCTGCATATGCCCCATCTTGTCCACGCGGAAATGCTTGATGGAATCGCTCTCTTCCTCATGCGCGATCAGATAATAATTCTCGTCCTTGCAGGTCAGTGCCCAGGGACTGATCCGGTAGATCTTGCCGTCCTTGCGGGGCACCAGCTCCCTGTCCAGATTCCACTCCATATACTGAAAGGAAATCTGCTCGTTATTCTGTATCGCCCGATGAATATCATCTACAATATAGTAGATGCTCTCATTGGCGGTCTTGATCCGGTTGGCCACATACACCTGCCGCTGCAGCTGTCCCGCCTCGGACCTGGAGGCCAGCTTCTCGATCTTGGCAATCAGCTCTCTGGACTTTTTTACTGTCAGAAAACGTGAGGCCTGCACAGTCTCCACAAGAAGCTTCAGTTCCGCCAGTTCAAACTCCCTGCCCGCCAGATAGTAACCGCCGCCGCTCTTCGCCTTGACAAGCACAATATCGTACCCAAAATCCGTAAGCTGTGCGATATCGTCGTAGATGCTCTTGCGCTCCGCCTTGATATCGTACGCCGCCAGCGCCTCGATCAGCGCCTGCGCGCTCAGGCAGTGCTCCTCGTCCGACTGCTCCGTGAGAATTTTTAACAGATAGAGCAGCTTCAGCTTCTGATTCGCGCTTTTTGCCATGATTCTTTCTCCTCATATATCCTGTCAGGCACACCGGTTCACGCAAAAAGGTGTTCCGTATGCGAACACCTTGCCACCAGACTCACTGACATGCAGTTTTGATTACAGCCGCGCGCGAGGGGACGCGCTGCCTGCCGGCTGCGCTATGATGCCGCAGCGTTGCTCTCCGCGCTCTCCGTCTGTTCTGCCAAAGCCGCTTTCGCGTCCTTGCTCTTGCGCCACTTCACGCCGATGACGCACGCGACAATCACCAGCGCGATAATAAACAAGAACAAGAGCAGATAAGATAAAAACGAATTTACAAATAAAATCAGATTTGTCATATGTCCGCTTCCTTCTCTCTCAAAAGATATCGTCCAAAGCTACTCTTATGATACCACTCCTTGTACAGGATCGTCAAGTAAGTCTGTTCCGTCTGCGGCCGTCGTCGCCAGCCTGTCGCAGCGCTCGTTCTCCGGATGACCGTCGTGCCCCTTGACCCACTGATAGGTCACTCTGTGAGGCTGCATGGCGGCCAGAAGCCGCTGCCAGAGATCAATATTCTTGACAGGCTTGTTGCCGGCGGTTTTCCATCCTTTGCGCACCCAGCCGTCAATCCAGTTCTGATTGAAAGCGTCCGTCAGATATTTGGAATCTGAAATCAGCAGGACTTCGCAGGGCTTCGTCAGCGCCTCCAGCCCGACGATTGCCGCCATCAGTTCCATACGGTTGTTGGTCGTCTTCCTGTAACCCGCAGAATACTCTCGCTCGTGCAGAGTCCCCTTGCCGTCAATATACTGCAGCACTGTCCCGTAACCGCCGGGCCCCTCCGGATTGCCGCGGGCCGCGCCGTCCGTATAAATCGTCACATACATGGCAATTTCCTCTCTCATTCCGTCCAAACGCCGTCCGCAAGGAAGCGCGCCGCCATCTTCTCCGCCTCCGACACAATCCCGCTGTCATAGCCCAGCACCCGAAGCAGGGCGATGGCGTTTCTGGTCGTGGCAGGCCCTTTCAGGAGCTTGTACGGAAAGACGACATCATCCTCCTCCATGCGCTCCTCAAAATGATAATTGTCGTACTCCCTTTCAAGCAGACGTGTCAGCTCCACGTCGTGAGTCGCCGCAAAGCAGAGCGCATTGCCCTCTGCAAGCATCTTCATAATCTGCGTGGAGGCCGCGATCCGCTCCACAGTGTTCGTGCCGCGCAGCACTTCATCCACAAAACACAGGACGGGCCGCCCGTCTTCCCCCGCCGCTTTCACCATATCCAGAATCCGCTTAATAGAACGAATTTCCACCATATAGTAACTCTGCCCGCCAATCAGATCATCCCGCAGCGACATGGAGGAGCATATGCAGAAAACCGGCGCTTCATAGCGATCCGCCGGACAGGTGTGAATCGTCTGGGCAAGAAGTGCGTTTAGCGCTGCCGCGCGCAGAAACGTGGATTTGCCGGAGGCATTGGAGCCTGTGATGAGAACGCCTCTGTCCGTCTGCACGGAATTTTTGACCGGCTCTCTCAGCAGCGGATGATACAGATTTTCGACGGCAAGCCGTCTGACCGCCCGCCGCTCATAGTGCAGCTTCGGTACACACCAAGATTCTCCCAGCGCTCTGCGGTAAGAACCGATCGCGATCGCCGTCTCGATCTGCCCGAAGAGCGTCACCATCTCATCGATCTGCCCGGCATGCTCGCGCACCGCGCCAAGCGCCCTGTTGAACTGAATGATATCCAGATAAAAAATCATGCGCAGATAATCCGCCAGAATACCAAGCGGATTGCCGTTGCCCCGCTCCGTAAAAACGATCAGGTAACTGTTTCGGACAAAGCTTTGCATCTCCCGGCAGCATGCCGCAAGGCGCGCCTGCTCCCCCGCGATGGCCGGTATCGTCCTGCGGCTCATCTGCCTCGCGGCGGCGAGCAGCCTGTGGATATAGCGGAAGCTCGTGACGTATGGCTCAATCTGCCGATACTCTCTGTAATAGCCAACGATATTGTGGCACAGCATGACAAGCAGCGCGGCCAGTCCGATCGGCAGCGACAGAAACATCAGGCAGACACTGCCCGCCAGCAGGAAATTGCACAGCAGGTATTTCCCGTTTCTGCGCTCTCCCAGGATATCCAGATGATCCAGATATTCATAGAGCGAATACTTCCCCGTCCTGCCAAGCCCAAAGAGTATATCCTGCAGCTCATGCCGCCTGTCCTCGTGCTCCATAAAAAAGCGGACACAGTCCTCCATGCGCTCCGCCTCATCCGCATCGTAAACCGGCGTCCGCAGCCTGTAGTAGAGATACTCGTCCCCGGCCGCGCTCAAACATGTGTTGATCTGCCGATAGACATCGTCCATGTGCAGATCGTTCCAGGTGATGTCGTCAATCTGCCGCGCCTCCCTGTGCCTGCGGCTGTACATGGCAATATGTTCCATCTCGCCCGCCTGATACACCCTCTCCGGGAATGTGCCATAGTTTCGATAGAGCCTGTCCAGAAAACGGCGGCGCGCTTTCCCGGCATTGCGGTATTCGCTTCCCATCAGGAGCGCGATCCCAAGCACAATCGCGCCCACGATAATCATATCTTCCATACTTACCTGAGACTGTCTATGATCTCGTTTGCCTTTCCGTAGATCGCCTCCACATCGTATGCGTCGGCAAATCTGCCGTTCTCATATAAGATTTTCCCGTTCACCATCGTCAGCTTCACATTCTGCTTGCTGCCGCTGTAGACGAGATTTTTCGGGATATTGTTGATCGGCTGCATATTGGGCTGATGCAGATCTATCATGATAAGATCCGCCAGTTTTCCCGCCGCCAGAATGTCCGTGTCAGGCAGCTGCATCGCCCTGGAGCCGCCCACGGTCGCCATCTTAAGCACCTCCCAGGCGTCCACCGCCGCCGCGTCCTGCTCGCGCAGCTTCGCTAACCCCGTCACTAAGAACATTTCCCGGAACATATCCAGACAGTTGTTGCTGGCCGGGCCGTCCGTGCCGATAGCCACATTGATCCCTCTCTTCAGATAGTCGGAAATCGGCGCGATACCGCTGGCCAGCTTTGTGTTGGACCCCGGATTCGTGACCACGCTCAGCTTCCGCCTGCTGAAAATGTCCATATCCGCCTCGTCCAGATAGACACAGTGATACCCGCCGCCGCCGTAATCAAAGATGCCGAGGGAGTCAAAGAGTTTCACCGGCGACATGCCGTAGCGCTCCCTACATCCCGCCACCTCGCCTTTTGTCTCCGACAGATGCGTGTAGACGGGCGCTTTGTATTTATGGGCCAAGTCTGCGACGCTCTCCAGAAGGGCGCGGGAGCAGGTATACTCCGCATGGAAACCGATGAAATAGCTTAAGAGCGGATCGTCATGGTTGTACTTCAGATAGCACTCCTCGGTCTTCTTCAGGGATGCTTCAAAACCTTCCTGCCCGCTCATGCCGCTCACCTGCACGCAGCGCATCCCCATATCAACGCAGGCCTGTGCAATTGTGTCCGGCGTCAGGTACATATCAAAGATTGCCGTGATGCCGCTGGTGAGATATTCCAGGATCGCCAGCTTCGTCAGATGATAAATCATTTCGCCGTCCATCCTGGCCTCCACCGGAAATACCTGCTTCGTCAGCCAGTCCTGAAGCGGCAGATCATCGGCATAGGAGCGAAGCAGCGTCATGCCGGAGTGCGTGTGCGCATCCTTGAAGCCGGGCATCAGCAGATTGCCCTCGCAGTCGATCTCCCTGTCCCACACGATGCTGCCCAGATGCAGCTTCTCATAGACGCCATCCGTATCTCTGCCGTCTCCCACATACAGGATTCTTTCCCCCTGTACCCAAAGTTCGCCCGCAAAGACATCGGGCTTCTCCATCGTCAGTATTCTCGCATTGTAAAATCTGATGTTCATGGTTCTGCACTGTCCTCCCAAGTATTTCTTTTGCACTCACAGTGTGCCGCCCTGTCCCTTTGCAGCGCCCAGCTCTCTTTACGGCTGCCGTTTCATCCCAGGTTCTTTGGCCCGAAACTCTCCGGCAGCATCTCCCGCAGCGTCGCCACGCGATATGCGCCCGCCGGCCCCGCCACAATCACCCGGAACTCATCCGGATTGCCAAACTCCGCCATTACCTGCCTGCACACGCCGCAGGGCCAGGCATACTGCGTCAGCGTGTCTCCCTCAGGGCTTCCCGCCACAGCGATCGCCCGAAATTCCCTGACCCCTTCGCTGACCGCCTTAAAGAAAGCCGTCCGCTCCGCACAGTTCGTCGGCGTGTAGGCTGCGTTTTCGATATTGCAGCCCGTGACAACCTGTCCGTCCGCCGTAAGCAGCGCCGCCCCGACCAGATAATGCGAATAAGGGGCGTAGGCTTTTTTTCTCGCTTCCATTGCCGCCTGGATCAGCATCTGTATCGTATGGTGATTAGATTCCTCTTTCATCATCGTCCCTCACAGGCAGTGATTACACAAATTTTTCAAACTTAATGACCGACTCAGTCAATAATTTTTCAAACTTCGGCGCGAGAGCATTCGCAGCCTCCTGCACTTCCTCATGCGTCAGCGGTGCGCTGTTCATACCCGCCGCCAGATTGCTGACACAGGATACGCCGCAGATCTTCATGCCCATGTGATTCGCGGCAATTGCCTCCACCACCGTACTCATGCCGACCGCGCTGACACCCAGCCTGTGCAGCATTTGAATCTCCGCGGGGGACTCAAAAGAAGGGCCTGTCAGCTGCGCGTACACGCCCTCGAACAGTTCGATGCCGTTCTCTTTCGCCGTCGTCCTGATGATCTGCTGCAGATCTTCGTCATACACATGCGACATATCCGGAAAGCGCGTCCCCAGCTCATCGATATTCGGCCCGATCAGCGGATTCGGCGCAAAGCTGGAGATGTGATCCGTGATCAGCATCAGGCTGCCTGCATGAAAAGACGGATCTATCCCGCCGGAAGCATTGGTCAAAAAGAGAATCTTCGCGCCCATCATCTTCATCAGGCGGGTGGGAAGCACTACATCCGTGATGGGATAGCCCTCATAGTAGTGCACGCGCCCCTGCATCAGCACCACCGGAATCTCCCCGATATAGCCGAAGATAAATTTTCCCGCATGTCCCGGCACGGTAGACACCGGAAAGCCATCGATCTCGCTGTAGGGAAGTTCCGCCCGCACATCCACGGTTCTGGCAAAATTCCCCAGCCCGGAGCCGAGCACGATGGCCGCTTTCGGTTCAAAATCAATTTTTGCCCTGTAACACTCATAACATTTTAACAGTTTTTCATAAACCGGATTCATAAGGTATACCGCCTTTCTGTCGTATCGTATTTTTTCGCTTCCCTGGCTGCCGCGCCTCTCAGCGCAGCTCAGACGTACAGTGAGGGCATCTGGTAGCCTCGGCCGCGATCTGCTCCTTACAGAACGGGCATTCTTTGGTCGCGGGAGCCGAGGGCGCTTCTTTCTTTTTGACTGTCAGCCTGTTGATCGCCCTGATTAACAGGAAGATCACAAAAGAGATCAGCAGAAAGTTGATGATCGCCGCAATAAAGGCGCCGTAATTTAGTGTGGCGGCGCTTTCTCCCTCCCCCAGCACAATGCACAGCGAGTTGAAGTCAAAACCGCCGATAATCAGGGACAACAGCGGCATCAGCATGTCATTGACAAGCGACGTCACGATCGCCGTGAACGCGCCGCCGATGATAATACCGACCGCCATGTCCATCACATTTCCCCTCGCGATAAATTTCTTAAATTCCGCCATAAAAGCTTTCATCCTGTGTCCCTCTCCTCTCCCGTTATCGCCTGTTTTTTTCTACGGCTTATCATACCATGAAATGACGCTCGCCGCAATCCATTGTTCGGGAATATCCTAGATAATGATGCACACCATGCCGCCGTTGCTGTCGTTGACGATCTTCTGCATTGTCTCCTGCAGTTTCGCCTGACTCTCCTCATTGATCATGGATATCTTGCCCGTAATGCCGTCATTGACGAGCTGCTCCACCGTCTTGCCGAAGATGTTCGTCTCCCAGATGCCGTCCTCACTCGTACCGGTATCGGAGATATACTGAATCAGATCCCTGGCCTGTTCTTCCGTGCCGACGATCGGCGAGATTTCCGTCTCTATGCTCGCTTTAATCATATGAATACTGGGACTCTCCGCCTTGATCTTGACGCCGAACTTGTTCCCCTGCCTGATCAGTTCCGGCTTCTCCAGCATGATCTCCTCGCGATCCGGCATGACGACGCCATAACCCTTATACCGCACGGCTTCCAGCGCGTGAAGAACCTTCGTGTACTCATGCTTCATCCTCGCCATCTCTTTCAGGGTCGCGAGCATCTGATACTCACTCGTGATCTCATCCCCGACCAGATCGCTTATCATTTCATAATAATAGGAATCGTCCACATCGAGAGTCACCCTGACGCTGCCGTCGGACATATTGATGCCGTCCAGCTTGCACTTCCTGATATACTCGCTCTCCGGCATGAACCCGCCCGCCGTGATGTCTCTGATGCTGGTCAGTTCATCCATCAGTTTCCTGATCTGCGCGATGATGTCTTTCTTCATCCTATGGTCACAGGGAAGCATTTCCACCCACTTCGGCATATAGAATTCGATCATGGTAAGCGGGAACTCATAGAGCACGTTCTCCATGATACGGTTGACATCCTCCCGCTTTAACTGTTCACAGTTGACCGGCATCACCGTCACATGGTACTTTCCGCTGATTTCATCCGCCAGCGCGATCGTCTCCTCCGCATAGGGCTTTGCAGAATTGAGCAGTACGACAAACGGTTTCCCCAGCGACTGCAGTTCCTGAATGGTCCGCTCCTCCGCCTCCAGGAAGCTCTCTCTGTCCAGTTCCCCGAAAGAGCCGTCGCAGGTCACCACGATGCCGATCGTGGAGTGATCCCGGATCACCTTGCGCGTGCCAATCTCCGCCGCTCTGGTAAAAGGAATCTCCTCCGCAGACCAGGGCGTCTTCACCATGCGCTCCATATCCTCCTCCATATGCCCCGTGGCTCCCTCCACCATGTAACCCACGCAGTCGATCAGCCGGACATCTACGTCAATATCCGTCCCCAGCCTGATGTGCGCCGCCTCTTTCGGGATAAATTTGGGTTCCGTGGTCGTGATCGTCCTGCCGCCCGCGCTCTGCGGCATCTCGTCCTGCGCCCGTTCTTTCTCATTCTCATCTTCCATAAAAGGCAGCACGAGCAGATTCATAAACCGCTTGATAAAAGTCGATTTCCCCGTCCTGACCGGGCCTACCACGCCCAGATAGATTTCGCCTCCCGTGCGGAGCTGTATATCTTTATACAGGTCATATGTACTGTTCTGCAAAAAATCCATAGAAAAACCTCCTGCTTATACTGGTAAATGTATATGCAGGAGGCGTTCTTTCTATTCTGCTCAGTCTTCGATTTTGTGGAAAATAATGCAGTTTGGCTGATTGACCTGAATCTCCCGTCCGTTCATGACAAGCAGGCCTTTTTTCAGATCCACCGTAAAAAACGTCATCGTGTTGGACTCCTGATTTAACGACACCAGATGCCTGTTGTCCGGAAAAAGGTTGACATCTTTCGGATAATCCCCGCTGATCGGCAGACAGAGAATTTTTTCAAGCATCCCCGTCTTCTGGTCGATCCGGTAAATGATTGCGCTGTTGTCCCCGGCATTGGAGCTGACCATATATTTGAAATCCTCAGAGATATTCAGCGCGCTTGCTGCCGAACCGCCCGCATGGTAATCGTTCAGCGTGGAGATCGTCTGGATCTTTTCAAATTCCGGATTGCCGTTCTCCTCCGCATAGGTATAGACGTCGATATAGTTTTTCAGTTCATGCACAATGTAGAGAAATTTTCCGTCCTTGGAAAACTTCATATGGCGGGGCGCTGACTCCTGCTCGCTCCTGATCATATCGATGGGTTTTAACTTGCCGTTCACATGATCCAGACGGTAGACGTTGACATGATCCAGCCCCAGATCGGCAGCACACAGATAGTGATTGTCACGCGTCATCTTCACGCAGTTGACATGAGGTCTGAAATTGCGCTCCGCGATACTGCCGAGTCCTTTGTGATAGATCTCGTCCGTGATCTCCCCGACACCGCCGTCCTCCCTGAGGCGGAGCACCGTGATCTTGCCGTCGTGGTAACCGCCCACAAACAGGAACTTATCCTCATAGTCTGTGGACAGATAGCAGCCTCGCATACCGTTGATCGTCCCCTCGTTGATGACTTCCAGATCACCGCCCGGCAGAATCTTGTAGGCCTCCACGCCGAAATCGGTAATCGAATACAGATACCTGCCGTTGTGGGAGATCGTAATATAGGAAGAATTGGTGATCTTAACCTGATTCTTCTCCGCCATCCGGCCGTTCTTCATGTCCACATCATAGATCTTGATGCCGTACGTCTCCTCCCTGCCGACTGTGTAAGTGGAAACATACGCCACATATTTTCCCTGACTCATACCCAACCCATGCCTTTCATACCTTCGCGCGGCATCTTCAATCTCTGACGATGCCTCCCGCGTTTTTCCATCCGTGCCGTATCCTATACGGCATACAGAAACCAGATTTATTGTATCATAGTTCACGGGCTTTGTTAACCGTTTTCACAAAAATGATCATCCTGACGATATACTGCGCGGGAATATGCCATTTACACACTATTGAACACCCTGATAATTCTGAAACGCAGTATTCAGCGCATAGGCCGTATCTTCCTCCGCCATGACATAAAAAATCACGTTCTCCCTGCTCTCGATCAGTACTGTCTCCGCGCTTACGCACACCCACTTATCCGGATTGGCAGCATCCCTAAGCTGCTGCTTCACCTTATCGACACTGTCTGCATCGACCCGGAGAAGCACACACTGATAGGCAATCGATGACATCATAGGCATAGAAACCACAGCCTCCACATATTCGATCTCGTCTGTTCCGAGAATGGATGTCTCCATATCCTCAGTCAGGGCGACAGTCTCAAAATTAGCCAGCCCCTGCCTGAAATCATCCGACAGATCCGCCGTTTCATAGATCCCGTCCATAATATCGGTGAGGCTGTCTGTAAAGACCGCTTTCTGTTCCCCGCCGCATGCCGTAGACAGGCACACCACAGCAAGAAACAACGCCGCGCATATCCGATTTCGTGCCCTTTTTCCCTTTCTGCTCATCTCCGCTCTTTTCATATTCCCTCCCACCTTATCTTTCACTTACTCATCCGGCATCCCCGCGTCCTGCCGCGGTGACAGTCCTCCGTTCTCCCCGGCCAAAATCCGCACAAACTGTTCATTCTTCAACCGCAAATCAAACTGAACGTAAAAATCGCGCTGTGTATCATACGGCGTCTGGTAAAATATCTTCAAAAAAACGACATTTACTTCCTGCGTATACCTATCTGATTTCTGCCCGGCAATGCGATTTTTCAGGTCTTTCCGCAGATTATGCCACTCCGTCAGGAAGCTCTCATATGCCGAAAAATCAGCGATGTCCAGCCACTTTTTTACCTTGATTTTGGCTCTGTTGCCTACCTTGCAGGCATCCTCCAGCAGAAAATACCTGAGCCCGTTTTCATCATAATTTCTTCCCAGCGGGAAGAGTCTGCACAGACCCGGTCTGTGGCTGTGAATTCCGCATCTTCCGTCCCCGTTCAGAAAACCGCATGCTCCCGTATCTTCCTGCATGGCTAACGAAGGCAGAATCAGCCCGTCTTCCACATGCAGGCCAATCTTCTCCTGCATAAGCTGAGAAAAGTTCTGGCCTGTGGCCGTCTGCAGCAGATAGATATCATATGGGTCGAGCACAATGGAATCGCCCATATTCCTGCAGCAGTCACTGCACCCCGCACAGCCGCCGCACCCAAGCCTTGCCATACCGTTGGCGTCAATCAACGTCCGCATTGTCATATACCCGCAACCCCTTATGATGAATATTTTCCCCACCGGGCAATCCTTTACGCAGACTTTTGCTATGCTCGGCAACCACTTTTTTCAGGATAGCGACATCGTCCTGCAGAGCATCGATCGCCTCCACACCTGCCTGATATCGCTTAAATGTCGACAGGTAGCAGGATTCTATATTCTGCAGTCTTGGCAGAATGTCATTTTCCTGTGTCAGTTCGATTTTCTTCAGGCGCGCGTTAACGGGCTTAAACTTATGGTCCATCATATCCGACAGGGACAATATCAGATTCGGTTTCAAATCATTCTCTGCCAAATCCGTCACAGCATGCATCAGATCCGGCTTCAGTTCATTCTGTACCATATCGCGCATCGAGTGCATCAGGTCAGGTTTCAGCTCGTTCTGTACCATATCGCGCATCGACTGCATCAGATCTTCCCTTAAATCTTTCCGCATCGTATCTGTGGCAGACTGCATCGTATCTGAAATAGCATTCAATAATTCACGATCCATATTTATCACCTCCTTTCGTGTGGACTTGATTATAACACGATATTTTACAAAAAGTACAGATACATTTCCTGCATGAAAAAATGTCTGTGTAATAATTGCACAAACAACATCTTGTGGTTCGCCGTGCAATTTTTCTTTTCTGACCATGTATATTGATTCTCTCTTCTGATTGTCAATATTTCGTTGATCATTTTTCTACATGCTATCTGCGAATCAGCGTATAACCATAACTCTCCCTTTCTTTCATCAGAATTTCGTGCGTACCACAGATAAAGCTTTTCCAGGCCTCCTCATCCCGAAACGGACATTGGTTTTCTTGGCAGCGGAATTATCTGTCCGATAATACACTGCAGTTTGCTTAGAATAATTGAAAATATATGTATTTTGTAGTATACTGATGGCAAATTTATTTTGTAAGGAGAAGCGTCTATGGAAAAGCAACAAAGCAGCACACTGTCAATCTTATCTCTTGTTTTCGGCATTATTGGTCTTTTGTCGGCTATTGTACTTATCGGCTTTCTGCCTGCCGCCGCCGGTATTGTGCTTGGTGCTTTAGCACTAAGCAACAAAGAACCGGCAAAAGGTATGGCAATTGCCGGAATTGCATGCGGTTCTGTCGGTGCCCTAATCGCGTTCTGTATGTTTGCTCTACTTTACGGAATCGGCAGCCGGACAGAGGACACAGGTAGTTCTCATGACATTGAGGCGGAAACCGCAGAGACGAATACAGTCACGGTTGAGGGTACTGCATATGTCGAACCGAAAGAAGATGAGAGCGGCTTATGGGCAAATGAATTCACGCCGATTAGTGACTTCCGATACACATTGGATAAAGACGCTAAAACGATCACCCTTATCAGATATGAGGGCGAAGACGAGAAGATCATGCTCTCTCCCGTCTACCACATAGATGATATTGACTATACTCTTGTATCTATGGGTGATGATGCGTGTTTCTTGTCGGAAACGTATATTACAAGCGTGTATATCCCTGATGGCGTGACATTCATAGGCGCATCGTGCTTTAACTCATGTGCATCTTTAAAGTGTATCTATCTACCGGCAAGCATTGAGGAAATACCCAATACATTCTTCTCGTACTTTGATGGGTACAACGTGTACTGCAACGCCGAATCCTCTATTGAGAAAGGGAGCCGCGATATGACGCAGTACAGCGAGTCGGATGAATCATATACAAACTCGGAAGAACTTGGAGAGTCGCTTGGTCGTGGTGTGAATGGATTCTTTGCAGGATTAAACTCAGAATATGATACAGAACACATCGTGGACATCTACTATGGCGGCACAGACGAACAATGGGCTGCACTTGTTGACGGTTGATTGCTTTGTGTGCTACGTGGCAAAATTTAGGGCTTCCGCCGACGATCTACGTCAACGGAAACCCTTGATTTTACGCTATTTCTTAAAATTTGCCCGCTTTCGCCGCTTCCTCAACAGAAACCGCAACGGCAACGGTTGCGCCTACCATCGGGTTGTTGCCCATACCGATCAGGCCCATCATCTCTACGTGCGCCGGAACGGAAGAAGAACCCGCAAACTGCGCGTCGGAGTGCATACGGCCAAGCGTATCCGTAAAGCCATAGGATGCAGGACCCGCAGCCATATTGTCGGGATGCAGCGTACGTCCCGTGCCGCCGCCGGAAGCTACGGAGAAATACTTCTTACCTGCCTCGGTTCTCTCTTTTTTGTAGGTGCCCGCTACGGGGTGCTGGAATCTGGTCGGGTTCGTGGAGTTACCGGTGATGGAGACATCCACGTTCTCTTTCCACATGATTGCCACGCCCTCCGGAACAGAATTCGCGCCGTAGCAGTTTACCTTGGAGCGGAGGCCGTCGGAATAAGAGATTCTCTCGATCTCTTTCACTTCGTTCGTGTAGGGATCATACTCCGTCTCAACGAATGTGAAACCGTTGATTCTGGAAATGATCTTCGCAGCGTCCTTGCCGAGACCGTTCAGGATAACGCGCAGCGGTTTCTGACGAACCTTGTTCGCTTTCTCAGCGATACCGATCGCGCCCTCCGCAGCCGCAAAAGATTCATGTCCCGCCAGAAACGCGAAACAGTCCGTATCTTCCTCCAGCAGCATTTTACCCAGATTGCCGTGGCCAAGACCTACCTTACGGGTATCTGCCACAGAGCCGGGAATACAGAATGCCTGCAGTCCCTCGCCAATCGCAGCGGCAGCTTCGGCCGCCTTTCTGCAGCCTTTCTTGATCGCGATCGCCGCACCGACTGTGTAGGCCCAGCAAGCGTTCTCAAAACAGATCGGCTGAATCTTTTTCACCTGCTCATAGACATCCAGACCGGCATCTTTTGTGATTTTCTCGGCTTCCTCAAGGGAAGAAATACCATAACTGTTCAGTACGGAATTGATCTTGTCAATTCTTCTCTCATATGATTCAAATAAAGCCATCTTATTCTAATCCTCCTTAATCCTCCTATTTGTATTCCGAGTTTGCAAAGCAAATCTCGCGAAGTTAATTCCGCAGGAATTTACTTCACTTATTCGCATCTGGGGTCAATGATCTTGACAGCGTCATCCACACGTCCATACTGGCCGCAAGCCTTTTCGTAAGCAGTATTCGGATCGTCGCCTTTTTTGATGAAATCCGTCATCTTGCCGAGGCTGACAAACTTATAACCGATAATCTCATCGTTGGCATCGAGCGCGATACCCGTCACATAGCCTTCCGCCATCTCGAGGTAACGGGGACCTTTCTTCAGCGTGCCGTACATCGTGCCGACCTGGCTTCTCAAGCCTTTGCCAAGATCTTCAAGACCTGCGCCGACCGGAAGTCCTTCCTCAGAGAACGCGGACTGAGAACGACCGTACACAATCTGCAAAAACAGTTCTCTCATCGCCGTGTTGATCGCATCACACACGAGGTCGGTGTTCAGCGCTTCCATCACCGTCAGGCCCGGCAGAATCTCAGCGGCCATCGCTGCGGAGTGGGTCATGCCGGAGCAGCCGATCGTCTCCACGAGAGCCTCCTGAATGATGCCCTCTTTCACATTCAGGGTCAGCTTGCAGGCGCCCTGCTGGGGAGCGCACCAGCCCACACCGTGAGTCAGCCCGGAAATATCCTTAACTTCTTTTGCCTGTACCCACTTTGCCTCTTCAGGGATGGGAGCACAGCCATGGTGTACGCCCTGCGCTACGGTACACATTTCTTCAACTTCTTTTGAATAGATCATGTGATAACTCCTTTCGATTATGTATTAGTATTTGCTAACAGACCCGCGCGGATCTGTCATAACCGCTGTCTCTATTCTCGCATATCACAGCCAAAAAATCCAGTCATTTCTAAAAAAGAAATCAGGACAGTATCATGCGGTCGTTGGCGAACTCGCCGCCGCTGATCTCCTCAAACTTCGCCATCAGATCGGACACATGGAGATTCTTCTTCTCCTCGCCGCGCACGTCATAGATAATCTTTCCCTCGTGCATCATGATCAGCCGGTTGCCGTGGGTGATGGCATCTTTCATGTTGTGGGTGACCATCATGGCCGTCAGGCTGCTCTCGGCAATGATCTTGTCGGACAGGGCGAGCACTTTCGCCGCCGTCTTCGGATCCAGCGCCGCCGTATGCTCATCCAAAAGAAGCAGCTTCGGCCGCTGCATGGACGCCATCAGCAGTGTGACCGCCTGTCTCTGTCCGCCGGAGAGAAGTCCCACTTTCGATGTCAGGCGATCCTCCAGACCAAGATCCAGCATCTTTAACATTTCCCTGTACCTGGTCTTTTCCTCTTTGGTCACACCCCATCTTAGAGTGCGTCCTCTGCCGCGCCTCGCGGCAATCGCCATATTCTCCTCGATGGACATGGTCGCCGCCGTGCCGGTCATGGGATCCTGAAAGACGCGCCCGAGAAATTTGGCCCTTTTGTGCTCCTGAAGCGAGGTCACGTCGTTCCCGTCAATCAGAATCGTGCCCTGATCCACCGGCCACACGCCCGCAATCGCGTTGAGCATCGTGGATTTGCCGGCGCCGTTGCCGCCGATGATGGTCACGAAATCACCCTCATTGAGCTGCAGATTGAGGCCGTCCAATGCCACTTTCTCATTGATGGTGCCGGGATTGAAAGTCTTGTGGATATCCTTTAGTTCCAATGCGTACTGTTTACTCTCACCGCTCATGATTTCGCCGCTCCTTTCCTGCCGAATTTTTCTTTCAGATAAGGAATGGACAGGAAGCACGCCACGACGATAGCCGAGAAGAGCTTCAGATCATCGGACGGCATCTTGAGCCACAGCACGAAAGCGATGACCGCATAGTAAATCACCGCACCGATAATCACGGAAACCATTGTGAAAGCAAATGCCATCTTCCTCCCCGCACAGAACTTGCCGAACAAAACCTCTCCGATGATAACCGCCGCCAGGCCGATGACGATGGCGCCGCGGCCCATATTGACGTCCGCCGCACCCTGATACTGGGCATAGAGTCCGCCGCTTAAGCCAACCAGACCGTTGGAAATCATCAGCGCCAGTACCGTGTGGAAATTGGTGTTGATGCCCTGCGCCTTGGCCATGCGCATATTGCAGCCCGTGGCACGGATCGCCTGTCCCTGCTCCGTCCCGAAATAGCAGTACAGAATGCCCACCAGAATCAGACATCCCAGAATCACACCGCCGTAAAACTTAAATTTCATCAGCGCGTCGCCGGATATGTAACGCGAGGAGACCACCAGCCTGTACTGATCCACATTGATCGGCTGGTTGGATTTGCCCATGATATTCAGGTTGACGGAATACAGAGATATCTGCGTCAGGATACTGGCCAGAATGCCGGGGATGCCCAACGCCGTGTGCAGAAGCCCGGTCACCATGCCCGCGAGCATTCCCACCGCGAAAGAGACAAGCAGAGCCGCCCACGGTTCCATGTCCGCGACGCGGATCAGCATGACCGCCGTGGCCCCGCCTGTCGCCAGCGTGCCGTCCACCGTAAGATCCGCAAAATCCAACAGCCGGAACGTAATGTAGACGCCCAGCGCCATAATGCCCCAGATGAGCCCCTGTGCCACCGCGCCCGGCATCGCACGAAGAAGCGACAGCGGATTGAGAGATAGTAAGATCATTTTGTAACCTCCGTCCTAAAGAGACGATGGGGATGGCAGATCTGTCATCCCCATAGATGAATCGTTTACTCTTCTTCCACGGTGATTGCCGTGTAATCGTCGGGGACCGTCACACCAAGCTCGGTGCAGATCTCCTCATTGTACTCCTTGGTCACCTGCGGCGCATACTGAATCTCCATCGTGGAGATGTCGGCGCCGTTCACGAGAATATCGTAAGCCATCTCGCCCGCCTTGTAACCGATATCGTAATAGCTGATAGACAGCGTCGCAACGCCGCAGCCTTTGCAGATACCTTCCTCACCGGCTATAATCGGTACACCTGCCGGAAGCGCCACGTTGTTGATCAGCTCCGTGGACCCTGCCATCGTGTTGTCGGTGGGAATATAGAGCACGTCACAGGACTCGCACGCACTGGTTACCACCGCCTGGATCTCGTTGGAATCCGCTGCCGTGAACTCCTCATAGGCGATCCCGTCCTCGTCCAGAGCCGCTTCAAAGAGAGCCGCCTGATACTCGGAGTTGGGCTCGGCCGAGCAGTACAGGATGCCTACTTTCTGCGCGTCGGGGAACAGCTCTGCTAACATATTCTCCTGCTCGTCGATGGGAGCCAGATCCGAAGTGCCGGAAATGTTCGTCCCTGTCGCGCCCGTCCAATCGGCGATGTCAAGCGCCGTCGCGTAATCCGTGATGGAAGTGCCGAGGATCGGGATCTCGTTGGTAGCCGCAGCAGCCGCCTGCAGAGGCGCCGTCGCGTTCGCCAGAATCAGATCTACGTCGTCCGTCACGAACTGTGTGATGATGGTTGCGCAGTTTGCCTGCTCGCCCTGCGCGTTCTGCATGTCAAACGTCACATTTTCACCGAGCAGATCCGTGAGCGCTGCCTGGAAACCCTTGGTCGCCTCATCCAGAGCCGGATGCTCCAGAAGCTGGCAGATGCCGATGCTGTACTCCTGATCGGAAACGGCAGCCTCGCCTGTCTCCTCAGCGGTATCCGCTTCTTCCGTCTCCGCCGCAGTCTCGTCGGTCTGCTCTGTCGTCTCCTCCGTAGAAGCTGCGCTGTCAGCAGCAGTGTCCGCTCCCTCAGAGCCGCAGCCGGCAAGCGTGGCAGCCGTCATGGACGAAGCCAACAGTAAAGCCAATGTTTTCTTTTTCATAATCATTCCTCCTCCATATTTGCTCCTGTGCTTTAACGTGTAAAAGCGCAGGCTTTCCTATGAGAATATACACGAAAATTTGAGATTCGTCAATCTACCCCATGAAATATTCCGAAATATCAATGCAGTTTAACAGAGCCAGGCCGTTCTCCTCCTTGCATTCCAGCCAGCTTGCGCTGCATCTGTTCCAGCTGCGCAGGGAATAGTTGAACATCTCCTCCGTGCACCTGCAGTGCGGATCAGCCTTATTCAGCTTTCTGGCGATACAATTGTCACAGGGGCTCTCCCTGTTCTGCAGTGCCTGATAGCAGGTATCCCCGATCTTCACTTCCGGCGTAACCGACAGTACCTTTTTGTTGATAAAGCTGAGCTCATAGGTGTCCGGATTGACGATATACACATAGCTGTCCAGATTGTCAAAGATAGCGATCTGCGTCACGAAATCCTGCAGGCGGTCCATCAGGCCGATCTGCAACAGGTGCGCCTCGACAATGCGCATCAGAGATCGTATCTCCTCCATCTGGCTTTCCGAAAACTCCAGCTGTACATCCTCGTGATTCTCAAAGATGATCGCACCCATAAATTCCCCTCTGGAGGTGATCGGATAATAGAGAATACTCTTGATGCCCTCAGAGTGGAAATACTCGTGCATCTCCGCGGCGTTGAGGTCGTAGTCGTGAATAATCGAAACCTTGTGGAACGACTCAAACAGGATCTCGCTGACGACTTTTTTCAATTCATACTGCGCCTGTGTCTCCCGCCCGATCTCATAACCGGAGGCCGCAAACTGCACCGTTCTGGAGATCGGCAGGGAATCGTTCCCGCAGATATAACCTCTGTGGAAGCCGTACTGCGCGGTGATCAGCTCGATGACCGACTTTAAGGCTGACTCCATCTCCTTATCCTCAAAGAGCACCTGCATCACCAGATCCTCAATACTGCGGTTCATCTCCATGCCTTTCTCCGGATTGTACTCCGTATTCTTCCTGGTGGCATGGTACACCATTGTGGTCGCCGCGTCGTAGATGCGATAGCCGCATTTGCCGTTGGCCTTGGCCGTGTAGACCGCCTTATCCGCCTTGCCAAACAGCTCGTCATACGCGGTGCCGTGATAGGGATAGATTGCCACGCCGACGCTGCAGGTAACCTGAATCTGCCGGTCTTCATAATCGAAGCTGTAGTTGACGCCCCGCACAACCTTGCCCGCCAGAATGTCCGCGTTGGAGATCGCTTTCAGATTCCGCATAAAGACGACGAACTCATCTCCGCCGATGCGCCCCACGATATCGCCGCCCTTGAAGATTTCGTTCAGTGCATCCGCCGTGTCCACAAGCACCTGATCGCCCTGGGCATGTCCCATCAGGTCATTCACTTCCTTGAAGTTGTCCAGATCGATGATCATCAGCGCATTCAGCGTGTCTTTCTTGCTCTCCTGGATCGCGTTCCCGATTAACTGCATCGTCGCGCCCTTATTGTACAGACCGGTCAGCGCGTCTTTCTCGGCGCGCAGCATCAGATCCAGTTCTTTCAGTTTCTTCTCATGAATATTGATCATACGGCCGACGATCCTGGTCACATAGCCTTCCGGCCCGAGCAGGGATGTCAGATTGAGCTGATACCATGTGTAATCCTCCTCAAACCGATTGGTCCGGTATTCGATCGTCTCATTCTTCGGAGAAGTCAGCAGTCCTCTGAATACAGACCGATAGTACGCCACGTCGTCCGCATAGATCGAGGCCTCGTCAAAATGCTCCATGTAGGCCCTGATAATCTGCTCGCCGCCGCGCTCATATTCCTTGGAACCCCTGATGACCATGACATCCGTCTTGGCGTTGTAGTCTATGATCTTGCCGCCCTCCGCCTCGGAGAGGATATTGAGCCGCTCCGCCTGCTGCTGCAGCTCCTCCTCCACATTCTTGCGGTCGGTGATATCCTCCACCACAGACACGATGATGTACTTGTCGCCATCTCTGGAATAGAGATTCGCCCGCACATACAGCCACCGCAGGCCGCCGCTTCCCGTTACGGTGCGGAATTCCACGTCGATCGCGCCGTCATCCTTGAGCACATCCTCAATCCCCTGCCTGAAAATCGGAAGATCCTCGGGAATAATGCTCATCTCTACTTTATCAATCAGCTTCATCCCCTGCGCTCTGGAGTAGCCCAGCATACGGAACATGCCCTCGTTGACATAGAACGGCGTCATCTTTCCGTTCTCGTACTCAAAAAAGCATATCCCCGCGATCACATTGTCGATCATCGATTCAAAATTTTCCACAATATAACTTCCCGCCATCTTTTTTCCGTCCTCAAACACTTTCTGAAAATTGATACTGCAAATTTACGGCAAGACTAATATTTCTCCGCGATCTCACCCTGTCTCTTGTAAATGCTGTTCGCCGGTATGAAGCCTCTGACCATGGAAGTCGGATAGACATTCGCCTGTCTGCCGATCACCGTGCCCGGATTCAACACGGAATTGCAGCCAACCTCCACCTGATCCCCCAGCATGGCGCCGAACTTTTTTAAGCCCGTCTCCATCGACTCTTCTCCCGCGCGGACGACCACCAAAGTCTTGTCGCTCTTTACGTTCGACGTGATGGAACCTGCGCCCATATGTGCCCTGTAGCCGAGAATGCTGTCTCCCACATAGTTGTAATGCGGCACCTGCACTTTATTGAAGAGGATGACATTCTTAAGCTCCGTGGAATTGCCGACGACCGCTCCCTTGCCGACGATGGCATTCCCTCTGATAAAAGCGCAGTGCCTGATCTCCGCCTCCTCGTCGATGATCGCCGGCCCGCCGATATACGCGCTCGGATACACATGCGCGGATCTGGCGATCCAGACGTCGTCTCCTCTCTTCTCATAGCGATCCTCAGGCAGCGTATTGCCTAGCGCCACGATAAAGCCGCCGATCTTGGGAAGAACCTCCCAGGGATAGCGCAGCCCGTCAAAGATGTCTCCCGCGATTGTCTCCGCAAGCGTGTAGAGCGCGCCTATCTCCGTATCCTGCAAACCTGCCATTTTCTTACCTTCTTTCTTTTCCTGTCGTGGCCGTCAGCGCTTCTGATAAAACTGCGACACATAGCGGAACCGATCGTACAGAAGCGCCTGATTGTTCATCTGCTTCACCGTGTTGGTTCTTCTGGTCACAAAATCATCCAGCTTCACCATATATTCACGCTCCGTGATCTCGCCGGACGCCACCAGAGTCAGCCCTTTCTCCCAGCTGGCAGTCAGCCGCGGGTCCAGCAGCGGCCTGATCGAACCCGCCACCACTTCATATACGATCTCACCGAGAAGCGTGGGGGTGATAATCTGCGTCTTCTTATTCAGAGCCAGATACTTGATATTGACCAGTTTCTTGAGAATCTCCGCCCTGGTCGCCGAAGTGCCGATGCCGCTCCCCTTGATCTGTGCCCGCAGTTCCTCGTCTTCAATGAACTGACCGGCATTCTCCATCGTGAGAATCATCGTGCCGGAGTTGTATCGCTTCGGCGGGGATGTCTCCCCCTCTTTCTTATCCAGCCCCTGCAGCGTGAGTTCCCGGCCTTTTTTCAGGGCATTGACGCTCTCCATAAAGCTCTCGTCACAGGCCGTCTCCTGCTCTGCGTCCTCCGGCCTCTTCTCCGCTTCGCCGCTCTCGTCTTTCTTGCCTGCGAAAGAATAGTGGGTCACCCGGAGATATCCCTCTTTCGCCAGCACTTTGAAACCGGCGGAAAAAAATTCCCCTTTCAGCATAACGCCGAGGCTGATCTTCTGATACTCCGCCGCCGGATAAAAAATACTCAAGAAACGGCGCACGATAATCTCATAGACCTTGGCTGATGTCGGGTGCAGACTGCCCAATGCGCCGAAACCCTGTCCGGTCGGTATGATTGCATAGTGGTCTGTGATCTGCTTGTCATTGACATAGCGCGACTTCGCGATGTTTTTATGGCTGCCGCCGCTTAAGATCTCCTGCGCATACGCCGCGGCAGGCGGATAACTCCGCAGGCCGCCGAGATTTTTGTGTATCTCCTTGGCCACCGCGGTGGAAAGCACACGCGCGTCCGTCCTCGGGTAGGTGGTCAGCTTCTTCTCATACAGCTCCTGCGCAATCCGCAGCGTCTCGTCCGGGCTGATCTTAAAAAGTTTGGAACAGTCATTCTGCAGCTCGGCCAGATTGTACAGAAGCGGCGGATTTTTTGTCTCTTTTTTCCTCTCAACCTTATGGACGACAGGATTCTCAGACGGATCCGCACGCAGGAAAGCGATAAATTCATCCGCGTCCTTCTCCTCCAGGAAACCGTTGTCCTTATACAGCTTCGGCGACTGATAGAAGCGTGAGCCCTCCACCGCTTTCCACTCGCACGTGCATCCATGGCCCTCTATGTCCGCCTGCAGGAGCACGCGGTAAAACGGGATCTTCACAAACTCACGGATCTCCCGCTCCCTGTTCACCACGATGCCCAGCACACAGGTCATCACACGTCCCACGGACACGACCGCCCGGTCAGTCTTTAAGTAGGATTTGATCGGATTGCTGTATTTCAGGGTCAATACACGGGAAAAATTGATTCCCATGAGATAGTCTTCCTTGGCGCGCAGATAGGCGGCATTCGCCAGATTGTCGTAAGCCGACAGATCCTTGGCCTCCCGTATCCCTCTCAGGATCTCCTCCTCCGTCTGCGAGTCAATCCAGACGCGCTTTCGCTCCTTGCCGCGCACCCTGGCCTGTTGCTCCACCAGACGGTATATGTACTCGCCCTCGCGTCCCGAGTCGGTACAGACATAGATCGTGTCCACATCCTCACGGTTCAGCAGTCCGCTGACAATCCCGAACTGCTTCTTCACGCCCTCGATCACCTCGTATTTGAACTCTTCCGGGATGAACGGAATCGTGTCGAGCGACCACCTTTTATACTTTTCATCATATGCTTCCGGATAGCTCATTGTCACCAGATGACCGACGCACCAGGTCACGACCGCCTCGTCGCTCTCCAGATAGCCGTCCTTATTCTTCATCTGATATTTCAGCGCTTTGGCAAATTCCCTGGCGACGCTGGGCTTCTCCGCTATATAGACACTTTTTCCCATAGCTTCCTCACTGTCCGCCCTGCCGTCACAAATCCGAAATCTGCACCAGCTTCAGGTTGGACCTGACCTTAGCCTCCAGATTCAGGCGTTCGTCAAAGCGGAACGCCGTATACATATAAACAAAATCCGCGCCGATCCTGGACTTTTTCGCATAGTTCAGCAGTTCCTCATAATCCTCATAAGCCACCGGTTTCTCCCAGCTGCACAGCCCGATCAGGGTGCGCCCCTCCTCGTCCTGCGCAATGATGTCCAGACCGCCGTCTTTGCCGACCCACTCTCCCACGGTATCCAGCACAACCGGCAGTCTGCCGCGCTTGTTCAGCTTCGTCAGATGCTGCCTGCAGATTTTCTTGAAATAGCCGGACACATATCGGCGGAAATCCGGCATAACGTATCGATTGTAGAACTCACCCACAGAGAGCGTCTGCAGATCGCTCAGATAAGGGTACATGTACGTGTAATAGAAATCCACAAACGGATGGCTGATCCGATAGATTCCTTTCTGCACGTTATCTTTCCCCGTCGTATCGTAGGAAAACACTTTTTCCACCAGCTCCAGTTCGATCAGGTTCTTCAGGTAGACGCTGATCTTGGCCCGCGAAAACGCCGTGTGCAGATACAGATGATTGAGCTTGTGATTTTCCGCCGCAATCGCCGCCATGATCGTGTTGTAAACTCCCGGCTCGCGCAGCTGATCCGTCAGGATGCGCTCCCCCTCCTCGAAGAGAAAACTGTTGACATCGAGAATATTCCGGCAGATATTCTGCTGAATCGTCAGCCTGTCATCGAAGCGGTTCCAAAGTCCCGGAAAACCGCCGAGTACGGCATACGCCTCCACGCACTCCTCGATGCGGAAGTTCGGGAATCGCTCTACGATATCTTCAAAAGGCATCTCCCGTATCTTGAGAAAACCGGAAAGCTCGTAGGCAGCCTCCCCAATGCGTGTGACCATGCTGTTTTCAATCCAGCCGATGGCGGAACTGCACAGAATAACCATGACCTCATCGCGGTTCCACTGGTTATGTACAAAAGCGACAAGCTCTTTCATAAAGTCCGCGCTCGCCCTGACAATATGCTGGAACTCGTCGATCACCAGCACTTTCTTGCCGGGCGTCCGTCTCGTGATCTTCGCAAAGATATCGTGAAAGGACGGGAACGCTTCCGTCTCATAGCCGTCCCTGGCAAGCTGAGCGCTCCACTGGTACACCTGCTCTCTCTCCGAACATGCCCTGGCCAGATAATAGTAACCTTGCTTGTCCTCCATAAACTCTCTGACGAGCGTCGTCTTGCCGATATATTTCTGTCCGTACACAACCAGGATCTGACTGCCTTCTCTGTCGTAATAGTTATTCAGATATTTCAATTCAGACGTTCTGCCAAGTAACATAGATTCCCCCAACAACTACACGGCCATACCCGCCAGCAATTCCTCTATCTTCTCCGCCGCCATCGGTCTGCCGAGCAGAAACCCCTGTATGTTGTCACAGTTTACCTCCTGCAGATAGCGATACTGTTCCTCCGTCTCGACGCCCTCCGCAATCGTCTCGTATCCCAGCTTCTTCCCCATATAGATAATGGACTCCGTAATGATCCTCGTGTTCTCATCGCTGATCACCGTATCGATAAAAGATTTGTCAATCTTGAGCGTGTCAATCGGCAGCCCTTTCAGATAAGACAGCGAAGAGTAACCTGTGCCAAAATCATCCAGCGAAATCTTGATGCCGATATTCTTAAGCGCCTCCAGCTTCTCCGTGATCTCCGTGAAATCTTCAATCAGCGCCGTCTCGGTGATCTCCAGTTCCAGCTCTTCGGGAGCGATGCCGTACTTCTCCGTCAGATCCAGCAGCTTCTCAATAAAATCCCGCTGTCTATACTGCACCGCCGAAATATTGAGCGACACGATCAGCGGATAGTGGTATTTCTTCTTCCAGTCCGCGCAGACCCGCAGGCTCTCCTCAATCACCCAGTCGCCGATGGGCACGATCGCGCCGTTCTTCTCCGCGATCGGGATGAAGACCTCCGGGCTCACCATCTTACCGTTGTCATCTTTCCAGCGGATCAGCGCCTCCACGCCCCGCAGGCTTTTGTCGCCGGTGTGGAACTGCGGTTGGTAGTACATGATAAAATTCTGCCGGAACACCGCATCTTTCAGCTTATTTTCAATGGAGACGTTCTTGAGGAACTCGTCCAGTATCCTGCCCTCATAGTACAGCACCTTGTCCTTACCCATGTTCTTCGCCTTGAACATGACAATCTCCGCGCAGTTGATCAGCTCCAGCGTGCCGGACGCCGCCTCCGGATACTCCGCGACACCCACGCTTAAGCTGATAAAAATCTCCTGCCCGCCGGACAGAATAAAGGGCTGCCGCAGGCGTTCCCTGATGATCTTGTAGATCGTGTCTACGCTTCTCGCACCGCACGGATCGTAGATGCCGATACAGTAGATATCGCTGTTGAAGTGGGATACAAGCACGTGATCGTCCATCATCTCAGACAAAAACTGCCCGAATACCTGCACAAGCTCGTCGCCGACGATAAGTCCCATGCCGTCATTGATCCTGCGGAAATCGTCAAAATCCAGGAACATGACCGCGACGGTCCTGTTCTCGTCTCCCGCTCTGCGGATGAACTCACCCAGAAGCCGGACAAAATAATTCCTGTTGTACAGCCCCGTCAGCGTATCGTAGTACGCCAGGTACGTCAGTTCATCATTCTGGAGGCTCACCCTGGTGATGTCCCTGAAACGCACAATCTTGTCCGTCGGCTTCCCCGCCGCATCGTAGACGACCCTGACCTCCACTTCCAGACGGACACGACGCGCTTTCAGCGTGACCTGAATGGACTGGCTCTGCAGATTCTGTTTTTCAATAAAAAGCACTTCTCTGAGCGGGATAATGCACTGTTCTTCCACGCAGTCATACAGCCTGTCCAGATCCCGCGCGTCAGCCACGACAAAATCAAAAAAATGTTCCCAGTTCGCCACTGTCCGAAACTGATCTTCCGCGTAACTGTAATACAGGAACGCGCTGTCAGACGTTTCGCATATGAGACGAAGCATCTTCTCGTCTCTGCTCAGTTTCTCGTTCGTCGCCCGCAGAAGATCAACCTGATAGCTCAAATCATCCATATTGCCATACCCGATTCCGTCCGGCTCCCACCGGGCGGATAACCCTTATCCTGTGTATCTATTTCTTATCTATATATCCCAGCGCTTTAAGCGTCTCCGCACAGAGCACCGCACCACCGGCCGCGCCGCGCACGGTATTGTGCGACAGGCCGACGAATTTCCAGTCGTACACGCTGTCCTCCCTGATCCGTCCGATACTGATTCCCATACCTCTCTCGTAATCCACATCCAGCTTGACCTGCGGCCTGTTGTCCTCCTCCATCACCTGAATAAACTGCTTCGGCGCGCTGGGGAGTTTCAGCTCCTGCGGAAGCCCGCTAAAATGAATCAGTTTCTCCACGAGCTGCTCTTTCGTGGGCTTCTTCCGGAATTTCACAAACACGGCAGCCGTGTGGCCGTCCAGCACGGGCACGCGGATGCACTGACAGGTGATGACAGGCTCTTTCGCGGGAACGATCTCGCCGTTTTCCACTTTGCCCCAGATCTTAAGCGGTTCTTTCTCGCTCTTTTCCTCCTCGCCGCCGATGTAGGGGATCACGTTCTCCACCATCTCCGGCCAGTCCTTAAAGGTCTTGCCCGCTCCGGAAATCGCCTGATAGGTAGTCGCCACCACCTCGTAGGGTTCAAACTCTTTCCAGGCGGTCAGGACGGGCGTATAGCTCTGAATCGAGCAGTTGGGTTTCACGGCGATAAAGCCCTTTTGGGTTCCCAGACGCTTCTTTTGCGCCTCGATCACACTGAAATGATCCGCGTTGATCTCCGGGATGACCATGGGCACATCCGGCGTCCAGCGATGCGCGCTGTTGTTGGACACCACGGGAGTCTCCGTCCTTGCATAGTCCTCCTCAATCTTGCGAATTTCCTCCTTGGTCATATCCACCGCGGAGAAGACAAAATCCACATCGGCGGCAACCGCCTCCACTTCATTCACGTTCCTGACCGTTATATTCCTGACCGCCGCCGGCATGGGAGTGGTCATCTTCCACCTGTCGCCCACCGCGTCCGCATAAGTCTTGCCGGCGGAGCGCGGGCTCGCCGCGATGGTGGTCACTTCAAACCAGGGATGGTTCTCCAACAGGGAGATAAATCTCTGGCCCACCATGCCTGTTCCGCCTAAAATGCCTACTTTCAGTTTGTCGCTCATATCTTATATGCTCCTTTCTATCTGCCAGTCTTTCTCAAGATATTCCCGCTCTATGGCAATGACCTGTCTCATGGCCTCCGGTCCCGGCGCGCCCAGCGTCAGGCGCTTCTCCACGCAGGTCTTTAAGCTGACCGCGTCATAGATGTCCTCCTCGAAGACGGGGCTGATGCTTTTTAACTCTTCCATCGACAAATCCTCGATCCCGCACTGCTTATCAATACAGTACAGCACCAGCCTGCCGATAATACCGTGGGCATCCCGGAAAGGCACACCCCGCCCGACGAGATAATCCGCCGCGTCCGTCGCGTTGGTGAAGCCCCGCATGGCGCTCCTCTCCATGACATCTTTTCTGAACTTCATGGTGCGGACCATGCCCTCAAACAGGACGAGGCAGCCTTTCGCCGTATCGATGGCGTCGAAAGTCAGCTCCTTGTCCTCCTGCATATCTTTGTTGTAGGCGAGCGGCAGCCCTTTCATGGTCGTGAGGATCGCAACAAGCGCCCCGTAGACACGCCCCGTCTTGCCGCGGATCAGTTCCGCGATATCGGGATTTTTCTTCTGCGGCATGATGCTGCTCCCCGTAGAGTAGGCATCGTCGATCTCCACAAAACGGTATTCGTCGCTGTTCCAGATGATAATCTCCTCGCAGAAACGGCTTAAGTGCATCATAATCGTGGACAGCGCCGCCAGAAATTCGATCACATAATCCCGGTCCGCGACGGAGTCCATACTGTTTAAGGTCGGTCCCTCGAATCCTAACAGCGAAGCCGTATAGTTCCGGTCCAGCGGATAGGTCGTCCCCGCCAGGGCACCTGCCCCGAGCGGACAATAATTCATACGGAAATAGATATCCTTCAGGCGGGAGCGGTCCCGCTTAAACATCTCGAAATAAGCGCCTGTATGGTGCGCCAGCGTCACCGGCTGCGCTTTCTGCATATGCGTAAACCCCGGCATACAGGTTTCCGTGTTCTCCTCCATGATCCGCAGCAGCGTCTGCATGAGTTCTTTGAGCAGTCCGTCCACGGAGAGCACTTCCAGCCTGGTGTAGAGTTTCATATCAAGCGCCACCTGATCGTTGCGGCTCCTGCCGGTGTGCAGCTTCTTGCCCACATCGCCGACGCGCTCAATCAGATTGGCCTCCACGAAGCTGTGGATATCCTCGTACTCGTCTGTAATCCGCAGTTTTCCCTCATCCACATCCTTTCGGATGCCGGTCAATCCTTTCAGGATGATATCTTTCTCTTCTTTCGTTAGGATTCCCTGTTTCGCCAGCATGACAACATGGGCGATACTGCCCTCGATATCCTGTGCGAAAAACTTCCGGTCAAAAGCGATCGACGCGTTGAAGTCAGATACCAGCCTGTCCGTCTCCTTGGTGAAACGGCCGCCCCACAACTGTGCCATGCGCTACTCCTCCACTTTAATTAAATCTGAATTTGATGATACCACAAAATACAATTCTTTTCAATCAAAACACATATTTTCTTACAATTCATACAATATCGTATAACGATAAGGAGTTGTTATTCTATGGAGCTGCTTTTATCGCTGCAGGACGTTTCCTACGCCTATCACAATCTCAAGGGAGAGACTCCGGCGCTGTCACATATATCTTTTGAGGTATCCCAGGGGGAATTTCTCGCCATCGTCGGCCCCAGCGGCTGCGGCAAGTCAACGCTTCTGTCCATCATCGCGGGACTGTTGACGCCGGAACAGGGAGATCTCTTCTACAAAGGCCAATATATCACCGACCGCGGGACAGACAGCGTGATGAGGGTCGGCTACATGCCGCAGCGCGATCATCTGTTTGAGTGGCGCACGATCTATCAGAATGTCATACTCGGCCTGGAACTGCGCCATGAACTCACACCGGAAAGGCGGGATTATGTGCTCAGCCTGCTGGACGAATACGGTCTCTACCCGTTTCGGGACAAAAAGCCATCCGAGCTGTCCGGCGGCATGCGGCAGCGCGCGGCGCTGATCCGCACGATGGCGATCCGCCCGGATCTCTTTCTCTTGGATGAACCGTTCAGTGCGCTGGATTCTCAGACAAGGCTGAATGTCTCCGCGGACATCGCGCAGATCATCCGCAGCACCGACAAGACAGCCCTGCTGATCACCCATGACCTGCCGGAGGCAGTCACGCTGGCGGACCGCGTGCTCGTCCTGTCCAAAAGACCCGCCTGCGTCAAACGCGAGATGCCGATCCGCTTCTCCCTCGACCGCAGCGATCCGCTCGGAATCAGAAATACCGCAGAATACCGGCTCTATTTCAATCAGTTGTGGGAGGTGTTGACAAATGAACAGTCCGAGATCCACACAGGCTGACGGCATATCCGCCAACCAGCGTCTCTTTTTGAAAGCGCACAGGCATCACCACCATGTCGTCGCGCTGTCCAGATTTCTTCTGGCCGCAGCTTTCTTAATCCTGTGGGAGGCAGCCGCGGCAATGGGCTGGATCGACCCTTTCTTTTTCAGCAGTCCGAGCGGCATCGCCGGCTGCCTGTGGAGCATGATTGCCGACCGTTCTTTCTTCGTCCACACGGGAATCACGCTGTCTGAGATCCTGATCAGCTTTGTTCTCGTCACGATTTTCAGCCTGTCGGCCGCGTCTCTTTTGTGGTATACGCGGGGTCTTGCGGAAGTGCTGGAGCCCTATCTGGTCGTCCTCAACTCCCTGCCGAAATCCGCCCTCGCACCCCTGCTGATCGTCTGGCTCGGCACGGGCACGGATACGATCATCGTCTCGGGAATTTCCGTCGCCGTCTTCGGTTCCGTCATCAATCTCTACACCGGCTTCTGCCAGGCGGACCCGGAGATGCTCAAGCTCATCTATACCTTGGGCGGGAACCGCAGGGACGCGTTCCTGAAAGTGATTTTTCCAAGTTCGATACCGTTAATCTTAAGCAATATGAAAGTCAATATCGGCCTGTCACTGGTCGGTGTCATCATCGGGGAATTTCTCGCCGCGAAGCGCGGCCTTGGCTATCTGATCATCTACGGCTCCCAGGTGTTCCAGCTGAATATGATGATCACATCCATCATCATCCTGTGCGTCATCGCCATGATCTTTTACAAGCTGATCCAGAATCTGGAACACTGCTACAAGAAGAAATATTGAGACAAAAAAAACGGCGCACCGCCGATCACATGCAAAAAAGGCACATGGCTTCGCAAACCGTTCCATGTGCCTTTATGTCATATCCTCCCACAGTACGGTTTCCCCGCGCTGCAGAGACTTCTTTACATCGATGATACGCTGATTGGAAGAACCGCGGAAGCGCAGGCTGATATCCTTTTGGGCCAGAACAAACTCTCCGTCCACAAGCACATCAATACAGTCCAGGAACTCTCTCATGCCGTCCCATTGTGTACAGAAACGCCCCAGAACATCCTGCTCAAACAGATATCCCGTATAGCACCAGATCGTCTTTCCGGGATAGCGCCTTTTCACCTCCCGCACCAGCGGCAGGAGACCCTGCAGATTGACGTACTCAAGGGGTTCCCCGCCGAGAAGCGTAAGTCCCGCGATATAGTCCGGCGCAAGATCCGCCAGAAGTTTTCCCTGCACGGTTTCGTCGAAAGGCGCGCCGTAATTAAAATCCCATGTCATCTCATTGAAACAGCCCTCGCAGCGGTGGGTACAGCCGCTCACAAACAGAGAACAGCGTACCCCCGGCCCGTCGGCGATATCATAAGTTTTAATTTCCGCATAATTCATCCCATGGCGACCCCGTTTTTAGAGATGCAGCACGCGCTCCTTGATCTCCTGCGTGCGCCCCTGATTCCAGAACTGCGTGCCGATATAGCCGCAGGTACGTCTCGCCACATTCATCTTGTTCTGATCCGTATTGCCGCAGTTCGGGCACTTCCAGATCAGCTTGCCGTCGGGATTCGTGACGATCTGAATCTCGCCGTGATAATCGCAGACCTGGCAGTAGTCGCTCTTGGTGTTTAACTCCGCATACATGATGTTCTCATAAATGTACTGCATCACGGACAGCACCGCGTCCAGATTATTCTCCATGTTCGGCACTTCCACATAGCTGATCGCGCCGCCCGGAGACAGCTCCTGGAACTGCGCCTCAAATTTCAGCTTGTCAAAAGCGTTGATCGGCTCCGTCACATGCACATGATAGCTGTTGGTGATATAGTTTTTGTCCGTGACGCCCTCAATCACGCCGAAACGCTTCTGCAGACATTTCGCGAACTTGTAGGTGGTGGACTCCAGCGGCGTGCCGTAGAGACTGAAATCAATGTTTGTCTCCTCCCGCCACTCCTTGCAGGCATTGTTCAGGTACTGCATGACTTTCAGCGCAAAAGGCGTCGCCTCCGGATCCGTGTGGCTCTTTCCTGTCATATATCTGGTGCACTCGCACAGTCCGGCATAGCCCAGCGAGATGGTGGAATAACCGTTGTAGAGGAGTTTGTCGATCTTTTCCCCTTTCTTTAAGCGCGCCAGCGCACCGTTCTGCCACAGGATCGGCGCCACATCCGACGGTGTGCCTTTCAGGCGGTTATGCCGGTGCATCAGCGCCCGCTTGCACAGATCAAGTCTCTCATCCATGATCTCCCAGAATTTCTGCATATCTCTGCCGGAGGAACATGCCACATCCACCAGATTTAAAGTCACCACGCCCTGATTGAAGCGGCCGTAGAATTTCGGCTTGTCGTCCTCGTCGTGGTATACGGTGAGGAAAGACCGGCAGCCCATGCAGGGATAACAGTTGCCGTCTTTCAGGTTCTTCATGACTTTCTCCGAAATATAGTCAGGCACCATGCGCTTGGCGGTACACTTTGCCGCCAGCTTCGTCAGATACCAGTATCGGCTGCCCTCATGAATATTATCCTCCTCCAGCACATAGATCAGCTTCGGAAAGGCCGGCGTGATATAGACGCCTTTTTCATTTTTGACGCCTTGGATACGCTGGTTGAGCATCTCCTCTATAATCAGCGCCAGATCGTCCCGCAGACGTCCCTCCGGCACCTCGTCGATATACATAAAAACGGTGATAAAAGGCGCCTGCCCGTTGGTAGTCATCAGCGTGATCACCTGATACTGTATGATCTGGACGCCGCGCTTGATCTCATCCCGCACGCGCCTCTCCGCGATCCGATTGATCTGTTCGTCGCTCGCCTCGACCCCGCTCTCCTCCATCTCCGACCGAATCTCACGGCGGAACTTCTCACGGCTCACCTGTACGAACGGCGCCAGATGCGACAGCGAGATGCTCTGTCCTCCGTACTGGCAGCTGGCGATCTGCGCGATGCACTGTGTCGCCACATTGCAGGCGGTCGCGAAGCTCTTGGGCGTATCGATCATCGTCTCGCTCACCACCGTGCCGTTCTGCAGCATATCTTCCAGATTGACCAGACAGCAGTTGTGCATATGCTGCGCAAAATAATCCGCGTCATGGAAGTGTATGATTCCCTGCTCGTGGGCCTCCACGATATCGGGCGGCAGCAGAAAACGCTTCGTGATATCCTTGCTGACCTCGCCCGCCATATAGTCGCGCTGTACACTGTTGACCGTGGGATTTTTGTTGGAGTTCTCCTGTTTAACCTCCTCGTTGTTGCATTCGAGGAGCGTCAGGATCTGTTCGTCTGTAGAATTCGATTTTCTGATCAGCGCCCTCTTATAGCGATAGGTAATATAGTTGCGCGCCATCGTGTACGCGCGGTACTTCATGAGCTGGTTCTCCACCATATCCTGGATTTCTTCCACACTTGGGGAGCGTTTCATCTCCTCGCAGTTTTTTGCCACTACCCCCGCGATCTCGTCGATCTCCTGCTCGGACAGTTTATCTTCCGCTTTGACGCTGTCGTTCGCCTTGCAGATCGCCGCCACGATCTTCTCCAGATCGAAATTGACCTCCGCCCCGCTTCTCTTGATGATCTTCATTGTCCTACCCCATTCCTTCTCTGCAAACCAAGATTACCGTAAATACTATATTATGTAAATCAAAACGTTCGCGTATACTATATATTGTATCATCGTTTTCTTTTCTGTCAAGGTGTAGTACATAAATCATGGCAAAAATTTATACCCTGTTTCACGGCCTCATCTGTGGACAGCCGCCGAGATGAAACACGCTTTGCGGGCTGCACGCGCAAAAGACGGCGCCCGCAAACTGCGGACGCCGCCTCAAAGGTAAGCTGGAAAAGGGACTCGAACCCTCGACCTACTGATTACGAATCAGTTGCGCTACCAACTGCGCTATTCCAGCAACAAAAATTATTATACTGATTCATGCGCTATTTTGCAAGAACATTTTTGATTTTTCTTCGGATTTTTTTCCGCCGTTTTCTTATTTCTCACTTTCCCTGTCTAAATGCACATCCATCTGCGGATACGGGATCGTAATTCCGGCTTCGTCCAGCGCGTATTTCATCTGCTCCGTGAGACGCCATCTGCAGTCCCAGTAATCGTCGTTGGAAGTCCAGCAGCGCGCGCACAGCTTCACGCCGCTGTCCGCCAGTTCCTGCACGAGCACGCTTCTCTCCCGTTCCGGCAGCACGGCCTCATCCGCGCACAGCACGCCTAAGATCGCTTTCCGCGCCGCCTGTATATCGTCGTCGTAGGAGATCGAGACACCGATATCCAGCTTGCGCTCCGACAGGGTGCTCATATTGATCATACAGGAGTTGGCCAGCGTGCCGTTCGGTATGATAACGATATGATTATCCGGCGTCGCCAGCTTCGTATAGAAGAGCTGAATCTCCGTGACCGTCCCCTCGTGGCCGTTTCCGTCAGTCCTGATATAATCGCCCACCTTAAAAGGACGTATCAGCAGAATCAGCACGCCGCCCGCGAAGTTGGACAGGCTTCCCTGCACCGCCAGGCCGATCGCCACGCCCGCAGAGCCAAGGAGCGCCGCCACGCCCGCCGCGTCCAGTCCGAACTCCGACGCGATCATGAACACCAGTACAATATAGAGAACCGCCTTGATGAAAGAGTCCAGAAACTGCACCACGCCTACATCCGCGCTGCCCTTATTCAGGGCACGGCGCACAATCCTGCGCACCAGCCGTATGAGCTGCGTACCGATCGCAAATACAATCACCGCCATCAGCACCTTGAGGCCGAAGCGAAACGCATTCTCCGGCAACTGTCTCAGATAGGTTTCAATCATCCCCACTCTGATCTCCTCCGATGTGATCTGCCCGATTTCCGTGATCTGTCCCTCCATCCTATTCTAAGCTTCCTCTCTCTTTCGCCTACGACACTCTTCCCATGCCTTTATGTCGCCTCTGTCTTCTTCACCGCAGGTTTTGGCGCCGTCTTCTTCACGGTCGGAGATTTCCGTACCGTTTGCTTCGCCGCGGCTTTTTTTGCCGTCCGCTTTGCCGCGGGAGCTTTCTTGGCGGCAGGTGCTGCGGCGGCCTCTTTCTCTTCCACGGCTTTCTGCTGTGCCTGCTCGATCTCCTGCAGTTTCCGCTCCGCCTCCTGCGCTTTCTTTGTCATCTCCGCTGCGACTTTTGCCCGTTCTTTTGCCTCCGCCTCCGCGGCTTTGGCCAGCTTTTTCGCCTCCTCGGCCTCCCGGACGGCCGTTCGGGCATTCTCCTCCGCGATTCTGCGCTCCTCCGCCTCTTTCCGCCTGCGAAGTTCCTCTGCGCGCTTTCTCTCGATCTCCTCTTTCTCCTGCGCGGTGTATGGCGTATAAGAAAAAATGCTCACGGACAGCGGTGCGCTCACCATATCGATGGCATAGGGCTTGCCGTCCCACTCCGCCTCTATCGTCTCGCAGACTTTTCTGTTGACCGTGCCGCTGCCGCCATAGATCCTGGCGTCGGTATTCAGGACTTCCCTGTACTTGCCTTCATAGGGTACCCCTACGCGGAATTCCTGTTTCACATTGGCGAAATTCGCCACCACCACCAGCGACTCCTCCGCCCTGTCCGCCTTGCGCAGATAGGACAGCATGCAGGCATTGGGCGTGATGCAGTTGATCCACTCGAAGCCCTCCCAGGAATTATCTTTCCTGTACAGTGCCGGCTGTGCGGCGTAGAATTTGTTGAGATCGGCGATCAGGCGGTTGAGCTTTGCGTGCTCGTCCACCTTGAGCAGTTCCCACTCCACTTCCCTCTCCTCGCTGAACTCGTCGTACTCTCCGATATCCTGCCCCATGAAAATGAGTTTCTTGCCGGGGTGCGTCATATGGTAGGCATAGGTCAGCCGCATATTCGCAAACTGTTCCTGCCTGTCGCCCGGCATTTTGCCGATAAGCGTCGCCTTGCCGTGTACTACCTCGTCATGGGAGAACACCAGCATGAATTTTTCACTGTAGGCGTAGATCATGCTGAACGTCAGATCATTGTGCCGTCCCGAGCGGAAATAGGGATCCGTTCTGATATAGTTCAGATAATCGTTCATAAAGCCCATATTCCACTTCAGATCAAAGCCCAGGCCGTCCTCGTCCAGCGCGCCCGTGACCTTGGGCCAGGCCGTGGATTCCTCCGCAATCATCAGCACGCCCTTGTTGCGCTTCTTCATCACGGAGTTGAGATGCTTTAAGAATTCCACCGCCTCCAGATTCTCATTGCCGCCGTAGATATTGGCCACCCACTCTCCGTCATTCTTGCCGTAATCGAGATACAGCATGGAAGCGACCGCGTCAATGCGGATGCCGTCCGCGTGATACTTTTCCGCCCAATACAGCGCGTTGGCGATCAGATAATTGCGCACCTCCGATCTGCCGTAATTATACAGAAGCGTGCCCCAGTGCGGGTGGAAGCCCTGCCTGGGATCCTGATGCTCGTACAGACAGGTGCCGTCGAAGCCGGACAGCCCGTAGGTATCCCGCGGAAAATGTGCCGGAACCCAGTCCAGGATCACGCCGATCCCTGCCTTGTGCAGTTCGTTCATAAAAAACATGAAGTCCTCCGCCGTGCCGTATCTGGATGTGGGCGCATAATAACCGATCACCTGATAACCCCAGGAGGCGTCCAGCGGGTGCTCCATCACCGGCATCAGTTCCACGTGCGTATATCCCATCTTCTGCACATACGCGATGATCTTGGGCGCAAGTTCCCGATAATTACAGTATTCCCTGCCATCCGCCGGTTTTGCGAAAGAGCCGAGATAAACCTCATAAACGTTCATGGGCTTGTCCTCCGCCTGAAGCCCGGCCCGTTTTTTCAGCCAGGCGGCGTCCTCCCACTTAAACCCGTCTATCTTTCTCACGATCGAGGCGGTGTTCGGCCGAAGCTGCTGACCGAAAGCATAAGGATCGGCTTTCAGGAAAGTCAGCCCGCCCTTTGCCTTAATTTCATACTTGTAGCACGCGCCTTCGTCGACATCCGGTATAAAGAGTTCAAAGATACCGGAATCCCACAGCCTGCGCATCTGGTGTGTCCTGCCGTCCCAATCGTTAAAATCTCCCACCACGCTGACGCGCATGGCGTTCGGCGCCCAAACCGCAAACAGCGTGCCTTTTACCCCATCGACTGTCATGACATGCGCGCCCAGCTTCTCATAGACCGTATAATGGATGCCCGCATTGAACTTCTCCGCATCTTCCCTCGCAATCCGCGGCGGATAATTGTAGGCGTCCCTCACCTTTTTCAGAGAACCGTCCTGCGCCTCCACAATATATTCGTATGCGGGGATTTTCTTGCCCGGAAGAAGCAGGGCGAAATATCCCTCCTCGTCCGCCATCTCCATCTTGTAGCTCTTATCCCCCTCCAACGGCTGTAAGCGCACGCTTTTCGCACCTGGCTGGAACGTCTGCACCAGCACGGAAGCGCCCGTCACATGCGCGCCGAGTACACTGTGCGGATTGTCGGATTCGGAGTACACGATACCCTCTATTTCAGGCCAGTTCATCAGCTTATATAATTTTTTGTTCATGTTCTCTCCCCTCTCACATGTTTTATCGGTATCAGGCTCTGCTCTTTCACAAACTCAGGACTCTATCCTGTGAATCAGCAGGCCGCTTCTGAGTTTCGGCTCAAACCAGGTGGACTTCGGCGGCATCAGCTGTCCCGCGTCGGACACGGCAAACAGTTCATGGATATCTGTGGGATACATGGCGAATGCCGCTTTCGCATCCTCATGCACGCGCCGCACCAGTTCTTCAAGACCCCTGATACCGCCCACAAAATCGATGCGCTCGTCCGTCCGGGGATCCCCGATACCCAGCAGAGGCGCAAGCAGCTCTCTCTGCAGGACCGCAACGTCCAGATCACGGACGGCGTCGCCTGTATACTGCTCTCTTCTGATCCGCAGACAGTACCATCTGTCTTTCAGATACATACCGATCTCACCCTTGCGGACCGGCCTGTACGGCTCCGCGCCGGCCTCGGAGATATCGAAAATCCGCCCCGCCTGTGCGAGGAATTCTGCCTCTGAATATCCGTTCAGAGATTTCACCACCCGGTTATAATCCATGATCATCAGCTGATCGTCCGGAAACAGTACCGACAGGAAATAGTTGAACTCTTCCTCTCCCGTATATCCCGGATGCGCCTCCCTGCGCATGCGGGAAACTTTGACCGCCGAGGCGCACCTGTGATGTCCGTCCGCGATGTAGATCGTCTCCACCTGCGCGAACTCCTGTCTGAGCCTCCTCACCGCGCTCTCGTCATCGACCACCCACAGCCTGTGTGTGACACCGTCCTCCGCCGTAAAGTCATAGACGGGAGCTTTTTGCATCGCCTTATGTACCTCTTCCTCTATTCCCTCACGCCTGCGGTAGGCCAGAAAAATCGGCCCCGTCTGCGCGCTGCAGGCGTCCACATGCCGTATGCGGTCCGCCTCCTTGTCCGCCCTGGTGTTCTCATGTTTCTTGATGACCTGATTCTCGTAGTCGTCCACAGAAGCACAGGCGCCGATTCCCACCTGAGAGCGCCCGTCCATCACCAGTTCGTACACATAGTAGGCCTCCCGCTCCTCCTCCACGAACAGACCGTCCCGAACCATCCCGTCGAGCATATCCCGCGCCCTGTCGTAGACTTCCGGCGCATACATGTCGCAGTCTGCGGGGAACTGTGTCTCCGGCCTGTCAATCCTCAGAAACGTATAGGGATCGCCCTGTACTTTCCTGTAGGCCTCCGTCCTGCTGTATACGTCATAGGGGAGCGCCGCGATCCGGTCCGCCAGATCAGCCCTCGGCCTGAGCGCCCGAAAAGGTTTTACATCAGCCATAATCTCTCCTGTCCGCTGTCTTTTACGCAGGTCGGACAGACGCCCGCCCGCGCTCATATTTATTTTATTTTAACAAATAAGCCTATACAGCACAAGCGCGAAGTGATAAAATATAGACGCAGTGGAAAAACAAGCGCTGCGAAGCAGCATTTGTTTTTCCTGCGTCTATAACGAGCAAACTGTCTGCGAAGCAGACATTAAGCGCGCCAGCGCGTGTTTGCGAGTATAACGAGCAGATCTCCTGCGAAGCAGGAGAATGAGCACGTCAGCGCGTATCTGCGAGTTTATTATATAAATAAAAAGGAAGTGTACCTCATGACCCCTGAAAACAAAAAACTCCTCGACCGCATCAATGCCTACGCGGAGGATGTCCTGGCGGACATCGATCCGCAGAAGACGCCCATATCGTTCCAGCTGGACAAGTTAAAGCCTGTCATGCAGGAGATTGCCAACGAGAAAGGCATGCCCCTCGAGGACGTCTTCATCCTCTACATGGATCTCGCCAGCGAGGCCTCCGTGGAAGCGGAAAAGCGGCTGCAGGCCACGCTTGACGACGAGCATGACCCCGATTTTTCCAAGATTGCCAATCGGCTGAACTGAGCAGTGCGATCCTGCCCGGTGGGCTTTTTGCGCAATAGGAAATGCCGGAAGAATTTTCCAAATTGTATAAAAAGAGCGCGGACCGAGGTCTGCGCTCTGCTTACGCGAATCTGTTGTGTTGATTCTTTTGCGCCGCCGGTTTTTCCGGCGGTTCTTATTTGACTACCCTGACTCTGAATACGCCCTCGATGGACTGCAGCCTGCGGATGATCTCCTCCGAGGCCGGCGCCTCAATGTCGAGCATCGTGTAGGCTACCTCGCCTTTAGACTTATTCGTCATATCGCTGATGTTGATGCCGTTGTCGCCGAAGCACGCCGTGAACTTCGTGATCATATTGGCGATGTTCTTGTGGAAGATCGCCACACGGCCCGCCTGCGCGCAGATACCCATGTCGCAGTGGGGATAATTCACGCTGTTGACAATATTGCCGTTCTCCAGATAATTCTTGAGTTCCTTGACGGCCATCACCGCACAGTTGTCCTCAGACTCTTCCGTGGAAGCGCCCAGATGCGGGATCACGATACAGCCCTCCTGCCCCGCCGTCACCGCATTCGGGAAATCGGAGACATACTTGCGGATCTTGCCTGCCTTGAGCGCCTCCAGCACCGCTTTCTCATCCACCAGAAGATCTCTGGCAAAATTTAAGAGAATCACGCCGTCTTTCATCTGCTCAATGGCTTCTCTGCCGATCATGCCTTTCGTGGAATCCATGAGCGGCACATGAATAGTAATGTAATCACACTCCGCATAGATCTCCTCCACATTCAGCACATGCTTTACGTCACGGCTTAAATTCCACGCCGCATCGACGGACACGTATGGATCATAGCCGTATACTTCCATGCCCAGATGCTTCGCCACATTCGCCACTTTGACGCCGATCGCGCCCAGGCCCACGATACCCAGTTTCTTACCCTCAATCTCCGTGCCGGCAAAGTTTTTCTTCGCTTTCTCCGCGTTCTTGCCCACATTCTCGTCGCTCTGATTTTCTTTCACCCACTCGATACCGCCGACCACGTCGCGGGCTGCCAGCAGCATACCGGCGATCACCAGCTCTTTCACGCCGTTGGCGTTTGCGCCGGGCGTATTGAAGACGACGATGCCTTTCTCGGCGCATCTGTCAAGCGGGATATTGTTCACGCCCGCTCCTGCCCTCGCGATGGCAAGCAGATTATCGGGAAACTCCATGTCGTGCATGGCGGCGCTGCGCACCAGAATACCGTCCGCTTCATTCACATTGTCCGTCTTCACATACTGATCGCTGAATTTGGCAAGACCCACTCCCGCGATAGGATTTAAGCAATGATATTTAAACATTCTGTTTCCTCTTTTCTGTCTTTCTATATATATCACTTGTTATTTTTCTCAAACTCTCTCATGAATGCGACCAGCTTCTCCACACCCTCGGTCGGCATGGCATTGTAAATGCTCGCCCGCATACCGCCCACGGTGCGGTGGCCTTTCAGATTCACGAACCCTGCCTCTGCCGCTTCCTTGACGAATTTCGCGTCCAGTTCCTCGCTGCCTGTCACAAAAGGAACGTTCATGATAGAGCGGTCTTCTTTCCTGACCGTCCCGCGGAACAGTTCGCTCGCATCGAGAAAATCATACAGGATCCCTGCCTTTTTCTCATTTGTCGCTTTCATCGCCTCCAGGCCGCCGTTTTTCAGAAGCCACTTGAAGACCTTGCCGCATATGTAGATGCCGTAGCACGGCGGCGTATTGTACAGAGAGTCGTTGTCCGCGTGCACCTTGTATTTCATCATCGTGGGCGTTCCCGGCAGCACGTCGTCCGTCAGCAGATCCTCCCTGATGATGACCACCTGCGTACCCGCGGGGCCGACATTCTTCTGCACACCCGCGTACACCATCCCGTACTTCGTCACATCCATGGGCTCGGACAGGAAGCAGGAGGACACGTCGGACACAAGGATCCTGCCCTTGGTGTTCGGCAGCGTGTGGTACTTCGTCCCGTAGATCGTGTTGTTTTCACAGATATAGACATAATCCATATCGTCCGTGATCGGCAGATCGGAACAGTCCGGAATATAGGAGAACGTCTTGTCGGCAGAGGAGGCAAGCTCCACGGCCTCACCGTAAATCTTAGCCTCCGCAAAAGCTTTCTTTGCCCACTGTCCGGTCAGAATATAACCGGCCTTGCGGTTTTTCATCAGATTCATCGGCACGGAGGCGAAGATCAGGCTCGCCCCGCCCTGCAGAAACAGCACTTTATAGTTGTCGGGAATCCCCAGAAGCGTCCGCAGATCCGCCTCGGCTTCCTTGATGATGGTATCGTAAACCTTGGAGCGGTGACTCATCTCCATCACCGACATACCGCATCCCTTATAGTCCAGCATTTCCTCCGCGGCTTCCCGCAGCACTTCCTCCGGGAGAACCGCCGGCCCCGCCGAAAAATTATATACTCTAGCCACTTTTCACTCCTCCAATGCTATGCGTAAATTTATAGAACAACAAACATTTTACCCGTTTCGTCTGCTTAAGTCAATTATAACCGTAAATTTTTCACAGCCGGACACCGGCACTATCAATATCAATAGAACATGACGACCGGCGTCCCCACCTCCACGCTGTCGTACAGCTTAGCCATCACGTCCCCCGGCGTGTTGATGCAGCCGTGGGAACCGTTCGTCTGATAGATGGTTCCGCCGAACTTTCTGCGCCACGCCGCATCGTGGATGCCGATATTGCCCTTTACGGGCATCCAGAAGTCCACGTGGGAGGCGTAACCCGGCCCGCGCAGGATGCGGTTTTTCTGTTTGAGATAGACATAGTTGACACCGGAGGGCGTACCCATTCTGCGGGAGGTATTCCCCGTCACAACCGGCGTGGAGAGACGCTGTATGCCATCCACATAATAGTACAGCATCTGCTCCCCCATATCCACCTCGATGTAGGTGCTGCCAATGTCATTACGGCCCTGCGCGAGAGCTTTCTGCGAATAGACGGGCTCGTGCAGTTCCTCTTTCCCCTGCAGGAAAGCGTCGGTCAGATACGCGATCTCCGCCTCGCGGTCAATCCGGTTGCCGTAGGTGCCGCCCTCCACCTTGACGATATCTCCTCTCGTCGCGCGAAACTGCCTCTCTGCGCCAACCGTGTCGTACTCATCCGCCAGCCCGTTGACAAATTCCTCAACCGCCCCTTCCCGCAGCTTCAGCGCACCGTTTTCATCTGTGGCAAAACCACCGTCCTCCGTCAGTTCGATCCAGTCACAGACCACCGACGCGTCCACGGGAATCTGCTCGTCTCCCATCACATAGACGATGCCGCACTGCTGAAAGTCCTCCACCTTCTCCCACAGCGCAAGCGTCTCCCGCATCGGCGCGGTCAGTTCCAGATCATGGTAACAGCCCGCATCCTGCAGGGACACCTCGTCCGCCGACTGCTCTATGGCCTCCACAATCGCCTCCCGCGCCTCGTCCACGTTCAACACTTCCGTCCTCTCGTTCAAAAGCTCGTAGCCGTGATTCGTCCTGATAATCGCAATCCTGCGCTCTACATCACTCTCCCCGCTTTCCACCGCCAGGAAAGGAATCCCATCCAGGATATGTGCAAGCGCCTCGCTGTCATAGGTCACCACCGGATGCAGCTCTCTGCTGTCCCCGTGATACAGGCTCTCAATCCACGCCCAGGGATTCTGCTGCTTTTGATAGATTTCCAGCGCCTTGATAAAATCAAACTGATAATCAATCTCTTCCGCGGCAATCCTGCAGGAGTTGCCGTCCTTGTCGAGCACTGTGAGACCGTCATAGCTAAAATCCTGCACAAGATCGGCGTTCACTTCCTCGATGCTTCTTCCCGTACAGTACACGTTGTTGATCCATGTCCCGTAAGCAAACGCATTGTGGTAATAAATGGCCAGTCCGATGTAGGTTCCCATCAGACTGACCAGAACAATACATAGTATGATCGCAAGATGTTTCAATACTGTCTTCATAACATGTTCCCGGTTACCTTAATCCAGTCATCTTCCGTACCTGTATACGCGCCTTATTCCCGGCCGGCCAGATCTTTCGCGTCAAAGGCCTCGCTGATTGGCGCTCCTGCCGGAACCATCGGGAAAACCTTGTCGTCCTCCGGAATGATGCAGTCCAGAAGAACCGGCTTCTTCAACGCGATCGCTTTCTCAACGGCGGGCGCGACCTCCTCGCGCTTCGTCACTCTGATTGCCTCGCAGCCGAGGCCTTCCGCTACCTTGCAGAAGTCCACCTTGTCATTCAGGACGGTCTGCGAATATCTCTTCTCATAGAAAAGCGTCTGCCACTGCCGCACCATGCCGAGCACGTGATTGTTGATCACCACCTGGATGATCGGAATGTCATAGCGGCTCGCCGTCGCCAGTTCATTCATATTCATACGGAAGCAGCCGTCTCCGGCGATATTGATGCAGATCTTGTCGGGCCGCCCCATCTTCGCGCCGATGCAGGCGCCGAGGCCGTATCCCATCGTGCCGAGACCGCCGGAAGTAAGCAGGGTGCGCGGCATGGAATACTTATAATACTGCGCCGCCCACATCTGATGCTGCCCCACGTCGGTAGTGATCAGCGCCTCGCCTTTCGTGATCCGGTCAATCTCCTCGATGATATAAGGGCAGGAAAGCACAGAATCGTCATAGGACAGCGGATATTTCTCTTTCAGTTCCATAACATGTGCTATCCAATCGCCGTGCTCCTGCTGCGCAAGCCTGCTGTTTAAGAGCGTCAGCACCTCTTTCAGATCGCCGACCACAGAGACGTCGGTGCGGATATTTTTGTTGATCTCCGCGGCATCGATATCGATCTGCAGCACTTTGGCATGCTCCGCGAACTTGTTCGGATTGCCCACCACGCGATCGGAAAAGCGCGCGCCGAGGGCGATCAGGAGATCACACTCGCTGACCCCGAAATTGGAGGCTTTCGTGCCGTGCATGCCGATCATACCCGTGTAATACGGGTCATGGCCGTCAAAAGCGCCCTTGCCCATCAGCGTATCGCATACCGGCGCGTCCGCTTTCCTGGCAAACTCTCTGACTTCCCTGTACGCGCCGGAGATTACCGCGCCGCCGCCCACATAGATAAAAGGCTTTTTCGCCTCCCCGATCAGCTGAAGCGCCATCTCCATCGCTTCCGACTGATCTTTCTTCCTTTTGAGGGGAAGTGTCTCGACCGCTTTTCTCTCATACTCGCACTGATTGGCGGTCACGTCTTTCGTGATATCCACCAGCACCGGGCCGGGACGCCCGCTTCTCGCGATGGCGAAAGCTTTGCGCAGCGTATCGGCCAGGATATTGACGTCTTTTACGATGTAACCGTGCTTCGTGATCGGCATGGTCACGCCCGCAATATCGACCTCCTGAAACGAGTCTTTTCCCAGAGAGGGCAGATTGACATTGCAGGTGATAGCCACCATCGGCACGGAATCCATATATGCCGTAGCGATCCCCGTCACCAGATTGGTTGCCCCGGGCCCGCTCGTGGCCAGGCATACGCCGACCTTGCCCGTCGCCCTCGCATAGCCGTCCGCCGCGTGAGCCGCGCCCTGCTCGTGAGATGTCAGAATATGGGTTATTTCATTTCTATGTTGGTACAGCGCATCGTATACATTCAGAATCGTACCGCCCGGATAGCCGAACACGGTGTCCACTCCCTGTTCTTTCAGACATTCCACGACGATCTGCGCACCTGTCAATACCATAATTTCTTCCTCCTGATCTCTTATTCATGCCCCGCCATTTACTGCCGGGTATTTGACTGTCCGGGAATCTCCAGGATCGCTCCTCTGTTGCCGCTCGTCACCATCTCGCGGTATCTCGCCAGATAACCGCTCGTCACCTCCGGCTCCCTCGGCTGCCATTTCGCCTTTCTGGCCGCCATCTCCTCATCGGAAACCCTGACATTCAATGTCAGATTCGGGATGTCGATGCTGATGATATCGCCCTCCTCCACCAGCGCGATCGGACCGCCCACGGCCGCCTCCGGCGACACATGACCGATGGAGGCCCCGCGGGACGCACCCGAGAATCTGCCGTCCGTGATCAGCGCGACCTTGGAGCCCAGCCCCATGCCGGCTATGGCGGAAGTCGGGTTCAGCATCTCCCGCATCCCCGGACCGCCTTTCGGCCCTTCATAGCGGATGACGACCACGTCTCCCTCTTTGATCCGGCCGCCCTTGATGGCTGCGATAGCGTCCTCCTCGCACTCGAACACCCGCGCAGGCCCTTCGTGTACCATCATCTCCTCCACCACGGCGGAGCGCTTCACCACGCTGCCGTCCGGCGCAAGATTTCCCTTTAACACCGCCAGTCCGCCCGTTTTGCTGTATGGATTGTCCACGGTCCGGATAACCTCCGGATTGAGGTTTGCCGCATGCTGAATATTCTCGGCCACGGTTTTTCCCGTCACCGTCATGCAGTCCGTGTGCAGAAGTCCGATATCCGCCAGCTCTTTCATCACGGCATACACGCCGCCGGCCTCGTTCAGATCCTCCATATAGGTCGGTCCCGCCGGCGCCAGATGACAGAGATTCGGCGTGCGCTCGCTGATCTCGTTGGCGTAGGAAATATCAAAGTCAAAGCCGATCTCGTGGGCGATCGCCGGCAGATGCAGCATGGAATTTGTGGAGCAGCCCAGCGCCATATCCACCGTGAGCGCATTTAAGATGGCGTCTTTTGTCATAATATCTCTCGGCCGGATATTCTTCTCCAGCAGCTTCATCACCGCCATGCCGGCATGTTTCGCCAGCTTGATCCTCTCGGAATAAACCGCCGGGATCGTGCCGTTGCCACGAAGTCCCATGCCCAGCACTTCCGTCAGGCAGTTCATGGAGTTCGCCGTATACATACCGGAACAGGACCCGCAGGTGGGACAGGTCTTCGCCTCGAACTCCCGCAGTTCCTCGTCGTCGATCAGTCCGGCGGCATGTGAGCCAACCGCCTCGAACATGGAGGAGAGACTGGTCTTTTTGCCATGCACATGTCCGGCGAGCATCGGGCCGCCGGAGACAAATACGGTGGGCACGTTGATGCGTGCCGCCGCCATGAGAAGTCCCGGCACGTTCTTGTCGCAGTTTGGCACCATGACCAGCGCGTCGAACTGGTGCGCCAGCGCCATGCACTCTGTGGAGTCCGCGATCAGATCTCTCGTCACCAGAGAATACTTCATGCCGATGTGTCCCATCGCTATGCCGTCGCAGACCGCAATCGCCGGGAATACCACCGGCACACCGCCCGCCTCGGCCACGCCCAGCTTCACCGCGTTGACGATCTTGTCCAGATTCATATGCCCCGGCACAATCTCATTGTAGGAGCTGACGATGCCGACCATCGGCTTTTTCATCTCCTCCTCGGTAAATCCCAGCGCGTTAAACAGACTCCTGTGGGGCGCCTGCTGAACGCCCGCTTTTACGTTGTCGCTTCTCATAGTCCTCTCTCCTTTTTCTTTCCTGAATCGTAACTGTCATACAGCCTGAATATCATACAGAGCGCCGCACGCTTTCGCCGCGGTCGTCTCGCTGTCAAATATACCGCTCATGCCGTCCGACCCGCCGCTTATCGCCGCGCATAAAAGACAAAGCCCTCATTCTCGTATACCGCCTGCATCTCTTCCTCCAGATACGCATACGGCACAGCCTGCCGGGTGAGATAAAATTTCCAGTCATCCGCCAGGGAATCCAAAGCCGCAGCCGTCTGCTCCGGCACAAGGAGCCGCCTGTCGAGCAGCACGCAGTCAGCCTCCTCGATCTGTGTCGTCAGTCTGCCGGCCGGATCGTTGTCCATATCCAGACCGTAGAGGTATTTGAGCAGATACTGCTGGTCGCAGTCCGTCACCGCGATTTTATCATAACACGTGATATCAACTGTGCGATAGGCCTCCTCGACAGCTGTCTCCCGCAGGCCGTAGGGCGTATTCTCAAACGGCAGAAACAGCGCTTTGGCCAGGAGAATAAACCCCACCGCGGAACACACGGCCGGCGCATACCGCCTGATCCGCTCCGCCCTCTCTCCCCGCGGGCACGATACCGCCTGCACGATAAGCCAGGTACACATGAGCGCCACTACCGCGCCGAAATAGGAAAAGACACGATAATACGGCAGCGCACACTGAGCGATCAGCATGAGCGGCGTCATCACAAAGCTGATGAAAAGATACCACTCCATGATACCGCCCCGCCGCGCGGCGATGCGGTACACAAGCAGTATCACCCCCAGCACGGAAAGTACAGCCAAAAGCCATGCTCCCCCGCCGCAATAATAGTCAAACAGCTGCCGGATATAGACGCCGAGTCTGGACAGATAACCGCTCCGCGCCACGCTCTGGATGTAGGGCGACGCCAGCATATAATCGATTCCCGTCTTCATGGCCGTCAGGGGAGCATGCAGGATAATCTCAATATGTCCCGCCGCATAGAACGGTCCGTCCGCCGTTTTGGACAAGAGGTTCGAGCCGATTGCCAGCCAGATCAGCGCGTAGAGCCCAAGTGTACACAGGGCACTGACAAGCGATGCGGCGATCAGTCTCCCCAGTTCGCCAAAACGTCTGCCGCACAACAGAACCAGCCCGCCCGTCACACACAGCGGCAGTACAAAATAAATACTGCTCGGCAGCGTGTACAGCGCCCAGACAATTGACAGGCCAAAAAGCACATAGTACCTGCGCCCGTGTACGCCGCTCACCACAAGCTGACGCAGAGCCCAAAAAGCCGCAAGGCAGAGAAACGCTGCCAGCGCGTACCCTCTCCCCTGCACCGCCATCTGATTCACCAGATTCATCGCGGCGAACAGGGCTGGCGGCAGCAGCGCATACCCTGCCGGAAAGCATTCCCTGCCGATTCGGTACAGCAGCGCAAGACTGCCAAGACTCGCCAGATAAGACACGCCCCTGAGTCCCACCGCGGGATTCCCGAACCAGTCAAGCACAGCCGACAGCACCGAATAGCCGACATGATTGTTGGGCAGCGGCCAGTGAATCGCCGCGTACACCGGCCCTCTGCTGATAAAATAATAGTAGGTGTACAGTTCGTCATACCAGGGAGTCAGCGCGAACATGCGCCAGCCGTAATAGACTGCCATCACGCACAGAAGCGCTATGAAAACTGTTGTCTTCCTGTCCGGTTTTGACCGCGCGGTTTTCCGTTTCATCACACCCGTTTTTGACCGTTCCAACTTCTATTTGATCCTCTCTGCAAGCAGATCGCCCATCTGTCTGCAGCCGACCTGTTTACATCCCTCCGACATGATATCGACGGTACGCCATCCCTCCTGCAGCACCTGTTTCACCGCGGCCTCAACGGCATCCGCCTCGCGGTCCAGATCGAAGCTGTAGCGCAGCATCATCGCCGCGGAGAGAACCGTCGCGATGGGATTGGCCACGTCCTTGCCCGCAATATCCGGCGCGGAGCCGTGGCTCGGCTCATACAGGCCGAATTTCGTATCGTTCAGGGAGGCCGAAGCCAGCATGCCGATCGAGCCGGTCACCATACTCGCCTCGTCGGACAGGATATCGCCGAACATGTTCTCCGTCAGGATCACGTCGAACTGGGCCGGATCTTTGACCAGCTGCATCGCGCAGTTGTCCACCAGCATGTGCTCCAGCGTCACTTCGGGGTAGTCTTTCGCCACCTCCTCCACCACGCTTCTCCACAGTCTGGAGGAATCCAGGACATTCGCCTTGTCCACGCTGGTCACTTTCTTTCGCCTCTTCATGGCGATATCGAACCCCTTGACCGCAATCCGCCGGATCTCATTTTCATCATACACCAGCGTATCCACGGCTTTTCGCACGCCGTTCTCCTCGGTGGTCTTCCGCTCGCCAAAGTAGAGGCCGCCTGTCAGTTCCCGCATGATCATCATGTCAAAACCCGCCGCGGAGATCTCCTCTTTCAGCGGGCACGCGCCCCGCAGTTCACCGTACAGCACCGCGGGCCGCAGATTGGCGAAGAGGTTCAGCGCCTTGCGGATTGCCAGAAGCCCGGCTTCCGGCCGCAGATTCGGCGGCAGCTTGTACCACGGGGAGGTTGTCGTGTCCCCGCCGATCGAGCCCATCAGCACCGCATCCGCCCGCTTCGCCGTCTCGACCGCCTCATCTGTCAGCGGAACGCCGTGCACGTCGATGGATGCGCCGCCCATCAGAATATCCGTGTAGTGTATCGTATGGCCGAACCTGTCCGCGACAGCGTTCAGCACTTTCTTCGCCTCCGCCACGATCTCCGGCCCAATGCCGTCGCCCGGAATACATGTGATTTTCAATTCCATATGTCCTGTCCTCGCTCCCTTGTCATGATCGCAAAATAACACTTTTATATCATAGTCTATTCCCTGCCAAATTTCAAGCCGTTTTCTGCGGCGCAAAAGGCGGACCGTCTCCGGTCCGCCTCCATCATCTATCTCTGTTAAAAACTGACATCATAATCCATCGGTTACTGCGCCTGATAGGATCTCTCGGCGAGCAGTGTGCCCTCGGGGTCAAAATAACGAACCGTGACCGTGCAGGCGCCGGGCTGTCCGACAGCATCGTCGAACGACTCCACCTGCTCCTCAAAGGTATCCGCCTGGTTCTCAAGCTCCGCTGCCAGCATATCACCCGCATCCTCGGGGAGCTCCTCCGCATCCTCGAAAGTAAACTCCATGATAAACTCGTTGCCCTTTACCTCATAGTTCAGGCCCATGCCCTCTCCGGCCATCGCGTCAAGCGCGCCCTCGAAAGCCTCCTTGATGCTGGGATCCGAGAAATATGCCTCCAGCGTCTGGCCATCGGCGGACTCGGCTCCGCTCTCTGCCTCGGCTTCTGCCTCTGCGTCAGCAGCCGCTTCCTTGGCCTCATCCTCAGCCTCCTGAACCGCCTGCTCCTCCGCCTCATCAGCAGTGTCTTCCGCAGCTGTCTCCGTCTCGCCTGCAGTGTCTACCGCCTGCCCCCCCCCACATGCGGTAACGGACAGGGTAAGCGCCATCGCTGCAGCGCACGCCATAACCTTCAGTGTTCTTCTCTTCATAATCGTTTTCCTCCTCCTGCTCATAAGAGCGTTCTGTCTTATCACACTGTCAAACGTGTGACATCACACAAGAGACAATTATATACGCTTTGCCCCCCCCCTTGTCAATACCCGGAAAGAATTATTACAAAATGAATAAAAAGGCATTGTACAAAAAACAACACCAGCGGATGTCCGTGGTGTTGTCCGTGTATGCAGGTATTCTGTTTTCGTCCGCTACTCCGCATCCGCTTTCTCGATCTGCGCGATCGCGGATTTCTGCATGGGAATACGGCAGTTCTTGTTGCTGCCGAACTCGACGATGATCGTGTCGTCGGTGATGTCGATGACAATGCCGTAGAATCCGCTCGTCGTCAGTACGCAGTCGCCCACGCTCATCTCCGACAGCATCGCCGCCATCCTCTTCTGTTCCTTTTTCTGCGGCCTGATCATAATAAAATACATAAACGCCACAATAATGACAATGTAGACAATCATAACCATCATACCGCCGCCCGCAGGTGCCGCAGCGGCATCACCGGCTGTCAATAAAATATTCATCTGGCTTTCCTCCCTGTCCTCCTATTGATAAAACGCCCGTTATTTTATCGTAGATATGTGCATCTATTGCCTATCATACACAAAACCCCCGGATAAAACAAGTTTTTTCTTCTATAATTTATAGAAATTTCAGCTTTGCTCCCGCGCCTGCATCCCCGACAGCTTGCGTTTCTTATAGGCGGCAAAGGTTCCCTCGTCCAGGGCGTCCCTGATCTCCTGCATCATCGTATTGTAGAAATACAGGTTGTGCAGGACGCACAGTCTCATGCCAAGCATTTCTTTGGCTTTCAGCAGATGCCGGATATAGGCTCTGGAATATCTGGCGCAGGCCGGGCAGCCGCAGCCCTCCTCGATCGGCCTCTCGTCCAGCTCATATTTGGCGTTGAAGAGATTGATTTTCCCCTGATTGGTGTACAGATGGCCGTGTCTGCCATTCCTGGTCGGATAGACGCAGTCGAAGAAATCCACGCCCCGCTCCACGGCCTCCAGGATATTTGCCGGCGTACCCACCCCCATCAGATAAGTGGGCTTATCCTGGGGAAGATAGGGCACCGTCTCTTCTATTACATGGTACATCTGTTCGTGACTCTCGCCCACCGCCAGCCCGCCGATCGCATAGCCGTCGCAGGGAATATCCGCTATCCTCTTCGCGTGTTCGATCCTGATATCGTCGTAGACCGCCCCCTGATTGATGCCGAAGAGCATCTGCCTGCGGTTGATCGTATCCTCCAGACCGTTCAGCCTGTCCAGTTCTCTCCTGCAGCGCTCCAGCCATCTCGCGGTGCGGGCCGCCGAATCTTCCACATACTTCCTGTCGGCCACGCTGGAGGGGCACTCGTCAAATGCCATCGCGATGGTAGAGCCGAGATTCGACTGGATCTGTATGCTCTCCTCCGGTCCCATGAAGATTTTCCGGCCGTCGATATGCGAGTGAAAAAAAACGCCCTCTTCCCTGATCTTCCTGAGACTCGCCAGCGAAAATACCTGAAAGCCTCCTGAGTCTGTCAGAATCGGCCTGTCCCACGACATAAACTTATGAAGGCCGCCCATCTGCCTGATCACCCGGTCTCCCGGCCGCACGTGCAGATGATAAGTGTTGGAGAGCTGCACCTGCGTCCCGATCCGCTCCAGATCCTCCGTGGACACCGCGCCCTTGATCGCGGCCACGGTTCCCACATTCATAAAGACGGGCGTCTGGATCGTCCCGTGTACCGTCTCCAGCTGCGCCCGCTTTGCCCTGCCTTCCGTTTTGATGATCTTATACATGATTTTTTCTGTAACCGCCCTGTTTCTTTTTTATGGCACTGCTTCCCGCCGTGCAGCCCGCGCGGTGCTCCGCCTAGAGGTATTTGTCCCAGAATTCCTCCAGACAGATTCCCTCATCGTGCATGATTGTGGCCGCCTCTCTGCCCACATAGCGGAAATGCCACGGCTCGTACTCAATACTGGTGATGTATTCCTTGCCTGCAGGATAGCGCAGCGTAAACCCATACTCACAGCTGTGTTCCGCCAGCCACTCCCCCGCTTTTGTCTCGCCGAAACCCTCCTTGAGGTCAGAGTAGATGTCACAGGTGATATCCAGAGCCAGACCGACCTGATGTTCGCTCGCCCCCGGCACCGTGATCACCTGCGAGGTGCGCTTGTAGGCTTCCATGTAGGAACAGCCCTGTCCCATATACTCTCTGATTCTGGCATTGAAATTTGTCTCCTGTCGGGAGTCCGTGCGGTACGGCGACTTAATCACCAGGTTGATGCCGTCCGCTTTCGCCGCTTTCATCATGGCAAGCAGATCACTGATAATCCGCTTATCGCACATCATGCTGTCCACAATCGTGCCCAATTCAAAATCGTACTCTTCCGGAATCGGATGCTGCTTATTGATCAGGACAAGCCGCCAGTCGGAGGCGTCAAACGTATAATTCTCCGCAGACGCCGGCGTCTCTTCATCTCCCGCCTGATACTCTTCCTGATTCTCCAGAATATCGTCCAGCGTGTATGCGGTGTCCTCGCCGTCCAGATATTCCTGCTCCGTGTAAGTGAGTTCCTCCTCATCGTCCGCCGCATAGTCCGTCTCCCCGGTCTGCGCCGCGAGCGCGACATCGGAATCCTCCACGACAGCGCTGTAAGTCTCCTGAGCCTTAATGAAGCCCGTCTTCTCCGCAAACACCGCAAAAGAAAAACTGCAGCTGCTCATAAAAAAGAGTGCCACGAACATCACGGCAGCATAGCGCTTCACATTCGTCGCGAAATGCCGTCCGACATAATATACACCCAGGACGACCGCCATGGCCGCCAGGCACGGATATTGCAGCAATCTGCTCTTTTTTGCTATATTGGTAAAATAGGAAATCACTCTTTCCCGAAATGTCTTCTGCATGAGGAATCCTCAATCCTATGTACAACGCGTCATCGCGCTCTCCCTATGTTCCACCTTTTAATATCATAACATATAAAATTTATTTGTACAGCTATTTTATGTAAATTTGTGAAAAAGACGGCAAAAATACTTTCGGACAAATTATTTATTTCTTGCCCGCAGTATGATATACTTCGTATGTGCGCAGACGGCTTTTTTCAAAATCAAATCATAATTTTACATATTTGCCGTTATTTATTTATGCAAGTTATCTTGCACAAATAATTCAGAATGCTTCATGGCTTTGACCTGTTTTTTAATTATTGTCAGAATTTTTTTCTGTTCTTCCACTATATTCCGGCAATATCGTCGTGACATCCACTGCTTTTCGGTTCAGACATGAGCGCTTTCTGCTGCGGGAAAGGAGCAAGATCATGGCAGGTTCCTCTTTGGGAAACATTTTTCGGATCACCACCTGGGGAGAATCCCACGGTGCGGCGCTGGGCGTCGTGATAGACGGCTGCCCTGCAGGCCTCTCTCTCGGTCTTTCGGATATCCAGGCATATCTGGACCGCCGCAAGCCAGGACAGACCAAAATTTCCACCCCGCGAAAGGAGGACGACGCGGCCGAGATTCTGTCAGGCACTTTTGAGGGGCGCACGACCGGCACTCCCATCTCCATACTGGTACGCAATACTTCCCAACGATCTGGGGATTACGGCGAGATCGCAGACTGCTATCGCCCCGGCCACGCAGACTACACGTTCGACGCCAAATACGGCTTCCGCGATTACCGCGGCGGCGGCCGTTCCTCCGGCCGGGAGACAATCGGCCGCGTCGCGGCCGGAGCCGTGGCCGCCAGACTGCTGGACGAGTGCGGGATCCGTCTGACCGCCTACACGAAATCTATCGGACCGATCTCCGTCAATATGGATAAATTTGACCGGCAGGCCATTCTGACCACCCCCACCTGTATGCCTGACACCGAAGCGTCCGTACAGGCGGAATCCTATCTCGCCGACTGCATGCGGAGTTATGACTCCGCCGGCGGCGTGATCGAATGCGTCATAAGCGGCGTTCCCGCCGGTCTTGGCGATCCCGTCTTCGAGAAGCTGGACGCCGCTCTCGCCAAAGCCGTCATGTCCATCGGCGCGGTCAAAGCCGTGGAGATCGGCGACGGCGTGGAAGCCGCTTCCCGCCGCGGTTCCGAGAACAATGATCCTTTCCGCGTGAGAGACGGCGAAATCGTGAAGACTTCCAATCACGCGGGCGGCATCCTGGGCGGCATCAGCGACGGCTCGGATATCATTCTGCGCGCCCACATAAAGCCGACACCCTCCATTTTCTCTTCTCAGAAGACGGTCAACCGGCAGGGCGAAGAGATCGATCTCGCCATCAAGGGGCGGCACGATCCCGTCATCGTCCCCCGCGCCGTGGTGGTCGTCGAGTCGATGGCCGCCATCACCATCGCTGACGCGCTGCTGATGGGCGCCGGCGCCAGGCTGGAATCCTTAAAAAAGATATATGGCAGATAACCTGTCATATATCTTTTTGTCGTTTCTCCGCCATCCCGTGGCTCTGTTTCTTCTGTGCGCCAGCGGATCTTCAGTTCGTCAGATAACTGCTGATGCAGTAGAGTGTCTGCCCGTTATAATCCACCCTCGACCAGCCGTAATCCTCGTTGATTCCTGTTCTGGTCACATATTCTCCGTTGTGCAGCACGGCGACTACCGCCGCGTCCGGATTCGTCACACTCGGCAGGCTGCGCAGATTCACTTCGATCTTGGCTGTCACCTGTTCGTTTCTCTCGGCAAACTTCGTCTTCAGGCCGTCGCCGCTCTCCGCGCCCTCCTGCGCCTGCGCGGGAGGCTGGTACTGCAGATCCGTCGTCAGATAGTTGGACACGGCGTACACGGTCTGCCCGTCATAGGTCAGCCTGGACCAGCCGCTGTCGCTGACTCCTGTTCTGGTGACGGTCTCTCCGTTCTGCAGTGTGTAGACGACGCTGCTGTCCTCGCCCTGGCTCGGCATATCCCGCAGATTGGTGGCATCCTTGGCCGTCACCGTCTCATTCACTTCCGTGAAATTCATCAGCGCTTCCTTGTCCGCCTGCACTTCCTCCGGCGCCTCGGCATCGACCGCATCCGCCGTGCCCTCGTACCCGAAATAGGCGACATTGACATCCACCGCCTGCGAGATGCCCGGCACCGTGCCGCGGTTGGTATACTGCCACATGGCGTGCGTACCGGCATAGGACGACTCTCCCGTCTCAGGATAGGGCGCTGCCGGATACTGCGACACCCAGATTCTGCTGATGCTCTCTATACGGGCGGTGTCCCATTGGGCACTGTTTGACAGTTCTCCCATGGAGGCGTAAAACATCGGTGTATAACCCCTGTTATATATTTCCTGCAGGAACGCGATGGCAATGTCCGTCCTCTGCGCATTGGTCAGGCCGTACTGTGCGCTTTCCGCTTTGTCAAAGCCCTCGCAGTCGTAGGCCACAGGATAAGTGATGCGGTATTTCGAGATATAGTCCGCGACCCAGTCCGCCTCCGCTTTCGCCTCCTCGGCGCTTGCCGCGGTGGAGAAGAAATAGACGCCGACCTTGATTCCGTTCTTCTGCGCTTCCTGCATATTGTACTTCGCATTCGTGTCGGCGCAGATCTCTCTGGAGCCGTTCTCGCGATAGCCCACGCGCACCATAGCAAACTCAATGCCGGAGGCGGCGACCTGCGCCCAGTCGATTGTGCCCTGATAGCGCGCCACATCGATACCGACCGTCACCTGATTCGTCTCCGCCACCCTGTCGGAAGAGAGGACTTCGGCCACATTCACCTCCGTACCGTCCTCCTCGCTCATGGAGGCCGTCTGCGGGTCCTGCTCTTCTTCCGACGCCGGCACATTCTCCTCCGCGCCGTCGTCTGCCGGCTCCTGCTCCGCTTCGGTCTTATCCGTATCATCCGTTATGTTATCTTCCTGCTGCACCGGCCAGGCGACCGGCAATTCCTGAACCGCCTGTTCCCCGGCACTCCCCTCCTGCGTCTGCCAGGCGGAAGCCGCCTCCCTGTCCTTTCTGCCGGTCAGGACAATCACCGCAATGACTATGGCGATCAGGACCACCGCCGCCACGGCTGCCGGAATCAGCAGTCTTGCACTGACCGCCGGCAGATCATCCTCATCGTCGTCATCGTCCCTTTCATAAGCCTCGTCATAGTCATAGTCCTTGTCATAATCACTGTCGTCCTCGTTTAAGTCCAGCAGATCATCGTCCAAATCTCTTTTTTTCATCGCCTGTCGTCCTCCGTTATACCCCCCCCCAGCGCAGCCGCACCCTCGGATATCTCTTTATCTTATTGGTATTATATTTCATAACACGTGCTATTATCAGAAGTTGTCCAACAGCTCCAGATAGAAGTCATTGTAGTCTTCTCTCTTTTCTTTCATAAACTGAATCGCCGTCTTGGGATGCTGGTTCAAAAGCCCGGTCAGCAGATAGGGCACATCGTATCCCCACACGACCCCTTCCCTGCGCAGTGGCATAATATAGGCCTCCACGAACTTGAGGATCGGGTTGATCCTGTACTTCGGATTTTTCAGGAAACCCAGAAGAAGCTCGCTGGGGCAGTTGCCGCAGCCGCGGCCCATACCGCTCACCGTGGCATCCAGATAGCTTACTCCCTTGATGATCGCCTCGGTAGTATTGGCAAAAGCGAGCTGCTGATTGTTGTGTGCGTGGATGCCCACTTTCTTGCCGTGCTTATCCGCGATCTCCAGATACTTCTCGGAGAGACGCCGCACCTGCTCCGGATAGAGGGAGCCGTAGCTGTCCACGAGATAGATCGTCCCCACGCTGCTCCTGCACAAAAGTTCCAGTGCCGCGTCGATATCCACGTCGTTGGACTTGGAGATTGCCATGATATTGACCGTCGTCTCATAGCCTTTTTTTGTGCAGTCCTCAATCATCTCCACCGCGGCGGGAATCGTGTTGATATAAGTGGCGACGCGCACCATATCGATCGGGCTGTCCTTTTTATTCAGGATGTCTTTCCTAAAATCACAGCGTCCTACGTCGGCCATCACGGAAATCTTCATCTCCGTCATATTGTCGCCCACGATCTCGCGGATGTGCTTGTCGTCGGTAAATTTCCACTTGCCGAACTTATTGACGTCGAACATCTCTTTGGACGCCTTGTAACCGAATTCCATATAGTCCACGCCCGCACTGACATTCGCCTGATAGAGCGCTTTCACGAACTCGTCGCTGAAATAAAAATCGTTGACCAGCCCTCCGTCGCGCAGGGTGCAGTCCACCACCTTGATATCCGGCGAGTAGGACATAAGTGTTCTCTCTTTTGTCTGCTTTTCCATGTTATCCGTCTTCCTCCTCTATCATTCTACTACTATTTTTCTGAAACTCTTCTTCCCTTTTTTGACAATAAACTCATCCGCCGCAATGGCATCTTTCGTGTAGGCCGCCCTGATATCCGCCACTTTCTCACCGTTCACGGACACACCGCCCTGCTCCACCGCGCGCCTCGCCTCGGAGCGGGAAGCCGCCAGCCCTGACGCCACCAGGATTCCCATAATATCAATGCTGCCGTCCGTAAACTGCTCCTCTCTCAGCGCGGTCGTCGGCATGTCCTCAGAACTTCCGCCTCCTGCAAAAAGCGCTTTCGCGGCCGCCTGCGCTTTTTCCGCCTCCTCCTTGCCATGTACCAGACTCGTCAGCTCATAGGCCAGAATCTCTTTTGCCTGATTGAGCTGGCTGCCCTCCCACCGATCCATCTCGTCGATTTGTTCCAAGGGCAGGAATGTCAGCATCCGCAGGCATTTCAACACATCCGCATCGGCCACGTTGCGCCAATATTGATAGAACTCAAAAGGCGACGTCTTATCCGGATCAAGCCAGACCGCGCCTTTCTGCGTCTTCCCCATCTTCTTGCCCTCGGAGTTGAGTAAGAGCGTGATCGTCATGGCGTAGGCGTCCTTGCCCAGCTTGCGTCGGATCAGATCCGTGCCGCCCAGCATGTTGCTCCACTGATCGTCGCCACCGAACTGCATATTGCAGCCGTACCTCTTGTAGAGTTCCAGGAAATCATAACTCTGCATGATCATGTAATTGAACTCTAAGAAGCTTAAGCCTTTCTCCATCCTCTGCTTGTAGCACTCCGCCCGCAGCATATTGTTGACGCTGAAGCAGGGGCCGACATCACGGATAAAGTCCACATAGTTCAGATCGAGCAGCCAGTCCGCATTGTTGACCATCAGGGCTTTATCTTCCGAGAAGTCGATAAATCTGCTCATCTGCTTTTTGAAACACTCACAGTTGTGCGCGATCGTCTCCCGCGTCATCATGGCGCGCATGTCCGTCCTGCCGGAGGGGTCGCCGATCATCGCCGTACCGCCGCCGATCAGGGCGATGGGCTTGTTGCCCGCCTCCTGCAGCCTTTTCATCAGGCACAGCGCCATAAAGTGCCCGACATGCAGGCTGTCCGCAGTCGGATCGAAGCCGATATAGAACACCGCCTTGCCGTTGTTGATCAGATCGCGGATCTCGTCCGCGTCCGTGAGCTGCGCGAGAAGTCCTCTCGCCTGAAGTTCCTCGTAGATTCCCATGGTTGTGATTTCCTTTCTCCATTTTTTTCGCATAAGCAGAAGCCCCGTCCTAAACATAGGACGAGGCTATAGTCTCGTGGTACCACCTAATTTCACAGGCAGCTCGCGCTGTCTGCCTCACTGAGTACATACCGCAGCCTGACTTTATGGCGTGCGTCTGTCATACTCTCCTGCTGTAACGCGCATTCCGCGTCGCGGCCTACTTGGCTGTCCGTTCTGCCGCGCGGCTCCGAGATGTATTCACAGAAGATTTCCCGCGCGCCTCTCATCAACCGGCTGCTTTCTGTGCGTTCCGTGATCTGCTACTTGTTCTCTTCATCGCCTTTATTCTCTTAACTGTATTCTAATGTAGCGGAATCTTTGCGTTTTGTCAACCATTAATTCCGACTTTTGCCGACAAGGGCATCGGCAAGATTCCCCTTGTCTCTTAACATTTATGCTACTTTTGTATAATCTATAATAGATACCTCCTGCATGACCTTCTTCGCCATTTCAACAATCCGTTCCAGTTTTTGCACTACATCCGCAGTATATATTACTTCATTACATTCCTGACATTTATAGCAAGGCACATTGCGAATAATGACGACGCCATCTCCCAACTCCGTCACATCAGTTGTATACCCTTTTTCCGCAGTGGCTCCACACCTTATACATAACATAATCAACGCTCCCTTCTTGTCTTAAAATCCTTTTCCCAATATTCCGTATTTGGACGGTATGCTGTGATTAAATATATATATTCTTCGTCATGACTTACAACAATATGAATATGATGATTATCAGTTGAATACCCCAAAATCAAACAACTCGGGAGCGGCTCGTCATCTTCATACTGTTTGATAATTTCACCTGTTTCTATTCCTACTACAATATCCGCAATCATGATATTTCGTTCTGTCAACCGTTCCCGTGCGTGTCTGGTCAATAATATTTTCTCAGGTTGATCCATCCGTCTATGTCCCTCTGAATCGAGCGCTCATCCACCCAGAAATTCGCGGCTTCTTTCCGCTTATTGATCACTTTGCCCTCGCGCAGACGTTCGTACATATCCAGTGTTCTTTCGTTTTTGCGTTTTGTTCCCATATGTGCGCTCCTCAAAATATACCGGTTCCGGCGTGTATCCTGCTTCCTGCACTGTCATGCGCAGCAAATCATAAACGCAGGTGTCATTCTGTCTATCTCGCCACGGCTGATACCATACTTTTGGGCCAGGCTTTTCCAGTTATTTTTCACAATATCCTTAACCGTATCTACAGTCTTCGCCGCTTCTTCCCTGGACAACCCATAATATGGCGCAGCGTCTATCGCTAATGCAAAATCAATCCCAGCCTCTTTAGCATCCACATTCAGCGACAGATACTCTCCGTATATATCTGGATTTACATCATAAAGCGGTGCTAATTCCCAGCCTTGATCAGACAGAATAAAACCATGGTTTCTGAAATGATCATCTGTATTGGACACCGCCATGCTGAATACAATTCGTTTCCACAATTCAGCCAGATCACGCTTTGGCTTCGCTCCGTTTGCCTTTAGAAATGATGCTATTTCAAGATAACTGCTTCCATCCGAGGCGTTCGCTCCATCCTTTTTGCCGAGCATCGTCATGGCCGAAGCAAAATGAATCCGTCTCTTTCCATCCCGATCAAATCTCTTAACCAGAAATGTCGTCCCCAGCTTGGAAAACCTCTCCGCCTTGGCTTCAGGTACATTGAGCCCGCACATGACAGCCATGTCATGCACTGTCATCTCCCATGCTCCCGAATTAAAATCATCGTATTTGGACGGAAATTTTGCAATCCAAAGCGTACCATCCGGAGCCATCACCGACGCTTTCGGTCTTGCCCCGCCCAGGGAAGAGCCGGGGGCCAGCAGTTGTCTCAGCCACTTTTCATCCAGCCTGCCATCATCATTTTCAAAGGAAACCGCCGCCTGCTCCAACTTCCGCAGAGACGTCCATGGTGGAACAGAAAATTCACTGTCATTCGATAAAAACGCTCCTTCCGGTTCCGTCTTAAAGCGGAGTCCTCCCATGCGCGCCTCGTCATATACGCCCAAAAGATATTCGCTCTCCATAAGCTTCTTCGGCTTTTCTCCCAATTCTCTGGCTCGAAGTTCTTCTCTGCGATTCAGCAGCCGCCGTCCCCATCGATCCGGGCAGGAATCCGCAAACACGCCGAAAATATTCCTGTCACTGTCTGTATACTGTCTTCCCCCATACAGCTGTAGATCAGGGTCCAATATCATATTTGTCTTCTCAAGCCAGTTCTCATCATATGCAAAAGCATACGACTCTCTGCCCTTTGTCTGCGTCACATAAACGATACCCACCAATTCATTGTGAAAAGGCAGGAAATCTGCAAATACATATATCTTTTTTTCAGTTCCCATGCCCTTTTCCCGTCCCGGCCACCCTTTTTCTGACCGGCAGATCCAAATCCTGTAATTTGCGTCCCAGCTCGTCATCCTTAGCCACAAGCAGCAGATCCCGGTCCATATAGTTCAGCGCATGCAGCACTGCGGCATAACATCCCATGGCGACAGACGGCGCTCCCTTTTCAATGGCAACCAGTGTCGCCCTGCTGATTCCCGCTCTTTCAGCCACAAGCTCCGAAGAAATTTTTCTCCGAAGTCTGGCGTATTTGATCTGCATTCCCATCTGTTCCAGTATTTCCAATGTCTCCGGCAATAACACAACTGATTTTTTAGGCATCCTATGCTCTCCTTTATGTCTATTATATTAGACATAAAAGCTTATTTTGTCAATTTTTATTTACATTGATTACTCCTCAATCTATTCGCAATCCCACCGCTTTTACCATGCGATCTGTAATTCTCTTATTTTTATCCAGTTCTCCCCACAAATATAAATACAGCCTGCTTAATAAACAGGAAAGCATGAACACTACAATAACAAACACTAATATCCATACAGCCCCGTCTAATTTCGCTGGATAGCTTCCTCCTTTTATCCGGCGAAATAATTTGAGAATAAAATCCCATACGCCTCCATGTATAAGATATATGTAAAATGTTAAGCCGGACAATTTGGTAAATTCTTTTTTTAGATCCAGGAGCGTAAATCCATAGAAAATCAACACCGAAGCAAGCACGATTAACGGGCAGTATGGCTCTACATATTGCAAGCCTGAAATACCCGCTTTCATCTGCTGATATTCTAATCCCGCCGCGCATAATTCAAAGGATACTCCAAAAAGTATCATAAGTATTGCCTTTAAATTATTTTTATGTCCACTCATTTTGCGAATGCTATATCCTGCCATAAAATATCCCAGATATTCAAATGCCTGCCCCATGTCCCAATGTATTTTTCTTGTTCCCGTCCAGTTGCTGACGCATGCCCAACACAAACAAACAAATGCTATTTTATGAAAACTTTTTTCTGAAACACTATTCTTAAAGCGAAGCACAACAGGTGCCAATGCATACACCCCAACCAGCATATACAAATACCACAAGTGATACATCGGCGCACCTTCCATCATTTTTTTCAAGAGGTTCAACAAGGCGCGAAGTCCCCCCCCCATGTCTACTCCAACAAAACATCCTGGAATGGCATAAAAAAAATACACCGCGCTGAAGATAATTGTCGGTATGCCGATTTTCGCAAAGGATTTTGCATAAAATCTTTTATATTCTATATTTTTTTCATCTTCCAGGATAAATGCACCCGATAACATTACAAAGCATGGCACAGCAAATCTCGGCAGTGAATTATACAGGCAAATCCAATAGGTTGATCGGGCATCTGTTACTGATAAACCTCTTTCCGAAATACCGGCAATTGCATTCCCAAACCATATTGCGCTGACGTGTATCATGACGACGGCAATTGTACTGATAATTCTAAGTAAATCATAATTTCTTTCTCTTTTCACAGTGCTTCCTCGAATAAGTATGCTTTTTCAAATTCTTAAAAATTCTTCTCCATCATCTCACTTACGATCGCTTTCACCTGATGGAAGTCGAACATGTCGTACGCCTCCTTTAACTTCTTCATGGACGCATTCATCTCCGCCCCGAAATTGCGGGCCGCCAGTTCGGGTACAAGCTCGTCCGTCACTTTCATGTTCATCTTATCCAGCTCGGTCTTCAGATGCTGAAGCGTCTCCGCAGTCAGCGTCTCGACTTCCTTGTCGGCGAGGTCGTCCTCCGCCTCCGCCTCGCTGAACTTGCCGATGCCGGTCAGATAGTTCTTAACCTCCCCCAGAATCTCCCGGAATTTGTCCAGATAGCCGTTAAACTTCTTACGGATGGCCTCTACATCGCCCGCCTTGCCGTCGAATTCCAGCTCCTTGAACAGGGCGGAAACTTCCATCGCGCCGATGCTCGCGCTGGAACTCTTGATGCCGTGGACGTCGGTGGTGAAGAGCTGTATATTCCCGGCCTCCAGCAGATCAGGCAGCAGGTCGAGATATTTCATGCCCTCCGTATAATAGGTATTCAGGATCGCGGCATAGGCATCCTGATTGAAACCGATATTCAACAGTCCCTTGTCGGTATTCAGGCCGCCCGGCGGAAGCTGCGCCCCCGCGCCGGACTGTCCGCCGTCTTTTGCCGTCTCCTCCGCCTTGGCCTCGACATGCTCGATCAGTTCCTCCGGCAGGAATTCGAGCAGGCATTTCTCCAGATAGCGCCGCTTGATCGGCTTCGCCAGATACTCCTGAAAGCCGAGCGAGAGTATCTCCTCCCGCACGGTCGCGCCGTTCTGCGCCGTCAGCGCCACAAAAGGCAGCTTCTTGTAATAAGTCTCCTCTCTGGCGCGGATCGCACGCAGCACCGCGTCCCCGTCCATATCCGGCATGACCATATCCATCAGCACCAGATCGTACTCTTCGCTCTCTATCTTTTTGATACCGTCCTCCCCGCAGGTCGCGACGGCGATGTCGATGCCGTATTTGCCAAAGATCCCTGCCGCCACTTTCAGATTCACCGCGTTGTCGTCCACCACGAGAACACGCGCTTTCCTGGCGGTAAAGCTCTCCTCTGCCCTCTGTTTGTAATCCTCTTTCTTCCACTGACGGTTCAGCACCTCCGCCACCGTGAGACACGACAGCGGCCGATGAATCGGCCGGCATTTCCCGAAGCTGCCGTAGACCGCATCAAAGTCCGAGAGAACATAAGTGTATTCTTCGCACTGGTACAGCGAAATAATATTGGACAGGTTCTCATAAAATGCGTCTGTCAGGAAAATAAAATCAAACTGTTTGTCCTGAATCGCCCGGTCAAAACCATAGTATGTGGAACAGTATTTCGGGCGCACGTCGAATACATCCATGACATCCTGCCATTTCGACACGCTGAAATCATCCTCCGCATAGATGAGCACGCTCGGAACTTTCTCCTCCTCCAGGCGCATCATCGGCGTGCCGTCCACGATCTTCTGGCGGAACGTAAACTGCGTGGAGAGGCCCACGTTCTCGATACTCTCCACCCGGATGTCTCCCTGCATCATGGCAAGCAGTTCCTTGCAGATCGTAAATTTCAGCCCGACGCCTTTCAGATTGCTGGACTGTCTGGAGTCATAGGTGTCGTACATGCCAAAGAGCGACTGTATATCGATCTGGGACAAACCCCGCCCCGTGTCTGCCACCGTACAGTAAAACAGCGCTTCCCCGCTCTCCTCATCCCTGTCGCATCTCACCTCCAGAATCACTCTGCCGCGCGTCGTAAAATCGATGGAGATGAAGAGCAGATACAGAAAAATCTGCCTGATCGTCACACTGTCCCCGTACAGCCGGGACGGTATGCTGCCGTCGAATCTGACATCCAGATATAATTTCTTCTTCTGCGCCTCCTCCGAAATGCTTCTCAATATCCCCTGCAGAAGCTCACCGGAACTGTATTCCTCCTCAATCAGGTGCGTATCTCCCGCGTCTAGTTTCGCGTATGTGAGTACATCGTCTATGATCGTCAAAAGATCGTAGGCCGCGCGTCTGACCGTACCGATCTCTCCCTTGGCCTCACCCTCCTGATCGCCCTTTAACATGATTTCCGACAGGCTGATGATGGCGTTCATCGGCGTCCTGATCTCGTAGGAAATGTTTTCCAGAAACTGCCGCTTTGCAGCGCTCACGTTCTCTATCTTGCGGCTGCTCCCGGCAATCTTCCTCTGCTGCTGGTAATAGAATTGTTTCTGTGAAAAAATCAGGGCGATCAGCAAAAGCGTCGTGCCGACAAATGAGATCGTCAGATCCGAGAAATGGAATACTTTCTCCGCCCGAAACTGTGAGCCGTCCAGCGGATAAAAAATACTGCTGTACAGACAGAACTGTTCAAAGATAAACAGTACCAGAGAGACGCCAAACAGCAGGCCGTCGAGCACCGAATACAGGATCAGCATGCTTAGGACAAACCACATAAAAGCTACCCCGTACATGACATATCCGGGCCGCAGGACCACCGGAATGGCAATGCCGTTCAGCACAAGCAGCGCCAAGACCGCCGTCAGCCTGACCCGTCCCGTGTACAGTTCCAGGGCGAGGAGCAGAATACCGCTCAGCGCGACGACCGCTATGGCAGCAGTGCTCCCGCTCACACCGTCTTTCCAGATGGTGATCGGCAGCATCACAATATTTTCAATGATAATCGCGATCAGCAGAACGATGAGATTGAACTCTCCCAGTTCCATGCTGTGCTGTCTTTTCCCAACCAAATTGCCCAGTTTATCTACCATACTCTTCCCGCTCCCGCCGTCTGCATCATGCCGTCTGCGCCGTCTGCTCGGACACATAATGAATCAGCTTCTCCGGCAGGCATTTCCGCAGCACTTTCTCAAACTTATCGCGTTCGATCGGTTTGGAGATATATTCGTCAAATCCCGCTTCCAGAAACATTTCCCTCGCACCGCTGACCGCGTTGGCCGTCAGCGCAACCACCGGGACAGTCTGCAGCTTCGGGTCGCCCGTCGCCCGGATATTTTTCAGGGTATCGATACCGTCCATCTCCGGCATCATATAATCCAGCAGGATCAGATCCACCGGCGTCTGCTTAAGACGCCGCAGGCACTCCTCTCCGCTGGCCGCCAGAGTGACCTGTGCCTCGTACCGCTGCAGCATACTGGAGGCGACCTCCAGATTGACGATATTGTCGTCCACCACCATCACATGCGCATCCGGGCAGATAAAGCGCCCCATGTAATCCCGCTGTCTGATCATACTGTTCTGTCTGCCGCGCAGCAGCGCGTCCAGATTCAGGCAGTTGACCGGCCTGGCAAAGGTCATCCGCACCAGCGGATCGTCAAATGTGATGATGTCCGACCCGATCAGTATGAGCGACTGCGGCGGCAGTATCGCCTCTATTCTGATCTTTAGCGTCTCGTAATGCTCCACCGCGATCATGATATGGGTGTAAGCCGGATTCACGCACTCCTGCAGGAACAGCTCGTCCGACGTCGCCTGGCAGAAAGCCGCCCTCATATCGTGCAGCGCCTTGGCGAACATACTGCTCTGCATGTGATTGTTCTCGTAGAAAAGGACGTTGATCTGCTCTACGGCGCCGGGGTCTGTCAAGATACGCTCTGACACGGATCCCTGACACAGCGTAACCGTGTATCTCCTCTCATGCGCCGTCTCCTCCATGTGGATATCGCCGTCCTGCAGACGGATCAGACGGTACAGAATCGGCATCTCATCGCCCCTGTCCTCTTTTGCTCCATCGGGAACGCCGCTCTGCGCAAGCCTCTCCTGATAGGAATACTGAAAAGTGCCTGCCGCCATAACCTGTGTGCGCATCCGAATCTGTTTTTCACCGGCCGCCTCCCTGCTGATCTGCAGCTGTATCTGCCCGCTCTGCATGGATTTGGCGACGCCTGTGATGACATTGACCAGAACCTGGCGCACGAGCGACACATCACCGGTGAGCTGTTCCGGCAGATCCGGCGCGATATCCGTATAGAATTCGAGATTGTAATCCGCGAACCGGACAGAGAGCAGATTGAGTATCTCGTCAATGATGTCCCCCACATAGTAGGGCTTGTTCCCCGCGGAGGAATCTATATTGTCAAGTTTGGAGAAATCCATGATCTCATTGGTGATCGACAGAAGCGCCTTGCCGGAGTTGATGATATGGAAAGCGCTGTCCTTGATGCGATCATCCACATCCTGTTCCAGCAGGATCTCCGACACGCCCAGGATCGCGTTGAGCGGCGTCCTGATCTCGTGGGACATGTTGACCAAAAACATGTTCTTGGCATAATTGACCTGCTCCGCCTGCCGCTCCGTCTCCACCCGCTTGGCGATCTCCCGCCGCAGTATTCTGGTGCGGTAGGACGTCACCACGCCGCTGACGAAGCCCAGGATGATGAGAGCCGCCATGATTCTGGAAAAGAGGATGGTATTGTAGCGGCCGTCCGCGGCCAGAGCGGCCGACGGCCTGTTGAGGCGCGTGCGCATCGCATACATGCACGCCAGCGCAACCGCGGAATCAGCCAGAATAAACAGAAGCGACCAGCGCTTCCGGAACAGAACCGCCACATAGATGATCCCCAGCAGGAAGTAAATCGGAAAATCATACAGCGCATAGGGCACATAGCAGGACATGAGCGGCAGCAGCACAAAGAAGATCAGGCAGAAATAGGGCGCCGCCACTCTCCCGACATGCTGCAGACGGTATTCGGCATACATCGCCGCAACAGTCAGCACAATGCCGGCAGACAGCATGAGCGGCACATAGACATTCAGCCGCAGCATAAGCGTAAAAAGCGTCATAAAAGAACAGACGACAAGACTGAGCACCATCAGTACGCGAAATAACAGGCGATGCTCCGAAAGTTCCATATCAAGATATTGTTCCATTCGCTGTTTGGCTGTCATCTCCGGTGATCCCCTCTGATTCCGTCAGCCCGCAACGTTCCGGATATCGTTCTCCACCGACAGGAAGACATCCACAACATTCGGGTCAAAATTGGTGAACTTCATGAATTTGATCTTCATCATCGCTTCCTGGTGGCTGAACTGCCTGCCCTCCAGACCGGAGCTGCGCAGATTGTCATAGGTATTGACGACCGCCAGAATCCGCGCTTCCAGCGGAATATTCTCGCCGTCCAGCCTGTCGGGATAGCCCTTGCCGTCCCACCTCTCATGGTGGCTGCGGCACATATTGTAGGCATAGTGCAGGAAATTGTTCTCACCGGCGCTCAGCTGCGTCACTTTGGAGAGCATATCCGCCCCCAGCGTCGTGTGCGTTTTCAGCGCCTCGTTCTCAAATTCGCTGGCTCCGCCTTTCCTCGCATCGTTGATGTACTGATCGGCAATGCACAGCTTGCCGATATCGTGGATCTTCGAGGCAAAACAGATCGTCGTGGCGTCATCGGCGCTCAGGCTGCCATTGCCGCCCCGCACCATGGCGCTCACCAGAATATCCATATACTGCTCCACGCGTCTGGCGTGATCGCCGCTGAAACCGTCGCGCTTCGTCATCAGATCGACGAACATCGCCACGATGGAATACTGCAGTTCCAGATTTTTCTTGTTCTTCTCCTGCACGAGATTATTCAGGGAATGGTTCATCTCCGCCAGTTTTCTGCGCTGCGTCAGAAGCTGGATCTGAATGTCCACACGTTTTTTTAAGAGGTTGGCCGTATAGGGTTTCCTGATATAGTCCATGGCCCCCAGATTATAGCTCTCCAGCTCCGTGGTGTCGTCGTCCTGTGCCGTCAGAAAGATAATCGGGATATTCACCAGTTTGGGAATATTCTTCATCTCCGAGATCACCTGAAAGCCGTTGACGTTCGGCATATCCACATCGAGCAGCACCAGATCCGGCAGATCCGGCATATCGTTCAGGCACTCAAGCGCCGAGATGCCGGAGGAAACCGGAATCACCTCGTACTCCTCCTCCAGCGTCTTCCTCGCCATGATCAGGTTTGCCATGTTGTCGTCTACAATCATCACTCGATACATAATACTTTTTTCCTCCTACCTATCCGCTCTATGCTTATCCGAAACCTGCCTCATCGGTTCGTCATCAGTTTGACCATCGCCTGATTCAGCCCGTCCACCGTCAGCTTATACATGGGAAAAAGCCCTTTGATCGCCGTCTCCGCCTCCCGCCATGGCGCATGCCCGGGCGCCATCTTCGGATTCAGCCAGACGATCTTCTTGTAGTGGCGCTTCATCAACAACAGCCAGTCCATGCCGGACAGGCCGCCGTTCGGCCCTCTGTAATTTCCCGTCGTGGAATAGAGCTCTTCCGGCGCCATCGCCGCGTCCCCCACGATGATTACCTTGTAGTCGCTGTCCAGATTGCGGAACATCCACTCCGTCTCGATCCAGTCCCCGTTCTCGCACTCCGGCGTATTGTACAGATTGGAATAGATACAGTTGTGGAAAAAATATGTCTTTACATCCTTGTAGTGATTGGATTTGTGCACGGAGTGGAACAGCTCGTTGAGGAGCGTCGTGTAGGGGATCATCGTCCCGCCGGAATCCATCAGGAGCAGCAGCTTCACCGCGTTCTTGCGTGGTTTCTCCATCACGATCTGCAGGCAGCCGCCGTTATTGCAGGTGGCATCTACCGTGCCGTCGATGTCCAGTTCCGTCTTTGGGATATCCAGCCTCGCGGAAAACTGCCGCAGTTTTCTGAGCGCCACCTGGAACTGTCTGTTGTCCAGCACCTTGTCGTTGCGGAAATCGCGGTACTTTCTCGCGCCTACCACCTGAAAAGCCGACTGGTATCCCGTGGTGCCGCCCACCCGGATGCCGCCCATGTTGCCGCCCATATTGCCGAAAGACGTCTTGCCCATCGTGCCGATCCAGTAACTGCCGCCGTTGTGTTCCTCGTCCTGATCCCGCAGCCTGTCCTTGAACTTATTCTCCACGTCCTCGCTGTCCATGTTGATGACTTCCTGGTTCATCTCATGGCGCATCTCCTCGAAGACCTCCTGCATCTCCGGCTTATCCAGCCAGCGCATCATATTCTTCGTGATCTCATTCTCCGTCATGACACCGCGGAACACTTCGTCGAACGCCATGTCGAACTTATCATATTCCGTCTCGGACTTCACGAGGATCATGCGCGCCACATAGTAAAATTCCGTCAGGCTGCTGTGGCACAGTCCCTGATTCAGCGCGTCCTGCAGCGTCAGCCACTCGCCAAGCGACACATCGAGTCCTTTTTCCCTTAAGGTGTAGAAGAATTTACTGAACATACGCATCCTCTTACAGATTGTTCTTATTCCTGACCGTCTCCAGATCCTCGTCTTTCTTGACCACCACACCGATAAACGGAAGCTCCTCCCGCAGCTTATCTGTCGGTATGCCGCCGATCTGCAGCGCGTTGATCCAGTCTAACAGCTCCGATGTGCTTGGCTTTTTGCGGATGTCTTTCATCGACCGAATCCAGTAGAATACCTCCATCGCGTCGTGCAGAAGTTTCTCCTCCACATCGGGATAATGCGTCTTCACGATCTCCTCCATCAGCGCCTGATCGGGGAAATCGATATAGTGAAAAATACATCTCCGCAAAAAAGCGTCCGGCAGCTCTTTCTCGGCGTTTGAGGTGATAATCACGATGGGACGGTGCTTCGCCCTGACCGTCCGCCTCGTCTCATGAATATAGAATTCCATCTGATCCAGTTCCCAGAGCAGATCGTTGGGAAATTCCAGATCCGCCTTGTCTATCTCATCGATCAGCAGGATCACCTGCTCCTCTGACGCAAAAGCCTCACCCAGCTTGCCCAGTTTGATGTAGCGGGCGATATCGTCCACGCCCTCCTCTCCAAACTGCCCGTCGTAGAGACGCTGAATCGTGTCGTACATATACAGGCCGTCCTGGGCTTTTGTCGTGGACTTGATATTCCATATGATCAGCTTCTTCCCGAGAGAGTTTGCGACCGCCTGGGCCAGCATGGTCTTGCCCGTCCCCGGCTCTCCTTTCACGAGAAGCGGCTTTTTTAACGCGATGGCGACATTGACGCTCGCCAGCAGCTGTTCGGATGCCACATAGTCCGGCGTGCTGTTGAAATTCTGGTTTTCTCCGCTCATGGTTTCGTTCCTTTCCGGCGTCCGCATTGCCTCCGAAAAAATTTGTTTTCTTGCCTAACCTATAAATGTATGTTACGATATTTCAGGTACAAAAGCAAGAGCTTGTTATAAGAATCACGGAGGCACAGACCTATGGCAGAGAAGCAGACAGAGCGCAGAAAAACCGGCCTTTCTTTCGAGGTATTTCCCCCGAAAAAAGACGAGGAATTTGAAAATGTATACCAGATTCTCAGAGATCTCGGCTCGCTTAGGCCCGATTTCATCAGCTGCACCTACGGCGCCGGCGGCTCCCGGGCCGGCAAGACCATTGAGATCACTTCCTTTATCCAGAAAGAACTCTGCATTGATGCCATCGCGCACATCACCTGCGTCGGCTTCACCAGAGAGGATCTGGACAAAAACTGCGCCGCCCTGGAAGCCGCGGGCGTGACCCACGTTCTCGCCCTGCGGGGAGACCGGCCGCAGACGATGACGGACGAGCAGTACGACAGACGGGAGTTTTCCTACGCCGTCGATCTGATCCGCTATCTGAGAGAGCACACGACGTTATCCATCGCGGGCGCCTGCTATCCCGAAAAGCATTTTGAGGCGCCGAGCATCGAGGAGGATCTGCGCCGTCTGAAAGAAAAAGTGGACGCGGGCGTAAGTTCTCTGATTTCCCAGATGTTCTTCGACAACGACTTCTTCTACCGTTTTCTGGACAGGGCACGCGCTATGGGGATCCAGGTGCCGATCCACGCGGGCATTATGCCGATCACCACGGCAGGGCAGCTGGGCACCACCGTCTCCCTCTCCGGCTCTTCGGTCCCCAAAAAGCTGGCAGATCTCATCGCCACCTACGGGGACGACAAGGAGGACATGCGCAAGGCCGGCATCGAATTTGCCGTCGGGCAGATCCGCGACCTGCAGGAACACGGCGTGGACGGCATCCACATCTATTCGATGAACAAAGTAAAGACGACCACAGACATCTGCAACATGCTGCGGCCGTCCCTGTAGATCGTGACCGGTGCCCGGTCATAAGAACGCTTATCGTCAGTCCTCTTCTTCCCACGGAAGGAGAGGATTTTCTATCTTCTTGTCGCGGAGCATCAGGTTTTTCACCGCCTCGTCCGCCGGCTGCCCCTCAAACAGGATGGCGTTTACCTCCTCGATGATGGGCAGCTGCACATCGTACTTCCTCGCCAGCCCGATCGCCGCCTTGGCGGAATACACGCCCTCCACCACCATCTTGACCTCGTCCATGGCCTGATCCATCGTATAACCCTGCCCGATCAGGATGCCGGCGCGCCGGTTGCGCGAGTGCATGGAGGCGCAGGTGACGATCAGGTCGCCGATCCCCGTCAGCCCGTAAAACGTCTCCAGTCTGCCGCCCATCTTCACGCCGAGCCTGCCGATCTCCGTGATGCCTCTCGTAATCAAAGCCGCTTTCGTATTGTCGCCGTAGCCGAGCCCGTCGGCGATACCGGCAGCCAGAGCCACCACATTCTTGAGCGCTGCGCCCAGCTCGATACCAAGCACGTCAGGGCTGATGTACACGCGGAAGACCTCGTTCATAAAGATATTCTGCAGATACTCCGCCGTAGATTTTCTTTTCGCGCCGACCACGATGGTCGTCGGCAGGCCGCGCCCTACCTCCTCGGCATGTGAAGGCCCCGACAGGACGGCCACCTCCGCCTGCGGAAGCTCCTCCTCGATCACCGCCGACATGGTCATCAGCGTCTGTTCCTCGATGCCCTTGGAGGCATTGATGATGAGCTGCCCGTCCGGCACATAGGGCGCCAGACTTCGCGCCGCGCTCCTCGTGTGTGGAGACGGCACCGCCAGCACCAGCACTTCCTTATCCGCCGCAGCCTCCCGCAGGTCAGTGGTGAATACCATATCCTCCGGCAGCTTCACGCCCGGCAGCTTGTCTTTGTGCTCGCGCTCCTCTTTCAGCATCTCGATCTCCGCTTCCACGATAGACCAGACTGTCACCTGATGCCCGTTCTTGTACAGATTCATCGCCAGGGCCGTTCCCCAGCTGCCCGCTCCTATGATACCGATACTGGCCATTTTCTCTCCGTTCCGAAGCGCTGTCGGGAACGACGCCGGTCAGCCGTCCCCTCGCGCTTTCTTCTTTCCCTGTTCTTATTTCTCCGCCGCGTTTTCTTCCCCGCTGCGATGGCGCAGATAAGTCTTGCGCTCCGTGCCGGCAAGCAGCCTCTTAATATTTTCCCTGTGTTTCCAGTAGGCCATGACCGTCAGTAAACCCGTCACGACATACAGCTCGATCAGACAGGGCTGCGCCATACCGAAAGTCCCCGTCTGTCCCAGCACGATCATCTCCACGAAGAAGCCGGCATACAAAACCAGCGATCCCAGCGATACATAATGCGTCGTAAAAAAGATGCCGAAGAACAGCACGACCGCCACCGGAATAAAATACGGGTGGAACGCGAGAATCATACCCGCCGTCGCCGCAATCCCCTTGCCTCCCTTAAAATGCAGATAAAAAGGAAAATTGTGCCCCAGAATCGCGCCCGCCGCCGCATAGATCTTAAAGAGATAGATCATATCCGGATGGCTGCCGCCAAAGAGCAGGTCGGCGGCCACGATCGCCAGAATACATTTCGCGATATCCCCGAACAGCACCAGGATGCCTGCCTTAAATCCGAGCACCCGCAGGGTGTTGGTCGTCCCCGCATTGTGGCTGCCGTAGTCCCTGATATCGATCCCGTGCAGTTTCCCATAGATATAGGCCGTCTGAAACAGACCGCACACATAGCCGATCAACAAACAAACTATCCGTTCCACTTATCTGCTTTCCTTCCTCTCCCGTATGATAAACTTAAAAGGAGTTCCCCTGAAGCCAAACGTCTCCCGGATCTGATTTTCCAGATATCTCGTGTAGGAGAAGTGCATCAGTTCCTTATCGTTGACAAAAATGACAAAGGTCGGCGGCTTCACCGCCGCCTGAGTGATGTAGTACAGGCGCAGCCTTTTCCCCTTGTCCGTTGGCGGCTGCTGCATCGCCACCGCCTCCGCCATGATCTCGTTGAGCACACCGGTCGCCACTCTCATGGAGTGGTTTTCGTTGACGATATCTATGGTGTCGTACAGCTTATTCAGCCGCTGCCCTGTCGCCGCCGAGATAAACAGGATCTCCGCGTAGGCCATGAACGAGAGAATCTGCCTGATCTTCTGCGTGTACTCGTTCACGGTCTTGTTGTTCTTCTCAACGGCATCCCACTTGTTGACCGCGATAATCGTCGCCTTGCCCCTGTCGTGGGCGATGCCCGCTATCTTCGCATCCTGCTCCGTCACGCCCTCGGTGGCGTCGATGACTAAGACCACGATATCGGCCCGCTCCACCGCCGCCACGGTGCGGATGATCATATAGCGCTCCAGATCTTCCTTGACCTTGCTCTTCCTGCGCAGTCCCGCCGTGTCGATGAAGACATATTCCTTTCCGTTGTGCACAACCTCCGTGTCGATGGCGTCCCTCGTAGTGCCAGCGATATCGGACACGATCACGCGCCTCTCCCCGATCAGCCTGTTGATGATGGAGGACTTGCCCACGTTCGGTTTGCCGACAATCGCCACCTTGATGCGATCGTCATCCTCCTCCTCCGCGGCCTCCCTGTCGAAGTGGGCGGCTACCTCATCCAGCAGTTCCCCAAAGCCGAGCTTATTGACGGAAGAAATCGGAAATGGCTCTCCGATGCCCAGATTGTAAAACTCGTAAATGTCCGCCATATACTTGTTGAAATCGTCCGCCTTGTTGACCGCCAGAACCACCGGCTTCTGCGAACGCCTGAGCATATCCGCCACTTTGGCATCCGCATCCGTGAGCCCCTGCTTCACGTCCACCATAAAAAGGATCACATCCGCCGTGTCTATGGCGATCTGCGCCTGTTCTCTCATCTGCGACAGGATGATGTCCTTGCTCTCCGGCTCGATGCCGCCCGTGTCGATCAGTGTAAAATTCATGTCCAGCCACGTGATATCCGCATAGATCCTGTCTCTGGTAATCCCCGGCGTGTCCTTGACAATCGATATATTTTCCCCTGCCAGAGCGTTGAACAGCGTGGACTTGCCCACATTGGGTCTTCCCACCACCGCCACGATCGGCTTGGTCTTTTTCCTGCTCATGTATCGCACCTCATACAGCCAAGCACCTTGTGCACTAAGTCATGTCCGCTTGATTTTACAATATCTATCTTTACTTGTAAAGCTTTTTCCATCTCGGAAACCGTCACATCGTCCAGGAGATAATCCTCACCGCTGCGAAGCACATTCTGCGGCAGCAGCAGGCACTTTCCCAGCGGTTTGCCCCGCAGCTGCCGTATGATATCCTGCCCCGTCAGAAGGCCAGACACAGTGATCAGCTCTCCGAAAAAATCATTGACGATCGCATATACATGGATTGAGAGAAGCGGGAAACGCTCCGTCAGTCTGCGCGCCATGTCCGACAGCCAGGGATAAGCCAGCTTTCCCGTGGCGACCGACAGTTCGCACCGCCGGTTTATATCCTCTCCCGCGTCCCCGCCAAATTCCGCCATTGCCTCGTCGAACTCGTCCAGAAAAAGCCGCAGCATCCCCACGCCGTTCTCCAGCTGCAGATAGCCGTCATAGCGCGCCGCCTCCGGCAGAGGCTCTCCCGCCAGCGCGTACCATTCGTCCGAGGCGTGCACGAAATGCAGGCCGTACCGCGGATAGAGCCTGTCCTGCCAGCCGTGGATACAGGCGAGGACCTCTCTCGCATCCTCCTTTTCAAAGGGGACAAGCGGATACAGCCCGTCCCGGAATTTTGACAGTCCCACCGGCACGACGGAGACACTCTCCAGATGCGGCAGATAAGCTGTCAGATCCGCTATGCTGCGCTCCAGTTCCGCCCCGTCGTTGACCCCCTTGCACAGAACAATCTGGCCGTTCATGGTGATGCCCGCCTCATAGAGCCTGCGCACCTGCTTAAGCGACTCCCCCGCGAAGCGATTGTTCAGCATCATACAGCGAAGCTCCGGGTTGGTGGTCTGGAAAGAAATATTGATCGGCGACAGCCTGTAGCGGATAATACGGTCGATATCCTCGTCGGACATATTGGTCAGCGTCACATAATTGCCCTGCAGAAAAGACAGGCGGGAATCATCGTCCTTAAAGTAGAGCGTGTCGCGCATCCCTTTCGGCATCTGGTCGATAAAACAGAAGATACATTTGTTGCGGCAGGAGCGGTACTCGTCCATCAGTCCGTTCTCGAAGACAATCCCCAGATCCTCATCATACTCCTTGTCGATCTCTAAGAGCCACTCCTCCCCGCTCTTCTTGCGGACCAGCACTTCCACATACTCGTCCTGGCTCAGGTACTGATAGTCGAAGATATCCCTGATCTCCTCACCGTTAATGGCAAGCAGCACATCTCCCGGCTCGATCCCCATCTCCTCCGCCACGGAATTATGTTCTGTTCTCTCAACCCTGTGTTCCCTGACAGCAGGACGCTTTCCTTGTCCGTTGCGCATACTCTCTCTCCCGCCGCGTATCGCTTCCGCTCCCTCTATTCTACTAGAAATTTCTTGACGTGTCACTATCGGAATGTTATAAAATATATGTCATTACAGTTCACCCGTCAATCGACGGAGACAGGCCCATGCTTGCATGAGGGCCTGGCGAACGGCGGATTGACGAGGGGAGCGCCCGCTTATGAGCAAAAGCAGCTGCGACGCAGCGGAAAGCCCCGCAGGGGCGATTTTGCGAATGGCGCGTGTGAACTGTAAGATGTCCACAGCTCCCGTCAATCGACGGAGACAGGCCCATGCTTGCATGAGGGCCTGGCGAACGGCGGATTGACGAGGGGAGCGCCCGCTTATGAGCAAAAGATGAAAGTGAACACAGGAGGATGCCATGCCGAACACTGAACAGCTCAAGAATGCCATGCCGGTCGCGCCGATCATGCTGCTTGCGACCAAATCCGCCATGCCGTTAGCCGGTCTGGTCAACAGCCACCTGGTGGAATTCCGAAAGAGCCTGGACAACAATTTCAAAAACGACCCGGCATTTCACGGCTATATGAAAGACAACTATCTCGTCGAGGCGGAGTGTCCGCGCTTCGGCACCGGCGAGTCCAAAGGCGTTCTGCCCTCTTCCGTCAGAGGCAAAGATATCTTCATCCTGGTGGATGTGTGCAATCACAGTATCACCTATCAAATGAACGGTTTCGAGAACCACATGTCCCCCGACGACCACTACCAGGACTTAAAGCGCATCATCTCCGCCATCAACGGCAAGGCGCACCGCGTCACCGTGATCATGCCTTTTCTCTATGAGGGCCGGCAGCACAAGAGAAACGGCCGCGAATCCCTGGACTGTGCCTACGCGATCAAGGAGCTTATGGACATGGGTGTGTCCAACTTCATCACTTTCGACGCACACGATCCGAGAGTGCAGAACTCTGTCCCGATCAAGGGTTTCGACAACTTCATCCCGCCCTATCAGTTCATCCGCTCCCTGCTGCGCACCGAAAAAGATCTCATCATTGACAAGGAGCACACGCTGGTTATCAGCCCCGACGAGGGCGCGCTGGACAGAGCCGTCTACTTTGCGGATGTGCTTGGCGTGGATGTGGGCATGTTCTACAAGCGCCGCGACTACTCCGTGATCGTGAACGGCAAAAATCCCATTGTGGCGCATGAATTTCTCGGAGACAACGTGGACGGCAAGGATGCCATCATCATAGACGATATGATCTCTTCCGGCGGCAGCATGATCGACACCGCCATGCACCTGAAGCGCATGAATGCGAAGCGCGTCTTCGTCTGCTGTACTTTCGGTCTTTTTACGGACGGCCTGAAATCTTTCGACGAGGCCTATGAGAAATGTTATTTCGACAGAATCATCTCGACGAACCTCTGCTATCAGCCTCCGGAGCTCAAGGAAAAGCCCTACTATGTGGAGGCTGATATGAGTAAGTTCGTCGCTTCCATTATCAACTTCATGAATCATGACGCATCGATGGCCAATATCTACACGCCCACCGACAAGATCCATCAGATCCTCGCCAAATACAACAACCGTGAGATGAGCGCATTCGATCTGTAGAGATTACGCCTGCGCCGCGGGGAAAGTCATAACCACCTTAAACAGATCCCCGTCAAGCTGAATGCTGAACGTACCTCCCTGCGCCTCGGTCAGATTCCTCGCAATCGACAGGCCGAGCCCGCTTCCCTCCGTGGTCCGCGACTCATCTCCACGGATAAACCGCTCCGTCAGTTCATCGGGATTGCAGTTTAGCGCCATGGCCGAAATATTCTTGACGGACAGTTCAATATATCCCGCCCGGTCAGGCACGCTGTCTATCGTCAGGTAGACTCTCGTCCCCTCCAGCGCATACTTGAAGATATTGTTAAAGAGGTTCTCAATCACACGCCAGATCCTGCGGCTGTCCGCCTCGATCACGGCGTTCTTCACGTTGACGTTCATGACTGCGGTGAGCCTCTTTTGCTCGAATTTTTCCGAGAATTCTCCGAGCGTCTGGTTCATCAGCTCTGTCAGGTCAATCTTCTCGAAGTGCAGATTGATATTGCCGGAGGAAATCTTGCTGGCCTCCACCAGATCGTCCGTCAGCTGCTTTAAGCGCTGCGATTTCTCGTCCAGCACACCGATATAGCTGCGGATTTTCTCGTTGTCCACCTGCTCCCTCTTGATCAGATCCACATAGTTGATAATCGAGGTGAGCGGCGTCTTGATATCATGGGACACATTCGTGATCAGATCCGCTTTCATGCGCTCGTCTTTCATGCTTGTCTCGACCGCCTCCTTGATTCCCTGGCCGATACTGTTGACGGAATTGGCCAGAGTCAGATTATTCCCATGAAGTCTGTCGATGTCCACCTGATACTCCAGCGCTCCCCCCGCAATCGTCTCGATTCCCTCAACGATCTCCTGCTGTTCTTTCGCATTGCGGAAGAGGATGATCCCCACGAAGAGATCCACCGCTGCCAGCACAAAGAGCGCAAACAGGCATAGGAAACTGCCGCTGTCATGCACAAACGCAACCAGCAACAGGGCGATGTTAAACAGCACAAACGCCGCGTACGGGAGCCATGTGCGCAGCACGATATCGCTGTTGTCGTACACTTTCCAGCCAAACTGTACCGCACGGACGGACAGCCTCTTCACATAGCTGTTCTTCCAGAGTGTGCGCGCCTTGATCCTCCTGACCAGACTGTAGAAGAAGAACATGGCGATCCAGTCTGCCAGAAACACATAGGCTGCCAGCAGGCCGACACCCAGTACCCGTGCCGTTCCCGCCAGATCCGACACCTCCCACGGGCGGGACGGATCAATGCCCATAAGACTCATCAGCAGCGCAAAGACACCCAGACCGACACAGACAGCGCCGCAGGCAATGGCAAGCGCACCCTCCGTAGGTACCGCCCTGTCAAACTGCTGCAGACTGACGCATCTGCTGCCTTTCCCGTCCGTGTCCCTCCCCGCCGTATACGTCAGATAGAACCAGATCAGCAGATACAGAATGCCCGCTATCAGCAGAGCGGCCACGCCCTGCCACAGGTAAGGACCGTAGTGGTAAAAGCTTCGGCATCCCTGCCAGAATCCGTCATGAACGGGATAGTCCGTGTCCACGCCGATCCAGATTCTCGTCGTCTCCGGATACGCGTAGTCATATACCTGCGCAACCTCCAGAACTGTCTCCTCGTCGATGCCCGTGTTGGTCTCATAGACCATATCGGCCGGAGCATAGTAGACGTACCGCGAAGCATCCGCCGCACCGGCAGGCAGACTCCCCGTCTTCATCAGATCTCCCGCATAGGCAAATGACGGATTGTCCAGATCCTGCTTCGTCAGATTGGTAAAGACCTGCTGCTCCTCACCCGTATCCTGCACGATCAGGTAGCGCATATTGGTCTTGTCCGCCTTATAGAAATTGTTGAACTGCAGATATTCCTTATAGTTGTAAGCCAGCCCGCCGGCCGCCGTTTTTACCTGGTTGCACAGGTCATAGTAGAGATTCCAGTCAGACACATAATCCTCCAGTTTGCCGCCGTCCACGGTCAGGTAACGGTTCACCAGAATATTATTTCTCACCGGGTAGCCGTCGGCATCGGCGTATTCTTCCAGCAGAGGTTCTCCGTCATCCGTATAGGCCGCCACACCCGCATCCGTGACCTCCGCAGGATAGCCGTCGCCGTCCGTGTATACCCACATCTGGCTGCCCAGCAGATTGCCCGACACATCCGTCTGATAGAGTCCGGCACTGGTACGGCTATACTCGCCTCCGTCCTCGCCGATCAGATACGCCGCATCCTCGTTCAAACCGTCCGAAGCGGCGAACGTCAATCTGGTCCTGTCCGCCAGAAACGAGTCCGCCTGTTCCTGCGTCATAGTCTCCGTCCGCGTCTCGAAGCCGTAATTCTGCCACTTCAGCAGATCTTCCAGATAGTATTCCGCGGTCACATACTGCGCCGGCAGTTCTGTCTGGCGGTAGTTGTAGGCCGTCACGTCGATCACCTTGCTGCCGTCGAAACTGCCGTCCGTCTCCATCTGCCCGCTCACTACGCCGTGCCGCATCACGTCCGAGAGCGCCCAGCCGAACAGATTGACAAATACGTCGGTATCCTCATAACGCTTCGACTGGTCATACAGCGAATAGCCCAGCGTATAGGTTCCCTGAAAGGTATTTACACGAAAGCCGGAAGCGCCGGTCACCACGAAGAGGGCGATAACCACAACCGCCAGCGCGATATGCTGCAGCAGGCCGAGGAATTTCCGTCCGGCGCCGCCTCTCTTTCCCGTGCGCTTTTTCCCCTGTTTTCCGGTCTTACTCTTCCTGTCTTCCACCCTCTCTTCGGCCTCCGCATACTCTGTGCTCTCTTCGCTCTGCCTCTTTGCCGTCTCCCATACGATCTCTTCCGTCTCCGGTCTGTTTCTCTCTTCTTTTTCCATACTTCCTGCTCCCTTCCGGATGCGCTTATTCCTGCGCCTGCTTCGCCGTTTGCCGTATCTTTACTGTTTCTCTATCTTATAGCCGACGCCCCACACCACTTTCAGGTAGCGGGGTTCTTTCGGGTTAATCTCAATCTTCTCGCGGATATGTCTGATATGTACCGCCACCGTATTGTCCGCGCCGATGGCTTCCTCGTTCCAGATGCTCTCATAGATCTGGTTGATGGAAAACACTCTGCCGCAGTTTTTCACGAGGAGCAACAGGATATTGTACTCGATCGGCGTCAGTCTGACGGCCTCCCCGTCCACCGTGACCTCTTTCGTATCGTCGTCGATACACAGGCCGCCCACCTGAAAGAGGGCGTTGTTCTCCACATTGAGATTGCCCAGCGTGGTGTACCTTCTCAAGTTCGACTTCACCCGCGCCACCAGTTCCAGCGGATTGAAAGGTTTTGTCACGTAGTCGTCCGCGCCGATATTGAGCCCCAGGATCTTGTCGTTGTCCTCCGATTTGGCCGACAGAATGATGATCGGGATGCTGGAATACTCCCGGATCTTGAGCGTCGCGTGAATCCCGTCCAGCTTCGGCATCATGACGTCGATGATGAGCAGATGAATCTGCTGTTCTTTTAAGATTCTGATCGCCTGTTCCCCGTCGTACGCCTTGTAGATCGTGTAGCCCTCCTGCAGCAGATAGATTTCAATCGCGTCCACAATCTCTCTGTCGTCGTCACACACCAGTATATTAGCCATGCCCTCACCTCTCGTATCCCGACCGCGCATGGCGGCCTTTCTTCTCGTACTGTATTGATTAAAACACAGAAACCTAAAGGAATAGATGGGAAATTTTTTAACTTTTTCTTAAGATAGCAGTCCGAGAAACGCGCCCAGATTTCCCCGCTGCCCGTGACTGGCCCTGTGGGAAAAGAGATAGCCGCTGTTATGGCAGGTGCACAGGTCAGTCACCTGAATCTGCTGTGCGGGAATTCCTGCCTCTGTCAGGACAATCTCGTTGGCGCGCCACAAGTCCAGCCGGTATTTTCCGCCGCCCTTGTCAGACAGTATGCTGTCCGCCTGCCCCGCGCCGCGAAATTCCGCCGCGAACACATCTGCCACATCCGCGCTCACCTCATAGCAGTCCCGGCAGATGGATGGGCCGATTGCCGCCACGATGTCCGCCGGATCCGTGCCGTACTCCTTTCGCATCCTCTGCACCACACACTGCCCCATGCGGGCCGCCGTGCCGCGCCAGCCGGAGTGCGCCAGTGCCACCGCCCGTCTCCTCGTATCCACGAAGTAGAGCGGCACACAGTCGGCATAGAACGTCGCCAGCACGATACCCGGCTCGTCGGTCAAAAGCCCGTCAATATCCGTGTAGTCTTTCGCCCTGATAATCCCCTTGCCGCCGTCCTGACGCGACGCCACCCGCAGATTCACGGTGTGCGTCTGGTCAGAACAGACAATGTCTTCCGGTGCACAGCCGAGTACGCCGGCGATCCGCCTGAAATTTTCATCCACGGCCTCCCGCCTGTCGCCGCGCGTGTAGCTTAAATTCATCGTAGAGTAGATACCCTCGCTCACGCCGCCGACTCTGGTGGAAAAGAGATGCCGCACCATTCCCGTCTGCGCAAGCAGCGGGAAAGTGAGATACTCCACGCCGTCCGTCCGGTTGACCTGCATCCTGATTCTGCTCTCATGCCTGTATAACGCCATCGCTGCTCTTCCTCCTGCCCGCCACCCGCCTGCGTCTCCCGCCGCCCGCGCCGGAGCGCTTATCGCGGGATATAATAAAACGCGTTTTTGATCCAGTTGACGTCTGTCCCGTCAATCGCGACCACATCGAAACGTATCGGCGTATTCTCCGCACAGTGATGAAGCATACGGTAATAGTCCGCCACACGGCTGATTCTTCGCTGTTTGGCATACCCGACCGCCTCCGCCGCGCTGCCGGCGCGCTTCCCGCTCCTGTACTTCACCTCAAAGAACACGAGGATATCCCCGTCACAGCCAATGATGTCGATCTCACCCTGCCTGCACCTGAAATTTTTCTCCAGGATGACTATGCCCCCGGAAAGCAAACGGGCACAGACCTCTTCCTCTTTCTGTGCCCCTATCTCGCGTTTATTCATATTCATCCTCATTCCGGAGCGCTCACGCCTCCTCAATGCCCGGCTTTCGCCATCTTCGCCTTGATCTTATCCATGGAATCCACGAAGACGAGGATCTCTGCCACAACTTCATATAGTTCCGGCGGAATCATATCGCCGATTTCCAGACGCGACAGCGTATCCGCCAGCTTGTCATCCCGGTGGATCGGCACATCGGCCTCTTTTGCCCGTTCGATAATGCGCTCCGCCAGTGCGCCCCGGCCCGAAGCGATGACACGGGGCGCCTCGTCCGCGGGATCATACTCTAACGCAATCGCCTGTTTCGGTTTTGTATTCTCTTTTTCGGCCATCCGGACGCCTCCTTATCTCTTATGCCCGCATATCAAAAGATGTTCTGCTGAGCACCGATATATTCTTTCCCTGGCTTAAGATCGTCTGCAGGATGCCCTCATCCTGTGTCTCCTCTTCTTTCACGGAAAACTGCGCTTTCAGATCATACCCCCGCCCGGCCAGCCTCTCATCCAGCAGATGAATATGCTCCTCGATCAGATCCAGCGCGCTCTCGTCCCGCAGTGTAAAATTCGTGTTCACCCTGTTCTGCTGCATGGTCACATAGACGTCCAGCGGCCCGAGATGCTCCATATCCAGATGTAACAGCGCGCTCACGCTGCCGTCTTTGGCGGCCAGATTCTTCTTGTTCGTGTAGACGTACAGGTCGCCGTGCGCGTTGTTGCCCGCCAGCTTGAGCGGGAGCTGGATATAGGTGAACATGTGATTCAGCTGGTTCATAAAATCCACATTGTTCTGCAGATTCTGAACGCTTCTCGCCGCCGGCAGATCCGCCTTGCCGACTTCCTGCATCGCCTCGTGCAGGCGCATGGACTGCTCCCGCACCCGCTCGTAGAGCTGTTCCACCTTGTGCGGGTCGGCCACATCTTTCGGTTCGATCAGCCACTGTTTCCCCATCTCTTCTTTCAGGAGAGCCGCGAACTCCCTGCTGTCAAGCAGCCGCGCCATCAGACGCGCATGCGGATCGTCCGCGTCCGCGCGCGGCATCAGGCCGCGGACCAGCGCAAGCACCTCCCCCGAAGGCATCCCGCCGCTTCCAACCTGCCGCGCCGTCTGCTCGTCTGCGCCCAGTTCCCGCAGCAGATCGCCCAGCGTGCTCCACTGTTGATCCGTGAGGACAGCCTCCCTGAGGACCGTCTGTCCCTCCTCCTGCGCCGGCGCGCTCTCGCCGCGGCTCACCATGTCGATCACGGTCTTCGCCGCGTCTCCCTGAAGCTGTGCCGACACATTTTCCGCCTGCGCCTGTACTCCCTCCGACGCCGCATTCGGCACGCCCGGCGCGCCGTCTGCCGTATTCTCCATCACAGCCGCGCCGTCAGCGGCCTGCGGCTGCGCTTCCGGCCGCACCGCCACCATCCCGTCGGCATCGGCCTGCCCATAGTTCAGAAAAATATCCAGCACCTGCCGATAAAACGCAATCGCCTGATCCGTCCTGCCCTCACCGGCCAGTTCCGCGAAGATCTGCGGCAGTTCATCCAGAATCGTCTCCACGCTCCCGAGAAGCTGGTGATTTGCCTGGCTGTACTGCTCGAACTGCGCGATATTCTCCTCCGTGACCGGCATGCCGAGCCGCGTCATCTGCACCAGCGTGGCCGGATTCTGCGCGGGAAATTCCATCATAAGACGGCTGATATTGGCGAGGGACTCCCTGTCAATCGGCATCCCCTCCTCCATCATCACCGCCACCATCTCGATATTGTTTGCCGTCTCGGGAAGCCCCGCGGCATCAAGCGCCCGCATGACGGTGGGCTCGTTCGCCATATTGGCGTACAGCGGCGTCAGCGAAAGCACGGAGCCGTTGTTCGCCTTGACCTCAAAGCTCATATTCTGCCCGAGCGCCAGACTGATGCTCTGATCGATCTTCGCGTTGATCAGTATGTTCTGTCTGAGCGCGATCTGCACGGCATTTCCGTCACGGCTGACGACGGAACCCTGTATCGTCTGCCCCGGCACCAGATTCCTGATCTCGCTCTGGATCCGGTAGGCCCGCTCCCCTCTGGACATGGCGTCCGGCACTCTGACCGTATCGGCAGACCTGACGCTCTGATTGTCTCTCTTAAAAATATTTCCCAGATTCACTGTCTTCCCTCTTATTCGATGATAGGTTCAGCAGAAGTGCGTGATGAACGACCGCCTGTGGATCGGGCAGGGACCGTATTTCTTCAGCGCTTCGATGTGCGCCCTGGCGCCGTAGCCCTTGTTTGACGCGAAGCCGTACTCCGGATAAATATCGTCATAGCGCACCATCAGCCGGTCCCTGGTGACTTTGGCCACAATGCTCGCCGCGCCGATCGAGATGCTCTTGGCGTCCCCCTTGATGATCGGCACCTGCCTGACAGAAACCTGCGGTATGGTGACGGCATCATTCAGCAGAAGATCCGGCGCCACCGAAAGCTGTGAAATCGCTTCCCGCATGGCCTCGTAGGTGGCCTGCAGGATGTTGATCTCGTCGATCCGCTCCGGCGTGCTGTACCCCAGTCCTACAGCCACCGCGCGCTCCATGATCACATCATAAAGCTCCTCTCTCTTTTTTTCGGACAGTTTCTTGGAATCGTTGATATATAAAATGTCACAATCTTTGGGCAGTATGACCGCGCCCGCCACCACCGGACCGGCCAGAGGGCCGCGCCCGACCTCGTCGATGCCGCATATGTGGGCATAGGCGGCGTACTCCCGCTCATACTTCTTCAGTGCCTCGCAGCGTGCCTTTTCTTTCTCCCAGGCTGCCAGACGCTTTCTGCCCCGCTCCACGGCAGCGCGTACTCCCTCCCTGTCGTCCTGCGCATATTCCAAAAACAAAGCAGGCAGCTCTTCCGGTGCTGCCGCCTGTAATCTCGCCCTGATGGCTCCGATTGTCTCCGCCATTTTTCCCATCCCTACCTGTGTTTGATCAAGCCGAACTTGTCAAGCGGCCAGATGCGCAGCCACGCCCGGCCGATGATTTCCTCCCGCTTAATATTGCCCACGGACGGATCCCGGCTGTCCGTACTGTTGTTTCTGTTATCTCCCATCACGAAATATTCGTCGTCGCCGAGCCGGATTTCTTCATAGGCTCTGCCGGGGCTCTGGATGACTTCCTTGCCGTAGTTTTCCTCAAGCACCTCGCCGTTGATCAGGATATTGCCCTCCTCATCGATCCGCACAGTCTCCCCAGGCAGGCCGATAATGCGCTTGATATAGTAGGTATTGTCCTCATAGCGGAAAGGAAAGACGATGATGTCAAAACGCTCCGGCTCATGAAACCTGTAGCTGATCTTATCCACAATCAGATTGTCTTCACTGCTCAGTTTCGGCTCCATGGAGCTGCCGAGCACCTGCGTCCTCTGTCCTACGAAGTGAATGACCAGATAGACGGCGCACAGAACAAACAAGATATAGATGCTGGTGCTCAAAATCTCTTTCAATGCTTTCTTCATGATGCTCTTTCCTCGATTCTGTCCGTAGTTCACACCCGGTCCCGGCCGGTGTCTAAGGCAGTTCCAGCGTGATTCTGCCGATCCTGCCGTTCCTGAAATCTTCCATCAGCACGGAGGCCGCCTTGTCGTAATCGGGTTCCTGTCCTTTCTTATAGCACTTGCGGTTCTCGCAGATGTGCGCAAGCACGTCGGCCGCCGTCGTCCGGTCGTCGACACCGCTCATCTGATATCTGGCCGCGAGCTGCTCCCTGTAGTGCGCAAGCAGATAAACCAGAAGTTCCCCGGCAAGCTGTGTCATCTCCAGAATCTCATCGTTCATGGAACCGATCAGCGCCAGATTCCGTCCCACTTCTTCGCTCTCGAATTTCGGCCACAGAATCCCCGGCGTATCTAACAGTTCCAGTTCCCTGTTCATGCGGATCCACTGTTTGCCCTTGGTGACGCCCGGCTTGTTGCCCGTCTTCGTACATGCCTTGCCGGCAAAAGAATTGATGAAAGTGGATTTACCCACATTGGGAATTCCCACCACGATCGCGCGGATCGGCCTGTTTTTGATCCCCCGTTTTCTGTCCCGCTCGATCTTCTCACGGCACGCTTCCCTGACGATTCCCTGCAGTTCTCTAAGCCCCTGGCCGCTCTTGGCGTTCACTTCCAGCGCGTGAAAACCTTTATCCTTAAAATGTGTCATCCACAGACGGTTTGCCTCTGCATCGGCCAGGTCTGATTTGTTGAGCAGAATGACCCTGAACTTATTCCTGCCCAGCTCGTCGATATCCGGATTGCGGCTGCTGATCGGAATCCTGGCGTCCACCAGCTCGATCACGAGATCGATCAGTCCGATATTTTCCTGCATCATCCTCTTCGCCTTGGTCATATGACCCGGATACCACTGATAATTCATATGTATACCGATCCTTTCACGGTCACTCGACCGGCCCGATATTTTCCCACTCTCCGGACAGCCTGAACCACGCCTTGCCGACAATAGTGTCTCTCCTGACCGCGCCGATATTGCCGGACCTGCTGTCCTCGCTGCTGTTTCGGTTGTCTCCCAGCACAAAATATTCGTCCGCCGCAAGCGTCAGCTCGTTCTCCGCGATCCCCGCGTCCGCCATGCTGTCATATTTTTCGTCCTCCGCAAGCGGCGCGCCGTCCACATACACACGGCCCTCGCGGATCTGTATCGTCTCTCCCGGCAGTCCCACTACCCGTTTTACATAGTAGTGCGAGTTCTGGTTGCCGTTTGGCAGAAAGACGACCACGTCCCCGCGCTTTGGCGACGACAGCCTGTACAGAACCCTGTTGATCAGGATCTCCTGCCCGCTCAAAAGTCCCGGCTCCATGGAATCTCCGACGATGCTCGTCTTCATCCCCACCGAGAGAACAATCACAAATGCCAGGAATACGGCGATCACCGCACCGATCAGAGTCTCAAAGATATCTCTGATCAGCACGGGATTCCATTTTTTCTTTTTCTGATAGAATGTCAGCCCTTTTCTTCTCGCCACAAAGCGCTCCTTTGCCGTAAGCAATTGCAAAAACAGATACCTCAAATTTCTTCAAGGTATCTGTCTTCAATCCGCCGGTCACAGGTATTATTTCACGATCTCTTTGACCTTAGCCTTCTTGCCGACACGCTGTCTCAGGTAATTCAGCTTCGCGCGTCTCACCTTACCTCTTCTCACAACTTCCACTTTCTCTACGTTGGGAGAATGGAGCGGCCACGTTTTCTCGACGCCGACACCGTTGGAGACTTTCCTTACCGTGAAAGTCGCCCTGCTGCTTCCGCCCTGTATCTTCAGTACAGTGCCCTCGAAAATCTGGATTCTCTCCCGATTTCCCTCCTTGATCTTGCCGTATACCTTGACGGTATCGCCAACATTGAAATCGCTGACATTCTCTTTCAGCTGTTCCGCCTCAATTTCTCTGATAATATCGTTCATCATCTGCCTCCTATTGATATGGATGTTCTTAATACGTGCCGTAACAGAGGACCATCTTTTTTCGCAACATTAATAATTTAGCATAGATTGCCGTAAATTGCAAGCCTCTGTTGATTTATTTCTCCCGATTGCTCCCGCTTTCGGCATTCTGCGCCGCCAGATAGGCCTCATACAGATCAGGCCGCAGCTTTTTGGTCCTCTCGACAGACTGGGCAAGACGCCATGCGTCCACTTTCGCGTGATCGCCGGAGAGCAGGATCTCCGGCACCCGCCTGCCGTGCCATACTTCCGGTCTGGAATACTGCGGATACTCAAGCAGGCCGTCGTGAAACGTCTCTGTCACGGCGGAATCGTCGTTGTGCAGCACCCCGGGCACCAGTCTGGCGATGGCATCCACCATCACCATCGCCGGCAGTTCGCCGCCGGTCAGCACATAGTCGCCGATAGAGACATAATCCGTGACGACCTCCTCCAGCACACGCTCGTCGATGCCCTCATAGTGGCCGCACAGGAAGATCAGGTCCTCCTCTTCCGCCAGTTCTCTCGCCATCTCCTGACGGAAAGTCCGGCCCTGAGGCGTCACATAGATCACCCGCGCCGCCGCGTGCGCCGTCTCTTCGCTCTCCTCCGGCCGCACGCCGACTTCCTGCTCTGCTTTCTCTGCCTGCCTGCGAAGCGCAATCTGCCTCTGCAGGGCCTGGCACGCGTCATAGACAGGCTGCGCCTGCATCAGCATACCCGCGCCGCCGCCGTAGGTATAGTCATCCACCTTGCCGTGTTTATCCTGCGTATAATCCCTTATATTCACCGCATTGAGGGAAATATATCCCTTTTGGGCGGCTCTGCCCAGAATACTGGTGTGCAGTCCCTGCAGCACCATCTCCGGAAAAAGAGTGAGAATATGAAAATACATCCTGCGCGCTCCCGTCACAATCCCTGTGTCTCCCCGTATCTGTCTCTACAGCAGGCCATCCATGATGTGCACCGTTATTTTCCCCTGTTCCATGTCGATCTCTCTGACACATTCCCTGATGACGGGAAGCAGGACTTCGGAACCGTCCTCCCGCGATACCACATAGACATCGTTCGCCCCCGTCACCAGCACATCCCTGATCTGCCCAAAAGGCTCGCCATCCTCAGTCTCGACCCGCATACCGATCAGATCCGCGATAAAATATTCGTCTTTTTGCAGCCTGACGGCGTTGTCCCGCGTGACATACAGCCTGGCCTGCCTGTATTTCTCCACATCATTGATGGAATCCAGTCCCTTGAATTTGAGGATCACAAGCTGTTTGAAGAATTTTACGCTCTCGATGCCGAGACTCTTACGCTCTCTCCCGTCGTCCAGAATGACTTCCTTAAGCTTCTTAAAACGCGCTGCGTCGTCCGTCGTGGGAAACACCTTGACTTCTCCCCTGACGCCGTGAGGCTGTGTGATCACGCCAACCTGCAGTTCTGAAACCATACCTCTCCTCCCCGCCCTCACATAAAAAACAGCCTCATGGTATTCCCTGAGGCTGTCAGTGAAACAAATCAAACAATTTCCACGTCCACTCTCTTGTTGTCCTTTGACGATGCGGCTTTTACCACGGAGCGTATCGCCTTGGCGATGCGTCCCTGTTTGCCGATCACTTTACCCATATCCGAGGCCGCGACATGAAGCTCCACAGTGATGTGTCTGCCTTCCTCTTTCTCGGTCACAACCACCTCATCAGGGTTTTCGACAAGAGCTTTTGCGATCACTTCAACCAATTCTTTCATAGTCCACCTCCAAAAGCCTTGCTGCCTGCGTACTGATATCGTACCGGCCGGTCACTATTTTGTTATGCCCACGCTCTTGAAAATTCTGCTGACGATCTCTGTCGGCTGAGCACCGTTGTTGAGCCATTTTTTTGCCGCCTCTTCATCCACCTTGTAGGTGCTGGGATCCGTATTCGGATCGTACGTGCCGATCTCCTCGATGAATCTGCCGTCTCTCGGCGACCTGGAATCCGCAACCACAATTCTGTAGAAAGGAGCTTTCTTCTGCCCCATTCTTCTCAATCTGATCTTAACTGCCATTTTTCTCTGCCTCCATGTAAAATAATATTGTTGGTTCTTTATGAGGAAACCCTAAAACGGGAACTTCATACCGCCTAAACCGCCGAACATGCCGCGGCCTTTTTTGCCGCCCATCATACCGGGGATCTGCTTCATCATCTTCTGGGACTGCTCAAACTGCTTGATAAAACGGTTGACCAGCGAGATATCCACACCCGATCCCCTCGCGATCCGCGCCTTGCGGCTGGGATTTAACAGTTTGGGATTCTGCCGCTCCGCAGGCGTCATGCTGAGCACGATAGCCTCCATGTGCGCCAGCTGCTTCTCGTCCACCATGGATTCGAGATCGCCCATCTTGCCGCCCATTCCCGGCAGCATGCCGAGCAGACTTGACAGCCCGCCCATGTTGCGCATCTGCTTCATGCTCTCCAGATAATCCTCGAAGTCAAACTTGCCCTTCTTCATGCGGGCGGCCATCTGCTTCTCTTTCTCTTCGTCGATATCGATATTCTGCTGCGCTTTCTCAATCAGCGTCAGCACGTCGCCCATACCCAGAATACGGCTTGCCATGCGCTCGGGATAGAACTGTTCCAGATCGGAGAGCTTCTCGCCCATACCGACATACAGAATCGGCCTGCCGGTCACCGCCCTGACGGAGAGCGCCGCGCCGCCTCGGGAATCGCCGTCCATCTTCGAGAGGACGACTCCGTCGATCCCGATCTTTTCGTCGAAATCTTTGGCCACGTTGACGGCGTCCTGACCCGTCATGGCATCCACCACGAGAAGTGTCTGATGCACGGTCACGCTGTCCTTGATCTCCTTTAACTCCGCCATCATCTCCTCATCGATATGAAGACGTCCGGCAGTATCCAGAATCACCACATTGTGTCCGTTTTTCTCCGCGTGTTCCAGAGCCGCTTTCGCAATATTGACAGGTCTGTGGTTCTCTCCCATGGAAAACACGTCCACCTGCTGCTTCTCGCCGTTGATCTGCAGCTGTTTGATCGCCGCCGGCCTGTAGACGTCACAGGCGACGAGCAGCGGCTTCTTGCCCTTGAGCTTCAGCTTGCCGGCAATTTTCGCCGTGGTAGTGGTCTTACCTGCACCCTGCAGACCGCACATCATGATAACCGTGACTGCCTTGCCCGGCTGCAGCGTGATCTCCGTCGTCTCGGATCCCATCAGGGCGACCATCTCTTCGTTGACGATCTTGATCACCATCTGACCGGGATTCAGTCCGTTCAGCACATCGGCGCCGACGGCCCTCTCCTCCACGGATTTGACAAACTGCTTGACCACCCTGAAATTGACATCCGCCTCCAAGAGCGCCATCTTCACCTCTTTTAACGCCGTCCTGACGTCCTCCTCGGTGAGGCGGCCCTTGCCTCTTAAGTTCTTGAACACATTCTGCAGTTTGTCTGTAAGACTTTCAAATGCCATATGAGCGTATGTCCCTCCAGATACAATCCAGATTCCTGTGCTTCCCGCGGCTGCGATACCCTCCGCGGCGCTATAATTCCTGCAAAATCTCCTCGGACAGTCTCTTCACCTGCGCGCTGTAGGCGGCTGCATCCGCCGCGCCGTCCCCGTACTCCTCGGACAGACATACAATGCTGGCCACTTTATCCTTGATACTCTCAAATTTCTCCACCAGGCGCAGTTTTTCCTCATATCCCTGCAGCGCCCTGTCACAGCGCTTCACGATATCGTGCACCGCCTGTCTGCTGACGCCCTCCTCCTCGGCGATCTCGCCCAGAGAGAGATTGTCGTACACGATAGCCTCGTAGATCCGCCGCTGGTGCTTCGTCAGCAGCTCTCCATAGAAATCATACAATAGACCCTGCTCTACGATCTTCTCCATGTCAAAACCCCGACCGGACGCTTTCTGCAAAGTCCGACTTCTGCATTGTACTATATCGGAAATATGGTGTCAAGTATTTTTATTTGACAGCCATCTGCCTCCCGCCAGGCAGAGCGCGCTCCCGCATACGCCGAGGAGAAACATCACAAGCGCCGCGCCCGATCCCTTGCCGCGCCCGAAACAGATCGCAAGACAGGCCGCATCCCCATAGGAGGCCATGAAAGGCTCGCACACCCGATCCACCAGAAAACCGCCCAGCAAAAGCCCCGCCGGTATCGTGAAAAACTGCAGCGTATTGCGGCAGGCATAGACACGCCCCTGCAGTTCCACGGGAATACCCGTCCGGAGAATCACGTCCAGATTGGCATCCATAACCGGCACCAGAATCCAGCCGATCACCTGTCCGATGCACCACAGCACAGGTTCACGGGAAAAAGCCAGCAGAAAATTCTCGCTGCCGAGAGAAAAGAGCATGGTCAGCCAAATGACCCGCACCCTGTCTTTTGGCGGCGGCAGAAAAGAGATCAGCAGGCTGCCGGCGACCATGGCAATCCCCGCGCAGGAAGTCACGATCCCCAGCATGGATGTGCCGCCTCTGGGATTCGGGATCACATAGCCCGGCAGCGCCGCGTCGAAAGCCGATGCCGTCAGATTGACGCCCGCCATGAACAGAATCAGCTTAAAAAGCAGCGGATTCTCCCGCAGGAATGTCAGCCCTTCCCGTGCGAGGACAAGCAGCGGTTCGCTTCCCGCAGATTCCTTTTTCGGAATCCTGACGAAAAACAAAAGCGCCGCAAACGCCGCCGCAAAACTGCACAGATCGAGCGCTACAACGATGGTCAGGCCGGCGAGAGAATATAAGGCCGTCGCGATCAGCGGATGCAGAATATCGATCAGGGATCTGGACAGGGATCGCAGGCCGCTTGTCTTCTGATACTCTTTTTCGGGAACGATGAGCGTCATCGCCACCTCGGAAGCCGGCTGCTGCAGCGTGTTCATCAGCCCATTGACGCCGTTTATGACATAGAGATGCCACACCGCCAGACGCTCCGTCCGAAACAGCGCGTACACAAGGATTGTGCCGAGCGCCGCCGTCAGGTCGCAGACGAGCATGGTGCGCTTCTTGTCCAGCCTGTCGGCCAGCGCTCCCGCAAAAATGCTCATCAGCACGTACGGCCCGTAAAAGCATAGGGAAAGCGCCGCCGTGCTCAGCGAAGACCCGGTCTTTTCATACAGCCATAACGTCAGGGCAAAAGCCGTGATGCTGCTCCCCAGCTGGGAAATGCTCTGTGTGCTCCACAGAAGCAGGAAATCCCGCAGTTCATAGATTGTATTTTTCTTTTTGGTTTTCATTGTCTTTGCTCCTTTTCCTCTTTTCTTTCATCAGTCAAGAGCAAAGCCTGAGGCTTACGGCATGGCGCCGTTCCTCCATGCAGTCCTCAGACCCCGCATGGAGCTTTTGCAATGCACAGTATCATTTTTTCTTCTCCTGTGTGCAGATCCGCTCACTGCACTCTCTTAGCCACCACCACAAATCTTCCGTCCTGCTCCGAGTTGTCACATGTGGACAAAGTCAGCAGTTCATCCCCGTAGCTTGCCGTGACGCCGGTGTCGTACAAGGACAGCGCCGCCATCTCCTGCATATCGGATTCAAACTCCTTGGCGGAATCCGCATCCAAAAACTGGTAGTACTTAAACACGATCTCGTCCTCATTGTAGATGCGGGAACGGAAGACATACATGACCTCATAGGTTCCCTTTTCATAGATCGTATCGAACTGGATCGTCGCGTGCTTCTTCCCGTAATCCTCGCTGCTGTACAGGTTCAGATTGCCGAACATCTTACCGGACTTCATGTGGTGCCCGTATATAATCAGATTCGTGTTTCTGTGTACCACGTCGCAGTCCTTATCCAGAAACAGGCTGCCGTTCTTGTCATACTCCTGATCATAATTGTGGTCGAGGTAATACTCGTTGTTGACTGTCTGCATCACCGGATAGTCGATATTCGTGCCGTCGATCTTGAGCCAGCCGATCAGACTCTTATTCTTATTGTAGAGTGTCTGGTACTCCGGCAGAACGCTCAGTTCGACATCCTCCTCATCCGTGTAATGAATCGTCACGGTGGGCGCCTGTCCCGCGGCCAGCGTCGTGCTGCCTTTCAGGCCGGCGAGATCTTCATAGTCCGCCTCCGTCCTGTCAGCGAAATAGTAATACACGCCGAAGTACGCAAAGCACGCCGCCGCCACGACCGAGCAGAGAATCAGCATGAGCCTGCGGCGTTTTTCGCGTTTTTTTAGCTCGTCGAGGATGACCGCCTGCATATCTTTGTCGTAATCTTTTAAAGAGATGTTCTTCTTGGTCTTCCCGGACTCTGCGGTTTTGGGCTTAGCCGCTTTCTTCTCTGCCCTGCGCGCTTTCTTTCCCGCAGCTATCCTGCTGTCCTTGTCGTATCCCTGCTGCTTGAACCGCTGCGCCAGCTCATAGATCTCGTCGTCAAAATCATTGCCCACCACAGTTTCAAACCGGTACTTTCCCGCCTGCATCTCCGTATACAGCGTGATGACCTCACCGGGCTGGCGCATATCGACCTGCGACCTGATTTTTTCTATTTTGGCCTGATCCCGCAGCGCCGCGCGATAGTCCGCCTCGGTGCGGAATCTTCTGCCGGCAACTTCCAAACCCGGCATGTAGATCTCTCCTTTTACCTGTCTTTATCGTTTCGGCTCCGTCCCGTCTTCCCGGCAGTCCGACTCGCCGAAGCTTCCGTACACCGGCCGCCGTTACGTTATCTTTGGCCGCCGTACAGCATCATTCTACTATATCCTGAGATTTATGCAAGTGGTTGCCGCAAATTTGTCACCAACCCGCGCGGCACACATAAGATATACCATAAACAACATTTGGAGGCTTAACAATGAGCGATTTATCAGCAACTCAGTGCGGATGCAACAACAATAACGGCGGATTTTTCAGCAACAACGGCAACGGCGGCGGGTGCTGCTCCCTGATCTGGATCCTCCTGCTCTTATCCGCCTGCGGCAGTGACAATGACACAAACGGCATCAGCCTGTTTGGCGGAAACGGCAACGGCAGCGGATGCTGCAACACACTGATCTGGTTACTGCTCCTTTCCAGCTGCTGCGGCAACTGATTTACGCAGACACTCCCCTTTACCCATCTTTTTTCACATGTGGAAAAATAGGCTTCGGTTTTGTCGGAGCCTATTTTCCGCAGCGGGAACATATACTGTAGAGAACCGGCAGGCATCGGAAAGGCGCGCTCCCCATGGCATCGAAAAATGAAGAAGCGGCTGGCGTTGCGGCATTTGACGCCATATATACGACAAACGAACTGCAGAAGCTCAAGATTCTTCTGCCCTGCCTGGAACCGTCCCTGCAAAAGCATCTGGCGGTCTATATCAAATACAGGGAACTGTGCTACACGATGCAGTATGTCAGGCGGCACGCGTCCCAGCTTAGCGGCTGCAGCCTCTCTTCCGGCGGTAAACCGGATCTGTATGCCCTGTGCGGCCAGCTGTCGCTCTACTCGACGCCGGAAGAGATCAGACAGCTGGAGCAGCTGCAGAATATGGGCAGAACCTGGGAGAACATGCAGGAGATGGCGCAGACCATGTCGGCCCTGCAGGAACTCTTCCCCGATTCCGGCATTCCGCCTTTTGGAGACGGGCCGTCTCCCTTTGACGGCGAGAGCGGCGCGTCAGCGCAGGCCGGACCTTTTTCCGCAGATATGCTCCTTGGCATGCTCACGCCCGAACAGAGAGCCATGTACGATATGTTCCTGCAAAGAGACGAAACGGGATAAAAAAAGAAGCCCGCATGAGGGCTTCCCAAAATCAAATTTCCGAAACAGAGGTGAGAATATGACAGACAACTGGATGGATGATCCGTCTCTCGCAGACATCGACCGCGGCAAACTCGCTTTCCTGCAGTCGCTGATCTTCGAGAGCCGCTCTCTGAGCAGAGAGCAGATGCTCCCTTTCCTGATGGCCGCCGTCCGCAAAAGCAAAGACAGCCGCATCGCATTTGACGGCGGGGAGGTGAAACGCATCACCTCCGTCATCCGCAAATATGCCGCGCCCGAAGAGCTGGAAAGCCTCGACAGCCTGCTGCGGCTGCGCGGGCGCTGATCCCGGCACGCTATTTCTGAACGATATTGACGATTCTGCCCGGCACGTAAATCTCCTTGACGATGGTGCCGGTCAGCTTGTCGGCGACGGCCTCTTTCGCCCTGGCGATGACGTCCTCTTTCGGATCGTCCTTGCCGATCTCCAGGGTAGCCCTCGTCTTACCGTTGATCTGCACCGCGATCTCCACGGTGTGCTCGACGGTCTTGGCTTCGTCATATTCCGGCCATGATGTCTGATAAATCCTGCCGGGGAAACCGACCCTCTCCCACAGTTCCTCGGTGATATGGGGCGCCACGGGATTTAACAGCGTAAGAAGCGTCTTGAACTCGCCCCTGGTCACCGCGTTTTTCCTGTAAAATTCATTGATTAACGCCATCATCGCCGCGATGGCGGTATTGTACTTCAGATTTTCAAAATCGCCGCTGACTTTTTTGATGGTCTGGTGCATCTTCGTCTCCAGATCCGCAGAGTACGCCTCGTCGTCCGTCATGCAGTCCTGCAGCTTCCACACGCGCTCCAGGAAACGTCTGCAGCCCTTGACGCCGTCCTCGCTCCAGCCGGCGCTCATCTCAAAGGCGCCGATGAACATCTCATAAGTCCTCAGGGTATCCGCGCCGTACTCCGTCACAATATCGTCGGGGTTCACCACATTGCCGAGGGATTTTGACATCTTCACCACGGGATGCTCCGCCATCTCGCCGTACTTCTCTTTCAGCGCTTCCCGCGCCGCTTTCTCACTGCCGTACTCCGCGAGCAGCTTCTCCTGCTCTTTCGCGGGCAGATTGGCATAGTTGTGCGGATTCAGCCCCAGAATCATGCCGTGGGACGTTCTCTTGGCATAGGGTTCCGGACAGGGCACAACTTTCTGGTCATAGAGAAACTTATGCCAGAACCGGGAGTACAGAAGATGCAGCGTGGTATGCTCCATGCCGCCGTTGTACCAGTCTACCGGCATCCAGTATGCCAGCGCCTCTTTGCTCGCCAGCGCCTCCGTGTTGTTCGGATCCGTATAGCGGAGGAAATACCAGGAAGAACCCGCCCACTGGGGCATGGTGTCCGTCTCCCGCTTCGCCGGTCCGCCGCAGCACGGACAGGTCGTGTTCACCCAGTCCGTCATAAGCGCCAACGGCGACTCGCCGTTGTCGGTCGGCATGTAGCTGTCCACCTCGGGCAGCTCTAACGGCAGCTCGCTCTCGTCAAGCGGCACATAGCCGCACTTGTCACAGTGCACAACCGGGATCGGCTCGCCCCAGTAACGCTGTCTGGAGAAGACCCAGTCCCTGAGTTTGAAATTGGTCTTCGCGCAGCCGATGCCTTTTTCCTCGAGGAAAGCGATCATCTTCTCCTTTGCCTCCGCCACATTCATGCCGTTTAAGAAGCCGGAGTTGACGAGCGTGCCGTCGGCCACATCGGTATACACTTCCTCCTGCACGTCGCGTCCGCCCGCTACCACCTCGATGATCGGCAGACCAAACTTTTTCGCGAAATCCCAGTCTCTCTCATCGTGCGCCGGCACCGCCATGATCGCGCCCGTGCCGTAGCTCATCAGCACATAGTCGGAGATAAAGATCGGAATCTCCACATCATTCACGGGATTCACCGCCGTCAGGCCGTCAAGCTTCACGCCGGTCTTATCTTTCGCCAGTTCCGCCCGCTCAAAATCAGACTTTCTCGCCGCCTGCTCGCGGTAAGCCTCAACTTCGCTCCAGTTGGCAATGTCGTCCTTATATTTGTCCAACAGAGGATGCTCCGGCGACATGACCATATAGGTCACGCCGAACAGCGTGTCGCATCTGGTCGTATAGATGCGCATCTTATCCTCTTTGCCCTTGATGATAAAATCCACTTCCGCGCCGGTGGACTTGCCGATCCAGTTCTTCTGGGAGACTTTCACGCGCTCCACATAATCGACGGTGTCAAGCCCCTCAATCAGCTTGTCGGCATACTCCGTGATCTTTAACATCCACTGGCTCTTCACCTTGCGGACCACCTCGGAACCGCAGCGCTCGCAGACGCCGTTGACAACCTCCTCGTTGGCCAGGCCCACCTTGCAGGAAGTACACCAGTTGATCGGCATCTCCGACTTGTACGCCAGTCCCGCCTTAAACAGCTTTAAGAAAATCCACTGTGTCCATTTATAATAGTTCGGGTCGGTCGTGTTGACCTCCCTGTCCCAGTCGAAAGAGTAGCCCAGCGAATGCAGCTGATCCTTGAAACGCTTCACGTTGTTCTTCGTCACGATCTTCGGATGGATATGATTCTGGATCGCATAATTCTCCGTCGGCAGGCCGAACGCATCCCATCCCATCGGATAGAGCACATTGTAACCCTGCATTCTCCGCTTTCTCGCCACGATGTCAAGCGCGGTATAGGGCCTTGGATGCCCTACATGAAGCCCCTGTCCTGAGGGATAGGGGAACTCTACCAGTGCATAATACTTCGGCCTGGAGTAATCATCCGAAGTCTTAAAAGCTTTTTCGTCGTCCCAGATCTTCTGCCATTTCGTCTCTACTTCTCTGTGATTGTATACTTCCGCCATCAGTACCTGTCCTCTCTGTCCGCATTTCCGAAGACCGCTTTGCCGCAAACCGCCTGTCCGGCCCGGCGCCGCACGCCGATCTCCGCTTGATCCTGCGGAAACATAACCATTTTACTATACCGGGTAGATTTGTCAAGTCACTTCATCTTCCCCAGTCTCGCCGGATTCGCGATCACGATCAGCCGCATGAAACTCTCCAGCGGGCGGTTCGGATCGATGTTCACGCAGACGCTGTCGCCCTCCAGAACAGCTGCCACGTTGATCCCGTACTTCTGCCTGAGTTTCAGTTCGATCAGGCTCTTGCCGACCCACTCCGGCCTGATCTCGAGTTCGATCATGGACACGTCTTTCGACAGTTCCACGATATCGACAAAACCGGAACTTAAGAGATTCTTCGCCAGCCGGATTCCCGACTCATTCTCCGGGAAGACGACTCTGTCTGCGCCCACTTTGCTTAAGATCCTGCAGTTCATCTCGCTGGCGCACTTCGTGATCACGGTTTTGACCCCGATCTCCTTACACAGCATCGTGGCCATGACGCTGGCTTCCAGATTCGTCGCCATGGCGATGATCACGACATCCACGTTGGCGATGCCAAGCCGCCTGATCACCTCCGCGTCCGTCACGTCCGCACACTTGCAGTACGGAATATCCGCGATCGACTCGTTGACGAGATTCTCGTCGATATCCACGGCGAGCACTTCCGCACCGCTCTCCACCAGTTCCCTGGCCACGGCTCTCCCGTATCTGCCCAGTCCGAACACCGCATAGGATCTGTTCACGCTCATCTCTTATCTCTCCTCTCTTTTCCGTATCCTGCGTCAGCCGACGCTGATCTCCTCCGCCGGCTCCCTGATGATATTGCTGCTTTCTTTTCTCGTGTGAAAGGCGATCACGAGAGAGATCGGCCCTACCCGGCCGAAATACATCGTCACGATGATGATCAGCTTGCCCCAGAGATTTAACGACGGCGTCAGATTCCTCGTAAGCCCTACCGTAGCCGTGGCGCTGACCGTCTCATAGGCGATATCCAGCGCGTCCGCATCGGTACAGGCCGACAGCAGCACGGTCGCGGTGAACATGATGAGAAAGGACATGCACACTACCGCCACCGCCTTGCTGACCGCCTGCTTCGGGATCGTCCTGTGAAAAAGCACCGCGTCCTCCCGGCCTCGGATGGCCGCAAAGGCGAAGACAAGCAGGACCGCAACCGTCACGGTCTTGACACCGCCGGCGGTGCCCACCGGAGAGCCGCCGATAAACATAAGAAACAGGGAGACGATGGCCGAGGCGTTGGTCATATCCTGCTGGGGGATCGTCGCGAAGCCCGCCGTCCTGGTCGTCACCGACTGGAAAACGGCCGCCATAACTTTCTCCGGAAACGTATACGTCCGCATGGTCAGCGGATTGTCATATTCAAAGAACAAAAAAGCCGCCGCGCCCGACAGAATCAGGAATGCAGTGACCGCCAGCGCGATCTTGCTGTGGAGCGTCAGACTGCGAAGACATCTTCCGTGCAGCCTTTTCCTGTCCCGCCACACGCGCACCACGTCCCACCAGACGATATAGCCGATGCCGCCGAACACAATCAGGAGGCAGGTCACCAGATTGACGACAGGATTCAGCGCGTATCCGCACAGACTGTCCTCCGCCAAAATGTCCATGCCGGCATTGCAGAAAGCCGAAACCGCATTGAAGACGGAAATCCATACGCCTCTCACGCCGTACTCCGGCACGAATACCGTCATGTACAGAAGCGCGCCGACACCCTCCACCGCAAATGTGCCGGCCAGCACTTTCCGGATGAACCTGACGATGCCGGACATGGTGTTCAGGTTAAAGGCGTCCTGGATCAGCATCCTGTCGCCGATGCCGATCCTGCGGTGCAGGCCGATCAGCAGGCCCGTGAGAATCGTGATCACGCCCAGTCCGCCGATCTGGATCAGGACCAGGATGACCGCCTGCCCGAAAGCGCTCCATGCCGTCGCCGTCGGCACGGTCACCAGGCCCGTCACGCACACCGCCGTGGTCGCCGTAAAGAGCGCGTCAATATAGGGAACCGCCTGCCCGTCCGCCGCGCTGATAGGCAGGGCCAGAAACAGACTGCCCGCCAGTATGGCGAGAAAAAAGCTGAGCAGAATGGTCTGGGTTGTGGATAAACGAATCTTATGTCTCATGATTCCGCCTCCGAACGGCGCAGGCTCCGCCTGTAAAAGAACAGGACAATCCGCTCCAGACAGCGCTTCAGGACAATCTGGATCTCCTCTTTCGGATGAATAGGCTGCACCAGAACCGTATGGATACCCGCCTTTCTGGCGCCCCAGATATCGGTAAAAAGCTGATCGCCCACGAACAGCGTCGTCTCCCGGTCGGTTCCCATCCGCCGCATTGCCTCAAGATAGCCCCGGGCCGCCGGCTTCCCCGCCTTGTAGAGATAGAGAGAACCAACCCGGTCATTGAACGACCTGACTCTGGGTTCTTTATTGTTGGACAGGATAAAGCTGGCAAAGCCGATCTCACGAAGACGCGCAAAGAGCGCGATGCTGCGCTCGTCCGCAGGCGCGCCGTGCGGCACCAGCGTGTTGTCGATATCAAAAATCACGCCGCGGTATCCCTGCCGGTAAAACGCTTCAAAATCGATCTGATAAGTGCTCTCGCAGCATTCATCCGGGAAAAAGCGTTCCAGAATCATCGTCTGTCATCTCCTCGCATTTTTTCGGCAAAAACACCCTCTCCCCGCGCGGGAAAGGGTGTCTGTATCATACCGGGGCAGACCTCAGTGCCCCTCACTCCGTGATGACCTCCAGATAGCCTACCATCTTCTCGTGGTCAAACTCCTTGAACACGCCAAGATTCGGGTCATAATACTGTCCGTCATAGCCTACCAGATAGTGGCTGTATCTTCCCATCTTCTCCATGATAATGCAGCACTTCGGCAGCTCCACGGACTTGCCCAGCGTATACACGAGCTTGTCCGCGTGACGGATGCCCAGATACTCCAGCGTCGCGATCATTTTGCTCATATTCGCCTGCCACTCGCGGCACTTCATGATATCGCAGGCCTCGTCCAGCGTCGTGCCCGCGATCATCGCGATGCAGGACTGTCCGCACAGGCCGTCCCATGGCTGTGTGACCAGATTGATGCCGTCAATTTTGCGGATCGGATTCTCGGTGCTGTAAGGGCTGTTGCCGCTCAGCGCCGTCACGTTGTTGCCCACGATCTCGATGGAGATGGTGTACTTCTTGCCCAGCTCCACTTTCGACAACGTCTCCTGGCTGATGGGGATATCGTAATACCCCTGCCCTTTCGGCACCAGATCGCAGATAAAGCACACCTCGTCAAAGCACACTCTGACCGGCGCGTCGCCCACTTTCTCGCATACCTCCCACACATTGAACGGAACGGCGATCGTGTTCTCATTCTCCCGAAATTCCACCGTTCCCTCAAATTCGTATTTCATCGTAACCCCGCCTTTCCTGAATATAATACTAAAATTAAGTATATCACAATTTTTTATCACCGCAAAGTGGAAATCTTGTATTCTCACTCCAATTTTGACGGCGCTCTCCCCACGATCGCCTTAAACCGTCTGGCAAAGGTGGAATAATCCCGGAATCCGCACTCATAACAGGCCCTGGAGGCCGGCATGCCGGCGAGGATCATCTGTCTTGCCGCCTGAACCCGTTTCTCATTGATATACCGGTGGATCGAATAGCCCGTGGCCTCCTTGAACTGCCGCATCAGATGATATTTGCTGACATAGCACTGTCTGGCCAGCGTGTCCACGCTGATCTCCTCCGCCAGATGCTCGCGGATATAGGCGATCACATCGATCACTTTCTCGTGATAGGCCGCCGTGGTGATAAAGGCCTGCGGCTGTCCGGCAACGCTCCGGTTAAAGAGCGCCATAAACTCCAGGAAAGCGCTCTTCAGGAGCAGATCGCCCATGTATTCCTCTCTCTGCCTGTCAGCCTGTTCCATGCGCAGCAGACAGCCCACAAGCTGTCCGTAACTGTCCGGCGCGAAGTGAACGACATGATTCTGCCGGCGTGACGCCTCCTCAAAGCAGAATTTCAGGCTCTCGCCGCGCTCGTTTTTCTCCGCGAGGAACTCCTCCGACAGGTAAACGATGTATCTCTCGTAGGGCACACTCCCGTCTATCTCCGGCTTGTGGATGACGTTCGCGCCCACCAGCACGAAATCATGCGGCTTCAGGTGATAGGTCTTTCCCTCGACTTTATAATCCACCCTGCCGTCCACCAGATAAATCATTTTGCAGAATTCATGGTAATGAAAAGGAAACGTGCGTTCCGCACAGTCGCGAATATGAAATATCCTGAACGGCTCGGTCAGATATCCCGTCTTCTCATAATGTTCAAATTCCGCCGTCCCGTCTGCAGGCAGGATCTCTTCGCCGCCGCACCTGAGACGGCGGTCACGGTCCGCTCTCTCACTCATCGGCAAGATCCTCAAAACTGATATTCAGATCCACGTTCGCCCCGATGCCGTCCACTCTGCCCTTGTCTGTGTACTGCCAGATCCTGAACGCATAGGGATAGTATGGCATCTCATCATAGTTGGCAAACCACTTGTCATACTCTTCCAACTGCGTCAGGTCAAGCATCAGCATAAAAGTCTTTAAGTTGCCGTAGATCATAGGCGTGTATCCCGCTTCCCTGATCTTTTCACAAAACGCGATACAGTACTTTGTCCGCTCCTCTTTCGTGAGCTCCCTCGTCCGCGCCCGCGTGTTGGCCACAGCCTCCACATCGAGCACGACGGGATAATCCACCTCGTACGGCGCGATTTGATCCAGCACATATTCGGCCTCCTCCTCGGCCTCCTCCACGCTGGTCGCCTGGGTAAAGAAATACACGCCCACGTCGATATCGTTCTGCCGCGCGCCCTTGATATTTGCCTCAAACTGCTCGTCTTCCTGGATGGCGCCCTCCGTGTAGCCCCTGATGCCAAGCCGGATAAAGGCGTACTCCACCTCGTCCCCGGCGACTTTCTCCCAGTTGATCTCGCCCTGATATCTGGACACATCGATGCCCTTGTGGGAGATCCGCTCTCCTCCCGCATAGTAGTGCATCACCTGATCTTCATCCGGCACAAACCCCGCCGGATCGTATGTATTGTGCGTCAGTTCGTCCGAGATCGGGAAAAAATAAAATTCTCCCGCATCCGCCAGGACAACCTCGTCCGGATAGAAATACCGCAGCATATCCACCACGTTCTTCCCGGAGAGCAGGAGTTCTTTCATCTGATCCAGATACTCCTGTGTGACCGTCTCTGCCGTGCGCTGCTCCGCCTCCGCGACCGCCTGGTCGAGCATGGCGTCCACCTCGCTCTGCGTGTATGTGACCGTCTCGTCCATGCGGATCGCCTCCAGCTCGCTCATGACGACCGTATTTTCCATCTGCACGGCGCGGTATTTGAATACCAGCATCAGACTGATCGTAATCGCCGTAAGCGTGACGACGCACAGAATGATCGAACCGAGCAGTATGCCGTTCTCACTCCGTCTGTATTTTTTCTTACGTCTTTTGCTCTGCATGTGATCTCCCCGCATATACGCTCCCCGAATTGATTGTCCGCGCCATTCTTTCGGCTCTATATCCGCTCGTTAAAGTAACTCTTATAACCTTCCCCAAAAATTTCCGAAGCGCTTGTCACGATCAGGAAAGAGTCCGCGTCCTCCTCCCGAACAATGCGCTCCACACGCGGAAAAACCGGTTTCTTCACGGCGCACAGCAGCACCTGTTTCCGCTCTCCGCTGTAAGCTCCCCTGCCCTCGATCAGCGTCGCCCCGACAGCCAGCTCAGCGAGGATGCGCGCCCTGATCTCTTCCGGCCGGCCGCTGATGATATACAGAAGCTTCGCCTCGTCACGCCCGTAGAGCACGATATCCAGCACGAGCGAAGTGCATGTGGCCGCGATCGCCGCATAGAGCGCCGCGTCGATATCCCTGAAGACGAGGGCGGAGGCCGTCACGACCACGGCGTCCGCGGCAAAGAAGAGATTGCCTGTCTTCAGGTGCGGAAACTTCAGCCGCAGCGCTTTCACCACGATATCCATACCGCCTGTGGTGGCTCCCTCCCTGAAGATCACGCCGATCGATACCGCGGACAAAATACCGCCCGCCAGAGACGCCAACAGCCTGTCGTCTGTCGCCGCCGGAAAACCCGACAGAAAATTCGTGAAGACGGCGATCAGCGCGGTGGCATAGATCGTCGAGACAGCCATCTTCAATCCGAATTTCCACACGGCGAACAGCAGGATCGGGACATTGAGAAGCAGGATCAGCGTACCCGTGCCGATCGGCACCAGTCTGTTTGCCACAATCGAGATGCCCGTGACACCGCCCGGCGCAATATTGTTCGGATCGACGAACAGGCTGACGCCGACCGCATAGACAAAGGCAGCCGCCGTTATCACAGTATATTTCTTCAGCCCGCCGATCTTGCCTGTACGCTTTTTTTCTTTTCTTCTCTTTCTTTGCTCCATGTCTGACACGCTCCCGCCCGGATACTGCATTGCCGCTTTCCTCTCTGCTTAGCATATCCCGTTTTGCGGAATTCATGTCATGACAGGGGCCTGTCGCCCCTTATGAATAATAGGCCATCAGGACCGTGATATCGTCCCCGCAGCCGAGCTCGCTCGTCTCCTTAAGCCATCCTCTCAGACTGTCCGATACGGCTTTCGCGCCGTGTTTTCGCAGCAGCGCATAGTAATCGGCACAGGTTTTACAGAATTCGTCCCCGTTCTTATAGCTGTTCGCCATGCCGTCCGTGGAGAGCATGTACAAAAGCGGTCGCCGCCGCTTCCCGTCCCGCCTCGCCGTGCAGGTGATCGCTTTGCGCCATGCCTCCGCACGGCTCAGCGAATGCGTCTCCGTGCCGAGAATCTTATCCGCCTCGATCACGCTCTGCACACCTTTGCCTGTAACTTCCATGATATCGCCGTCCCCCAGCTGAAAAGCGAACAGGAACTCTTCCGTCAGCGCCAGGCCGAGCAGTGTGCTGCCGTACATGCGGTACACGGCCTCGCTGTCCTTTTCCCCTTCCGGATCAAGAGGAACTTCCCGTTTATGGTTCGCGTGGGCTTTCAGGACTCTGCGCTTCCACTCAGCCTCAATGGCCTGCGCCACCTTGGTGTCGCCCTCGCGCTTTAGAAACGTCAGGAGCATATCCGTCCTGTCGGCGTAGGTGTCCAGATAATCCTCCATGATTTTACAGAAGACATTCACGGCGATATCCGCTCCCGTTCTGCTGTATGGACAGGCATCGCTCCCATGGCCGTCGGCGACCGCCAGGATAACGGTATCCTCGCCACGCTCGACCTTTTTCAGGCTGTCCTGACACTCCCGCCCGCTTCTGATGTGGGACGCGCCCTGCACGGATTCGCCAAATACGATTCGCGCCATAGCCAACACCCTCTCTACCAGACGTCGCCGTCCTGAATATCGTCCTGATCGGGAAGCCTGCCTCCCATGCTCACGATGACGGGCGTATCGGCGCCTGTGCCGCCCTCCGCCGCCTCATCCGCCGCGATGCTCGCCGGGGCGGAGACCAGGGATGCCGCGGTGGAGGCCCATTTGATCATCTTGGTGAGCGCCGCCGCGTTGTTCGCCTGCAGTACCAGCTCCCTGTTGCCCGTGAACTCCTCCAGCACCGTGTCGTCCGCATCCTGTCCGATGGAGATCGCGATTTTGACGGCCTTTTTCCCCCAGGGGAGCTTCTTTAACTCCTCCAGCGACTTCTTGTAGTCGTCCGTCGGCTGCCCGTCCGACAGAAGAACCAGCACGGGCGGAAGCGCCCTGTCGGACATGGGCGGTATCGTCAGCTGCGCCGCCAGAAGCTCGAACGCCTTGCCCAGATCGGTCACCCCGTCCGCCTCCAGATCGTCCCATGCAAAATCTTCCACATTCACGGGACTGCTCGTCACCCAGGATGCGCCCGTGGAAAATTTGAGCGTGCGGATCATGAGCTGCGCATTCGGATTGTTCTCCGCCGCCGCCACCATCTCCGGAATCGTCGACTGGATCGCGTGATTCACCGTGCCGATCTTTTCCCCGCGCATGGAACCTGAACAGTCCACAATCCAAAAGAAATGCAAGGGTCTGCTCGCCAGTTCCCCGCCCGGTCTTTTCAATGCTGCCATAGTATCCCTCCTCTTATCCCTGTGCCCTGGCACATCTGATCTGCTGTTTTCTCGCATAGCTCATCGCATATGAGCCCGCATTGCACAATATCGTAAAGTCCGGATGTCTGTCGTCAGCCTCCCCGAACGTCTGGATAAAGCCGCTTCCTCTGCCGCCGCCGATCTCGCTGACGGAGTCAGGCAGATAGATGCGCTCTAACTTCCTGCACCCGGCAAACGCGCCCTGCCCGATGCTCTGCACGCCCTCCGGCAGCGTCACGGACACCAGCGACTCGCAGCCCTCGAAAGCTTCCGACCGAATCGCGGAGAGCGCCGGCGGAAAGATCACTTCCGTCAGGCTTTTGCACCAGCAGAACGTATTCTCTTTAATTTCCCCAAGCCCGGCAGACAACGCAATCCTCTCCAGCTTCGCGCAGCCGGCGAAAGCGTTCTCACCGATATACTTCACACTGTCCGGCACATTCACACGCTCCAGCGCCGTATTTTCAAATGTGCCCTCCAGCTTCGTCATGGTTCCCAGAATCTTCGGACAGCCGGTCGGATCCGCCGTGCCGATCCGCTTCAATGTCCCCGGCAGGACTACCTCCCGCAGCTCCTTGCAGTTTAAGAACACGCCGTTGCCCAGCGTCTCGATGCCCTCCGGAAGAACAATCTTCTCGATGCCGACGCAGCCCTTAAAAGCGTGGTTGCCAAGCTCTGTCACCTTTCTGCCGCCGACGCTGCCCGGCACCGCGATCACCGCCTCGTCGAAATCGATATAGCGAAGCAGCCGGATCCCTTTCGGCGTATCCTCGTACTCGTAGGCGCTCTCGTCAGCCTCCGGCACTTCCCCGCCCGCGGGGACGCCCTCCGTCTCTCCGCCGCACTCTGCCTCCGTCATGACGCCGAGCGCCCTCGCCCAGGTCAGCACGGCAGCCTCGGCGTTCTGCGTCTGTATGCCGTATCCCTGGCCGACAGACTTTACGAAACGGTGCAGCGACACATCGTCCAGCCGGTCAAGCCCCTGCAGTTCCCCGACAATGCCGTCGTCATAAACCATCAGCAGGATGTTCCGCCGCAGTCTGTCCTCCGCAAAGAAATCAGACAACAGTGCCTGCAGCTTTTTTCGGTCAGAGAGAGCGTCCGGATAATCTTTTACAATCCTTGCCAAGATTCTGTGATCTTCCATGAGGCCTCCTTAACAAAATTCTCCCACAAGCTGCCCGAAATCAATCTTCACATTCTCCGCAATCGCGGCGGAGCGCCCCGGCTCAATCGGAATCTGCGTGCCGTCCGCCTTGATGTATGTCCAGTTGTCTTTCGTGAGGTTCTTAATGCCCCATATGTCGGAATTCTTCGGATTCCGCACCACCTCGCCGGCTGCCGTCTCCATATCGTATCCGCCGTCCGTGTGGTGCCTGTACAGTTTCGTGCCGGCCGAAAGCAGCAGGGTGCTCCTCCCCGCGACGAGCTTGGCCGGAACGGTCACGGGCTTCTGGCAGCTCCAGCAGGTGTGCGCCGCGCCGGCCGCCTCTTTCTGTGCGTCATAGAAAACCTCCGCACCGCAGTGCGGACAGACGATGATGCCGGACATCAGATTGGCAAAAGTCTCCAGCCACTGCGTCTCGGTCACCCTGCGGTTCGGCTCTCTCAGGCCCACCGTGAAAGACTCGGTAAACAGATCCCGCAGCTTCCCTGGGTACAGATCCCAGAAGATGAGCGCGTTGTCCTGATAACCCGCAAGCGGCCTGTTATCCTTGTTGTCCGGGTCGAAGATAAAAAGCGGATCGGTCCCGTACAGCCTGTTCATCGCGTGGATATCCATACACTTGATCTGCGCCTCCCGCTTTCCCTCCAACGGGTGATTCAGCATAAACATATAGAACAGAAGCACTGCCAGGGAAAACAGATCGGTGTTCCGCGACGGCTTCGCCCTGCCCAGCACAATCTCCGGCGCCATAAAGCGCGGCGTCCCATAGATTCCGCTCTTCGCTCCGTTGTAGGAGACGTTGTCGTTGTCGCAGATCAGGACGTCGCCGGTGTCCGGATCGAAGAACACATTGCCGAAAGAGATATCGCGGTAGCTGTAACCTTTCGCGTGCAGCGCGTTGTAGCCTTTGGTCAGGTTGTAGGCAGCCCGGCACAGGCAGTAGAAAGAAGGCTCGGCCCGGCGCTTCATCATGTCCACGATACTCTTATAATGGGATGGCCGAAGCGGCATCACATAGCCGAAAGAATCCCCTTTCGCGCTGTCGATCATATCCTGCGGCCACAGAAAAGAGACGTCCGGCTGCCCTTTGCGGATCAGGTTATCCAGAATCTCCCGCTGGTTCTCCGTGGCGGTATTTTTATAATACCACTTCATGGCGCAGGTTTTGCCGCGCGATTCCACCTCGTAGACTTCGCCCTGCCCGCCGGAGCCCAGAAGTCTTTTAATCTTATACTTGACACCGCTCTCAGCAAGAAGCGACGTGCCGTTCTTCAACTGTCCGTCCATAATCGGTTTCTCCTGCCTGCCGTCATACATCCGCCCGCAGACGAATCAAATACTGGCCCTCACCACTTTGGGCTGATAGCCGTTCTCATGCAGCGCCTTGATAATCTGTTCCTTGTGTTCCGTGCCGTAGGCCTCCAGCGTGATACGCAGCTCCACCGCCGCGCTGCGGTTGATCGAGACGAACTGGTTGTGCTCCAGCTTGATGACATTGCCGTTCTGCTTCGCGATGATGCCGGAGACTCTCGTCAACTCTCCCGGCTTATCCGGCAGAAGCACCGACACCGTAAAGATTCTGTCGCGCAGCACCAGCCCCTGCTGTACCACCGAGGACATCGTGATCACATCCATGTTGCCGCCGCTCAAGATCGATACGATCTTCTTATTCTTCACGTCGAGGTGCTTGAGCGCCGCCACCGTGAGCAGGCCGGAGTTCTCCACGATCATCTTGTGGTTCTCCACCATATCGAGGAATGCGACGACCAGCTCCTCGTCCTCCACGGTGATGATATCGTCCAGATTTTTGCTGATATACGGAAAGATATTCGTTCCCGGCGTCTTCACCGCCGTGCCGTCCGCGATGGTGCTCACATGGTCGAGCGTCATGACTTTGCCCGCGCGGATGGACTCCTGCATACAGTTCGCCCCGGCAGGTTCCACGCCGATCACTTTGATCTTGGGATTCAGGAGCTTTGCCAGAGTGGAAACGCCCGTGGCCAGCCCGCCGCCGCCGACCGGCACGAGAATATAGTCCACCAGCGGCAGTTCCTTGATGATTTCCATGGCGATCGTGCCCTGCCCCGTGGCCACGTCCAGATCGTCAAAAGGATGCACGAACGTGTAGCCTTTCTCCTCCGCCAGCCGGTACGCATAGGCGCACGCCTCATCATACACATCGCCGCTTAAGATCACTTCCGCCCCATAGCCTTTCGTGCGGTTCACCTTGATGAGCGGCGTGGTGGTGGGCATCACGATAACCGCCTTGACGCCGTAACACTTTGCCGCGTAGGCGACGCCCTGGGCGTGATTGCCCGCCGACGCCGTGATCAGACCTCTTCCCCGCTCCTCCTCGGACAGGGTGCTGATCTTGTAGTACGCGCCGCGCAGCTTGTACGCGCCCGTCAGCTGCATGTTCTCGGGCTTTAAGTACACCTTGTTGTCCGTCTGTGCACTGAAGTAATCACTGTACACCAGCTTCGTCTCCGAGGCCACTTCCCTGACTACCTCGTACGCCTCCTCAAATTTATCCAATGACAGTTCTTTCATGGCTTCCTCCTCTTATCCGCTATCCTTTTCACTCCGCCTCTTCCGTATTCTCCGCTCCCCGGCCGTCGTCCGCCGCCACGTCGAACAGCGCGTTCACGAACTGCTCAGCGTCGAATTTCTGCAGATCGTCGATCGTCTCCCCGACGCCGATATATTTCACGGGGATCTGCAGCTGTGACTGGATCGCCACCGCGATGCCGCCCTTGGCCGTACCGTCCATCTTGGTGAGGATGATACCTGTCAGATCCGCGACCTCAGCGAATTCCTTTGCCTGCTGCAGCGCGTTCTGCCCCGTCGTGGCGTCGAGCACTACCAGATTCTCTCTGTGGGCATCCGGAAATTCCCTGTCGATGATACGGTTGATCTTTTTGAGTTCCTCCATCAGATTCTTCTTATTGTGCAGCCTGCCCGCCGTGTCGCAAAGAAGCACATCCACGCCCCTCGCTTTCGCCGCGTTTACGGCGTCATAGATCACGCTGGCGGGATCCGCTCCCTCGCTTCCGCCGATGAGATCCACGCCCGCGCGGTGCGCCCACTCATTAAGCTGCTCGCCGGCCGCCGCGCGGAAAGTGTCCGCCGCCGCCAAAAGCACCCTGCGCCCCTGCGCTTTGAGCTTGCCCGCCAGCTTGCCGACGGTGGTCGTCTTGCCGACGCCGTTTACGCCGATCACAAGCACCACCGACTGCCTGTGTTCAAACTCGTATGCCGTGTCCCCCACCTGCATCTGTTCCACGATATTGCGGATCAGAAACTGCCTGCAGTCCGCGGGTTCCTTGATATGATTTTCTCTCACCTGTCCGCGCAGCTTGGTCAGAATTTCCTCCGTCGCTTTCACGCCGATATCGCCCATGATCAGGATCTCTTCCAGCTCCTCATAGAAATCCTCGTCGATACTGGAGAATCCGCCAAACACCGAATCGATTCCGTGCACGATATTGTTTCTGGTCTTGGCAAGCCCGTCCTTTAATCTGCCAAAGAAGCCCCTTTTCTCTTCACTCATCAGTCATCCAATTCCTTATCAATCAAATTGACGCTTACTAACGTCGAGACGCCTTTCTCCTGCATGGTGATGCCGTACAGTCTGTCCGCCTTTTCCATCGTGCCGCGCCTGTGCGTAATCACTATAAACTGTGTATTCTTAGTCAGTTTATGCAGATACTTCGCGAATCTTCCCACGTTATTCTCATCGAGGGCCGCCTCGATCTCATCCAGCAGGCAGAACGGGGACGGCTTCAGATTCTGGATTGCGAACAGCAGACAGATTGCCGTCAGAGACTTCTCGCCGCCGGACATCTGCATCATGTTGACCAGCTTCTTGCCGGGCGGCTGGGCGATGATGCGGATGCCCGCCTCCAGAATATCCTCGTCCTCCATCAGTTCCAGTGTTCCCTTGCCGCCGCCGAAAAGTTCCCTGAAGACTTTGTCAAACTCCCTGTTGATCTCCGCAAACTTCTCGTTGAACTGCCTGCGCATGGAAGTGTCCAGTTCCTCGATGATGTTGAGCAGCGTTTTCTCCGCCTCCACCAGATCGTCGTGCTGGGTCTTTAGGAACGTATAGCGCTCCATCAGATTTCTGTAATCTTCGATGGCGTTGACATTGACGTCGCCCAGTTTTTTGATCTCGTCCTTGAGCGCCGCAATGTCTTTTTTCATGGCGGGGAGATCATTCATCGCCTCGTCTTTGAGCGTCTCCGCGTCGGACAGCGTGATCTCATATTCATCCCACATGTAGTTGATCTGCCCCTCTATGGACTCCTGCAGGCGTTCTTTCTGGCTCTCCAGGCGGTACACTTCCTTGTCCAGAGCCGTCATGCGCTCCGACATCTCCTCTCTGGAGGCGAAGAAATTCTTCTGTCTGGCAGCCAGTTCCTCCTTGGCTGCCGTGTCCTCCCTGAGCTTCTGTGCGGCGTCGTTCTGTGCGGTGTAGGAGGAAGCGATGGTCTTCTCGATCTCGGTGATGCTCTCTTTCTTGCGCTCCACTTCCTCCTTGCTCAGATGCAGCCCCTCCTGCACCTCCTCAAGTTCCGCCGTGTGCCTGGCGATCTCGCCCTCCACACGCTCCAGATTCTGGCCCTGAAAATCTACGCTCTGACGCATCTTTTCGACTTCCACATCCCACTCGGACACTTTGGACGACTGCGCGGATTCCTCCGCGCGGCTCTCCTCCAGCTGCCGCTGGAATTCCTCGATCTGCAGGCCCACATTTTTCTCAAGTGTCTCTGAGTCTTCCAGTTCCCTGGCAATCTCATCCTTGTCCGTCCGGATCTCCCTGATCTGCAGTTCGATCTCCTGCTCCTCGCTCTTTAACTCGCCGAAGCCCTCCTCCGTCTCGCTCTTCCTGTCCCTGGCCTGCATCACATTGAGCCTTGCGGTGTTCTGTTCGATAAACTTCTGCTGCAGCTGTCCCTTGACGTCCTCCACATCCAGACGCAGCTTGTTTCTCCTCTTCTTCGTATCCTCGATCTCATTGAGCAGCCTGTCGATCTCGACGACATACTGCTTTACCTTTTTTTCCAGTTCCTCCATCTCCCGGCGTCTGCCCAGAAGATTGGAATTGTTCTTGAACGCGCCGCCGCTGATCGCGCCGCCGGGCACGAGCAGTTCTCCCTCCAGTGTGACCATGCGGATGCCGTAATCAAACTTTCTCGCGATCTTCACGGCATGGTCAACATTGTCCACAACCACGATACGTCCCAGCATCGCTTTCGCCACATTGCGGTACTTCTTCTCAATCTTCACCAGCTCATCCGCCATGCCGATGACGCCCTCCTCTTTCAGGGCCTCAGGATTCTTGAACTCCTGCGGTTTGGTAATGCTGGTGAGCGGCAGGAACGTCGCGCGCCCGGCTCTCGTCTTCTTCAGATAGGCGATCATGCGCTTCGCCGTCTCCTCGTCCTCGGTGACAATATTCTGGATATTCCCGCCCAGCGCCGTCTCAATCGCCGTCTCGTACTTTGCCTCAGCCTGAATAATATCGGCCACGACACCGATGATGCCTTTCTCCTGTTCTTTCTGTTCCATCACGGCCTTGACGCTGCCGCCGTAACCCTCGTAGCGCTCCGTCAGGTTGGAAAGCGCCTCCAGCTTGGATTTTTCCTGATGATAGAGCACCTGTGTGTCGCGCAGCTTCTGATCTCTGCCTGCCAGCTCCTCCCTGAGCGCCGCAAGCTGTTCTTCCATCGTCGCCTGTCTGTCGTGAAGTTCCCGTATCACTGCGTTGACGGCTTCAAATTCCTCCTCCAGCTTCCTGATATTCTCCGCCTGTTCCGCCTCATCGGACTTCACGCGCAGAAGGCGGGAATTCAGTTCGGCCTTGCGGATATTGATCTGCTCCAGCTTCGCGTCATAACTTCCCAGCTTGGATTTGATCGTGGCGCGGTTGTTGAGGGCATCGATAATCGTGTTCTTGCCGCTCTCGATATTGCCGTTCAACTCCTCTATCCTGCGCTGTATCCCCTCCAGAAGTTCCCTCGCCTCGCTCCTGGCCTGTTCCAGCCCGGCCAGTTTCGTGTCAATCTCCGCCTTGTCCGCGCGGATCTTTTCCCGCTCGGCACTCCTCTCCTCGATCAGTTCCCGGATGCTGCCGATACGATTCTGCAGATGTTCCTCGTTGCCCTCGGCGGAGTGGATCTGCTCCTTTAGGACATTGATTTCTCCCTCCAGCTTGGAGCGCGTGACGCCGGTATCCGTCAGCGTCGCCCGCGCCGCCTCGATCTCCTGATCCAGCTGCTCGATACGGCTCGCGATCTGCTCGTACTCATCCTTGATCTGCTCGTACTTCTGCGTGGTATCGCTCAGATCATCTCCGGCGATTTTCAGCTTTCCCTCCGTCTCGTCGAGCTGCTGCCTGACGCGCACATTCTCCAACAGGAACACGTTGACATCCAGCGTCTTTAACGCTTCCTTTTTCTTCAGGTAGACCCTCGCTTTCTCAGCCTGCTTTTCCAGCGGTCCGACCTGCTTCTCCAGTTCCGAGAGAATATCGTTGACGCGGAGCAGATTCTGCTTTTCATCCTCCAGCTTCTTCTGCGCCGCGTACTTCCTGCGCTTGAATTTCACAATACCGGCAGCCTCGTCAAAGAGTTCCCTCCGCTCTTCCGGCTTGCCGCTCAAGATTTTGTCAATCTGCCCCTGCCCGATAATCGAGTAGCCCTCCTTGCCGATACCCGTATCGTAGAAGAGTTCGTTGACATCTTTTAAGCGACACGGCGTGCCGTTGATCATATACTCGCTCTCGCCGGAACGGTACAGTCTGCGCGAGACGGTCACTTCGTCATAGTCTATGGCCAGCTGATGATCGGCATTGTCGAGCGTGATCGCCACATAGGCATAGCCTAACGGCTTGCGCATCTCCGTACCCGAAAAGATGACGTCCTGCATACTCGCGCCGCGCAGCTGTTTGATCCGCTGTTCACCCAGGACCCACCTGACGGCATCCGCCACATTGCTCTTGCCGGAGCCGTTCGGCCCGACAATCCCGGTGATGCCGTTATGGAACTTGAAAGTGATCTTATTGGCAAAGGATTTGAATCCGTGTACTTCAATACTTTTTAAATACATACTTACCTCTCAACCGTGCGGTGTCTCAGGTCCTGCCGCCTTTATCCATGCGAAGAAGCGCCTCATAGGCCGCTTTCTGCTCCGCCGCTTTCTTGGAATGGCCGACGCCGCTTCCGACTTTTCTCTCCCCGATATATGCCTCCACCGTAAATATTTTATCGTGTTCCGGCCCTTCCTCGCTCACGAGTTCATAGCGCAGCGCGCCTTTGTTGTCTTTCTGCACTTCCTCCTGCAGGATGGTCTTGGCGTCATAGAACAGCTGCTTGTTCTTAAGATCCGACAGAATAAAACGATGGATAAAAGACTTCGCCTTGTCAATCCCGCTGTCCAGATAGATCGCGCCGATGATCGCCTCCATGACATCGGAGATGATGGAGTCACGGTTCCTGCCTCCCGTCGCCTCCTCGCCCTTGCCGAGCCTGATATATTCCTGCAGGCCGATCTGTCTCGCGCAGAATGCCAGCGCCGGTTCGCAGACCACCGACGAGCGGTACTTTGTCATCTTTCCCTCAGGCATATCCATATGTTCCCTGTAGATATAGTCGCTGCTGACCAGCTCCAGCACCGCGTCGCCCAAAAATTCCAGCCGTTCATAGTCCTGCGTCCTGTTGATCTTCTGCTCATTGGCACAGGAACTGTGCGTCAGCGCCTGCCGCAGGAGCCCCTCGTCACGAAAAGAATACGCTATTTTCTGCTCCAATTCTCCGAGTTTTTCTTCCAGCATGAAAACCTCCACATAGAAAAACCCTTTCCTGCAGAAAGGGCTTCTCTGCTTCCTTATGACCTCGCTTCCCTGATCAGGGCGACCGCTTCCCCCACTGTGGAAATATGCTCCGCCCGTTCGGCTGGGATCTCTATCTCAAAGGCCTCCTCAATTCCCATAATAATCTGGAACACGTCCAGGGAATCCGCGCCGAGATCTTCCGTAAAAGTAGTCTCCGGCGTTATCTCATTGGGATCTACACTCAGTACATCAGCGATGACTTCCTTAAGCTTATCAAACTCCACGTCGATGCCGCTCCCTTCGTCTTCTCTATCGTCTGTCAGTCCTCCTCGGACACAGCTTCCTGCGTCAAAAGCATCTCCCTGATCTTATCGTTGATCTTCTGCTCCGTAAAGGTAATACACTGCAAAATGGAATTCTTGACTTCCACGGCTTTGGCGCTTCCGTGCGTCTTGACGACCAGCCCTTTCAGTCCGAGAAGCGGTGCGCCGCCGTACTGTTCTAAGTCGAACGCTTTCAGGGTCTGCTTCAGGGCAGGCTTCACCAGCAGGGCGCCGATCTTGCTGCGCAGGCTCGTCATCATGCCCTCCTTGACTTTCTTAATCAGCGTGGCGCCGACTCCCTCGTAAGTTTTGAGGATCACGTTGCCGACGAAAGCCTCGCACACAATCACATCCGCCGCGCCCGCCGGGATATCCCTGGCCTCCACGCTGCCGATAAAATTGATGTCCGGACAGTTTTTGAGAAGAGGGAATGTCTCCTTGACCAGAGCGTTGCCTTTCTCCTCCTCGGCGCCGATATTCACGATGCCGACCCTGGGGTTCTTCACGCCCATCACATGCTCCATATACACGGAGCCCATCTTGGCGAACTGCACGAGATGAGACGGCCTGGCATCCACATTGGCCCCGCAGTCGATCAGCAGCGAGCAGCCGTCCGCCGTCGGGATGAGCGGTGCAAGCGGCGGCCTCTCCACGCCCTTGATGCGCCCCACGATAACTTGTCCGCCCACCAGGGTCGCGCCCGTGCTTCCCGCGGAGACATAGGCGTCGCAGACGCCGTCTTTCACCAACGTCAGCGCTTTCACCAGCGAGGAATCTTTCTTTCTGCGGATCGCCATCACCGGCGGTTCCGCCGTCTCTATGATCTCCGAGGCCGGCACAATCTCTATCCTGTCTTTCTGATAAGTATATTTTGCGAGTTCGCTCTCCAGAACGTCCTGCGGACCGGTCAGACAAATCATGACCTTGTCGCTCTCATTGACGGCATCCACCGCGCCCTTGACGATTTCCCGCGGCGCATTGTCGCCGCCCATCGCATCTACAGCCACTTTCACCAATTCGCCCATACCTGTCTACACCTTTCCCGCGCCTGTTAAAATATCATCTCTACTATACTAAATATACCCGTAAAAATCAAGGTCTAAAAGAACGCCCGCACCGCTTTTGCGCAAAATAAAATAAGGCTCTCCGGAGTCTTCCGGAAAGCCTCGTCACACAGTGATCAATCTACAGCAATGATCTCTTTTTTGTTGTATGTGCCGCAGTTCTTACATACTCTGTGAGGCACTGTCAGAGCGCCGCACTTGCTGCATTTTACCAGCGTGGGAGCGGTCATTTTCCAATTTGCTCTCCTCTTGTCTCTTCTTCCCTTAGAAGATTTGTTCTTAGGACAAATAGACATCTTTACACCTCCTTATTTCCGTAAAAAATATCCTTTATTAACGCCATCCTCGGATCAGGAACAAAGGTGTCGCAATCACATGTTCCCGTATTCAAGTCCCTGCCGCACTGCCTGCAGATTCCTTTACATTCAGGCCTGCACAGGACTTTCATAGGTAGGTTAATCACAATCTCCATGCGCAGGAAGTCGTCCACATCCATCTGACAACCGTCCATGAACTCCTGATCCGCCTGCCCGTCAGGCACGGCCGCAAGCACATCCGGCGCGTACACTTCCCTGTCAAACACAAGGTCAAGCGTCTCATCCACCGGCTTTAAGCATCTGTCGCAGTTCATGGCCAGCGTGATCTCCGCGTGGCCGGTGAGCAGCGCCCGTCCCTTGCCGTTGTTGACAAAAGTCAGGCTGACCGGTGAAACCTCTTTCACCGGGATCGACACACCGCCCGTCACAACCTCTCTAAGCGCCGTCTCCGCCTCTGTTGTGACCGTCCGGTCTTGCGCGGCAAACACCTCAGTCAAGTTTATAACCATAACCGACTCCTATACACACGCAGATAATTATACTAACGAGAATATTTTTTGTCAACCACAAAATTCACATCCTGCCCGAAACGCTCATCCGGTCCTCCCCGGCTCCGTCTCTTCCAGCGCGGCGGCCGGATTTATGACAGCTGCGCCTGAACCGCCGTGAGCGCCACGACACCCACGATATCTTCCCAGGAACAGCCTCGGGAGAGGTCGTTGACCGGCTTCGCGATACCCTGCAGCATCGGGCCGTAAGCCTCAGCCCTGCCGAGCCGCTGCACCAGCTTGTAGCCGATGTTGCCGCAGTCCAGGTTGGGGAAGATCAGCACGTTTGCCTTGCCCGCCACCTCGCTGCCCGGCGCTTTGGACTTCGCCACCTGAGGTACCAGCGCCGCGTCGGTCTGCAGCTCACCGTCGAGACACAGATGAGGGTACTGTTCATGAGCGATCTTCGTCGCCTCTACCACCTTGTCCACAAGAGGGTGCTTGGCGCTTCCCTTGGTGGAGTGGGAGAGCATGGCGATGATCGGTTTCGCGCCTACCAGACTCTTGAAACTCTTCGCGGAAGTGTCCGCGATCGCAGCCAGCTCCTCCGCGGTGGGATCCTGATTCAGACCGCAGTCCGCGAAGAGGAATGTCCCGTGCTCCCCGTACTCGCAATCCGGCACGTCCATGATGAAGAAGCCGGACACCAGCTTCACACCCGGCGCGGTTTTCAGAATCTGCAGCGCCGGCCGAAGCGTGTCCGCCGTCGCATGGCAGGCGCCCGCCACCATACCGTCCGCATCGTTCGCCTTGACCATGATCACGCCGAACGTGAGGTAATCTTTCAACAGGATCTCTCTCGCCGCCTCCGGCGTCATCCCCTTATTCTTTCTCGTCTCATACAGAAGGTCCGCGTACTCCTCAAATTTGTCCGTCCTCTCGGGGTCCACGATCTTCACGCCGTCCAGCTCTACCTCCAGCCAGCCGGCGCCGTCCATGATCTTCTCCTCGTTGCCGATCATGATGATATCCGCGATACCCTCTTTCAGAATGTGCGAGGCCGCGATCAGCGTCCTCTTATCGTTCGTCTCCGGCAGGATAATCGTCTTTTTGTCGCTCTTGGCTTTCTCTTTGATCAAATCAATGTAACTCATATGCTTTTCCCTCCTGATACATCATTGTGCCGCGTTTTACACGACACCCCATACAGGTAAAATTATACAGAATTTATTGATTTTGTACAAGATATATTCCTGTTTTGACGGTATTTTTTTAGATACAAAAGACGCCTTTTATGATACACTGATAGAAACAGATTCAGCGAAACGGAGATTATGATGAAAACAGTTGGCATTATCGCGGAGTACAATCCGTTCCACAACGGACACGCATACCAGATCAGAGAAGCGAAGCAGCTTACCGGCGCGGACTATTGTATCGTCGTCATGAGCGGCGATTTCGTGCAGCGCGGCGTCCCGGCGATCATGGACAAGTATCTGCGCGCCCGCTCCGCTCTTGAGAACGGCGCGGATCTCGTGCTGGAACTGCCCGTCTGCTATGCCGCCGCCAGCGCGGAATACTTTGCCGCCGGCGCCGTCTCTCTGCTTGACCGGCTGGGCGTTGCCGACGCGCTCTGCTTTGGCAGCGAATGCGGCGACATCCGTATCCTGTCCGCGTTCGCAGAAGAACTTCTCGCGGAATCACCGGCGTTTCAGGCGCATCTCAAAGAGCGCATGAAAGCGGGGGAAACCTATCCGCAGGCGAGAAACCACGCGCTCTGTGAAACCGCTCCGCAGCTGACCGGCTCTCTCGACGTCCTGCAGTCCCCGAACAACATTCTCGGCATAGAATACCTCAAAGCGCTCATGAGACAAAAAAGCCGCATCGAAGCGCACACCTTGAGCCGTATCGGCGCAGGCTATCACACCGCCTGCCTCGATACCTCCTACAGTTCCGCCCGCGCCATCCGGGAATCCATTGAGACGAACAGAGGAATCGGTTATGTCAGAGAACAGGTTCCGCCCTCCGTCTTCGGCGTGATGGAGCAGGCTTACGGAAATGCTTTTCCGATCCTGCCCGACGACCTGTCGGCTCTTTTGCCCTACAGGCTTCTTCTGGAACAGGCTCGCGGATTTACGGCATATCTCGACGTGGACGGCGCTTTTTCGGACAGGCTGTGCCGGCTGCTGCCCTCCTACACGGACTACGCATCTTTCTGCGAACTGCTCAAGACGCGGAACATGACCTACACGCGAGTCGCGCGCAACCTGCTGCATATCCTGCTGGACATCCGCCAGGAGGATGTCGACGCTTTCCGCGCCGAAGACTGTGTTTACTATGCGAGAATGCTCGGCTTTCGGGAAGACGCAAAACCGCTTCTTAGCGCGGTCAAAGAGCACGCCTCAATCCCTCTGATCTCCAGACCGGCGGACGCAGACAGGCTGATTGCATCGCCAAACGGCCTGCGCATATTCGCGTGCGATATCCGCGCCTCCCACATCTATTCGCTCCTCGTCCAGCGGAAGTTCGGAGGCGCCATGCGGAACGAATACCAAAGGCAGCTCGTCGTCGTGTAGCTGTCCGTCCCGCCGCTTCTCACTTGTTTTCCAGCAGTTCAAAGGGCAGCCACGCCAGAATCTTCTCGCTCAGTTCCTTGATGTTGATGGGCTTCGGGATAAAGTCGTTCATGCCCTCTTCGAGGAACATTTCCTTGACGCCGCTTATCGCGTTGGCCGTCAGCGCGATGATCGGCACATTCCGGTAATACTCCCCGTCCATCTGCCTGATGATGTGCGTAGTCTCCACGCCGTCCATATCCGGCATCATGTGATCCATAAAGATCAGATGGTATTCTTTTTCTTTCACCATCTCGATGGCTTCTTTGCCGCTCTTGGCCGTATCTACCTGCATGGCGAACGGCCGCATCAGCCCCACCGCCACCTTGCGGTTGACGAGATTGTCGTCCACGACGAGCACTCTGGCGTTCGGCGCCTTAAAATCCTCGTACCTGGTCGTCTGCTGCGCGCGCGGTTGTTTCTCACTCAGTTCCAGCGACCCGCAGGGCTCTGCGTCCACCACGCGCTGCGGCACTTCAAAGCTGAACGTACTCCCCTGACGATACTCGCTCTCCACATGAATCTGACCGCCCATCAGCTGAATGAGCTGCCTCGAGATGGCGAGTCCCAGACCGCTTCCCTCTTTCTTGCGGTTTCTGAAGACGTCGGACTGTTCAAACGAATTGAAGATCCGTTCCAGGTCCTCCTCCTTAATGCCGATGCCTGTATCTCTCACCGCCGCCCGAAGCAGGATGTCTTCCCCGGCTTTCTCATAGCCGACGCTCAGCTGTATACCGCCCTGCTCAGTGAATTTCACGGCGTTGTTGACCAGATTGATGAGTACCTGTTTTAAGCGGATCTCGTCGCCGTGCAGCCTCTTCGGCATCGTCTGGTCAAGTCCGATCTCCAGACGCAGGTTTTTCTCCTCCACCTTACCGGAGAAAATGTGATACACATCCTGCACGAGAGATTTCACGTCATAATCCGCCTCCACAATCTCCATTTTGCCGGATTCCATCTTCGAGAAATCCAGGATATCGTTGATGATCGTCAACAGCGTCGTGCTGGCGGATTTGATCTGCTCGATGGCGTCCCGCTGCTGTTCGTCCAGCTTCCCCCTGAGGGCGATCTCCGTCATGCCCAGGATCGCGTTCATGGGCGTTCTGATCTCATGGCTCATATTCGCCAGAAACGCGGATTTGACGCGCGAGGCATTCTCCGCTTTCTCCGCCAGTTCCCGCATCAGCTTCGCCTGCGCCATCACGTCAGTCACGTCGATAACGGACAGCATATAGCCCTTAACCTGCATCTCGTCGCGGATCTCCGCGTTCCTGATCTCGTAACTCTTATCGTTCAGTTCCAGCACCGTGCCGGTCTGCTCGTAGATCGCCTGGATCTCCGACTCGCTGACTCTGCCCTCCCCCAGTTTCATATCGGGGAACAGTTCACATGCCGCCGGATTCGCATAGAGGAACTTCATCTGGTTGTCCGACACGATGATACCCTCGTCCATGCTCTCGATCACGGCTTCTTTCGCGTTCTGCACCAGATCAAACAGCCCGTACCTGTTGACCGCCACAAAGAGACAGACGACCGAGCAGAAAATGCCGAGCGGCGTCGTGTCAAACCCGCCGGTAATCCCGCTTAAATATAAGAGCAGCATAAAAAACGGCAGCACGCCCGCAGCGATCAGAAGACTGCGGATTGTCCGATGCTCCTGTCCGTTCTGATGGTAGGCCGGATTGATACAGACATAGAGATACAGAATCATTTCCACCAGGCAGAACAGCATGTAGAAATAGTAGAGCGGCGCTTTGCCCAGAATGAGGATATTGCCGTTGGCCGTGGCCGCAATCTCATAAGAGGTATAGTAGAGGCTGTGGTAATCACAGGTCATGATGATGCCGAAAAAGACCAGATTGATCCCGAAGAGCGCGGTCATCAGCCTCCGCGGCCATCGGATCTTATAGTAGGACAGGATGAATGTAAGCGCCAGAAAATTGGCAAAACACTTGCCCATGTACTCTGCCTTGCCGAGCGCCAGAAGTTCCCGCATATCCGCTTCTGCCATGATGAACAGGCTGCGGGCCACCAGCGCCGCCAGACAGCAGCTCACCGTCATGATCAGCCTGTTCTTGTAAGCGGAATCTTTCTGCTTCAATATGGAAGCCAGAAGAAAAAACGATACCAGTACCCCGAATATATGGATACAAAGCCATACTCCCTGCATGATCTGCATAACCCTTATCTCCCATCAACGCCCTGTTGTCCCGTCACCTTCGCGATATAGCTTTTGATCCGATCGTGCACCATGTCGGACACCTCCAGCGTACTCATTCCCCGGTACTGCTCGTAGGTGATCGCCGGCAGATAGTGCACCTGCGTGGTGACCGGTTTGAGCGACCACTCCTCGAACACCTTGTAGGAATCGATCAGCACCACCGGCACGATCGGCGCTTTTGCCCGCATCGCGCTCTTGAAACAGCCCGGCTTAAACTCCCGCACTTCATTGTGATTGTGAAAATAGCCGCCCTCCGGGAAAATGATGTAGCGCCTCCCCTGCGCAACCTCAGACGCCACTTCCGAGATGAGCTTCACCGACTGCCGCATATCGTCCTTGATCAGCCGCTTCCCGTGCAGCAGATCCACAAACTGTGTCGTCAGGATCACATGGGACTTCGCGTCGTCGATCACCACGGTACACGGCTTCTCGTGCGTCGCTATGATACCCAGCGCGTCATACTTGCCCTGATGATTCGGGAACATGACATAACCGCCCTCTTTCGGCAGGTTCTCCATGCCGTACCCGCGCGTCGTGATATGCCCGGAACGCTTCATGCGTTCCACCGTCAGCTTCGCGTAGGCATAGCGCTGCTCTTCCGTGTATCTGCTGCTTCCCGCCTTGTACCGCATCCGCGGTATCATATAGAGCCGCGGCAGATTGCACACGATAACCTGTATAAAACGTAACATATTGTTTTTTCCCCTCCCATCACAGTAGCGGCGAAAAAAGCTTTAGAATCGGGCCGATCACATTGCTCTTGACAAATTTTTTTCTGCACCACTCCATCGTGATCAGCTCCGACACGCCAAACGTCTCCTCCATATCTCTCTTCAGATCCCGTATGGCGTCTACGCGGTACAGAAACACACCGCATTCAAAATGGTGGTAAAAACTGCGGTAATCAAAATTGATCGTCCCCACGACCGCCGATTCGTCGTCGCACAGCACGCACTTGGAATGCAGGAAACCGGGCGTATACTGATAGATCTTCACGCCCGCCTCGACCAGAGTCTGATAGTTGGACTGGGTCAGCCAGTAGATCGTCTTCTTGTCCGGCACGCCCGGCGTCACGATACGCACGTCCACGCCCCGCTTGGCCGCCAGCTTGAGCGCTGTGACGACCTCGCTGTCCGTGACCAGATAGGGCGTAAAAATATACACATATTTCACGGCGCTCCCAATCATGTTCAGATAGACGTTCTCACCGACCAGCTCCCCGTCCAGCGGCGCGTCCATATAGGGCTGCACATAGCCTGTCCTTTCAGGCCGCGTCACGAACCGATGGAAATACCTGCTGTAATCATCCTCTGTGTAGCGGACCATATTCCACATCTGCAGAAACATCGCCGTAAAATTCCGCACGGCCTCTCCTTCGATGCGGATGCCGGCGTCTTTCCAGTAACCGCCGTGAGGATGTGTGTAGTTGATATACTCGTCCGATATATTGATACCGCCCGTGTAGCCCACCCTGCCGTCGATCACGGCGATCTTCCTGTGATCCCTGTTGTTCAGGATCAGCGCCATAACCGGGATGATGCGGTTGAAAGCGATGCACTTGATCCCCTTCTTCTCCATGACCTCATCATAATTCTTCGGGAGAACGAAGACGCTGCCGACATCGTCATAGATCAGGCGCACCTCCACGCCTTCCCTGACCTTGCGCTCCAGGATTTCCAGCACCGCGTTCCACATTGTGCCTTCTCCCAGAATAAAGTATTCGAGGAAGATAAACTCTTTCGCCTGTTCCAGATCTTCCAGCAGCTTTTTCCAGTACGGAATCCCGTCCGCATAGTAATCCGCCGCTGTACGGTCCCATACGGGCATCTCCGCATAGCCGAGAATGTAGGCGCACTGATTGGCGGTATCCGTGCTCTCCCGTCTCAGCCTGTCCATGATTTCCGTCTCCTGATGGAGACTCTGCCCGATATGGCGGGATGTCTGCTCCCACCCCCTGCGCAGTCTGCCGGGCAGAAACACATGGCCAAAAGCAAGATACATGATGCCGCCGAGCAGCGGAAACAGCAGGATCGGCACGACCCAGGCCAGCTTGACTGCCGGATCGTTCGATCTGAGAATGATCGCGACCACCGCGCCGAGGCTGATAAGCCGCAGGACGATCGCAATCGCCACATAATAATTGCTCCAGCGGAAAATCTCCAGCATGAAAAACCCGATCTGAAGCGCCACCAGAAAACCGGTAATCACTACCCTGTTCAGGGCCAGATGCAAAAATTTTCTCATCGTACCAATCCGCTTCCCTGTGTCCTTCCCGCAGGGAACTTATTACAGTATCATATCACAAAACGGCATAGTGCGCAAATACCGCCCGAAATGTCTTCTGCCCGGCCGGACCCGCGCTTTTTCCCACAGGCCAAGACAGGGACTGCCGGCACATGATCTCTCACATGCCGGCAGTCCCCAGTCACGCATCCCCACGGCTAATCTTCCCGTACCAGATACGGCGCAATCGCGGCTTCCACCTCCGCGATCCTGTCGTTCGTCTCCAGAATCCTGAACTCCACGTTCTTCGACAGATCCATGGAGAAAATGCCCATGATGGATTTCGCATCGATCACGTATCTGCCGGACACCAGATCGAAATATCCGTCAAATCCCACAATCGCGGTGACAAATCCCTTGACCCTCTCAATCGAGTTCAGGTCCAATATGTAACTTTTCATTCCGCATACCTCATCCCTCTTCTTCCGGGAATTCCACCTACACAAGTATATAGTCATTCTCTCATTTTTGCAATGAGAAATTATTCCCGGGCCTCCAAAGCGCGGATTTTCCTGATCAGGATGCCGTTGTGCAGCAGCGTGTTGTCAATATAATGCCTGGCGAACAGAATCTCTCCCTCACGCGCGATCTCCACGTCCTCCTCCTCGCAGTTGATGATGACCTCCACATAATTGTCCAGCCAGCCGATCTTGTTAAACTCGATCACCCGCGGCCTGTTGATCTTATTCGGAAAATGGAAGTTGCGGCTTCTGAGCAGCGGTTCACTCTGCCGCAGCTTCAGCAGACTTTTGACGATCCGAATCCGCTCGTCATAGACGCCGCTCTCAATCTCCGTCCATGGCATACACCGGCGGCAGTCCGGATCATGACCGCCTTCCATGGCAAGTTCCGTGCCATAGTAGATGCACGGAGAACCCGGCATGGTGAACAGCACCGCCAGCTGCTGAAAATACTCGTCCAGATTCTTCACGTCGCTCCGGAGACGCTTTGTGTCGTGGGAATCCAGCAGATTGAACAGCACGTCGTTGGTCTGCTGCATATAACCCGTGTAACAGCGGTTGATCGTGAACTCGAAGTCCTCATTGGTCAGGCTCTTATCGATCCAGAAATCCTTGATGCTCTCCCCGAGCGGGTAATTCATGACCGCGTCAAACTCGTCTCCCCTCAGCCACGGCATCGCGTCGTGCCAGATCTCGCCCAGAATATAGATGTCCGGCTTGATCGCCTTTAAGCGCGCGCGCAGTTCTTTGCACAGCGCATGGGAAATCTCGTTCGCCACATCCAGCCTGATGCCGTCCACGTCATAATTTTTCACCCAGTTCTCACAGACGCCGATCAGGTATTCCCGCACCTTCGGATTGTTCGTATTTAACTTCGGCATCCGGTCGAAGAACGCGAACGTATAATACTGCTTTGCCCGCGCGCAGCCGCCATCCTCACGGAAAGGCCACTCGTTTACCATGAACCAGTCCCAGTAAGCGGACTGAGGTCCTTTCTCTTTCACGTCCTGCCACGGCGCAAAATATTCTCCGCTGTGGTTAAAGACGCCGTCCAGCATCACGCGGATCCCCCGCGCGTGCGCTTCCCGCACCAGCGTCTTCATCGTCTCTTCCGTGCCGAAATGCGGATCAACTTTCGTGTAATCGGTGGTGTCGTACTTGTGGGAGGAGGGCGCCTCATTGATGGGGGTCAGGTACAGTCCCGACACGCCAAGATCTCTGATATAATCCAGTTTATCGATGATCCCCTGCAGATCCCCGCCAAAAAATTCCTGATTCGTCACCGACCCTCTTTCCCGCCACGGCAGAGTTCCCTCAGGGTCATTGGAGGGATCGCCGTTGCGGAAACGCTCGGGAAAAATCTGATACCAGATCGTCTCGTTCACCCAGGCAGGCGTCACGGGAATGTCGGCCGGATTCATCCACGGGAATACGAAGCACTGCCTGCTCCTGCCCTCCAGCCCCATCTGCTCCTCGGACACAAAACCGTCCTCAAAATAAAACCATTTTTCATTCTCCGTCTGCAGTTCAAAATAATATTTTAAGCGCTTATATTCCGGCCTGATCGTCGTCGTCCACCAGAGCTGGTTCTTCAGCCGCTTCTTAAAAGGGATATTGACCGCATCCCCGCTCCAGTTCTCGCCGCCGCCCAGAATGCCGGCCTTAAAAGGATCGCCCTGTACCAGATTGACATACTTCACATCATAACCCGTTCTGATGTTGATGACCAGCTGGTCCTCGTCCAGAGGATAACAGTAATTGTCGTTTGCCCTGTGATATACCGCGTTGAAATCCATCTTTTCCTCCTTTCCGGAGCGTTCACGCTCCTCGTCTGCCGCCGCAGAGAAAACGTTTTCCATCTACGCTAAAATCATAATATAACGATACGGAAATTGCAAGCACAAAATAAAGTCACAGGATCAGGCAGCCGATCTGATAAAAGACAAACGCCACGAGCCAGGCCACGCCGCACTGCATACACACGATCCCAAACGTCTTCCACGCGGAGCCGGTCTCCCGTCTGATGGTCGCCACCGCCGCCACACAGGGGGTATACAGCAGCGTGAACACCAGATAGCTGGCCGCCGAGAGCGGGGTGAACAGGGTGCCCAGCGTCTCGCCGAGGTGTGACATGCCGGTTCCCGTCAGCACGCTCAAGGTGCTGACCACCGCTTCCTTGGCGCTGAAACCGCTGATCAGCGCCGTCGCCGCCCGCCAGTCGCCGAAGCCGAGCGGCATAAAGAGCGGCGCGATCAGTTTGCCGATCATGGCGAGCAGGCTCTCCCCGGAGTCCGTCACCACATTGAGCCGCATGTCAAAAGTCTGCAGGAACCAGATGATGAGCGTAGCGATAAAGATGATCGTGAAAGCCCGCTGGATGAAATCTTTGGCCTTGTCCCACATCAGAAGAGCCACGCTCTTGGCCGAGGGAAAGCGATAGTTGGGCAGTTCCATCACAAAAGGCATGGGTTTGCCGTTAAAGAGCGTCCGGCGCAGGATCACGGCGCTGACAATTCCCACCGCAATGCCGAGCGCGTACAGCCCGATCATGACAAGCGCCTGGTACTTTCGGAAAAAAGCCGCCGCAAACAGCGCGTAAATCGGAATCTTGGCGGAACAGCTGATGAAAGGAATCAGCATAATCGTCATCCTCCTGTCCCGCTCGGAGGAGAGCGTCCTGGTGGACATGACCGCCGGCACGCTGCAGCCGAAGCCGATCAGCATGGAGACAAAGCTCTTGCCGGACAGGCCGATTTTTCTCAAGGGTCTGTCCATCACAAAAGCAATCCTCGCCATATAACCGGAATCCTCCAGAATGGACAGGAAGAAAAACAACACCACGATAATCGGCAGAAAACTCAGCACGCTGCCGACACCCGCAAAGATACCGTCGATCACCAGACTCTCCACCACCGGATTGATGCCGTATGTTTCGAGCGCGCCCTGCACCGCCCCGGCCAGTCTGTCGATCCCCAGGCTCAGCAGATCACTCAGATACGTGCCGATCACCCCGAACGTCAGCCAGAACACAAGCAGCATGATCGCCAGGAAAGACGGTATCGCCAGATACTTGTTCGTCAGCACGCTGTCGATGCGCACGCTCCTCCTGTGCTCCTTACTCTCCCTGCACTTGATGACCGCCTGTGCGCAGACTTTTTCGATAAAGGCGTAGCGCATATCCGCAAGCGCCGCGTTGCGGTCCATGCCGCTGTCCCGTTCCATCTCCACAATGCTGTGCTCCATCAGGTCCAGCTCATTGTCCGACAGCTGCAGGCTCTCGATGATATCATGATCTCCCTCCACGATCTTGGTCGCGGCGAATCGCGGCGAGATGCCGACGCGCTCCGCATGGTCCTCCACCTGATGGCTGACCGCATGGATACATCTGTGCACCGGCCCTTTCTCACAGAAATCCGTCACTTTCGGATAAATGCGCCTGGACGAGACTTCTTTGACCGCGCTGATCAGATCCTCGATTCCCTCGTTCTTCACCGCGCTTATGGCGACCACCGGTATGCCCAGCGCCTCCTCCATTTTGGCGATGTCGATTGTCCCGCCGTTGCCCCGCACCTCGTCCATCATATTCAGGGCCAGAACCATCGGAATGTGCATTTCCAGAAGCTGCAGCGTCAGATACAGATTCCGCTCAATATTGGTGGCATCCACAATATTGATGATGCCGTCGGGGCGCTCCTTTAACAAAAACCGCCTCGTCACCAGTTCCTCGTTGGTATAAGGGCGTATTGAATAGATGCCGGGCAGATCCACCACCGCATCCCCTTTTTCCCCGCGTATTTCGCCCATCTTGGAGTCCACCGTCACGCCCGGAAAATTCCCGACGTGCTGATTTGATCCCGTCAGCTGATTAAAAAGTGTCGTCTTGCCGCAATTCTGATTTCCTGCCAATGCGTATATCATAGTTTGTCCTCAATCGTTAGCGTATACGTGCTTAAATGCCCTGTATGTCCTGCCGATCCCTTCCGCAAAGTCCGTGTAGACCACGCCGAGTTCCCGCCTGCTCCTCCCATTGTCGCACAGCTGCGTCTCACCGGCCGTCGCCGGAAAAGGAAGCGGTGCCTGCCCCGCCTCCGCCTGCGCCACCGTGAACGGCACCCGCAAAAGCGCGTTCCTGACCTCCGGCTCCGCCGCCGCTTCAAGCGCCTGCAGGAAACTGCCGTAAGTCATGATCTCGTCCTGACACAGATTGTATGCCTGTCCATACGCCCGCTCATTGCCAATCGCGCGCAGGGCGGCCTGCGCCGCGTCTTTTACATAGACACACTGGAACTTCCCGTCCGCGTCCGTGTAGTGCGGAAGCACATGATTCTGCAGCATCATCTGTATATAGACGGATTCTCTGGGCGCATAATTGTATGGCCCGTAGAGGATCGCAGGACGCAGGATCGTGTACGGGATCTTCCTCTCACCGCAAACGCGCGCCGTCTCCCGCTCCAGAGCGACTTTGCCGGCGATATAGTCTCCGGCCTCCCCGCCGAACCTGCGCTCCTCCAGCCGGTACTCCTCCGTCCTGATGCCGCCTTCTCCGCGCTCGTACACATCCACCGTGCTGATCAGAACATACTGTTTCGTCCTGCCCGGGACGCCGTCAAGCACGGCCTGTACATCGCCCGGCCGGTAGGCACAGAAATCAATGACGGCGTCATAGTCCTCTCCGCAGGCCGCAAGCGCCTCTGCATCATGTCTGTCTCCCGTCACCTGCCTGACGCCAAACTGCGCCATCGAATAGGTCCCGCGGTTTAAGAGCGTGATATCGAATTCTTCCTCTTTGGCCGCCTCCATGACAAACACCCTGCCATAGAAATAGCTGCCGCCGATCACCAGCAGTTTTCGCTTATTCTTCATCGTCTCCTCGTTTCCGCCCGTTCTCACTGACGGTCCGCCTTTCCATCTTCTGCCCTCTATGCTTTCAGCTCCGGCAGTTACAGAAAAGGATTGTAATATCTGCTGCCGTCCCAGAACGTCACCAGCAGATCGACCGCAAGAATCACCACAGCCAGAATGGCCACAATCCAGTCGCTCCTCTGCATCCTGCGCAGATTGTACCACGTTCTCTTCCTATTCCTGCCAAAGCCCCGAAGTTCCATGGCGTTGCTGACCGTCTCGATGCGGTTTAAGCTGGACAGCACCAGCGGCAGCAGGATTGCCACCGAATTTTTCATTCTCGTGAGCAGCTTATCCTTGCCTGACAGATCGATGCCTCTCGCCTGCTGCGCCTGGCTGATATTGTGATACTCCCGCTGTATGTCCGGTATATAGCGCAGTGCCAGGCTCACCGAGTAGCCGATCCGATAGCTGACGCCGATGCTCGCCAGCGACGAGGCAAACTCACTGGGATCGGTGCAGGCGATGAAAAGAAGCGCGATCGGCACGACGCACACCACTTTCATCGTCATATTCAGATGATAGAACAACTGCTGCAGCGTGACCGTATAGGGCCCGGCGATAGTGAAGAGAAGCGTCCTGCTCTGATACAGCCCGACCCCGTATTCCGGCGAAAACAGATAGACGAACAGATTGTTCATGAACAGGAATACCGCCGCCAGACCCAGCACGAAGCTGATATCCCGGACTCTGATCCTGCTGGCCCGAAAAATCGCGATGCTAAACAGCAGCATGCAGACCAGCACCCGCGTATCATAGGTCACCATCGAGGCCACGCTCCACGCCAGGAAAAAGACCAGCTTCGTCCTGCCCGTCAGCCCGTGTACAAAGCTGTCCCTCTTAATATAACTCAGGATCGCAATCCTTGCCATCTAGCGCACCTCCTTTTGCTCATAGCCGATAAAGCACTCCGTGAACGTCTGCGGCTCGTCGATGCCGCAGGCCATGCTGAGTGTATACAGACTCGTCTCTTTTAAGTTCGCCGCCCGAACCAGATCGGGGTCATTCAGCACATGCGCCGCCGTCGTATCCGCCAACATCCTGCCCTCGCTGAACACGATCGCTCTGGGCGTATACTCGAGCATCAGGTGCATATCGTGTGTGATCATCAGTATCGTGTAGCCCTGTTCATTCAGCCCTTTCAGGAAATCCATGATCTCCGTGTAATGGCGGTAGTCCTGCCCGGCCGTCGGCTCGTCCAGGATAATCATCCGCGGGCGCTGCACCAGGATACTGGCTATCGTCACGCGCTTTTTCTGCCCGAAAGACAGTGCCGACACCGGCCAATTTCTGAAAGGATACAGGCCGCACACCCGCAGAGTCTCCTCTACCCGCTCTTTTCTCTCCTCTTTCGGCATACCGCTCTGTACCAGCGCCATCTCCACCTCATCCCAGATCATCGGTTTGGAGATCATCTGGTTCGGGTTCTGCATCACATAGCCGATAGAGGCCGCCCGCTCCTTGATGGTATCGCCGGACAGATCTCTGTTTTCCATCAAAATAGTACCCGACAGCGGTGTCTCGAAGCCGCAGATCAGCTTCGCCAGCGTGCTCTTGCCTGCGCCGTTGCGCCCGACGATGCTGACCATCTCGCCCTTATGTACCGCAAAGCTCACGTCCTGCAGTGTGCGCTGCCCGGCCGTATAGCCAAAATCCAGATGCTCTACCCTGAGCAGTTCTTCTCCCGCCTCTCTTCGGCTGACCTGAGATTTCTGCGCCTGATACCAGTTTCGCACTTTCTCCTTGTCTTCCTCGGCAAGCAGAAGCTTTTCCACATGTTCCGGGTGCATCTTCTCGCTGATCTCCACGCCGGCATAGCGAAGCGCCGTCAGATACAGCGGTTCCCTGATGCCGTGCTCAATAAGCGCCCTGCCAGACAACAGGGCAGCCACCGGCATATCCGCTATGATCCGCCCCTCGTCCATCAGCACGATACGGTCCATGCTGCGCCACAGGACATCTTCCAGACGGTGCTCGATTATGATAATGGCCGCGCCCGTCCGCTCGTGCACCATGTCGATCAGTTCAATCGTCGCTCTGCCTGCCGCGGGATCGAGATTGGCCAGCGGCTCGTCAAAGAGCAGGGCCTTCACATCCTCCACCATGACGCCCGCCAGGCTCACCCGCTGCTTCTGTCCGCCTGACAGTTCATGCGGCGCATACTCCAGATGATGATCGATATCCACCAGCTTCGCCACGCGATTCACGAGCTCTTTCATCTCATCCTGCGGCACGCAGTTGTTCTCCGGTGCAAAAGCGATATCCTCTCCCACCGTCAGCCCGATAAACTGTCCGTCCGTGTCCTGCAGTACCGTGCCAACCGTGTGGCTCAGTTCAAAGATGCTGCTCTTGTCCGGCTCTTTGCCGCCCACAAGAAGTGTTCCCGTCTTTTTGCCCGGATAGGCAAAGGGAATCAGGCCGTTGATACAGCTGCCGATCGTGCTCTTGCCGCTCCCGGACGTGCCCGCGATGAGCACTTTCTCGCCCGGATAGATGTCGAGATTGATGTGGTGCAGCGTGGGAGCTGCCTGTGCCATATACTGAAAACCGTAATCCTGAAAGGATATAATGGGATCTGCCATTTCCGTGCTCCTTTGCCAGCTTGGCTCATTGCTCGCGTAAAAAAGAGCCGCCGCCTTAACAGCGGCAGCTCCTGCCATACCTTTACGCTTTAGTCTTCCTCTTTTTTCAGAGAGCCTCGCTTCACAACCGTCTCCGCATAAGCGACCAGCAGAAGTGTGCCGACCACGCCTGTCGTGATGATGTTGGCAACGCCGGCCATCAGACCCTGCGCGAACAGCTTCTCAATCGGCTCACTGTAAATCACGATATCGAGTACCGGTGCAATCAGACCCCAGGCGAGCAGATGCGCGATGATCTGCGCTACGTTGAAAGTGACGATCTTCTTCGTGTCAATCCCCTCGCTGATATCCAGCTTCATCGTGATCAGACCGATAACCAGACCCACGCACGCGGAAGCGATGATCCAGCTCCACCACGGGCCGTAACTCGTCGCATCGACCAGCGTGTGCCCGATCAGGCCGATCAGAAGTCCAGCGACCGGTCCGAAGAGCGTCGCGAATACCGCCTCGATCGCGTACTGTAAACTGATGTAGGTGTTCGGAACGGGTGTCGGTATGGAAATCTTGCCCAGCACAAAGAACAATGCCGCGCCGATGCCGATTGCGACAACCGTTTTTACGGAAAGTTTTTTCATAAAGTTCCCTCTCCTTTACTCTTGTCTTCCTGAAATTTTTTATCTGCCGTCCGCATGTGTCAGGCGCCCGGACGAATTACCATGTCTATTATAGACTGCCTGTCCGCGGGATGTCAACCTGGAGATCGAGAGATTTCTCCCTGCCGTCCCCTCTGCCTCCCACAGGCAGCCGCCGGGCCTACGCATTCCGACTGAACAGTATCTGCTTCGTCGTCTCCGGCACGAGATCATCCAGCGGCGAAAAGTCACTTGTCTCCAGACATTCTCTCACCGTCGTCGCGCTGATATAGTTTCCGTTTACTTTCTTTCGCGGCACTTCCACGATAGCAATGCCGTGCGCCGGCAGAATACGCTTCATCGCGGCGTTATACTCGTTTGTCACGCTATCCTCCGGCTCCTCGCCGACAAACCGGCTGGTGATGTGCAGCGCCGGGGCGATCCGCTCCGCAAAAAGCGTGATATCATACTCCACATTGCGCACGATATCCTCGTCTTCGATTTTGAGAAAATACTCTGGAAAAGTCCGCTGCGACAAAATGAAATCCCCGCTCGGCACGACCCGCACATTCGCAAGATCCGCCACGCCGTCACGCACCATGGCAAAACGCTCCCCGAAACTGAACAGAGATTTATCCTCCTCCACCACAAAGACAATGAGATGATCGACCCTCGCGGAGGCATACTCTATCAGATAGCGATGGCCGTAAGTAAACGGGTTGCAGTTCATCACTATGGCGCCGACTTCCCCGTAATCCGCCGCGGAAAAATCGGGAAAATACTGCCGCAGATAAGCCGTCACAAGGAAATTGTCGTCCAGCGCAACCGCCGTGCGCTCCCCCGGCGGCTCGCGCAGTATGGGGAAGAGTTTCTCATAGATCGCGTCCGCAAATATTTCGTTCGCCCTGTGGTTGCAGTGCATAATCGCGTTCACAAACCATGCTGCAGGAGCATCGTGCAACGCTGCGACATCATACAGGTTCACGCACTCCAGTTCGAGATTTCCTGCATCTGGCTCTGGCAGATGCAGGACAACGACGTCGCCTGTTTTCAGTTCTGTGTGAGAGATGCGGTTCATCCTCCCCAGCATATTGTCCGGCGCGCCCAGATTAACCACCCTGGTTCTGCTCCCGCTCTCATTCAGGCGCGCCTGCAGGAAGCTCTCGATCGTATATTTATCTTCTACATAATATCCTGTGATCAGACACGGCCCGAAGCACCAGACCGTCCTCTCGTACTCCGCCGGCTGCCCCGCGGTCAGACGTTCTCCGTCATGGACATGATAATAAGTATGTGATGAATCTTTCAGTACATTAAAACCTGCCGCCGACCTCGCGCCGATCTGACCAAATTGCAGATCTGCGATTTCCTTTCTGTCCGCCTGCTCATATAAATCCCCAAAAAATCCGTCATAGGCGGATTCCGGCAGTCTGTTCGTCCTGCAATCCTTAAGCTGCTGCCGTAAGGCCCTGCCGTATGCGCTGTCATGATATGAGTCTTCGACAATAAGCATTCGCACGCCCGTGTTTTGCAGCTTTTTCAGGAATCCGTCAGCCACCGCAGCTCCATAGCGGTTATACATCTTCTCCTTAATCGGCCCTCTTGCAAATCCATTGTATGAGCGCGTCGCATAATCCTTTTTCCATATCCAGTGATACAGCGTGTCCATCCCGCGGCGCTCATCCTCATCCACGAATAGCAGCCTGTCGGATACATCGAAGTCCCCGACACAGGCTGCGACGTCCTGCCGCTCCACCGTCTGGTAGGCGACGCCGTGCCGCTCCAGCTGTCTGATCCACCCTGCATATTTTTCCGCTTTCCAGGAGAAAAGCGCGCACGGTTTTACCAGCACAAGCGGCTCTCTTGGCCAAAACCGCCTGTCCCAGAAATCCGCCCCGTAACGCAGCGCCGGATCGTCCGGCATCGCGAAATCGTCCCATCTGGCATATTCTCCCAGAAGCACCCCCCCCCTCAACGACAGGGAGCGCATTGATCGTCTCTTTCTCCCGAAAGATCTGTCTGGCTCTCATATATTCGCCCCGGGAAAGTTGTGTAAACCGTCTGTTGACCGTCACCTCGCGAAGCCCTGCCCCACCGGCTCTCATCACATCGCCCATACTGACAATCCCGTACAGCCGCCCCTCTGCCTCACAGTAGATCATGTTTGAAGGGCGTTCCAGCAGAGCTTCGGCAATGCTGTCAAAGGCAAGGTTCTCGACCTCATCTCCGGTCTCGATGACCGTAAGCTTGTCCCGTTCCGTGTATATCATTAGTTTTCCTCTCTTTCCGCAATCAGTTCTTAAAGCTGTGAATCGGTGCGGGGATTCTTCCCCCGCGCGCGATAAAGGCATCGCAGGAGAAACCGTTGACGGGCATGATCGGCGCATAGCCGAGAAGCCCGCCGAACTCGACAGTCTCTCCCACGCCCTTGCCGATCACAGGGATGAGGCGCACCGCCGTCGTCTTCTGGTTCACCATGCCGATCGCCATCTCGTCCGCAATGATGCCCGATATGGTGGACGCCCTGGTATCTCCGGGAATCGCGATCATATCAAGTCCCACGGAGCACACGCACGTCATCGCTTCCAGTTTTTCCAGTGTCAGCGCCCCTGCCGTCACCGCGTCGATCATGCCCTGATCCTCGCTGACGGGAATGAACGCGCCGCTTAGGCCGCCCACATAGGAGGATGCCATGACGCCGCCTTTTTTCACCTGATCGTTGAGAAGCGCAAGCGCAGCGGTCGTTCCCGGCGCTCCCGCATGCTCCAGCCCGATCTCGCAGAGGATCTCCGCGACGGAGTCTCCCACTGCCGGCGTCGGTGCCAGCGACAGATCGACGATGCCGAACGGCACATTCATCATCTTGGAGGCCTCTTTCGCGACAAGCTGCCCTACGCGGGTCACTTTGAACGCCGTCTTCTTGATCGTCTCGCACAGCACTTCAAAATTTTCTCCGCGCACTTTCTCCAACGCCGTCTTGACCACGCCCGGCCCGCTGACGCCCACATTGATGACCTTATCCGCCTCTGTCACGCCATGGAAAGCGCCCGCCATGAAAGGATTGTCGTCCGGCGCATTGCAGAACACTACCAGCTTCGCGCAGCCGAGGGAATCCTGATCCGCAGTGGCCTGTGCCGTCTGCAGGATCATCTCACCCATCAGCTTCACGGCGTCCATGTTAATCCCCGTCCTGGTCGAGCCCAGATTGACGGAACTGCACACACGCTCTGTGACAGACAGCGCTTGCGGAATAGAGCGGATCAGCATCTCATCCGCCGCCGTCATGCCTTTTGACACCAGGGCGGAATAGCCGCCGATAAAATTGACGCCCACCTCATGGGCCGCCTTGTCGAGAGTCTTCGCAAGGGAGACAAAATCTTCCGGGGACTTACAGGCGGCTCCGCCCACCAGGGCGATGGGCGTCACGGAGATCCGCTTGTTGACGACAGGGATGCCGTACTCGGCGGAGATGTACTCTCCCGTCGCCACCAGATCTTTTGCCGCCTCGTAGATTTTCTGGTAGATCTTCTCATTGAGAAGCTTCAGATCCGCGTCGATGCAGTCCAACAGACTGATCCCCAGCGTGATCGTACGCACATCCAGATTCTCTTTCTCTATCATTTCATTAGTTTCTGCCACTTCAAATATATTGATCATGATTGCCTTGTTCCTTCCGCGTCGCTTGCTTTTCCTCTGCACCTCTATATTCTGTGCATCTGGTCGAAGATTTCTTCTTTCTGGCACTTGATGATCACACCGATGCTCTTGCCCAGCTCCTCCAGATCTTTCGCCATCTCCCCGAAATCCTTGGCGGTCTGATTGGTATCTACGATCATCATCATATTGAAATAATCCTGCACAATAGTCTGCGAGATATCCAGAATGTTGATCCCGTTGTCCGCCAGATAGGTACATACTCTGGCGATAATGCCTACCGTGTCTTTGCCGACCACCGTAATGATTGTCTTTTTCATCTTCTCTCTTCTCCTTATCCATATTTCCGCTTCTGTACCGCATGCCCCTCCTCCGGCAGCCGCCGCACAGTCAGTCTTTTCCTGTCGTTTTCATATCTCCGGCATCTGCGATACCTCGCTGCGCTTCGCCACATACAGCGGAAAATCATCGCCCCGGTACGGCGTATCCGACATGGTCACTTCCAGCCGCACCGACTCGTAGGCGAGCTCCGGCAGGTTATTCTCCTGGCTCAGATGTCCCAGCATCACCGCGCGCATCCCGTCGTGCAGAAGCCTGCTCAACAGCTTCCCCGCCGCCTCGTTGGACAGATGCCCCCTGTCTCCGAGGATGCGCTGCTTCAGATAATAGGGATAAGAACCCGCCTGCAGCATACGGACGTCATGGTTGGCCTCCAGATAGAGGATATCCAATCCCCGCAGGCATTCCACCGTATAGTCACTGTAGCAGCCCAGATCGGTAATGACCGCCGCTTTCTGCCCGTCATGACTGATTCGGTATGCCACCGGGTCGGCCGCGTCGTGGGAAGTGCGTATCGGATACAGCGTCATGTCTTTCACCGTACACTTCTCGTCCTCTTTGACATAGTGAAAAAGTTCCTCGTCGATCTGCCCCAGCGTGTGCGTCTGCCTGATCGCCGCGATCGTCCCTCTCGTAGCGTAGATCGGCAGCGCATATTTTCTGGCGATCACGCCGAGGCCTCCTATATGATCCGCGTGTTCATGAGTGATAAAAATACCGTCGATCTCCGACAATCTGATGCCCAGTTCGGCAGCGCCCGCCTCGACCCGCTTACAGCTGATCCCCACATCGATCAGAAGATGCGTCGCGTCGGAGCCCACATAGACGCAGTTCCCGCTGCTGCCGCTGGCTATACTGCATAGTCTCATCATCCGTTTTCTTTTCTTTCCGTATCGTTCAGGTATGGCAGTCTGTCAGTGCTTCCAGTAGATCTCGATCTGCGCGCCGCCGTAGATTTTCTCCATATACTGTGCGTCCCTGCCGTTCAGCTTCGTGACGATCCCGCTGCCCTGCGGCTTGGAGAGATCGAAGTCGATATAGGCAAACACATCCACAAACACATACTCTTTCTTGCCCGACATCTGAATCTGCTGCCCGTTCACCGTCACCGTGATGCTGTCGCCTGTCTGCGCGGGCACAGCGTCCGCCGGCTGCACGCCCTGCGGCTCCTCCGCCGCGCCAGGCGCTGTATCCTGCAAGGCTTCTCCGCTTTCCGGGCCCTGTGCATTCGTTCCGGCGCTTCCCTCCGGCTGCACGCCTGATCCGGTTTCTCCCTCCACGCTCTCCCGCGTCTGAGCGTCCGCGGAATTGCCCTGCACGCTGCCGCTGTCCGGAAGCGTCTGCCTGTCGGCAGTTTCCGCTGTCCCGGAAGCGTCTGCGGACATCGGCGCCGCTGCCGCCTGTTCCTCAGGCCTGTTCTCCGGCTGCGGCTCACGCTTTACATAGCTGCCGTCGTCCTCCGGCAGATCGGCGAAAGAATCCGCCACACCGTTCTCGTACTTGTCGCGGTCGGACAGCTGCAGCGTCTCCATCGTCCAGATCACCGAGAAGTTCTCGTACACTTTCGTATCCATATCCGCCAGCTTGTTGTTCACATAGATGTTCATCTCCTGATTGATGATGACATCCATAAATTCCGCGATCTGACGCACGGTATAATAACCCAGGATCTCGATGGAGTCATTCTCCCTGATGCTGTAATACCCCGACTGCAGTTCGCCGTTCACGCTGGCAAATTTCGGCAGGTCAATCTTCTTGTCGTTGACCTCCACGCGCATGGTTGCGCCGTACTCCGGCAGCTGATTGATATCCAGCTGCGCCGCCTCCCCCGCTGTGGATTCCCTGACTCTGATCTGATCGTTGGCATGGATGAGGGTATAGATATCCGCCTCATTGCCGTTGACGGTGATCACCGCCGCCTCTCCGAGCGCGCCTCTGGTGATGCGCGGCTTGCCGTTGACCACATAGTTGAGTTCCCTGCCCCGCTTCGGGAAAAGCCCGTCGTTCGGAAACTCCGCCTGCATGGCCGCGTCCACCACCGCCACCTTATTGTTGTCGTAAATTTTGATTCTCTGCTCATTGAAATAGACAAAGATGAAGTTGTTGCTCTGCTCATAGAAACTCAGGCAGATACCGATGGGTGTCACCATCAGGGAATCCCGCTTCGCATCCGCCTCCAGAAACTCTATGTTCTGCATCACTTCCTCGCCGCGCACCGCAACTCTCTCTCTCTGAATACCGAGTTTGTCTGCCAGAGCCTCGGTGTAGCCCGGCAGCATACCGCCGCCGCCCACCACAAAGACAGCGCTGACGGACTTGCCGCCGTTTAACTCTCTGATCTTGTCGGCCACCCGGCCGGTCATGTCGGCGATGACATCCGCCGTCACTTCCGCGACCTCGTCTGCCGTGATGGTCTGTGACAATCCCATGATATCCTTGTACTCTATCCGCTCTCTGACGCCCGTCTCCCGCTTGATGTGCTCCGCCGTCGCAAAGTCCACCAGACAGTGTTTGGCCACCACTTCCGTCAGACTGTCTCCCGCTATGGGAATCATGCCGTAGGCAATGATGCTGCCGTCTTTGGTCACAGAGATATCCGAAGTGCCGGCTCCCACGTCAACCAGCGCAATATTCAGCATACGGTACATCTGCGGTATCGCCACCTGAATCGCGGCGATCGGCTCCAGCGTCAGATTCACGACCTCTAAGCCCGCGGCTCCCACGGCCTTGTATAAACCGTCCACGACGTCCTCCGGCAGGAACGTCGCAATCAGATCTTCCCCGATGGTCCTGGCCTTATGTCCCTCCAGATTTCCCATCTGATAACCGTTCATGTAATAGCGCACCACAGAGTAGCCGACACAGTAGAAACGGATATCGGTATCGTTGTCTTCCAGAAACGCCTCGTAGGCTTTCTCCACACCCATGGAATCCAGCGCGTAGATGTCCTCGCCGTTTACTTCCCTGTCGCCCGAAAGCTCCGTGTCCACTCTGACCGTCACGGTGCGCAGGACGCGCCCGGCAGCGGCGATGCAGACGTCCTTAAGCGGCCTGCCGATGCGCTCTTCCAGCTCGCTCTTCACCTCGCTTATCGTCTCGCCGACCTTATAGATATCGTGGATCTGTCCGTCCAGCATGGAGCGGGTCGTGTGTTCTCTGATGCTCTGCGTGACCACATAAAATTTCTCACCGACACGGTAGCCCACCGTGCCGACGATGCTCCTCGTCCCGATATCCAGACCGAACACCAACTGTCCCGGAAATTTTATTGCTTCTGACACAATTCTGCCCCCAATTTCTCATCGATCTGCCTGTAGGTATCCGCAAGCAGCCCGCTGTTCTCTATCACCACGCGGCAGTGCTCATAGAATGTCCGCTCCGGCAGCTGCCTGCGCATGATACTGTCGATCTTTTCATCCGAATAACCCCTGGACGCTTTCAGCCTGTCCCGCCGCACGGACTCATCGGCATGGATATACCACATCTCATCGACAATTTGTTCATAGCCCTCCTCTATGAGCAGGGCGGCCTCCAGAAAGAGATAATCATACCGCCCGGCCTCTTTTTCTCTCTCAATCTCCCGCAGCAGATAAGTCCTGACGGCAGGATGCACAATCCCGTTGACCTGCTTTAACATCTCTCTGTCCGCAAAAATTGCCGCGGCCATCTTCTCTCTGTCGATCGCGCCGTCCCCCGCCAGAATATCCCGGCCTAAAAGCGCTATGAGCGGTTCATAGCACGGTGCGCCCGGCAGCTCCAATTCATGAGCCGCCCGATCGGCCATAATAATCCGGCAGTTTACGCGCTCTTTCAGATAAGCCAGTATCTCGGATTTGCCGCTTCCGACTCCGCCTGTGATTCCTATAACTCTCATTGACACCGACTCCTATTTGGCCTCATACCAGTCGCTTCCGGTATGCAGGTCGATCTCCAGCTTCACCGCCAGATCCGCCGCGTTCTGCATCTCCTCGGTCAGAATGCGACGCACCTGCTCCTGTTCTTCGACAAAAGTCTCAACCAGCAGTTCATCGTGCACCTGCAGGATCAGTCTCGAGCGGAGTCTTTCCCGATGCAGTCTCTCCCACACATGTATCATGGCGATCTTCATGATGTCGGCAGCCGTTCCCTGAATCGGTGAATTCATGGCCACGCGCTCGCCGAAAGAGCGCTGCATGAAATTGCCGGACGCAAGCTCCGGAATCGGACGCTTCCGCCCGAACATCGTCGTCACATAACCGTCTTTTTTCGCTTTCTCAACAGCGGCGTCCAAAAACTTCTTCACATCGGGATAGGTCTGAAAATACTGCTCGATATACTCCGCCGCCTCTTTTTTCGAGATGCTCAGATCCTGACTCAAACCGAAAGAACTGATCCCGTAGACAATGCCGAAGTTGACTGCCTTGGCATTGCGCCTCTGCAAATCCGTCACCTCTTCAAAGGGCGTATGAAAAACTTTGGCCGCCGTGATGCGGTGGATGTCCTCATCCATCTTATAGGCTTCGATCAGCTGCCTGTCGCCGGACATATGGGCCAGCACCCTGAGCTCAATCTGGGAATAGTCCGCATCCATGAAGAGGCAGCCCTCCATCGGCACGAATACCTTGCGAATCCGCCTGCCGAGTTCCATGCGCATCGGAATATTCTGCAGATTCGGTTCCGTGGAGCTGATACGTCCGGTTGCGGTGATCGTCTGGTTAAAAGTCGAATGAATCCTGCCGCCGGCGTCAATATAGGCCGCCAGCCCGTCCGCGTAGGTGGATTTCAGCTTGGTGAGCCCTCTGTATTCCAAAATATCGGACACGATCGGATAATCCGGCGCCAGTTTCTCCAGCACGTCCGCCGCGGTGGAATAGCCGGTCTTGGTCTTCTTGCCGCCCCGTATCCCCATCTCCGCAAAGAGTACCTCACCGAGCTGCTTCGGCGAATTGATGTTGAAGCTGTGACCGGCCTGCCTGCAGATCGACTCTTCCAGTTCCCCGATCCGACCCACCAGTGCTTCCCCGTATGCTCTCAATTCGTCCGGCTTCACCAGTACGCCGTATCGCTCCATATCGCCAAGCACCCTCGTCAGCGGCATCTCGATCCCATACATCAGGTCATACATGCCCTGCTCCCGCAGCTTATCCCGCAGAACCGGCGCTGCCATGAGGCACACATAGGCGTGGAAGCAGGCATATTCCGCCACCTCTTTCGGATGCTCCTCATAGGCCTGCGCATAGGACGCCTTGCCGCACACCTGCGCCCGGTTCGGTATCGTGAGGCCGAGATACTCATTCGCGATATCCTCCGCCTCGTAATCATTCTTCAGCGGATTCAACAGATAGGCCGCAATCAGGATATCGAAATAGCGCTCTTCCCTGTAGGGCGCCATCACATCCGCCCCGCCAGCCTCTTCTTCATCGTACCCATGCTCTATTCTGCCGTACAGCTTCTTGATATCAAAGGCGCTGCACCTGCACAGGCCGCCTGCGCACAGCGCCGAAAGCTTATCCGTCAGATACTGCTCCGTCACAAAACCCTGACAGGGAATAAAACGCACTTTCTGCGCACCGGCCGCGACTGCCGCGCCCACAAGCGTCTCCGCGTCCGCGAGGATGGCCAGACCGATCTCACGCGTTCCGCCCTCCTGTTCGTCCGGCGTCGCACACTCCGCAAAGAGTGCCTCCACCTCCGCCAGCTCCCGAAGTTCCCCAAAATAAGCGGTCTGCTCATGGGAGACGGCGACATCTTTTTCAAAGCGCGGGAGCAGATTTTTGAACTCCAGCTTTTTGCACAGAAGATAAGCTTCCCTCGTGTAGAAATTCCCCGTCTTCGCCTCCTCGAAGCGATAGTCGATCTCGCTGTCCGTCCGGATCGTGGCCAATGTCCTGCTCAGCTCGGCCAGCTCCCGGTTCTCAAGCAGGGATTCCCTCACGGCTTTCTTCGGGATTTCCGCCGCATGAGCGTAGATATTGTCCAGAGAGCCGAACTGCACCATCAGTTCCGCAGCGGTCTTCTCCCCGATCTTTGGCACGCCGGGAATATTGTCCGCCGTATCGCCCATGAGCGCTTTCAGATCGATGAACTGCGTCGGATTGACCTGATACTTTGCCTCCACATCTCTTGCATAGTAATCCTCAATCTCCGTTCTGCCGCTCTTGGTCTTCGGAATCCTGATCCGGATATGGTCCGTGGCAATCTGCAGAAGATCGCGGTCCCCGGACACCAGCGCGACATCCATCCCCTCTCTCTCCGCACGCTTTGCGAGCGTTCCCAGAATATCGTCGGCTTCCAGCCCCGCTTTTTCCACGATGCAGATCCCCATCGCCTGAAGCATTTCTTTCATGAGCGGCACCTGTTCGCGCAGCTCCTGCGGCATGGGTTTTCTGGTTCCCTTGTAGGCCGCATAGATCTCATGTCTGAACGTGGGGGCATGTACGTCGAACGCCACCGTCAGATAATCCGGCTTCTCCTCCTCCACGATCTTGAACATGATATGCAAAAAGCCGTACACCGCGCCTGTGTGAATCCCCTGACCGTTAGTCAGATCCGGCAGCCCGTAGAAAGCCCGGTTCAGTATGCTGTGTCCGTCTATCAATACCAGTTTTTCGCCCATGCGATCCTATCCTTTCCCTCTGTGCTACAGCCGGAACACAATATACAGCGCGACAATGACGGCAAGAGCCACCGCGGCTTCCAGACCGATCAGAATGTACCACAGCGTATGGCGCAGCCTGATACGGTGATGCGCGTCCTCCAGTTTCGTCAGCAGTTCCTCCTGCAGATTAAAGTTGCTGCCCCGCTCGAGACGCTCCATCCCCTCCGCGACCAAAAACTGTATCGACAGTTCCTCTCTGCACTCCGGACAACCCTCCACATGCCCGATAAACTCTTCCAGTTCTCTGCCGTCCAGCTCATCCTGTAAAAAGTATGGTATTTTTTTCTCCGCGTCTTTACAGTTCATACCGCCACTTCTTTCCGTGAGCCATAAGCCGCTATGTGCCCATACAGATTTAATTATATACCATATCAGCAGGAAATCAAGCGCGAGCAACGCGAGCATTTGATTTTCACCGCGCAAAAAAATCATGCCGCAAAGCGCCGCACCCGCAAACTCTTTCCGGCATGATCCCCCGTTGCTGTTTTCCCTTTCCCTTATGCTTCTTTGGCGCTCTCAGTCTTCCCGCCGTCCTCATGCGCCGGCGTGGCAGCCGAAACGCCTGCCGTCTGTCCTGCTGTCTGTGCCGTCATGGTACATCTGCCGTCGAAACTCGCGCCCTCGTCGATCACGATGGAGGAGGCCGTGATATTGCCGGCAATCCTGCCTGTCGAGAGCAGTTCCAGCTTTCCGCTGACCACGATATCCCCGTCCACTTTGCCGGAGATGATCACGCTCTGCGCCGTGATATTGCCCTTGACCTGTCCCTCGGCACTTAAAATCAGCTTCTTCTCGCAGCTGCAGTTGCCGTTGATGACCCCGTCTATCCTGACGGCCTCCGGCGAAGCCAAATCCCCGTCAAAAACCGTTCCCGCGCCGATCATTGTTCCGATCTTCGTGCGCGCCTCTTCCGCGTAAGTCTCATTTTTATTCTTTCCCAGCATAATTTTTTCCTCTTATCCTTTCGCTTCAAACACGATCAGCGGATCGATCGCTTTGCCCTCATGGATAACCTGATAATCCATCCGCTGATTGTTCTCCCCGACCGAAGCCAAAGCGTCGCCCGCTTTCACCCGGTCGCCTTCCTCATGCAGTGTCTCGGCCTCCTGCGGCAGCATATAGCGCGTGCGGTAACCGTTGCCGTGATCGATCTCGATGACAAGCGGATATTCGCCGTCCGCCCCGGCATAAGTGACCGTGCCGTCTCCGGCCGCGACAATCGATCCTTTCTCTCTCGTATTGATCGAGACATAGGGATCGCTCTCGGAAAATTTCTGAAAAACCTCTCCCGCCTCAGAGTAGGGATACCGGCTCGGATACGCGGGATCCGCGGAAGTCTCCTCCACGCCCGACGCGCTTTCTTCCTTGCCCGTCTTAGCCGCCGCAAGAAGCGCCTTGTTCTCTGCCGTCAATTCATCAATCCGACGGTCAAGAGACGCTTTTTCTTCTTTCAGCAGCTCTATGCTCTTCTCCTGCTCCACGACCTGATCAAGCAGTTCGGACTCCCGCGTGACTTCACTCGCATTCACCTGACTCGCCATCGTTACATCCGCTGTCAGATAGTGATAAGCCAGCCATCCGAAAGCCGCGCACACGCACAGGACAAACACTGCAAGCAGCCGAATGCAGGACGCGCCGATATGAAAACGTCTCGCATTCTGTCCCGTGTTGGAGATCAAAAGAACCGAGAAAGATTCCCTGTGCCTGTGTCTACGCTGTCTCATAGGCATCTTCACTCCATATTCAAATTCAATCAAAACGTTTACTGCGCCGCAGGTGCCTCCGCCTCAGCCGGCGCATCCGCCTCAACCGGCACATCCGGCTCAGCCGGCACAGCTGTCGCCACGCCGTTTTTGTTGACTTCATATGTGACATTGTCAACCGTCACCGTGACATTCTTCTGCAGGGCGCCGGTCTCATCATAATAGTAGGTATTGCCGTCCGGTCTTGTCACCAGCCCCGTCTGCATGACCGCATTTTCATCGAACCAGTATTCCGCGCCCTGGATCGTCACGTCCTCACGCAGCGCGTGGCCGTCCTTGGTCGCCAGGAAGTATCTCCCGGTTTCGTCGTCAAACCAACAGCCTTTCTGTACGAAACCGTTCTCATCCAGATGGTATTTTCTGTCCTCCCAGCTCACCCAGCAGTTCCTCTGCATCCTGTAATTCGCATAGAAAACTTTCTGATCGCCGCGGTCCGCGAACCCGTCGGCGATAATGACGGAGGAGTAATCCTTGAACTGGTAATCCATATCCACTCTGGTCGGAATGCCCGCAACGCTTCCGTGAGAAGTATTCTGCCAGAAAGCCGCGCCGTTATAGTCCAGATTGTCTGCATACTGCGCGACCCACTTGTCGTACCTGATGTCCCCGATCTTGTTCTGGAACATATTCTTACTGGAATACACCACCGGATAATAACCGTTCGCCTCGATGATGGAGCAGAATGTATTGATCAGTTCCTGCAGCTGTCCCTGCGGCATATTTTTGTGACAGGCATCCTCCACATCATAGACCACGGGGTAATTCACCGTGTAATTGCTCATCCACTGGACGAGCTGGTTGGCCTCGTTCTGTGCCTGTTCCACATTGGTCGCGTAGGAATACAGATACACACCGGTTTTGAGTCCGGCCGCGTTCGCTCCTCTCATATTCGCGTCGAAATACGGATCCAGCCCCAGATTCGTGCTGCCCGCCTTGATAAAGACGAAAGATACGCCGGATGAGGGCACCTGGCTCCAGTCAATCGCAAGATTGTGCTTGGAGACGTCGATTCCCCTCGCGATGGCGCTTCCGGCTCCCGCCGCCTGCGCCTGTCTTACCGGCACGAGCGCCATAACGCCCGCAAGGCACAGCGCCGCCGCCCATCTTCCCACGTATTTTCTCTTCCGTCCTCTTCTGTTCATCCGTATCGTCATCCGCCGGCACCACCTCTGATGCCGCCGGTTTTCGCTCCTTTCCGTTCCTCGGTTTTTTCTCAAGAATCTTTTACAATATACCATATTCCCGCGATATTGTACAGAGCGAAAAAAGAAGTTTATCCTCATAATTTGCGAAACGCCTTGCCAAACCGCAACGGTTATGCTATGATGTTATGCGGTTGCAAAAAGGCCGGCGTGTCGGAATGGCAGACGAGGCAGACTCAAAATCTGTTGTGGGCAACCACGTGCGGGTTCAAGTCCCGCCGCCGGCAGGTGAATAAATAAACCGATGCATAGGACTTGAACCCAGTTCAACTGTCCCATCGCCGGCATTTCAAATAAATAAGCCAATACACGGGACTTGAACCCAGTTCAACTGTCCCATCGCCGGCAGACACAAAATCCGAACTTCTTTAAGAAGTCCGGATTTTTTCATAGATATCGAAACAGTCAAGTGTGGCAAAATAGTCCGCCGGCGTCTCAGCGCGCCTGATCAGCTGCACGCTGCCGTCCTCCTTAAGCAGAAGTTCCGCCGATTTCAGTTTGCCGTTATAATTGTAACCCATCGCGTAACCGTGCGCGCCGGTGTCATGGATCACGAGATAATCTCCCATGTCAATCTTCGGCAGCATCCTGTCAACCGCAAACTTGTCGTTGTTCTCACACAGCGATCCCGTCACGTCATACTTGTGGTCGCAGGGCGCATCCTCCTTGCCCAGTACCGTGATGTGATGGTACGCGCCGTACATGGCCGGACGCATCAGATTCACCGCACAGGCGTCCACGCCGATGTACTCCTTGTGCGTATGCTTCTCGTGGATCGCTTTCGTCACGAGCGCGCCGTAAGGCCCCGTCATAAACCGCCCCATCTCCGTGTAGATCGCCACATCTCCCATGCCTGCCGGCACCAGAATCTCCTCATACACCCTGCGGACGCCCTCTCCGATCTCGCGGATATCGTTGGCAGTCTGCTCCGGCCTGTAGGCGATCCCCACACCGCCTGACAGATTGATGAACTCCAGCTGAATACCGAGTTTCTCTTTGATCTGTACCGCCACCTCAAAGAGCTGTCCCGCCAGCTTCGGATAATACTCGTTGGTCACGGTGTTGCTCGCCAGAAAAGCATGGAGGCCGAAATGCTTTACGCCTTTTTCTTTCAGAATCCGATACCCCTCAAAAAGCTGCTCGGTCGTAAAGCCATACTTCGCGTCGCCCGGATTGTCCATGATGCCGTTGCTCATCTGGAAGACACCGCCCGGATTGTAACGGCAGCTCATCGTCTCCGGCAGCGTGCCGAGAATTTTTTCCACAAACGCAATGTGCGTGATGTCGTCCAGATTGATGATTCCGCCCACTTTCGCACAGTAGGCGTAATCCTCCGCGGGCGTGTCATTGGACGAGAACATGATATCGTGGCCGTTGATGCCCAGCGCGTTGCTTAACATCAGCTCTGTCAGAGACGAGCAGTCGCAGCCGATCCCATACTCATGAAGAATCCCGATCAGGAACGGATTGGGGCACGCTTTCACCGCAAAATATTCCTTAAATCCTTTATTCCACGAAAATGCCTCTTTCACCGCCCTGGCGTTCTCGCGGATTCCTTTTTCATCATAGATGTGAAAAGGCGTAGGGTAAGTCTTTACGATCTCTTCAATCTGCTCTTTCGTCACAAATGTTTCCTTTTTCATCATGTACTCCTCCTGCGGGCCTTTTCTCAAATGTTCTCAATCTGCCAGTCGATCGGCTCTACGCCGTGCGCTTCCAGGAATTCGTTGCACCGGCTGAAGTGCCTGCAGCCGAAAAATCCTCTGTATGCCGACAGCGGACTCGGATGCGGCGCCTTTAAGATCAGATGCTTCGGATTTGTCAGCATCGGGATCTTGCTCTGCGCGGGACGTCCCCACAACAGATAGACAATCGGCCGGTCCTGCTCATTCACCGCCTGGATCACGGCGTCCGTAAACTGCTCCCAGCCCTTGCCCTGATGGGAATTCGCCTGATGCGCCCGCACGGTCAAAACGGTATTTAAGAGCAGCACTCCCTGATCGGCCCATTTTTTCAGATATCCGTTGTTGGGGATATAACAGCCCAGATCATCGTGCAGCTCCTGATAGATATTCTGCAGTGACGGCGGGATCTCCCGCTGATCCTGCGGCACGGAAAAACTCATGCCGTGCGCCTGATGCTCATTGTGGTAGGGATCCTGCCCCAGCAAAAGAACTTTCACTTCATGCAGAGGCGTAAAGTGAAAGGCGCTGAAAATCTCCTCAGACGGCGGATAGATCACCCGCTTGCTGTACTCGTCTCTCACAAAGGTATATAGTTCACGGTAATAAGGCTTGTGAAACTCTCCGTCCAAAGCGACTGCCCAGTCGTTGCTCAGCATTGCCATGCTCTTATCTCCTCGTACATTTATTCACGGCGGCGAATCCGTACGCTTCCGCAAAAGTCCGTCTGCCCGGCAGCCTGCATACCGCTATATTCTGACGGGGATCCCTCTTGCCCGCAGATAGTTCTTCAGACTGCTGATCTCCATCTCCTTGAAATGGAAGAGAGAAGCCGCCAGCGCCGCGTCCGCTTTGCCGGCCGTAAAAGCCTCATAGAAGTGTTCCATCGTGCCGGCGCCGCCCGAAGCGATGACGGGAATCGAGACATTCTCCGCAACGGCCCGCGTCAGTTCCAGATCGTACCCTGCTTTCGTACCGTCGCCGTCCATGCTGGTGAGCAGGATCTCTCCCGCACCGAGCCGGTCCGCCTGCATGGCCCACTCCACAGCGTCTATCCCCATATCCACGCGGCCGCCGTTCTTGTAGATATTCCAGCCGCTGCCATCCTGCCGTCTCTTCGCGTCGATGGCGACGACGACGCACTGACTGCCGAATTTGTCAGCCGCATCCGCAATCAGACGCGGATTCATGATCGCCGCGGAATTGACCGACACCTTGTCCGCGCCCTCCCGCAGGATCGCTTTGAAATCCTCCACCGTGCGGATACCGCCGCCCACCGTAAAAGGGATAAAGACACGCTCCGCGACTCTGCGCACCATCTCCACCGCCGTCTTCCTGGCATCCGAAGAAGCTGTAATGTCCAGAAAAACCAGCTCGTCCGCGCCGGACTTGTCATAGGCCGCTCCGACCTCGGCGGGATCGCCCGCATCCTTGAAATTGATAAAGTTGACTCCCTTGACAACCCGCCCGTTCTTCACATCCAGGCAGGGAATGATTCTCTTTGTATACATCGTCCCGCGATACTCCCCGCTTGTGCACTTAGCTTTCGATGGCCAGAAAATTCCGCAGAATCCTCATACCCACGTCCGAGCTCTTCTCCGGATGGAACTGACAGGCGAACACATTGCCTCTCTCCACGGAGGCATGGATCGGCGCCGCATACTCCGTCACCGCCGTCACGATCGCAGGATCCGACGCCTGCAGATAATAGGAGTGCACGAAATACACATAAGACTCCTCCGGAATACCGGCAAACAGCCGCCCTCTGTTCGGATAGCTAAGAGAATTCCAGCCGATATGCGGAATCTTAAGCCCCTGATCATCCGGCAGACGCACAATCCTGCCGGGCAGTATATTAAGACCCGGAACCCCCTCGCTCTCCTCGCTGCTCTCAAACAAAAGCTGTAAACCGAGGCAGATTCCCAGAAAAGGCGTGCCGCTGTCTGTAACTTCCCTGATCGTGTCAGCCAGACCGTACCTGTGCAGTTTTTCCATGGCGTCGCCGAAAGCGCCGACTCCCGGCAGGATAACATGATCTGCCGACAAAATATCTTCCCGTTTTCTCGTCACCGTAACGGCTTCGCCAAGTGCCGCGACCGCCTTCTCGACGCTCTTTATATTGCCGGCGTCATAGTCTATCACCGCAACCATATCCGTGCCTACTCCGTTTCCGTACTCTGCAGTCTGTCTATGATTTCCTCTTCTTCCGGCAGAACATCCTGCTTTCCTTCCGGCTCTTCCTCTTCACCGAATGCCTCTCCGGAGAGAACTGCCTGAAGCCGCTGAGAGTATGTCACGTTGTCGCCGGACGAGAGAATATCCATCGCATCCGCCTCAGACAGCCCGTATTCGTTCGACAATGCGTCCAGGATCTGCTCATAGACCGCCGAAACCTCGCCGCCCACATTGAGACTGTCCGCCTCGTCGCGCAGCTCCTGATAGCGGGTCACACCCTCCAGCAGTGCATCCAAAGCCTCCAACGGCATATCCATCTTGCTGTAATTCTCATAAGAGTCCAGCTTGCGCTGCATCTTCAAAACGACGCTGCTCTTGGCAAAAAGCGTCTCGTCCGCCTCGCTCAGTTTCTTGCCGTAAAGCAGTTCATATACCTGCTCATACTGCGCATGGTCGAACGCGACCCTGGCCTCCTGTTTCTCGAACTGCTCCGGCAATACCATGGTGACGATAACGATGCAGGCCGCAATCGTTGCGCAGAACAGAAATACAGAAATCACTTTCTTTTTGGAAATCTTCTTTTCGGGTACTTGCGGCTCTTCCGCGGCTCCCTCTTCTTTCTCTTTCTTTTTCTTTCTTTCTTTCTTGGGCTTTTTGGCTTTCGCTTCGCCCTCTTCGGTTTCCTCTCCCTCTTCCGCTGCTGCGGCGTCCGCTTTCTTTTTGCCTTTTTTACCTTTCTTCTCTTTCTTCTCTTTTTTCTCTTTCTTCTTGGCGTTCTTCTGATCTTCCGCGCTTAACTCCGCCAGAAGTTCTTTATTCTCATCGGAGAGGTTGCCGATGACTACACCGACATCGTCGGCAGCATCTTCCGTCTCCGCCGCAGATTCCTCGTCTTCATCCTCCTCCAGAAGCAGCGCCAGCAGCTTGGCGAAGAAACCTTGCTTTTTCGGCTTTTCTTCTCCCGCTTCGCCGTCCATACTCTCTAAGAGACTGTCCAGTTCATCCGTTCCTGTGCCGTCTGCGGCCTCACCCGCCGCGCCTTTTTTCTTCTTTGCCTTTCTGGCCTGTTTTTCCCGTTTCTTTCTCTCTTTTTCTTCTCTTTTCTTCTCTTTTCTGGACTTCGGGTTCTCCCGTTCGTCCAGTTCTTCCTGGGTAATCTCCCGAATATTCTCAGGGCCCTCTTCCTCCGCAGGCATCTCTTCCTCTTCACCCGCGAAGAAATCAAATTCGCCGCCGCTCTCCTCGCTCTCCGACATGCCGCCCAGCATCGCCATCATATCGTCGTCCACGGCGACGCCCTGATCTGACTTCTCCAGCAGATCATTGATCTCAGATAAAGCTTCGTTGCCGCCCATGCTCTCCAGAAGTGCAGACAGATCGGCGTCCTCTTCTCCCGTATCCTCCAGGGCAAAGTGTTCTTCCGCTGCTTCAGGCTCTTCCTCCAGCGCGAAATGCTCCTCCGTCGCTTCCGGCTCTTCTTCTAATGCGAAGTGTTCTTCCTCCGCCTCAGGCTCCTCTTCCAGCGCGAAATCTCCCTCCGCTGCTTCCGGCTCTTCTTCTAATGCGAAGTGTTCTTCCTCCGCCTCAGGCTCCTCCTCCAGCGCGAAATGCTCCTCCGTCGCTTCCGGCTCTTCTTCTGCCGGAAACTGCTCCTCCGCAGTCTCCTCCTGAGACGCTTCCTCCGGCACATCTTCATGCAGACCCAGTTCATCCAAGCCCAGTTCTCCCAAGCCAAGTTCGTCCAGACTCAAATCTGCCAAATCGGAACCGGCCCCATCCGTACTTTCCTCCGCCATGTCTCCGGCGTCCGCCGTCATAGGCTCTTCCGCCGCGACGTCCTCTGCGGCTGCCGCTATAGGCTCCTCCTCGGCATCATCCGTCAGGCCGGATTCCGTCAGACCCAATTCATCCAGTCCCAGTTCATCCAAGCCCAGTTCTCCCAAGCCAAGTTCGTCCAGACTCAAATCTGCCAAATCGGAACCGGCCCCATC